>JAZDFQ010000099.1:0-48948 GCA_043807765.1 Ignavibacteriota bacterium
TTTCTTCGATATTTTGCCGGGAATACTAAATGGTACAGCAAAAGAGTTTTGTTATGACTTTTAATGACATGTTCACTCATACTTCCAATTTATTCATCTCTTTTCCCCGACGCAAGCATCGGGGAAATCTTTCGATTATAACAAAGCCCCACAAATTGTGAGGCTCTAATCTTAGCATAAGGCTGACTGCCGATGGCTGATAGCTGAACGCTGTTCAATTCTTCGGATGCTTCTCCACCCATTCATTTAGATACTTGATAATCTCTTGCGTTGAAGTTCCGGGTGTAAAAAGCATTCCAACACCTAACTCTTTCAGCTTATTCAAATCGCTTTCCGGTATAATTCCGCCGCCAAATAAAAGAATGTCTTCAACTTCTTTATCCTTCATCAATTGCAAAATGCGCGGGAAGATTGTCATGTGCGCGCCGGAAAGTATGCTAATTCCAATTGCGTGTACATCTTCTTGAATTGCAGCTTCAACAATCATTTCGGGTGTCTGGCGCAATCCAGTATAGATTACTTCCATTCCGGCATCGCGTAATGCGGCAGCAACAACTTTAGCTCCTCTATCGTGTCCATCTAATCCGGCTTTGGCAACCAAAACTCTAATCTTGCTATCCATTAATTACTCCAATTTTTCTTATTCAAAAATAGCATTGATGGGTGGAAAAGACAATGAATAAACTGAAAGTGAAAGATTTAAACGCAGAGAGCGCAAAGAGAAGCTACGCAAAGGCCACAAAGGGTTTTTTACCTTTGAGAACTTGTTTCTTTCTTTGCGCGCTTTGTGTTTAAGCTTTTCGGTTTCACTTTCTGTTTTGCCGTTCCAGAAATCGGCGGGCTAATTCCAGATCCCGAGGCGTGTCAACAGAAAGACTATCATACTCCGTAACAACAATCTTCATCTTAAATCCATTTTCCAAAAACCGGAGCTGTTCAAGTTTTTCAATTTGTTCCAAGTCTGTAGGCTTTAGTGTAGTAAACTTAAGTAAAGTCTCGCGGCGGTAAACATAAAGACCAATGTGTTTATAAATATCAGCCGATTGAACCTTTTCAAGATTTGTCCTTGCGTCCCGCACAAATGGAATTGGAGAACGTGAGAAGTACATTGCGTAGTTATGATAGTCGAAAACAACCTTTACAACTGCCGGCGATTTCATTTCTTCCACATTTGTAATTTTTCTGGCAAGTGTCGAAAGACTAACCTTCTTGTCGATCCAAAGAGGTTCAATTGCCTGATCAATCATCTTCCCTTTAATAAAGGGTTCATCGCCTTGTATGTTTACAATTATTTCCGCATCGGGAATTTTTTCGGCTACAAATGCGATTCTATCGGAACCGCTCGCGCAGTCTTTCGGAGTCATATAGGCTTCGGCGCCGAAGCTCTTCACAACTTGTAAAACTTTTTCATCATCAACTGCAATAATTACTTTATCTAAAAGTTTGGATTTTTTTGCGCTGTTGTATGTATGCTGAATCATCGGCTTGCCGCCGATATCTGCAAGCGGCTTTCCCATTAAACGTGTCGATGCAAAACGTGCGGGAACTATTCCTACAATCATTATTTATTCTGGAGTTATTGGTTAATTACTTTGGGAACTCTGAAAAACTCTTCCGTTTTGTTCGGAGCATTTTTCAAAGCTTCTTCAGTTGTAATGGATGGCTTAAGTTCATCTTCGCGAAACACATTATTGTTTTCAACCGGATGAGAAAGAGGTTCAACATTCTCGGTATCAAGTTCATTTAACTTTTCAACGTAGGCGAGAATGTCGTTAAGCTGATGCGTAAAATTTTCCAGCTCGTTTTCTTCAAACTTTAGTTTGGAAAGTGAAGCAATATATTCTACATCTTTTCTTGTAACAGACATTGTTTTCCTTTTACCAGCCCGGATAGTTAACTGAAACCGAATTTAAACTACCGTGCATACGAATTGAAATGGTATGGTTTCTGTATCCGCGTTTTGGACTTGTAACCGTTAGCATATAAAAGCTGCGCGAAAAACTTTCGAGATATGTTCTTATGTTCAGCAAGTAGGAACTAAAGTCAGCGTTCAAGCTTCTGTTGAAGTAGCCGGAAACACCAATCATCTTTAGAATATCTTCGCGAAGGTCGCCGGCATATCCCATTGTATAAACTCTTTTAGATGAAACCGCATTAGTCGCCTCTGCCAGCGAACGTTTTCCGGCAGTATCATCGCCGTCGGAAAGAACAATCATAATCTGTTGTTTCACTTCATTAACAGTATATGAATTAACCATTGAGCGTGCAACATCGGCAACAGCACCGTTAAAATCTGTAGAGGCAACTCCTTGCTGTATATTTCCAATTTCCAATTTAGCTTGATCTGACGTAACACCTGGTGGTGTGATAGAACCAACTTGTGGAGAAAGATTTTCGCTGAACTGATAAATATTGAAATACGTTGTCAAAGAAGGAATTGATCCAAGCCGTGTAACAATTTCAGTTGCATCGGATTTCATAATCGGCAAACGATTGTTCGCTTTCAAACTTGTACTGTTATCTATAAGCAAGTGAACCGGCAAAATTACTCGTGATGCCGGCAACTGAGAAAAATTAACCTCAGCTTCGCGAAGCTGCTCGCCATCTTCAAGAACCTCAAATTGATCTTTGGTAAGATTCACAATTCCATTACCGGCAGCATCCGTAACTTGAAATATCACATTGATGATATGATCTTGACTAACATTTGCCGGATCGTAATTAGTTGAATAATCGTGAACCTTTATTATGTTTGACGCGGATTGAGGAATGTCTTCAGTTTGGAAATATTGCACCGGTGAATCAGTCCATGAACCGGTTGTATATAACGCGCGGACTCTCCATGCGTACCAAGTTGCATAAGAAAGCTGTCCGGTTGAATATGTTGTAGAAGTCAATCCCAAAGCTTTTGGAGTAGTATTCCATGTAGAGGCAGTTGGTAAAATATTCTTTCCAGTTGTCTGTTCTAGAAACACTTCGAAAACCGTTCCAATTGCAGCAGTAGTTGACCATTGAAGTGTTGTACCGAATGCTGAAACGGAAGTCGTTCCATCTTTAGGAGTTGTAAGCTGAAGTGCTGATGAATTTGTAGTTGAATCTGTTGGAGTTGTTGTGTCGTTATTAAATGAGCAGCCCGAAACAAGTAACACTGCTGCTAACACAATCCGGCTATATTTCATAAAAATCACTTTCATAGAATTTCCAACTGATCTGCTTGTTCAAATATAAATAAAAATAATTAATGTAGGTATGATTTGTACTTTCCTTTGAAGAAGTGTTCTAACATATAAAAAAAGAGCAGATCGTTTGTCTGTTCAAACGTCTGCTCCGTTCAATCATATTTCTTTCGAATCAAATTTGTCCAAATGAGTTCTTCTGCACCCAGCCAACTTTACCATCGTTAAGACGGATTTTAGCCCACTCGCCAACAGCATCTTCGATGCTAAACTTTACACCTTCGTGTATAACGAAAGCATCGTTACTTTTATGATCGGGCGATACTTTGGCGGAATATGTTTGTTCGACTAAGATTCCATAATCGGTTGCAGCTTCGCGGTTTATTCTGACAAATAAAATTACTACCAGAAGCATTAAAACTGATAATGAAATTGACCCACTCATAAATGAAATTCTTTGCAGACGTCCGTTGCGCGAAAAGAAATAAACTGCAATGCTGGCAAGAAGAATCCAAAATACCGCTATTACAAAAACAGACCAGCCGCTTATTCCAAAACTTGTTACCAATCCTTCCCACCAAGAAATAATAAACAGCTTTGGTATTTCTGAAATTTTATCAACTGTACGGGCATTTGCAATTCGCAAGTTATATTCTAAATCTTCGTCGTTCGGTTCGATTTTTAATCCTCTTTCAAAAGAGAGAATTGATTTGCCAAGATTTCCTTCTTTGAAGTAAGCGTTACCAAGATTGTAGTAAAGTGTTCCGCTTTCAAATCCTTGAGATAATATTTTTTCGTAAGTCACAATCGCTTCGGAATAATTTTGATTTTGGTAAAATTTGTTTGCTTTCTCAATCAATTGATCCGGTGTTTGAGCAAACAAGCTTTCGATTGAAGCAACTGAAAGGACAATTAATATAAAGATTCTAATCAGTTTCATTTCTTACCTCCAATCGAAGAATCCAGATCGACTATAGCTTTTACCGTTCCTTCGTACATATCATTTGCTGCGGCTTGCATTTCACCCTTAGGTGCAAATCGGGCAAACTCGCATCGTTCAGCTATTTGCTTAACACGCTGGATCATTTCATCGTTAACATTTTTTCTTTGCAGTTTTTCAATCGCACCATCAAGCGTGAATTCTGATTTCTGAATTGAGAGTTTATCTTCTAAATAACCAAACAATGCGAACGATATTTCGGAATAAAAATTTGTAGTCTGCTTCGAGTCAAGCGCAGCTTTAGCTAGCTTCAAACGTTTACGCGCTTCTTTTTCCGCCTTCTGAAATTTAAGAAGCTGAACATTGCCATAAAGTTTATCCTGCTTGCTCTTATAAACAAACGCACCAACCATTGCAAAGAATGGAATTACAATCGAAAGCCAAAACCATGGTTTGATAAATGATATTTCTTGCTTCGGTTCTAAATTGAAATCGGAAAGCTTAATGAAGCGAATATCTTCATTCAGAAGTTTTACATCTTCCTTATTAAAATTGCTTGAGGCAACTTCTCCGCCAACACCTTGACGAACATTTATTTTGAAGGTCTGGGACTTCAAAGTAACATACTTCTTTGTAGCCGGATTGAAATAGCTAAACTCAACAGCCGGAATTTCTTTTGTTCCAACTGATCGAGGGACAATTAAGTAATCAACAATTTTTTGTCCGGACACAACCGAGCCGCGGTTAATATTTTCCACTGTTTTGGGTTCATACTTTTCAAAACCGCCCGGCAATTGCAGCTGCGGAACATTGAGCAGCTTGATATTTCCGCTACCGCTCAAATTCATTCTCAGCGTTACACTTTCGTTCGTTGCAACATTATCCTTATCAAGTTCGGCTCTAAAATTAAAATTACCAACCGCGCCATTAAAGGAAGTCGGAGCTCCGGCAGGAAGCGGATCAACTTGAACTTTGAGCGTATTTGATTTGGCAAGAAACTGAACCGTTTCCGATCTACCGAAAAATGAATCGTTGAAGAACTCGTCGAACATATCGTTACCGGTTCGTTTCTTCTTCACGATCACCGGAATGTTTAATTCAAATGGAGTAACGTTAAGAGTACCGGTTTTACTTGGAAATAGAGCGACTTGCTTAATTGTTGCGACTCTGAATCTCTCTCCGCGATACATTTCCAAATTAAAATTAATCTGTTTAATAGGTCCAATCTCCTCAGACCAGAAGCCTTCATATGAAGGTAATTTTGTAATCTGTGGAGAAGCAATATTCAGTTTCGTGTACAGTTTATAAACAACTGTGATCTGTTCCCCTTGAGTAACATGAGTTTTATTTGTCTCGGCAACAATAAAAACATTTTTTGCTAAATCTTGCTGACTGTAACCGCTGCTGTTTGATTGCTGCTGCTGTTGAGGTGATCCTTTTTCGACTTTAATTTTGATTGGCTGAGTAGAATATGCTTTGCCCGCATAATCAAGCGAAGCTGGACCAATTGTAAATTCTCCCATGCTTGCTGGCTGTAGTATGTAGGAGAAGCCTATCGAACCGCTAACTCTGCCATTGATAATCTGCATGCTGGATGATTGATTGGGTCCGCTTAAAACTCTAAAACCCGCAAAGTTTGGTGGACGAAAATTACTGATGTTATTGATATCTCCACCCTCAAAATTAAAATCCACTTGAAAGCGGTCGTTCTGACCAACGGTTGTTCTTTCAATCGAAGCAGAAAACTTCTGAGCGAACAACGGATTTACTATTACCGCAAATACTAAAACCGTTGCTAAATATTTCGTAATTATCCTAAGCATCTCAATTCTCCGAACAAGAATTTATAATTCTAAATTCTCCATTTTCAATTCTCAATTGATCTCACCAGTCTTTATCCGTTGCGTAAGCTTTACCTTTTACCTTACGAAGCTTTTTCTGCATGTCCTTTTCATTATTCTTCATTGCCTCAAGAATTCTCTGTGCTTCTTCTTTAGAAATCTGATTCTTTGGCTGAGGCTGCTGTTGCTGTTTTTGCTGATCTTTGTTCTGATCTTTTTTGTCTTGCTGATCTTGCTTCTGCTGCTGGTCTTTATTTTGATCTTTGTTTTTATCGTTCTTGTTTTGCTGATTCTGCTTGTTTTGATTTTGCTTCAGCATATTCAATGCATAAGAAAGATTGTACTTAGTTTCCAAATCGTTTGGATTGGTCTTAAGCGCATTTTTATAAGCGCCAATCCCATCTTCATATTTCTGCTGTTTTAATAAAGCGTTGCCTATGTTATGAAAAGCTTTCGATTTCTTTTCTTTGTCGTCTGTCAAAGCCATTGAGTTTTTATATGATTGAATAGCTTCGTCGTATCGGCCTTGCTTATAATAAGCGTCACCAAGATTGAAATGTCCTTGAAACAACTGCGGATCTTTTTCCAAACTTTTTTTGAATTTCACTTCGGCATCGGCAAATTTATTTTCTTTGTATAAGTCAACGCCATCGTTATTCAGGCTGCGCTTGCTTTGTGCAGAAACAGAGCCAAGCAATGCTAATCCAATAATAATTGCGGAACTAAATTTTCTCATCGGATTTCTCCTTTCCGCATCTTCTCAAGTTTATCGAGCCATTTTGTTCTTTTTGAAGTCATCATAAACTCTGCGATCAATAAAAATATTGCCGGAAATAAAAGATAGTAGAAGCGGTCTTCATACTCAGTAACTTTTTTTGATCCATATTCCGATTCTTGAATCTTTGCCAAATCATTGTAAATATTATCAAGTTCGTCTTCGGAATTGCTTCCACGGTAGTATTTGCCGTTTCCCTTCTCAGTAATAGTCTTCAAAGTTGCTTCATCAAGCTTTGTTAAAACTATTTGCCCTTGATTTTCCTTATAGCCAATTCTTTCACCACTTCCATTATATAGCGGGATTGGCGTTCCCGATTGCGAACCAAAGCCAATTGCATAGATTGAAACGTCTTTAGAGTTGGCATCGCTAATGGCTCCGTCAATATTACCTTCATGATCTTCACCGTCCGTAATAACTATTATCGCTTTCTTAGTGCCGTCATCATAACGGAAAGATTTTAAAGCTAACTCTAATGCCGAGCCGATGTTTGTTCCGGGCTGCGGTACCGAGTTAAAATCTACAGCATTCAGGAACAAATTTGCGGCTGAATAATCTGAAGTAAGAGGAAACTGAACAAATGCTTGTCCGGAAAAAACTATTAAACCGATTCTATCGCCTTCCAACTTTTGAATTAGTTTAGCAATTTCGAAGCGTGCTTTTTCCAATCTGCTCGGTTTAATATCTTCCGCTGCCATGCTTCGAGAAACATCCAATAGAATGTAAACATCAATCCCTACTTGCTTAACATCTTCAATCTTAGTTCCAATTTGCGGGTTTGCGACAGCTAAAATCAGAAAAGTTAATGCGAACAAGAAGATGCCAAACTTAATTGCAGATTTAAACAAACTTCTTTCCGGGAAAATAACTTTGCGAAGTTTTGTTCCGGCAAATTTCTCCATCAGCTTATTCTGATTCTTCTGCAAATACCAATACAATACAGCGAGCGCCGGTATTAGCCACAAGAAATACAATATTGTACTATGTCCAAATCGAATCATAATTCTTTTATAGAACGCAGATTAAACAGATTGAACTGATTTAAACTGATTTTCAAAAACTTTTCTTTTGATCTGCGCAGTCTTTCCAAAATTTAGTAATAAACCGACCTCAATTTTTGTTGCTCTGAGGTAATTAATTAATTGTGCTTCGTGTTCTTCTATCAAATTTTCTGCTGCTTTTAATTCTACTATCACTTTATCTTCAACAATAATATCCGCAAAATAATCCCCAACTTTTTTCTGTTTATAAAAGACTTCTATCGGCTTTTGTTTTTCGCAACGTAAACCCATCGATGTCAATTCGAAAAGCAAAGCATTCTCATAAACTTTTTCCAAAAACCCAAATCCTATAACGTTATAAACATGATAAAACGCTTTAATAATTTTGTCCGTAATATCCGAGTGAAGATATTCCATCAGTTTTTATCTGTTTAATCAGTTAAATCCGTGTTCCATTCTTTTATTCATCACGGTAATCTTTTCAAGTAAGTTTTTGATAATCCAACTTCTACAAACAATAAAAGCATTCCAGCCAGAGCCCAGTTGAAAAACAATTCCTTAGCATGACGATAAGATGTAACTTCAGTGCGTGTTTTTTCAAGATGATCTATCTCATCGTAAATTTCTGCAAGCTTACGATTGTTTGTAGCGCGGAAATATTTTCCGCCGGTTGTAGAAGCTATCTGCCTCAAAATATTTTCATCAATTTCTACCGGCACCATTTGATAACGAATGCCGAATGGAGTCTGAAACGGATACGGCGCTTGTCCAATCGTTCCAACGCCAATTGAATATATTCTTATTCCGAATTTTTGTGCAATTTGCGCCGCTGTTAATGGATCTATATGACCGGCATTATTAACACCATCGGTAAGCAAGATCATAACTTTGCTTTTCGCTTTGCTATCCTTTAATCTGTTAACGCCGTTAGCAATAGCGTTGCCAATCGCAGTTCCATCCTCTATCATTCCCATCTGAATGTCTTTGAGTAGATTCCTCAAGACCGAATAATCGATTGTTAGCGGGCACTGTGTAAAACTTTCGCCGGAGAAAATTACCAAACCAATTTTATCTACGGTTCTTCCTTTAATAAACTCATCAATAACTTTTTTTGCTGCATCGAGACGGTTAGGCTTAAAATCTTCTGCAAGCATACTTCCGGAGATATCAAGAACCATCGCTATATCAATTCCTTCGGTGTAAAAATTCTCGCCGCTACTAAAACTTTGGGGACGTGCTGCTGCAATAATTAAAAATGTTAAACCAAGCAGACGAATATATGAGGGTACGTGAGCAAGCTTCTCTCTCAATGTAACCGGAGCTTTACCAAAAATTTGTAATGATGAGAATGTTACATCCGGAGTAATTTTTTCTTTCTTCTTCCAATACCAATAAGCAAGCGCCGGTATTGCAAGCAAAAGGACTAAAACATATGGATATGCAAATGATACATCACTGAACATTTGCAACTCCTTCTTGAACCCGTTTTGGCGGAGCTGGAATTGTTAACTTCACCATCTCATAAGCTTGTGTCATCATTTCATCGTTGATATGAGGCATAGGCTCAAACTTGGCAAACTTTACTAAATCTGCATTGCTGAAAAACTTATCTGCTGTTTCTACAATTACTTTTCCCTCTTCCAAATAACTTAGAACCGGAAGAATTTCAGACGATGGCATTTCAAGCGCGCGGAAGTTGAAACGTTTTTCAAAATACTCGCGTACAATCTCGGTTACTTCACTATGAAATTCTTTCACCTTTCCATTTTGCCAAAGTTTCTTCTGACCAAGTTCATCAAGTTTAGCAAGAGCAATATCATACGGAGGAATGATCACTTCCGGCTTGATTTCGATCTTACCTTCTTTTCTCTTCTTCAAATATTTATATAAGTAATAACCGCCAATAGCCAAACCGACTGTTCCAACAATCACCAATAATATTATCCACCAAGGCAGCGGAATTGTATAAGGCTCTTTCACATCACGGATATCTTCTTGCTGATTAACTTGAAGTTTGTTGATTGTAATGGTTATAGGTGTTGTGGCTAAGAACTTCTTCTCTCCGCTTTTTCCTTCAGAGTATTCGATATTTAATGAAGGAATTGTTACCCGGGCAGAATCATATTTGGAAAAAATGAATTTATGATACTCTACATTTTTGCCGTCAACTTCTTTTTTATCAACCGGAAGAGTTTGAATATAATCCAGCACTTTTATGCTGTCCTTTACCGGCGGAAGTTTAATTGAAATGCTTTTATCGTAACGCGCCTCAATTGTTAATGTAATGTAATCGCCAACTTGATAAACAGTTGTGTCTGTAGAAACGGCAACAGAAATTGTTTGTGCTTTAAGTGAGATTACGGCAAAACATAAAAGTAGAAAAGTGAATCGGAATACTTTTACCATCTTTTCTCCCTCTGCTTAAAGAAATCAACTAGCGGCTTTACATACGATTGAGATGTTTCAATTTCTATTGAGTCCAGTCGGCTAGAAAGGAAAAGCTGCTTGCGGCTTTGATTCCATTTCTTAGTATGCTCAACAACAGTTTTTTGAACCGTTTTATCATTAGTATCTAAATAACGAATCTCGCCGGTTTCTGCATCTCTGAATTTCACCAATCCGGCATCGAACAGAGCTTTCTCTCTTTGATCTTGCAGAACAACACCGATCAAATCATGCTTGCGTCCAACTATCTTTAAAATTTTATCGTAGCCGCCATCAATAAAGTCGGAGATTAAAAACACAATTGCTTTTTTCTTAATTGTATGATTGAAATACTCGAGCGCACCTTTAAGATTGGTTTGATTTCCTTCCGGTTCAAATTGCAAAACTTCCCGAATGATTCTTAGCGAGTGAGTCTTTCCTTTTTTAGGAGGGATGAATTTTTCGATCCGGTCGGTAAAAAGAATTAATCCAACTTTATCATTATTCTTTAGAGCGGAAAAAGCCAGAATAGAACTTAACTCCGCTGCAATCTGCTGTTTTGTTTTTTCAACTGAGCCGAAACCGAGTGAACCGCTCATATCAACAAGAAGCATTACGGTTAGTTCGCGCTCCTCTTCAAAAATCTTTACATAAGGATGACCAAACCGTGCGGTAACATTCCAGTCGATGTTTCTTATATCATCGCCAAAATCATATTCGCGTACTTCGGAGAATTCCATTCCGCGCCCTTTGAACACAGAATGATATTCACCGCTGAAGACTTCATTTACAAGTCCTCTTGTGCGAATCTCTATTTGTTTTACTTGTTTAAGTAATTCTTTTGTAATCATAATTTAGCCTTAAGCAATAAGCTCTCAGCCATTAGCTAATACCTTGCAGCTAATAGCTTGCCGCTCATTAAGGTACTTCAACTCTGTTCAAAATTTTAGTGATTATTGTTTCGGAAGTTATGTCCTCGGCTTCTGCTTCGTAAGTAACTGCAATTCTATGACGAAGTACATCGGAACAAATTGAGCGTACATCTTCCGGAATTACATAACCTCTGCGGCGGATGAATGCCATTGCCCGTGCACCAAGCGCAAGATTAATTGTTGCACGCGGTGAACCGCCATAACTGATTAAGTCAGTCAATTCATCCAATCCAAAATCTTTTGGAGAACGTGTAGCAAAAACTATATCAAGAATATATTTTTCAATTTTTTCATCAACATAAATTTCATTAACCAGCTTACGCGCGCGAAGAATATCTTCCGGAGAAATTACAGCATTTATTGCCGGCAAATCCATAGAAGTGTTCAGCTTCATAATTTTTTGCTCTTCTTCGCGGGTTGGATATGTAATCTTAACCTTCAGCATGAAACGATCAACTTGAGCTTCCGGTAAAGGATATGTTCCCTCTTGTTCAATAGGGTTTTGTGTAGCGAGAACCAAAAAAGGCTCATCAAGCTTAAAAGTGTTTTCGCCTATTGTAACTTGGCGCTCTTGCATAGCTTCGAGAAGCGCGCTTTGCACTTTTGCGGGGGCGCGGTTAATTTCATCGGCAAGAATGAAGTTTGCGAAAACCGGACCTTTCTTTATCGCAAAATTTCCATCTTTCTGATTGTAGATCATAGTTCCAAGCAAATCTGCCGGAAGTAGATCCGGTGTAAATTGTATGCGCTGGAATTTCGCTTTCATTGCTGAAGCGAGAGATTTAATTGCGAGTGTTTTTGCTAGTCCGGGAACGCCTTCAAGTAAAACGTGTCCGTTGCCGAGCAGACCAACTACAAGTCTCTCCAGCATTTGTTTCTGTCCAACTATTGTTTTGCCAACTTCGTTGAACAAAACATCAATAAACTCACTCTCTTTTCTGATTTTCTCGTTGAGTGCTGTAATATCCAAGGTTTCCCTCACTGTTTTTTAATTTCTTGTGCCTTCTACAAACCGAAACGTTATCCGGTTTCGTAAAAAATGTTAAAAACTGTTAAAGTATTTTTTTTGCGGGACAAATATAAAAAATGGGAAACAGATTTGGGTTACTATCTGCTTCAAATAGGCTCAATAATTCAGTTGATTGGAATTTTTAGACCTTTCTTCTGTATTTCTAGGGCAAGGAAACGAGATTGAAACTCTTCCGGAGTAAAACCAATTGGTTCTATTCTCGTATCGATTCCCCAAGTTAGTTTTCCCAGCATTACATTGTCATTAAATCTATTTTCGCCAAACGAACTGGAAACAATTGCCAGATCAATATCGCTATCATCCGAAGAAGAGCCGGAAGCGTAAGAACCGAAAAGGAAAACGCTTTCAATCTCAAAATGCATTCCTACAGCCTTAACATAATTCAATATAGTAGGATAAATTCCTAAAGATTGGATGTCAGCCATTTAAAAACTTCCTTTACTTTTTCAAGTTTAGCCAAGGTGAATTCTTTTGTTGCTAATTTGTGAAGGCTGAATAATTCATCGGGATTTCTAGTGCTCAACTGAAATTGACTCAGTTCTTCTAGGATTGTAAGAGTCAAATCATCACAATTTAACTGGACAATTCAGCTAGTCGCAAGAGATTATGTGTCTTAGGTGGAAAATCATTTGTAGATTTAACAACCAAAGCCTTCATCATTTTTTCAACAGATAAGTGGCAAAGAAATAAGCTAACTGAAGATACGCACTTTGTGATTTCTTGGTGCTTTTGTGACTTGGTGGCAAAGGAAAATATAAGAAATCGAGCCACTAGGGCACAAAGTCACCAAGTTTCACTAAGAAAACTTCATAAAGTTCAGCTCTTGCGTAACTTCAGTAAGCTAAAATGAAAATTCTTGTCGGATTCGAAAATATCTATTGCGCTTTGCAAATCTAGCAAAGCTGCTTTTCTCCAATATTCTATTTGCTTTATCTGTTCCACAATTAAAATTACTCTAAATAAATAAATCTTTCAAAGGCTAAACTTGAGCAACCTTTATCACAGCAAATTTTAGATAAGACGTTTCATCCATAGCCGGAAGCGAGGGATGGTCTAGCGAAGCACCATTAGTATAAATTAGCTGGATCTGCTTCTCCGCTTTAATTGAGGCGGCACGTATAACGGAAACAAACTCATCTCTCTTTAAGTGATGCGAACATGAGGAGGTAAATACGAAACCATCCTCATTTACCACTTCCATTGCCAAGCGGTTTAATTTCTCATAAGCTTTTGCTGCCTTAGGCAGATTCTTTTTACTCTTAGCGAATGCCGGTGGATCGATGTTTACAATATCGAACTTCTTCTTTTCGGCGACACACTTTTCCAGATAATCAAAAACATCCATGCAGACATATTCTGCTTCATTCGTAAGCTCATTCAGAGCGCGGTTATTTTTTACATTTTCAATTTCATTAGCAGAGGAATCCACAAAAGTAACTTGTGAAGCTCCATTTACAGCAGCGTGAAGGCCAAATCCGCCGGAATTGCAGAAGCAGTCCAGAACTGTTTTCTCTTTACAGAACTTGCCCATATACTCTCTGTTGTCGCATTGATCGAAATAGAATCCGGTTTTCTGCCCCTTCTCAAAATTGATTTTGTATTTCAATTTTCCATCAGTAATTACATCCTCTTCTGCTCCTCCCAAATAAACAGTATCTTCTACCGGCAAACCTTCCAGCGTGCGGAAGTAATCGTCATGTTTTGTAAAAATGTTTTTTGCGCCGAGTTTATTTTGCAAAGTGTTTACTACAACTCCAATATTCTTTTCAATTCCGGCAGAATACACTTGCAGAACAAACGTGTCATTGTATTTATCAATTATTAGTCCGGGGAGAAAATCGCTCTCACTAAAAACCAAGCGGAATGAATCGCGGTTTGGGTAAACCGACTTGCGGTAATTGTAAGCAGAAACAATCCGCTCCTCAATTACATCTTCCAAAGAACTGTTTTCTTTATTTGATATAACACGAACCGCAATTAAGGAATTACCGTTGTAAAACCCACTCGCAACAAAATTACCTCGCGAATCAAAAACATGAACCAATTCTCCATTCTCAATTTTCAATTCTCCATTCTCTACTGACTGCACTTCATTGCTGAATACCCATAGATGTCCTTGACGAATTCGTCTTTCTTCATTTTTCTTTAAAATCACTTTAAGCATATCTCCAACCATCTTTTCTACAAATATAGACTTATTCCGGCTCGTTCAATAATTTTGCAATAATTACAGCTTCACTTTTCTATTTTGGGTTTGCAATCACAAGGCTCTATTAATTTCAACCGTTTAACCAAATAAATTATAGAGGATATATTGAAAAGTATCAAAACCTTACTACACTTTGTAATCCTAGCATTGGCAATACTTAGCGGATGCTCAAAAGACACTCCGGTAGGGCCAGTTCAGAATGAGAAACAACTTCTTACTAAAGCATGGCAGTTAACAAAGGCGTATATGCTGCAAACAAACGGCGCCCCAATAGACGCCACCAATGAACTTAGTTTTATTTATCTACAATTCAACGGTGATGGAACTTATGCTTCTTCAGTTCAAAGCGGCAAATGGGAATATGATGAGACGGGTAAGAAAATTTATTTTGATAAAAACTCTTCGGCTCCATACACTGCCGATATTAAAAAATTAACTTCCGACTCGCTGCGCATTCAAATGTATCTGCCGGGCAATGCCGGCTATTCTTTGTTTGAGCTGATTTTTGCAGTAAATAAGAATTTGGGAAGTAAAGCGGCCGATGTAAATTTTGAAGCTTTCTGGAAAGAATTCGATCAGCGCTATTCCTTCTTTGAAATCAAACGGATTAACTGGGACTCTTTGCATACCGTTTACAAAGCTAAAATTACAAACACTACTACCGAAGTGGAATTGTTCCAGATTCTTTCTTCTATGCTCGCCGAACTAAAAGACGGTCATGCAGATCTGACGACTCCTTTCGGTTACTATTCTTATAAAGATTGGTGGCAGAAACACCCGGCTAATTTTTTGGGCGAACAAGCCACCTTTAACTACCTTGTTAAAAGTTATCCAACACAGGCATATGGCAATATGAAGTTTGGCAAACTTACAAATGATATCGGCTACATATACGTTGGACCCAACCTTTCAGGTGATGTAACAGCTTGGTCGAACGCAATAGATTTAATTCTTGATTCACTAAAGAACACCAAAGGAATTGTGGTTGATATACGAAATAACGGTGGAGGCAATGATAATTTGGGAATGACTATAGCCGGCAGATTTACAGACCAAACTAGAACTTATAGTTACGTCCGTTACCGAAACGGAAGTAAACATTCGGACTTTACAGATTATTCCGCGAGAACAATCACTCCGCAAGGAAAGCTCAAATATTTAAAGCAAGTTGCCTTCTTAACCAATAGAAGATGTTTTAGCTCTGCAGAAGGAACAACACTGATGTTCAGGTCAATACCAACAGTTACAGCAATCGGAGATACAACAGGCGGAGGTTCTGCAAATCCAATCACCCTCCAACTTCCTAACGGCTGGTCTTATAGAGTTGCAAGATGGATTCAATACACGGCAGACAAAAAAGTTTTTGAAGGAAAAGGTTTGGCGCCAAACATTCCTATTTGGATATCCAAAGCAGATTCACTTGGCGGAAAAGATGTTATTTTAGAAAGAGCTATTAAATTTTTGGATACCGGCAAGTAGATGAATAATTATTTAGAAGCATTAGTAAAATATTTCGGTCATACAACATTTCGCGGGACTCAAGAAGTTATTGTTAACCGCTTATTGAATGAACAGAAGCATAGTTTAGTCTTAATGCCAACAGGCGGCGGCAAATCTATTTGTTATCAGCTTCCGGCACTTTTGCTCGAAGGCGGAACTATTGTCATAAGTCCGCTTATAGCTTTAATGCAAGACCAGGTTGATGCTCTAAAGAAGAAAAATATTCCGGCTGAGTTTATCAACTCAACTGTTAAACCGGAACAACGTAAAGAACGGTTAAGAAAGTTTGTTGACGGCAGAGCTAAACTGCTATACGTAACTCCGGAGCGCTTCCGTAAGAAAGAATTTACCGATGCAATTGCTCAGACTAAAATTTCCTTGCTTGCCGTGGATGAAGCCCACTGCATTAGCGAGTGGGGACATGATTTCCGTCCCGATTATTCCCGAATTGCCGAGTTCCGCGCGCTGATGAATAATCCGCTAACAATTGCGCTTACTGCAACCGCAACTCCGGAAGTTCAGAAAGATATTATTACTAAGCTTGGTTTAACGAAGAATGAAATAAAAATTTTCCATGAAGGAATTGAGCGCCCTAATCTTAGACTTGAAACGACAGATATTTATGATGAAAAGGAAACTCTAGCGGCAATCTTCAAAGTTCTTGATAATTACAAAGGCGCCGGAATAATTTATTTCGCGCTCATTAAAAAACTAGAATACTACTCCCAAATTCTCCGCGATAAAGGTTACACTCACAGTGTTTATCACGGCAAGCTTGAACCGCAAGAGCGTAAGAGAACCCAGCGCGATTTTCTTAGCGGCAAGCAGAATTTAATTCTAGCAACAAACGCTTTCGGAATGGGAATTGACAAACCCGACATTCGTTTCGTAATTCATGCCGAAGTTCCTTCATCTATTGAATCTTACTATCAAGAAATTGGCAGAGCCGGCAGAGATGGAAAACCCTCTCTCTGCATGATGCTTTACAATCAGCAAGACCTTTACACGCAAATGGAATTTATCAAGTGGGCAAATCCAAATGCCGATTACTACTCCCGCATGTTTGATCTGATTAAAGGTCAGCCTCAAGTTGTTAACGCTGAGGGGTATGATTTTCTGCGCGAACAGATGAGCTGGAAAGACAAGAGTGATTTCCGCGTTGAAACTGTTCTGGCAATGCTGGACCGTTACGGAGTTACAGAAGGAACAATTGAAACAAAAGATTTACAAATTATTGATGAACTTCCGCACGAACTGCATGATGAAAAGCATCTCGGCGCAAAATTGATGAGCGATAACAAGAAACTCCTTTCTGTTGTTAATTACTTCAAATCCATCACTTGCCGAAGAGTTTTTATCTCCGAGTATTTCGGCTTTAACGATGAAAAGCCGTGCGGTAACTGCGATTCTTGCGAATAAGTACATAGAATGACCTCTGAAATATTAAGACTAAGTCATGGTGAGCCTACCTGCCGGTAGGCAGGCTTGTCGAACCATGACACTACAAACTAGATTGCCACACTTCGACGGGTTCAGTAACACTAAATTTATTATTCATAGGCCTCATAGAATTAATCCCACACTAAAGATTATCTCTTTTCGTTCGAAGATAAGTTGCGAACCGAATGGAAATAATGACTACAAAACTTATACAAAAAGAATTTCTAACTGAAGCAGATGAATTACTGGAGCTTCTTAATCAAGAAAATCTTGTAATTATCGATACGCGCGAGCCGGAAGACTATGTAATTTCCCACATTCCCGGCGCCATTAACCTTTACGATATTTTTACCTATCTGGCCACAGCAGAAAACGGCGGATATGAGGCAATGCGTAAAACATTTGCCGCTTTGTTTGGAGTTGCCGGTATTAATAGTGATAAGATAGTTGTTGTTTATGAAGATGCAATGGATAACGGCTACGGAAGATCTTGCCGGGGCTTGTTTATTCTAAAACACCTTGGCCACAAAAACGTTACTGTACTTCACGGCGGATTTCAAGCGTGGCTTATGCACAATCTCCCCACGACAAAAGAAACCCCCGCTCCGACACAAAAAGATTTTGTTGTTTCAATTGAAAATTCCATGATTGTTGATTCGGAAGAGATGTTGGAAGCACTAAATAATCCTAACATTACAGTTTTAGATGTCCGCGATCATGCCGAATGGATTGGCGTTAGTTCTTCGCCATACGGACCGAACTTCGCTCCCCGAAAGGGAAGACTCCCCGGCGCTAAATGGCTTGAGTGGTACAACATGATGAAGAATGTAAATTCGATTCCATGGTTTAAAGAACCGGAAGAGCTAAAAAAGCTTTTTGCCGAAGTCGGCGTTACGGCAGAAAGTAACGTTATCATCTACTGCTTTAAAGGTGCAAGAACATCAAATGTTTACATCTGCATGAAGATGGCTGGAATTAAAAATGTACGCTGTTATTTTTCTGCGTGGAATGATTGGTCGCGCGATTTTAGTTTGCCGATTGAAACCGGCTACCCCAAACACATTTAGTTTTTGTTGCACCTTGAATCTTGTTCCTTGCACCTAAATGCTATACTTCTTCTTCATCCAATCGTAAGCAGCGTTAATCTGTTTTGTTTTTACTTCGGCTAGAATCTTCAGTTCTTCGCCTAAATCGAACACTTTATCGGGATGATATTTGGCAATCAGCTCCAAATATTTTTTTCTGATGTACGTCTTGGAAACTTTTCCGGTTAAGCCTAGAACTTGTCCGTAATGTTTAGCTTTCTCAAAATCAGTAGCGCGTGTAGAATCAAACTCATCTCGCTTAGAAGATGACTTGTTTTCGAATCGCTCGTACCTTTCGTACTTTTCGTAACGCTCATAACTTTGGTAACGGTAATTATCTTGCTTCTTCTCTTCTTTATTTTCCGTTCTCTTTTTGCGGTGTGTTTTTTGTCTAAAGTATGTTCCCACAACATTGTGAACGGAAGTATAAAGCTCGGAAGTATTATCTCCCATATTAAACAGATAATCAAGCAGACAAACGTTAACATCTTTCCAATCTGTAGAGTTTAACATTGCCGCATTTTCTGCAAGTTGTTTCTTAACATTTGCTTCAGTTATGCTCGGTCGAATTTTCTTTACATGCTGGTCTTCCATCACCGGAGTAACAAATTTGAGCAGTGAGTTTACCCAATCATCTTTATCCGAATCGGCAATTAGCGTTTGTAAAATCATAAACTCGCTGTAAACTACGTCGGCTCCAATTGTTTTGTTTAGAAACGGCGAATAAGAAATGCACTGAAGATGCCCGTAAGTAGTAAAGGTTAATTCATTCAGTGTCTGGTCGGTATCCAGATTAAACCACTTCTTAAAAATATTATCGGAAATTTGAAGCGTGAAGGTGCTTCTTAATTTGTAGCTGGATTTGAAACTGCTGCCCAGATATTCGTTAGAAAAGTTTGTTAACCCGGTTTGTACTTGTCCAATTGCACTCCAGATGCGGGTGTAAATCTCATCATAAACTATATAAGCATCATCGTACTTGCCTTGCTCAAATAGATTATCTGCTATTTCCCTAATCTTTCTAACGTTCATATCGGCGTTCTTTGTTGAATTATATTTTTCTCACCTTTATTATCGTTAAAAATTTGTAATAATAAAACAGCGATTTTTCAGTCCCGCCTTTTCAATTGGATAGGTTTTGCTATTTTTGTAAACAAATTCATGAAGGAATAATATGAGAATTAAAGTAATTGCATTTATTGCGTTGATGGTTTTTACGTTCGCTGCGTGTTCTAAGGAAAGCGAACAGAAGACAAAGACTGCACAACCGGCAGTAAAAGCAGCTCACGAAGTTACAGTTCAGGAAGTTGTTCATGTTACGGAATACACTTATATACGTGTTAAAGAGGGTGATAAAGAATACTGGATGGCTGCACCTAAAGCTGAAATAAAAGAAGGTGAAGTCCTTACCTACAATCAAGCTATGGAAATGAAAAACTTCGAGAGCAAGGACCTAAAGAAAACCTTTGAGACAATTTACTTTGTTGATAAACTCGATTCCAAACTTGGCGTTGGTTCTATGAATCAGCCTATGAAACCGACTATTACTCAAGAAGATATTAAAATTGAAAAAGCAGCCGGCGGAATTACTATTGCCCAGCTTTATGCAAATCCAGCTTCTTACCAAAACAAAACAGTTACCTTAAAAGGCAAAGTTGTAAAATTGAATACCGGCATTATGGGCAAAAATTGGATTCACATTCAAGACGGAACTAAAAGCGGTGAAGACTTTGATTTAACCGTAACTACTCATGATATGGTCGCCAAAGATCAAATTGTTACTGTTACCGGCAAGATTGTTCTAAACAAAGATTTCGGCTACGGATACAGCTACAAAGTATTGTTGGAAGATGCTAAAGTTCAAGGCGGCAAAGACCCGCACAAAATGATGAGCATGTAATTTACTCTTGATCTTAATCTTACTCTTGATCTGCTAAAGGAAGAGTAAGATTATGATTAAGAGCAAGAATAGCCTATTCACCACGCTGCTATTTACATCCTTTCCGTTTTGTGGTAACTTTCTACCGATAGTAATTCTAATATTAAATTGAGTTGGCAATGAAGAGCTTTACGAAAGCTTTTTTGTTCTGGACTCCCCGTATAGCCACAATTCTATTCGCAATGTTTTTATCTTTATTTGCTTTGGATGTATTTCAAGCCGGTTACAGTTTCTTTGAAACAATACTCGCTTTGTTTATGCATCTTATCCCTACATTTTTAATTCTCATTATTCTCGCACTCAGTTGGAAATGGGAATGGATTGGAGGAATTTGTTACATAGCATTCGGTATTTATTACGCGATTATAACTGGGAATAAATTTGGCGTCGGAGCCCTTTTATTAATATCACTTCCGCTAATCGTATTTGGAATACTGTTTCTAATTGGCTGGTTCAAAAGAAAAGAACTTAGACCAAGCTAACATAGGGTCTTGATCTTGACCTTACTCTTGATCTTACTCTTGACCTTACTCTTGATCTTAATCTGCTCTTAAAGGAAGATCAAGAACTGTCTATTCCCACACTGCTATTTACAGCTTTTCTGTTTTGTGTAGATTACAAACTATGAGACGCAAAATCATTCCATACAATCCTCACTTAAAAGAATATGCACGTAAGCTGCGCAACAACAGCACACAGACAGAAATTTTTCTATGGAATCATCTTAAGAAAAAACAAATACGCGGCTACGATTTTGACCGCCAGCGACCAATTGATAATTACATTGTTGATTTCTACAGCAAAGATTTACAACTCGCGATTGAGATTGATGGTGAGAGTCACATTGGTGATGAAAAGCATGATCATGAAAGACAAAAGAAATTAGAGTCGCTCGGCGTGCGCTTTCTCCGGTTTGACGATGAAGTAGTGCGATACGATTTGGACGGCGTTGTAAAGGCTATTGAGAAATGGATTGATGAGAATAGATAGTTTGTTTTTGCTTGCTGCATTTTCACCCACCTCCCGCAAAAAGCGCGGGATAAACCTTTTGTCCCCTCCCATGGAGGGAAAACTGTAAATACTTGAATATGTAATCCCCTCCTACGGAGGGGAAAGTGGGGTGGGTCCAAACACCAGCAACAAAACCACGCCCCCGCAAACACACTATTTACATCCTTTCCGTTTTGTGGTAAGTTGGAGTTAGAAAAAATAAGTTACTAAAGTAGAGACGCGCCATGGCGCGTCTTTACGAAAAAAAGTTAAGGAGAAACATGGCAGCACCGGAAATCAATAAAGTAATCTATTCAATGATTGGGGTGAGCAAGTACTACAATCAAAAAGCTGTATTAAAAAACATTTACCTTTCATATTTCTACAGCGCAAAAATCGGCGTGCTCGGTCTAAACGGATCGGGTAAAACTTCTCTGCTTCGCATTCTTGCCGGAACAGATAAAGATTTTAACGGCGAGACTGCAATCTCCCCCGGTTTTACTGTTGGAATTCTTGAGCAAGAGCCAATTCTTGACGATACCAAAACTGTAAAAGACATTGTTCAAGAAGGTGTTCAAGAAATAGTTGATGTGCTTGCGGAGTATGATGAAATAAACGCAAAGTTTGCCGAGCCGATGAGCGATGATGAAATGAATGATCTGCTCGAGCGTCAAGGCAAAGTTCAAGATAAACTAGATTCAATGAACGCGTGGGATCTTGATGCCAGACTTGATCTAGCGATGGATGTTCTTAACTGTCCTCCAGGCGATACTCCGGTAAAAGTTCTTTCCGGCGGCGAGCGCAGACGCGTTGCGCTTTGCAGACTTCTCCTCAAGAATCCGGATATTCTTCTTCTTGATGAGCCAACAAACCATCTTGATGCCGAAACAGTTTTATGGCTTGAAGCTGAGCTCAACCGTTACCCCGGAACTGTAATTGCGGTAACACACGACCGTTACTTTTTGGATAATGTTGCCGGATGGATTTTAGAATTAGACCGCGGCGAAGGAATTCCTTGGAAAGGAAATTATTCTTCTTGGCTAGAACAGAAACAGCAAAGATTGTTTCAAGAAGAAAAGAGAGAAACCGACCGGCAAAAAACTTTAGCTCGCGAATTTGAATGGATAAAGATGTCTCCGCGAGCACGGCAGGCAAAATCTAAAGCGAGAATTTCATCTTACGAAGAAATGCTTGCAGAAGAAAGCGAGAAGCGCCAGAAAGATTTAGAACTTTACATTCCGCCGGGACCACGTTTAGGCAACGTTGTAATTGAAGCTGAAGGAATTTCCAAATCTTACGGTGATAAAGTTCTTTTCGAGAATCTCAGTTTCAAACTTCCTCCGGGAGGAATTGTTGGCGTTATCGGTCCTAACGGTGCCGGTAAAACAACTTTGTTCAGAATGATTGTTGGACAGGAAACACCCGATGCTGGTTCATTCAAAGTTGGCGATACTGTTAAGCTTGCTTATGTTGATCAAAGCCGCGAATCGCTAGATGCAGATAAATCAGTTTGGGAAATGATAAGCGGCGGCGATGATATTATTCAGCTTGGAAGCAGAGAGCAAAACTCGCGCGCTTACTGCGGACAGTTTAATTTTACCGGCGGAGATCAGCAAAAGAAAGTAGGCGTGTTAAGCGGCGGCGAGCGCAACCGTGTTCATCTTGCAATTGCTTTGCGCCAGGCAGCAAACGTAATCTTGCTTGATGAGCCAACAAACGATCTTGATGTAAACACAATGCGCGCGCTTGAAGAAGGCTTACTAAACTTTGCCGGCTGTGCTGTGGTTATTTCCCACGACCGCTGGTTCTTAGATAGAATCTGTACTCACATTCTTTCTTTCGAAGGTGATAGTCAAGTTGTTTGGTTTGAAGGAAACTTTTCGGATTATCAAGAGAATAGACGCCAACGACTTGGTAAAGATGCAGATGTTCCGCATAGAGTGAAGTACAAGAAGCTTACCAGATAGTTACTAAGTGCCAAAGTTCCTAAGTGCCTAAGCAACAGCAAAGGCACTTAGATTTCTAAGAATATACCTATTGAAATTTCTAATCATTCAGCGTCAAATCAAGTTTAATTATTAATTTTGCAACGAAAATTATTTCAATAAACTAAAGCACTAAGGAACTCTGGCACCTAGCCACTCAGAGACTTAGGCACTTTCTTAAAGGAGAACACATGGCAGCAAAACAATGGAGTACAAAGCCGGAAATGCAGATTGATGTAAAGAAAAGCTACACGGCTATGATAAATACAAGCAAAGGAATGATCGAGATGAAACTTTATCCCGAACATGCACCGGTAACAGTTAACAATTTTGTCTTTCTTGCTAAAGAAGGTTTCTACGATGGCGTTTCTTTCCATCGCGTGATTGAAGATTTTGTAATTCAAGGCGGAGACCCAACCGGGACAGGACGCGGCGGTCCAGGCTATAAATTTGAAGATGAGTTTAAGAACAATCCGTTAAAGCATGATCGTGGAGCTATGTCTATGGCTAACGCCGGACCGGGAACAAACGGAAGCCAATTCTTTATTACTCATTCTCCGCAGCCGCATTTAAACGACAAGCATACGGTTTTTGGGAAAGTAATGAATGGGCTGGACGTAGTTGATTCCATTGAACAAGGCGATACTATGGTGGAAGTAACTATTAACGAAGAGTAACTGAGTTACTAAGTGCCAGAATGCCTAAGGAACTGAGTAAAAGATGAAGACTTATAAAGAATTAATTGTTTGGCAAAAAGCAGTTGAATTTGTTACTACAATTTATTCGATAACAAAAAGTTTTCCGAAAGAAGAGATTTACGGTCTTACAAATCAAATTAGAAGAGCTGCCGTTTCCGTTCCAAGCAACATCGCGGAAGGATTCGGCAGAAATTCTAAAAACGAGTTTAAGCACTTTTTACAAATCGCTATTGGTTCGCTTTTCGAACTTCAAACTCAACTTGAGATAGCTAAAAAATTTAGAATTCATTTCTAATGAGGAATTTGACAAAGTTTTTGCTTTAACAAGAGAGATAGAAGCTATGCTCTCATCATTAATTCGCAAACTAAAATCTTAATCTTTTCCTCAGGCACTAAGAAACTTTGGCACTTAGGGAATATACTTACAGATTTTCCAATACTCTTATTAATCTCGCAGATATTTCAGAAGCCACTTCATTTAACTTTTCGTTTTCAACCTTTTTCATAGATTCCATTGGATTGACCACGCTCACTTGAATTGTGTGGTCTTCTTTTTCTTGTACAACAACATTGCAAGGAAGTAGAACTCCTAAATTTTCTTCTAACTGAAGAGCCTTATATGCAAAGGCTGGGTTACAAGCGCCAAGTATTTTATATCTACGGAATTCTACTTGCAGTTTATTCTTGAGCGTTTCTTTTACATCGATCTCGGTTAAAACGCCAAAACCTTCTTTTTTTAATTCATCGCTAACTTTTTGAAGTGTTTCATCAAAAGAGTATTTGACAACAACCGAATTATAGTAAGCCATAAATCCTCCTATTTTTATACAGTTTGATGCAAATATGACGATACCGTTTCTACTTTATAAAAAGAAAAACCAGGCAAAGAATGTTATAACTAGAACGCTTAACAAATCTATCAAGACACCGCTTTTCACCATATCAATTACATGCAAACGCTCGCTGCCAAAAACAATTGCGTTTGGAGGAGTTCCGACCGGCAGCATAAATCCAAATGAAGCCGCCAGCGTAGCCGGAATCATTAATATCATTGGATTAATATTCATCTGTACACTTATAGAAGCAAGAATCGGCAAAATTATTTGAGCCGTTGCAGTATTCGATGCAATTTCGGAAAGAGCGGTAACAGCGAAGCAAACGGCCGCTATAAGAAACACAAGGTTCATTCCGGAAAGTCCGGCTAATTTTTCGCCAATTAATTTCGAAAGTCCGCTCGAAACAAATCCATCTGCAATAGCAAAACCACCACCGAAAAGAATAATGATATCCCACGGTACTTTTTTTAATGATGAATGATTCAGAAGAAATGAATTTTCGCTATCTCCATTTTTTGAAGGTATTACAAACAACAAAGTTGCCATTGCAATTGCAATTGTTCCATCATCAATAAAATCCAACTTTGGAAATAATCTAGACCAGCCGGGAATTACCAGCCACTCCAAATTCAGATCTGCGCGGAAAATCCACAGCAGACCGGTTATGAAAAACAATATCGAAATTGCTTTTTCTTCATAAGAAATTTTTCCAAGCTTTTTCTTTTCATCTATAATTATGTCACGATCAATTTCAAACTTATCCGAGACCTTAAAAAGGACTTTTGTTAACAAGAACCAAGTGAAGACTAACATAACAATTGCAATGGGTATCGCGTATTTCATCCACTCGCCAAAGTTTATTTCGGCAGCGTTTGGAAACGATATTTTATAAACCCTTTGAAAAACCATATTAGGTGCGGTTCCAATTAGAGTGGCTATTCCGCCGATTGAACTTGCGTAAGCAATACCAAGCATTACTGTTTTAGCAAATGATTCTGCTTTATGCTTGCCAAACGATTCTTCCACTTTAAGTAGAACAGCTAATCCAATCGGCATAATCATTAAAGTTGTAGAGGTATTGTTAATCCACATTGATATGAAAGCGGATGCAATCATAAAACCCAGCACTATTCGCGATGGAGTAGTTCCGAAAATCGAAATTACATTTAGAGCAATGCGTTTATGTAAATTCCACTTTTCAATCGCAACGGCAATTATCATTCCGCCAAGAAATAGAAAGATTGTAGAGTTTGCATACGCTTGCGCAGTCTTTGCACCGGAATCTATACCAAGCAAGGGAAAAAGAATTAGTGGCACAAAAGAAGTTGCAGCAAGGGGAATCGCCTCGGTAATCCACCAGATGCCCATCATTGTTGTAATTGCAGCAACTATTTTTGCGTTTTGGTATTCTGCCCCTAAATCAACAAAGAGAAGGATGACAAATAAAGACAATATTCCTAAAAACAAGCCGGATAAATTTTTCTTCAGCGACTGCGGTTTAGCCATTTGTCAACCTTTAGAGTTTGTAAAAATTGTTTAGCCGGTTAATTCTTTTTTAGCAAACTTGAAATATCCAATTCGATTTCCTCTTCGCAAAAAAATGCTTCGCCGTAATTTTTACCAATCTTAAAACCAAAATACTTAGCTCTCGCTTCTAAGAATTGAAGAAATATAGGCTGACTGATAAAAGTTTCCGGTTCGCGGCTTTCCGGATTATGAAACTGTGTATCGTATGCCAGCACAGCCTTCATTTTCGTTTCGAAAGTTTCGGTTATATCATAAATAAACGATGGTTTGAATTCGTAAGTCTGCATGTAGTAAAATAATTTTTGCGGTCTATACGGTATTTGAATTCTATCGTTTTCTTCTGTCTCAATTTTCGGTAATCCGGAAAAGAAGAAAGCCTCTTTAACCAACTGGCTCGAACCGATATGATCGGGATGGCGGTCGTTGAAGTATGGAGCGAAAACCAATTTCGGTCTATGCTTTCTTATCTTCACAATAATTTTCTTCAAATAATCTTCGTTGAATTTTATCGATCCATCTTTCAGACCAAGATTATCTCTATAAGAAACCAGTAATATTTGTGAAGCTTTTTCCGCTTCAAGTTTTCTGGTTTCGGCAGAACCGCGTGTACCAAGTTCTCCTTTGGTTAAATCTATAATACCAACTTTGTAACCAAGATTTGCAAGCTTAGCAATTGTTCCGCCCATGGAAAGTTCAGCATCATCGGGATGCGCAGCAAATACCAATACATCCAAATTCATTAGCGCCTCATTTATTTTTTCAAAGATCAACAAAATGTATGTGAAAGTAAACCATACTTCTTTGTACAGAATGTTAGAAAATAAAAGTATATTTCTAACGGACCTTCAAGAAAGATTGAAACAGCCATGAAGAAAATCTTTAGAGTTTTCGTAATTCTTACTTTTGGCGTTGTTTTAAACAATAGCTGCGATCTGCAGAAAGAAAATCCTAACGAACCAAACCCAACAGCTAGCGCTGCAATAGGGGTTTTAACCGGGGTAGTCTCCGATGAAACAAACGGCGGTGTTCTATCTGAAGTTGTACTCACAGTGAACGGGATTTCGAAACAATCTGATGCAAATGGTAATTACAGTTTTGGAACTGAAATTGGAACCGGGCCACTTCAGCTATCTGCAAATAAACCGGGCTACATAGGTATTGTCCGTAACATCGAAATAAAGAAAGACGCTTCTACAATTTTATCCCTCAAATTATTCAAGAAGGAACCTACAGTAACAATAAATGCGGCTACCGGTGGAACAGTTGGATTAAATTCAAAAAGAGTTTTGCAAATTCCGGCCAACGCATTGCTGCAGAATACAGATATTAGCGTAACACAAATACTTGGTGCTGGAATTCCAGTTCTGTTTAATGATAGATTCATCATCGAAGCAGTCTCTCTTGAACCAAACGGTTTATCTTTTCGCACTCCGGCAAGTTTACAAGTACCAAATAGTTTAACCGGCATAAATCCTTCATTGATTAAAGCTGTTTCAATTTCCTCAACCGGAAATGAGGAATTAACCAACCTTGTTGTTGCAAACGACACTATTACAGTTCTTATAAATCACTTCAGCTACATCTATTTTTATGTTGATTTAAGTGTATTGCGCTACAAATCGGAATCGTATGAAGATTTGCCTAAACCTTCCAACGCTATAGCTGATTGTAATTCTATAAAGGCAGAGTACGAAATAACACTGTCACCTAAAGTCACAATCACGAACGAGCAAATCTCGGTTAATACACTTTCCGCACAAGTTGGTTATGATTTTTCCACAAACGTTAACAGAACTCTTAAGATAGAAAGAATAACCGGCGAGAGAAAGAAACAGTTGTATTATCAGCTAAGCGGAGTTAAGTACATCTTCGAAATCCTTAACGAAACAAATTGGACCGAGCTAGCTACAATTGAATTGCCGGATAACGTAAAAGTTATTGCCAAGGATATTGAAGGTCCGGCTGGAATTTGCCACGATCAAGGAGGAACTTCCGGCAATTGATATTTATTCTAGTCGGCTTCGTTTCCCCTTTGAAAATAACTAACCCAAATTTTCTTATCAAAAAATTTGCGTTCCGCGCGCAAACCATAAGTAATAATGACAATAGGTTAAAAACCTATTTGCGATCGAAAGTAAACTATAATTTTTCCACAGTTTGCGGGATAAATCCCACAGTAAAAAGTTTATTTAATAACGTTTTACATGCGGCCTTCGGCAAAAAATTCTTTCTTAATGAATTTTTTGGGTTTATATTCGCCGCAACAAATCTTCAATTCTATTATGAATCCAAAGTATGAAGTTGTAATTGGGCTTGAAGTTCATGCTCAGTTACTTACAGACACAAAAATATTTTGCGGATGCAGTACTAAATTCGGTTCGTCCCCAAACTCTAACATTTGTCCGGTCTGTCTTGGCCATCCGGGAGTTCTGCCCGTTCTAAATAAAAAAGTTGTTGAGTACACTGTCTTAATGGGACTTGCAACCAACTGCAGAATTAATGAGAAGTCGGTCTTCGCAAGAAAGAATTATTTTTACCCCGACTTGCCGAAAGGCTATCAAATCTCACAATACGAAGAACCGATTTGCGAGCATGGAAAAGTTACAATAGAATTTAAAGACGGTTCAAAAAAAGATATTGGTGTTACTCGAATTCATATGGAAGAAGATGCCGGCAAATCGATTCACGATTTAGGCGATGATACAATGATTGATTTAAACCGAACCGGTACACCTCTGATGGAAATTGTAAGTGAGCCCGACATGCGCAGTGCCGAAGAAGCGGTTTTATATCTAAATAAAATAAAACAATTGCTTCTTTATCTTGGAATTTGCGACGGCAATATGGAAGAAGGTTCTCTCAGATGCGATGCGAATATCAGCATTCGCTTAAAAGGAGAAACAAAACTTGGTACAAAGGCCGAACTTAAAAACATGAACAGCTTCCGTAATGTTGAAAAAGCAATTGAGTATGAGATTGAAAGACAGATTGATATAATTGAAGAGGGCGGCAAGATAATTCAGCAAACACTTTTATGGAACGCCGAGCTTAATCAAGTTCTTCCGATGCGAACAAAAGAAGAAGCGCACGATTACCGCTACTTCCCCGATCCCGATTTGATGCCCGTTATTGTTGATGAAAAGTGGCGTAATGAAATTCAAAAATCTCTGCCGGAGCTTCCGGATACGCGCAGAGAACGCTTTGTTGCGGAATATAAATTGCCGGTATATGACGCTCAAGTATTAACATCTTCGCGGAAACTTGCAGATTATTACGAGAAAGTTTTGACAGAAACCGACGACTTCAAATCCGCAAGCAACTGGGTTATGACCGAAGTCCTTAAAACAGTTAATGAACAGAAAATTTCCGTTAAAGATTTTTCTGTATCCCCGCAAAATCTTGGCAAGCTTGTTTCTTTAATAAGTAAAAACACAATCAGCGGTAAAATTGCTAAAGAAGTTTTTCCGGAAATGATTTCTACCGGAAAAGATCCGGAAACAATTGTGAAGGAGAAAAATCTGGTTCAGATTTCGGATACATCCGAACTTGAATCCGCAATTGTTAAAATTCTGGATGCAAATCCTAAAGATGTCCAAGACTATTTAGGCGGTAAAGAAAAAGCAATTGGATTTTTTGTAGGCCAGATTATGCGTGAGACAAAAGGGAAAGCTAATCCACAGATAGTTAATGAATTGCTGAAGAAGAAATTAGAAGAACGGAGATAGATTCTACCCCATGCTGTCAGGTTAAGAGCCAAAAAGATTTTGGACTAAAGTCCAGTCAGACCTTGTTGTTGAATAACCCCACGCTTAAGCGTGGGGTTAACGCTAATAAAATAATAAGGGCTTTAGCCCACAACTTAACCTGATAGCATTGGATTTTATCCCTCACCAAATATTTCTTTAACTGATTCGCTAAACGGTTTGGGCTCGATACCGAGTTGTTTTAATTTGTTTATGTTCATCGAGACATCAGCCACTTTGTAAGTTGCATTAACACTTTCCATCGTAACCGGCTCAATTAAGCTTGCATCAAAATTGCATACCCGGCAAATTTCTTTTCCAAGATCATAACGAGAAACTCTCTCTTCCCCGCCAAAGTTTATTGTCTCTCCGCTAACATCTTTATTTATTAATTCTGCAATTATCCTTGCCGTTTCCATTAAGGAAAGAACTGAACGATATTGATCAGAAAACAATTTTACTTTTTTCCCATTTTTTAGTTCTTCGATTACGTATTGGAAGTGTGAGCGAGTATGGTTTAGTCCAATTCCAAACTGCAAAGCTACACGAAGGATGATATGGTTTTCCAAAGCCTCCCGGACTTTCACTTCTCCCATCAATTTTGTTTCGGCGTATAAAGAAATAGGAATTAGTTTAGCATCTTCTGTTAGTAAAGAACCTCTATAACCGGCATAAACAAGATCGGTAGAAGTGTAAATCATTTTTGCGGTATACTTCTTACAAAGCTCGGCAAGGAATTTAGTGGCGTATACATTTACTTCATAAACTTCATCTGCCGGAAGCAGATCGGCTTTTTCGGCATTCGAAACTGCTGCTGTATGAATTACTATTTCCGGCTGAAAATCTCTGAAATTTCTTTCAATTTCAGAAAAATTATTTACAGCGCAGTGAACTGAATTGAAATTGCCGCAGTTGCCTATATGTTGAAAATACTGAGTAAGAATCTCATGCTCTTGGTTAAGCTCTAGATTAAGATACTGACCGATTAGTCCGCTGCCTCCGGTAATAAATATTTTCATGTTTACTTTCCAAACTATAAATTGTGTATGCAATTATACAATCAAGATCGTTTAGAATAAACTCTTGAAGCCGAAGTCATCTTGAACTTGAAAAAAGCTTTACGTGTTAAGATTAGATCAAGGTCAAGAGTAAGATCACTAGCGAGAGAAAACTAGAAGATTGGAGAGAAACAAATGAAACATCTACTCGGTGCGCACGTTTTTGTTGAAGGTGGAGTCGGTTCCGCTATTTCGAAAGCTGATGAATTTGGATTTACCGCAATTCAGATATTTACTAGAAACAACAACCGATGGGCTTCCAAACCTCTCTCCGATAAAGAGATTACCGAGTTCAGAGAAAAACTTGCTAAGTCAAATGTAAAAGTTGTGGTCTCTCACGATTCTTACTTGATTAATCTTTGCGCTATCATTCCAGAAAATCTTGAAAAATCTTTAGCGGCGTTTAAGGATGAACTTGATAGATGCGAAATTCTCGGAATACCTTTCATGAACTTCCATCCGGGTTCTCACGGCGGTGCCGGCGAAGAAGAGGGCATAAAGAAAATTGCCGAGTCATTGAATATTGTTCATCAAGAAACCAAAGATTACAAAGTTAAAAGCATGCTGGAAGCTACTGCCGGACAAGGAAATGCGATAGGTTATAAATTTGAACAGCTGGCGAAAATAATTGAGCTTGTTGAGCAGAAAGAAAGAATGTGCGTCTGTATTGATACTGCCCATATTTACGCTGCCGGTTACGACATCAAGGACCCAAAGCAATACAAAAAGGTAATGAAAGAATTTGATGATATAATTGGATTGGATTTGCTAAAATGTATTCATATGAACGACAGCAAGAAAGCTCTAGGAAGCAGAGTCGACCGCCACGATCATATTGGCAAAGGTGAAATTGGTTTGGAAGGATTTACAAATATTATGAATGATAAGAAACTAGAGAAAGTTGCAATGATTCTTGAAACGCCTAAAGGCAAAGAACAGCTGGAAGATTTGGAGAATGTGAAGACACTTTTGAGTCTATGTAAATAAATTTATTAATAGATTGATTGTATGCCAGATCTGATTGGAAAAACAATTGACGGCTTCAATTTTTTGTCGATTATCGGCGAAGGTGGAATGGCGGTAGTTTATAAATCTTACGATTATAAACTTGAGCGCTATGTTGCCGTCAAAGTTATTCACCCAAGAATCAGCCACTCATTACTTTCTCTTCAAAGATTTAAAAGAGAAGCCAGAAACCAGGCAAAGCTTCTTCACCCAAATATTATAGCTGTTTTGGATTTGATTAAAATCTCCTCGTCCGTTGGTATTGTTATGGAATATGTTGAGGGGGAAAGCCTTAGCCAGCAACTAAAAAGGTATTCCCGATTAGATTTTCCTAGGACTAAAGATATACTTAGACAGATGCTGATGGGTTTGAATTTTGCTCATTCAAACGGTTTCGTTCACCGCGATATTAAACCTTCCAATATTATTATTAGAAAAGATGGCCTAGTTAAAATAGCCGACTTTGGAATTGCTAAATCTTTTTCCGATTTAAGACAAATAAGCACTGCCTCAAATATTATTGGAACTGCTTATTATATGAGTCCGGAACAAATTAATGGGAAACATCTTTCACACCATTCCGATATCTATTCCGTTGGGTGCACAGCATACGAGATGGTTACCGGCTATCCGCCATTTCATTTTTCAAACGAGTTCCAAATATTGCAAGCACATTTGAAAGATGTTCACGCCCCGCTTGAAAATTGGCGGTCTGATCTTCCCCCGGCTTTTATAAGTATTGTAAACGATTCTTTACAAAAAGATCCTAGAAACCGCCCCAAAAGTTGCGAAGTAATGATTAGAAGACTTGATTCGATTCCGCAGATAAATTTTTCACTTAACTATTTACCTCAGCACGAACAGAAAGTAACTCATAAGAAAGCTAATTCAAATTATCTGTTCTTAAAAATCGTTCTAGTATTAATTACAATACTCATATGTTTTTTTGTAATTAAAAATGTGAGGATTACCCACTTTGGTAAAGAAGAACCTAAAAATGAACAGCTTAATCCGTTTAGTAAGTAGCCGAGTTAGATTGATTTACCAATATTATGAATTATAAGAATCTTGAAAAAGTTGCAATGATCCTTGAAACAACGAATGGCAAAGAGCAGGTTGAAGATTTGGAGAATGTTAAGACGTTGTTGAGTTTACCAAAATAAAGACATCAATATTTAACAGAGTCGCTTGATAAAATTTGACCAAGTGTTTTCCAATCTTTACCATTTAACATTTTGAAGCGACATTTACCTTCACTAACTACATGATAGAAATCTCCGATTTGCCGTTTCTCTTTTGAATCCGGAGTATCGTAAAGGTGTTCTCCTTTATATTCTATCAGAACAATAGTTCCATCTTTTAACTTAACAATGAAATCCGGGTAGAATTTATCTGTTGGGGTTTGCAGCCAGAATGAATGAAACTCTTGCCGCTCCAAATTTCTTATCCAGAATTCTACGTTTGGATTTATGTCAATGTTCTGTGCACATTCAATTTCTTCATTATTCATTTCACCTATGCGCGGATAAAAATGATGTGAGAATCTGAAAGAACCGGTGTAATCATTATTCGGGAAATAGGAATCGGAGAATTTAAAGTCTTGACCAACCGAAAATCTACTTAGCCGTTCTTTTACAACACCAGATTGTGAGAAAAGATAAGTTTGGAATCCATGTTTCTTACCCTCAGCAAAATGGAATTTTATTTTTGTACGGAAAGCATCCCTTAAGCGGAACCGAATGAAAACGAGCTGTTCGATTGAAAGATTGCGCGTGGTTATTAGGTTTTGCAAACAGTCAGTGACAAAAACAATAATCTGAGAATATGAAATAGATTGATGCCTACATTCTTTAACGAGCCATTGAATTAAACCGTCTTTATCCATAGTGCTGGAAACTATTATGCTGGTAAGCTCTTCTTGAATAGTTTTTGCATCATAACTGTAAACATTGCCTTGAGAATCTACATCTATCAAGCCCTTTTGCCCAGTGTCCACTTTGATAGGTAATTCAGAATCTGAAATGTCGGAATCGCATTTAGCAAGGTTCCAATCCGGAAGAAGAAGCACTTCATCGTCAAACGGTCTCCATTCACTATCAAATTCAATTAGAAGCTGCGGGACAGAAAACTTTTTACCTTGTTTGTACGGGGATTGAACCGAATGAGAATATGATTTGAGTTCTTGGAAAGTTTTTTCGATTACTTCTTTATCGCTTTCAGATTTAGCAATTGCTTTTATTTCTTCCTTTTCCGATTCGGTGATTGTTTCTTTAAGTATGATTGTCTTTTCATCTTTATCAAAGACGATTTTATTTTTTAATTCAGAAGAAAGTTTTGAATCATCAAATGAGGAAGACAATGGAATCTTAGCGTTTCCAAATAAAGGAGCGAAGCTTAATTGTTTTTGGCTGATCTCTAACAATTCCGAAGCTTCCACAGAAGTAAATCCGGATTCAACAAGTGAATCTTTTAGATTTTTTGCTGTATTATAGAAACTATCTGAAGAAACAAAAGCGTAAGCGCGGTTGAGTTCTTCTCTGTTTTTGCGTTGAACTTTTGGCATTCTTAAAACGCGACCAAGTAACTGCTCAACATCTTTACTAGAGTTTACTTTTGCAACCGAACAAAAGATGTATGCGAAAGGACAATCCCAACCTTCTTTGAGTGCTTGTTTGGTAATTATGAAACGAATTGGTTCAATTTCGGAAAGAAGATCTTTGTTCTCAATTCCCCTTTCGGTGCCGGTTGCAACAGCAATTTGTTCCGGAGGAATTTGCATAGTTGTAAGAAGAAACTTTTTGACTTCATCTACATTAATTGTGCTTTCGGCTTGTCTATCCGGCTGAGCTTGAATAAGAACGATTGGTCGAATGTATTCACCGGATTTCTTTTCTTCTTCTTTTGTTATCAGTTCTAATTCTTGCTGCTTCTTTACTGCGTCTGAAATTGTTGTCTGCCAATCTTCTGTTGTTAGAAGTTCGATAGGCATTTTTATCATGTCTTCATTTTTTAATTCAGCAGCCGAAACAGAATAAAGGACATTACTTCTATCACTTCCTTTTGTTTTTGGTGTGGCTGTAAATTCAACAATACAAGAAGGATTTAATCTTTTGAGAACTTCGAAAGTTAATTCAGTCCTTGCGTTATGAGCTTCATCAATAATAAATATTGGATGATTCAGATATACAACATTTGCCAAAGATGGAACAACAAGATTGGTTTCTTTGAATTTTTCAAGTTTGTCTTTCTGTTCCGGTTTCAGATTTTCGAAGTATGAAGTAAGACTGCCATTTTCTTCATATACTTTTCTGCCTTCTGTTCTATCCACACGCCATGATGCAAAAGTAGAAATAATTACGGTTGTATTTGATTGCAGCGTACCTTTAGAAACACTGCGGGCATCTTCTACCTTAAGAATCTCAACATTGCCATTAAAGTATTCGTTTAGAACTTGGCGGTATGGGTGATTATTGTCTTGAAGACAGTTATAAGTTTGTTCTAAAATTGCATTGCTTGGCACTAACCAAATTACAAGAGAAAAATCTCTTGCTAATAATTCTTTGCAGGCAATTGGGATAGAATGAGAAGCTAAAATAGTTTTTCCACCACCGGTTGGTAGGCGCAAGCACACGTAAGGAATTTTTGCAAAACCGGCATCGTTATAAATACCTTCTTGCTTAAATTCTTCCAGAGTTGTTTCGGCATAGGCGCGTTTAACATCTTTGTAGATAGCGCAACGATGCAAATAGTTTGAAAGAACATCCAGAGTTTTTTGTTGGTAGATTTTCAGCATAAGTTTGTCACTCAATTAATTCTACTTGGCAACTGTTCGGAAATTCCGAACAGTTGAATTATACTATTGCCATTATTAACTTTACGTGAGCTCGATAAGGTAAAAGTCGGTCCCAAACCGGGTGTAAATTGAGCAAGTCTCTTTTTACCTAGCCTTATACGGGCTTTAGTTTTTTAATACATCATTTGAATCTATGCTCTTTCAATTTCTTTGCATCTTTGAACGCCTTTTTCTCATCGCTTACAAGTTTACGCTGAACTTTTTTAACATCTTCGGCTGGAGGAAGCTTTTCCGGTTCCACTCCTCGTTCTTTTAGAATTTTACGAACAGCCTTATTGTTTTCAACGTGTTCATCAGAGATTTGGTTGTACCCTTGCAAGTCCTTTTCAATTACATTGTGACTCGTTAATTCAGTAGCAAAATCTTTTGCTTTAATTGTAAGTGTTGGCAGGAAATCTGCGAGAGGTCGCCCTTCAGGTACATTATATTTTCTTTTCATCATGTGGGTATTGAAACCGCCAAAGAGTGCTTCATCTCCTTTTGAACGAATTATAGCAAATCCTTTTTCATCTACTCCTCTTTCGTAAATAATTCCGGAAAGCTTTTTCTCGGATTTTGAAAGTTTATCACGTGCAGAGACTCGTGCGATATCGAGGAGACGCTTCTCAATAATTTCTTGTCTGCGTGTTTGAACTGCAAAATAAGTTTGAGCAAAAGCGATTTCATTTTTTGAGGAATCTCCATTTTGTGCTATTAAATAACAAGCATACCGCGTAAGTGCAATATCGTCAACTTCTCTTTGCCCACCTTTACCAATTTGGATCATCTTGCCGATACCGGCAAAATGATCGGTAACATTTGCCCCGGCATTTTGGCATGCATTTTTAGCTTTTTCAATTACATTTAGAAAATTATCCCACTTGGAGTAATTCAGAATTTCTTGAAGTTCTCTTGCGCTCCAACATTCAACATTATTAAATATATAGCAAGCTTTTTCAAACTTCTCAAAAAGCTCTGCTATCAATTCTTTTTTCATTTCTTTCCCTTTGTGTCTTCGTGCCCTTGTGGCGGAAAGAGCTCTGCCACTAAGTCACCAAGGCACTAAGATGTTTTTATTTCGTAAGGAATTTGCTTGAACACAATATTTTCTTTTTTAAGCCGCGCTGCGCTTAATCTGTTGCTTTCACCAAAAATAATTTTAGGACCATTATGCTTTGGAAGTGATTCTATAATTCTACTCGTAAGAACATTACCACCGTTTACAGTTTTATCTCCAAGGATTCCGTTGAACAATAAATAATATGCAACGCCTTTATATGTGCCAATTAACGGAGTATTGAGTTTAGCTTTTTCTGAAAGAGGAACACCATTTTCCGAGAAGAAAATATGACGGGCAAGTTCTTTGAATTTTACACCTTGCCTTACATTACCGAATTTATCAAAGAGTGGTTCACCAAGATTGCAATACCGGAAGCCGCCGCCAAGTCCTTCAACTTCTTCTGAATTTACATTTTGTCTCTGTGGAGTGTAGCCATTAATAATTCTTTTGATTCTTTCTGCCGTGACTTCCTTTGAAATTTTTTCTTCCAACTCTACAAGGATGAATTTGCGATTGCCGCCATCTTCTTTGTTTAGCTCCATAACGGCATGACCGGTTGTGCCACTACCGGCAAAAGAATCCAGTATTATTGAATTCTTGCCGGAAGCGATTTGGAGAATCTTTTTAATTAATGATTTTGGTTTTGGTGTTTCAAATGGGAAATTAGATTCTGGGAAAATGGATTTTAAGTCTTGACGGGCTTGTTGATTATGACCAACTTCAGAATGTAACCAAATAGTTAATGGAACAATTCCATCTTGGACATCGGTCAAAAATCTTTTTATTCTTGGAACATTATTCCCATTTTTTCCAAACCATATTCTATCTTCATTGATCAACTGTTGAAGCTTCCCCTTATTCACTCGCCAGCAATAACCAGCTGGTGGGTTCACAACTCTACCACTTGGTGTAGTTATGGGGTAATCCATGTTTGAATCATAGGTTTTAACTGATAGGTCACCCGAAGTCCAAGGCCCTCTTGAATCATTGTCGGGGTTGGAATACCTTTCGTTCATCTCCATTGTTCGCGGTAATAATTTTCGGCGCCAAGTATCTTTTCTTTTAGCATATGCAACTATAAAATCATGATTGTCAGAAAAATATTTTGCATCATTCTGTGGTGAAAACTTTTTTTGCCAGATAATATTACCGATGAAATTGTTCACTCCGAATACTTCATCCATTAAGAGCTTAAGATTTGCTTGTTCATTATCATCTATAGAAATAAAAATAGCTCCGTCTTTATGAAGGAGTTTCTTAAGCAATTGAAGTCTTGGATACATCATGCAAAGCCATTTATCGTGGCGGGAAAGGTCTTCTCCTTCAGAACCAACAACTCTGTTTAACCAAGCTTTAATTTCGGGAGCGTTTACGTTATCGTTGTATTGCCAACCTTCATTACCGGTATTGTAAGGAGGGTCTATATAAATACATTTTATTTTACCGGCATAATAAGGCAAAAGAGCTTTAAGCGCGTGAAGGTTATCCCCTTGCACAATAAGATTGCCGCTTTCTTTGTCCCCAACGGATAGAGATTCGTCATATTCCAATAAACGGTAAGGAATTTCGAGATGATGTTTTTCTACAGCTTGTTTGCCAATCCAGTTTAGTGTAGGCATTAATATTTACCCTCAAATATTTTTCCTAGTTCGCTCTCAAAACCATAATACCATTTTGTTTCTTATTACCTGCAATATAATCGGCAAGAGGCATTTCCGTAATCTGAACTTTCTTACCCACAATTGGCGCGTGCATAAAATGTATTCTGCCATCTTCTAAGCGGATTGCTATTCCGGTGTGAGCAATATCTAAACCATCAACACTAGTTGTTATTCCAATTATGTCGCCGCTCTTAATCTTGTTTTCGAGCTCAGCGATTTTTGGTTGTGGAATCCAATAATAATCTCTTGCGGAAATTTCCTTTTCTGTTGCCGCAATAGCTTCAACAAATTTAGGACTATCTTTCAGCCGTTTATATGAATCTGTATGAGTACTCATAAAATCAATTTTCTTCTTAATCAACCCGCCGCCGATAGATTTGGTAATGTCATTTCCAATCCCTCTTTTGTTCATATCAAAAAGCCAGTCGGAAAAGTAATGCAGACGTGAAGGATAATCGTTCATCTTCCCTCCTCGGTATCGAAGGTTTTCAATCTCTTTGAGGTAATCTTCAAAATTTGTTTTACCATTCCTAACACATCTGGATAAAGCAAAAGTAGATTCGAAAAATGTATAGCAATCCAATCCGGCTAAGTTTACTACAACACTTTCTTTATCACCCTTCTCCAGTGTGTAAGCAACGTAGTCGGTTCCTATGAAACTTTTTCCGATTTCAATAATTATTTCATTAATCGGCTTCTGAGCAAGCTTTGAGTCAACAGCTAACTGAAATTTGGAATTGCAGATATCTACATCTTTTTGAGTGTAGAGTGATTGAGTGTAGAGTGTAGAGTGAAATAAAACTAATGTGAAAGCAATGATTCTTGTTAATGTACTTCTCGTATTTATCATATTAATTCTCCATTCATGCAAATTTAATTCTCAATTGTCAATCCGCCAAACAAACGGCGGACAAGTTCTCCATTCTCAATTAGAACGGCGGTTCTTCTACTTGAGTTTGATCGCCGCTCTCCGGAATAACTCTGAACCGTTCAAGATTTTCGAAACGCGCGTAGTCTTTTATAAATCTCATTCTTACATCGCCAATAGGACCGTTACGCTGCTTGCCAACAATAATTTCAGCTATACCTTCAGTGGTTTCACCATTCATATCGCCGCCGGTAAACTGTGTTATACCATAAACTTCCGGACGATTTAGGAATATAACCACGTCTGCATCTTGTTCAATTGAACCCGATTCGCGTAAATCCGAAAGCTGCGGCCTTTTGTCGGTTCTTGTTTCAACTGCACGGTTAAGCTGCGAAAGAGCAATTACCGGAATGTTCAATTCTTTAGCGAGTGCTTTTAGCGAGCGGGAGATTGTAGAAATTTCTCGCTCACGGCTGTCCATATTATATGAAGGATTAATGAGCTGCAAATAATCCACTATGATCATTCCAATTTTCTTTTCATTCTTTAAGCGGCGGGCTTTAGCACGTAGCTCAAGAATTGAAATACCGGGAGTGTCATCAATATAGATTGGCGCTTTACTTAATTTATGAATGATGCGCGAAACTTTAGCGCCATCTTCCGCTTTGAATTTTCCGGTTCTTAAACTCTGTGCGTTAATTCTTGCTTCTGCAGAAATTAGACGGGTAACCAATTGTGTCGTAGCCATTTCCAAACTGAATACGCCAATAGGTACGTCAAAATCCATAGCAGAATTTCTTGCAGCGGACATAGCAAACGCTGTCTTTCCCATAGAGGGGCGCGCTGCGATAATGATTAAGTCGGATTTTTGGAATCCGCCGAGTAATTCATCAAGCTCAACAAATCCGGATGGAACTGAAAAAGTAGAAATCTTTTTAGCGTGGATAGCTTCGATCAATTCCCACGCTTCTTTTACAGCTTTCTCCATCGAAGTAAAGGATTCTTTAATTCCCTCTTCGGAGATTTGGAAAATTTTTGCTTCTGCTGCATCTAGTAAATCGAATACATCTTCTCTTCCTTCGTAAGCTGCCGTTGCAATATCCATGGAAGAAGAAATCAAACGGCGTAAAATCCATTTCTCCATTACCACGCGTGCGTGATAATCAACGTTAGCTGCTGAGGAAACATCTTGCGTTAACTTTCCTATGTAAGCAGCACCGCCAACTTCTTCAATAGTTCCCCCTTTTTTCAATTCTTCATAAACGGAAACCGTATCAATCGGTTCGCCGCTTTCGTATAAAGAAGTAATTGCGGTAAAGATAATTCTGTTTCTCTTATCGTAAAATGAATCGGGGCGAAGAATTTCTACTGCTTTAGGTACAGCTTCTTCATCAATCATCATTGCGCCGAGTACGGCTGTTTCAACTTCTACTGCCGATGGCGGTAGTTTGGATGATGATTTGAGTTTTTCCAAATCATAATTAGGTTCTGCGTTTCTACGCGGATTTTGCTTAGCCATTTTTAGCCGTTAGTTCATCATAAATTTTTCTGAATTTCTTAACATCTTCCCAGCAGCCTCTTTTCCAATTTGGATTACGAAGCAACGCCGCCGGATGATATGTAGCAATAACTTTTATTCCATTCAACTCGTAAACATTTTCTCTAAGCGCAGTAAGAGTAAGTTTTTTATTCAGCAATCCGTTTGCAGCAACTCTTCCTAAACATAAAATCACTTTTGGCTTTACAAGTTCAATTTGTTTCATTAAGTAAGGCATGCAAGTTTCCATTTCACCGGGCTGCGGATCGCGGTTTCCGGGCGGGCGGCATTTTAGAATATTAGCAATGTAAACTTCTTCACGCGCAAAATTTATGGCTTTCAGAATATCGTTTAGAAGTTTGCCTGCTCTGCCTACAAATGGTTCTCCTTGCTGATCCTCATCCGCGCCGGGGGCTTCACCAACCAGCATTGCATCAGCCTTCGGATTACCTACTCCAAACACGAATTTGGTTCTTGTCTTGCCGAGAGTACACATCTGGCAGTCACAAATCATCTTGTTCAATTCAACAAGTGTTTCTGCTCTCTGGAATTCTTCTAGAAATAACGAATTGCCGGATGCTTCTTCTTCAACAGCTTTCTCCGGTGATAATGTTACGGCGAGTTCTTTGGATTTTCTGGGCTGAAGTTCAAAAGAAAAATTATCGAACAGCACATCACCAAAGATTGACTGCTGATCCTTCAACGCTTCCATTAATTCTTTTTTAAGGTTATCCAAGTAGAAAATCCTTAGGCGTTTGCGATTTGACTAACTGAATTTAATAAAAAAAGCGGAGAAACAATTTGCCGCTCCGCTTTCATTTCAAAAAGAGTATTCTATTTTGCGTTCTTGAAACGGAATTCTATTTTTCCATCGCGAACTTCTTTAATAGCCTGTATATGAGATTTTTCTCTTTTTTCGAATTCGAGAGAAAGCTTTAATTGTTCCGGATTTTCTCTGTCTTCAAATTCTTCTTCTCTGCCGGCAGTAATAGTGCTGAGCAAAGCGTTGAATTCGAGTTTAGTTTCATCATTGAGTTTGCGAGCGCGTTTAGCTGCAACAACAACACCTTCGTAAAGGTTAGTTGCGTTCTCTTTGATTTTTGCTAAGCTTAATGGTGTAATTCCCATTATTTAGTTCTCCTTTAATTCATTGTCTATAATAATTCTAACATCTTCTTTTGCTTTTTCAAGATCAACATTGGAAACCACATGATCAAATTTATCCTTATAACTAAGCTCCATTTCGGCGCGTTCTATTCTTTTCTTCAAGTCTTCTTCCGTCTCGGTATTCCTCTGCATCAACCTATTGCGTAATTCATCAATACTTGGCGGTGCAATAAATATCAATACCGAATGATGATAATACTCTTTAATCTTTATTGCGCCTTTAACATCAACTTCAAAAATCGTGTGTATTCCATTAGCAATATTGGAATCGATCTGACTTTTAAGGGTTCCGTAATAATAATCGTAAAATTTTTCCCATTCTACAAATTCATTATTCTCAATTTTCTTAAGGAAATCTTCATCTGTTAAAAAGTAGTAATCAGTTCCATCAATTTCAGTTGATCTTTTCTTTCTAGTTGTTGCCGAGATAGAAAAAACAAACCCGTCATTATTTTTAAGAACATCTTTTACAATTGTTGTTTTGCCGGAACCGCTCGGAGCGGAGAATACAAATAACCTTGCCTCTGTCTTCGCCACGCGCTACTCAATATTTTGAATTTGTTCTCGAATCTTCTCAATTTCTTCTTTAATCATAATGCCGCTGTGAGAAATTTCCGATGCAAGAGATTTGCTGTTAATCGTATTAGCTTCTCTATTCATTTCCTGAACAATAAAATTAAGCCTTCTGCCGGCATCTTCAGATTTTTCAAGAGTATCAATAAACATTTTGATGTGGCTTCTTAACCTTACACATTCTTCAGTTACATCGGAGCGCTCCGAGAGCAACGCTAACTCTAAATTCAATCTATCATTGTTATTCGCCAAATCGGCTACTAACTGTGCAGCTCTCTCTTTCAATTTTTCAAAATATTCTTTTACAGTTAAGCTTGCAGAAGTTTCAATCTTTGTTAAGGCTTCTTCAATAATGCCAACACGTTTGCGCAAATCTTTTTCAAGTTCTCTTCCCTCAGCTTCGCGCATCTTATTCAATTCCGCAATGGCGGTATCAATTGATTCTGTTACTAAGCCAAATTCTTCACTAGCTTGGTCGGAATCATCCTTAAAAAGCATATTCTGAAAAAGAAGTACATCGCTAAGCTTTATTCTATCTGTAAGTTTTGCAGATTTCTTAATATCCTTTAACAAACCTACAGCATATTGAACAGATTTAGGATCAATCTCGTTAAATCTTTCTTCAAATTCACCTTTCTTTATGGAAACTGAAAGATAAACCTTTCCCCGTTTGATTTTATTTTTTACACGTTCACGAATTTCAAATTCCTTGTTTTGTAAAAACTTCGGCAATCGAAGGGATAAATCAAGGTAGCGGCTATTGAGACTTTTTATCTCGGCTTCTACGGATAAATCACCATTCTTTGCAAGACCCTTGCCATAGCCGGTCATGCTGCTAATCATAATATCCTCTGGAAAAGTGAGGGCAAATTTAGTTAAAAATGGTATGCCAACAAAAGGAAATGGTTAAGATTAGAAGGCTTCGCCGATTCCAATATGAATTTGTAAAACTTCGCCCCAGAAGCTTTTATTAAAAGGACTTCTTCTGTCTCTTGGATCATATGCTTTCATACCAAAATCCACTCTAAAAGGTATGAATTCGGAGTAAAAACGAAACCCGACACCCACTGCCACAGCTATTTGATCTAAACGGAATTCGCTATAATCATTCCAAGTATTTCCATAATCGATGAATAACGTAGCTCCAAGGCTCCCTAAAAATTTATGCCGAGTTTCTACCGAGCCTTCAAATAGGAACAATCCTCCAGCCGCCGCTCCACGAATAAGAAGCGCCTCAATATCTTCCTGTGAAAGGTTGGTGAAATTTAGAAGAGAATTTTCCGGAACAAGTTCACGCGTTCCCCACCCGCGAACTGAGTTGCTGCCGCCGGCATACAATCTTTGATTTACCGGAATCTCTGCTTTATCACCTCTGTATGTAAAAATCTGCCCCGCTTTAACTTTTAACCCGAATGCATCTGTTCTTGTATTATAAACATTCGGATACCATGCCAATGTTGCAACACTTTTTATGCTTTGAGGACGGCTGAAATTGGTACCGAAGACTTTGCTGAAGAGATATGCAATCGAATTTGCATCTTCAAGAAGAAAAGAAAGAGAATATCCCTTTGTTGGGAAAAGAAAATCGTTTGTTTTATTTGCACCGAAGCTGGTACCAAGAATTGCGCTAGTACTGGCAAATATTCTTGATTTCAAAGTATCCTGTACAAAAAGCATTGCTAACGAATCTGCAATAATTGGCTGGTAGCCATATTTTCTTTGAAAAAGAGAACTGGCAAGTTCAGTTAAATATTCAGCTTGATAAGTGTATTCGGAACGCTCCAGATTAAAATAAGTGCTGAGAGAGTTAAAAAAGACTCTCTCTTTTAATTCAAAATCGAAACTGATTTTAGAACCAAAGAGATTGGAATTATAACCTTCGTTTAATCTTCTCTGTTTTGTAAAGTAAGATTCCAGCTTAACGGTAATTGGGTAGCTAAAAAAAGTTGGTTGTTCTAAACTAATACGCGCATCAGCATATCCATAAAATGTTGTGTCCCCAAAGGAGGGGTGTTTAATAAAATCGGAAATGTTTTGAACTGCAAGCGAGGTTCCAACAGTAAACTTTCTGGCGCCTCCAAGAAAATTCTTTCTGCTGAAATTTAAGCCAGCACCAAGATTAAACGCGTCGTCCTCGTTGTTCATAATCATTTCGGGGGAAAGCTCATTCAACAAACCAATTGTGGCATTAATATTAAGCGGTACCGTATTGTTTACTGTATCGGTGGTAACACCAATTACACCTACCTCTTCAAATAGATTAGTACGGTACAATCTTACTTGCGCGCGCTGTACATCTGAATAGCTGTGCCAGTTGCCTATTTTCAAGCCCGATAATTCTTTTATCAAAGAATCAGCTACCAAGTCCATTCCCTTCCCGGTTCTGGAAGTATATAGATTACCAATTTTATATCTGTTTCCGGTATTGTAGCGGATTTCAATATCTGCAATATTTTTCATCGTATCAATTCTAACATAGGGCTTATCAACCGAAGCGAGCATAAATCCGTTGTTTCGCAAAAATGTAAGCGCAAAATTTTTCTTCTCGTCAACAATTGCATCTTCGTAAATGCTATTTGTATCAACGCGAGTGCCTTCCCAAATTACCGCTTGAAACTCCAGCGCAACCAACTCGCAACCGCGTATCGTCATCGAATGAAAATAGACCGGTTCTCCTTCATCAATGTTAAAAACAAGTTCTGCTTCTTGGCTTTCTGCATCAAGCTCAAAACTCGAGCTAATCTTGGTTTTGTAAAATCCTCTAGATTCATAATAAGCTTTCAACGCGGCAACATCGGAACGTACCACTAGTGAATCAAAATAGATTGCTTTGCCGCCTATACTTGTAAATTTATTTAAGAACTGAGAAATCCAGCCGGGAGATTGTTTACTGTAAACAACAGTTGCAAGGTTTTTCGAAGAGATGTAGTTGTTGCCGATAAATTCTAGAGAGGTTAATTCATAATTAATTTGCTGGGAGAAAACTGCAATGGGTAACAACAAGAAAAATATTTTGAGGACGCGTAAGTTCAATAAATTCTCTTTAGTATGTTATAGATACAACTGTGCCTACTTTTAGAACCTTATACAATTCATCAATATTTTGATTGCTTACTGCTATTGAACCGTTCGTCCAGTTAAAACTAAACGGAAGATTTCTAAAAATTACATCGTACGTTCCAATTCCGTGAATACCAATTTCGGAACCCAGATGAGTTTCGTTTGGAGTGCACTCATCCAGTTTATGAGTAAGCATAATTGCATCGAACTCGTCTTTTGTTAAGTAACCTCTGATCAATCCTTCCGCAGCATCATTCTGGTTAGGGTAATTCAATCTTAAAAACTTATGATACTTGGCCGAGGAATTCATTTCGCAAATTTTATACTCGCCTATTGGTGTTGCTTTATCATCTCTGGAGATTTTCACAAGACTATTATTCTTGCCAAATACGGCTTTATAAGTCTTAACCAGAGTTCCCTTTGAATAAAGCTCAATTCTAAAATTTTTTCTATCAACTAATAGTTTTGGTTCAGTGATTTTTATAATCCCCTTTTCTACCATTGCCTCTTCGAGGGTTACTTCTCGAATATTCAGAATAATTCCGTAAGAAATCATTCCGGCAAAAAAGAAGATTACACTTCCTGCTATGTAAAGAATATTCTTTACCAATTTTTACTAATCTTTTTTTACTTATAAAATATAAGAAAAACCATTTCCCTTTTCAGATAAAGAAGAGGGCTTGATAAATCAAGCCCTCCGTACATAAGACGCTTAAAACCAAGAATAGGTTACAATTTTATTTACTGGCTTCAACTACGGCAATCGCGCTCATGTTGATAATATCTTGTACTGTATCGCCGCGTTGAATTACATGTACCGGCTTTTTCATTCCCATTAAGATTGGTCCAACAACTGTAGCGTCTGTTAATCTCTGGAAAAGCTTGTAAGCAATATTACCCGCATCCAAAGTTGGGAAGATTAAAACATTAGCTCCGCCTTTTAAAGTTGAGAATGGAAAATCAACTTCTAATTTCTCATGAACTACAGCAGTATCAGCCTGCATTTCGCCATCTACCATTAAATCCGGACGAAGCCGCTTAACAATTGCAGTTGCTTTTGCAACTTTTTGAGATTGCTCGTACGGTGTACTACCGAAGTTGCTGAACGAAAGCATTGCTATTTTTGGTACGATATCAAATCCCTTAACAGTTTCTGCTGTAGTAATTGCTATTTCTGCAAGTTGTTCCGGATTTGGATCAACGTTAACAGTTGTATCTGCAAAGAAGAAAATCCTCCGCTTAATGATTACAATGTACATTCCGCTTACAAGTTTTAATCCCTCTTTAACGCCAATACATTGTAAAGCCGGACGAATTGTTTGCGGATAGTGATAAGTTAATCCGCCAATTAACGCATCTGCATCTCCGGCATCAAGCATCATCGAAGCAAAATAGTTTGGTTCTCTAATTACCACATGAGCATCGCGGTGAGTCATTCCTTTTCTCGCCCGCTTCTCATACAATGCGTGAGCATAGTTATCTGTCTTAGAATATGTTTCCGGATCAACAACTTCAAAATCTGATGATTGATAGCCGAGTTCGGTAATTTTAGTTTTGATGAGGTTTTCATTACCAATTAGAATTGGTCTGGCAATATTTTCTAAGACTACCGAATGAGCTGCGCGGATAATTTTTTCTTCTTCACCTTCGGGATAAACAATTTTCTTTGGATTCTTTTGAGCTTTATGAACCATAACACGAACGATTTCTGTTGAGAAGCCAAGACGTTCTTGCAATTCTTCTTTATATGCTTTCCAATCGGTTATAGGTTTACGTGCAACGCCGGTATCCATAGCAGCTTTTGCAACTGCGGGAGCTACATACCAAAGCACGCGGGGATCGAATGGTTTTGGAATAATGTATTCCGAACCGAATGAAAACTCTTTTCCACCATAAGCATTAAGCACAACTTCCGGAACTTTCTCTTTAGCAAGAGAAGCCAATGCTAGTGTGGCTGCCATTTTCATTTCTTCATTAATTTTGCTTGCGCGTACATCAAGAGCGCCTCTAAAAATAAATGGGAACCCAAGAACATTATTAACTTGATTTGGAAAATCGCTTCTTCCGGTTGCCATAATAATATCGGTTCGTGCGTCTGTTGCATCTTCGTATGTAATTTCCGGATCTGGATTAGCCATAGCAAATACTATTGGATTCTTTGCCATACCTTGAACCATTTCTTTAGATACAATATTACCTTTTGAAAGACCAACAAATACATCGGCACCTTTCATTCCTTCTTGCAAATCCTTATATGCAACATTCTGAGCAAATATTTCTTTGTACTTATTTAGGTCTGTTCTTCTTTTATGAACATGACCTTTAGTATCGAACATAGCAATGTTTTCTCTTTTTACTCCGGCAGCAACATATAATTTGCAGCAAGAGATAGCAGCAGCACCGGCACCGGAAACAACAATCTTGATTTCGTTTAATTTCTTTCCAGCTACTTCTACAGCATTGATCAAAGCCGCGCAAGAGATAATTGCTGTTCCATGCTGATCATCATGAAATACCGGAATGTTCATTGTTTCTTTTAACCGTTCTTCAATCTCGAAACACTCTGGAGCTTTAATATCTTCCAGATTGATTCCGCCGAAAGTTGGTTCGAGCAGTTCAACCGCACGGATAACTTCTTTTGGATCGTGAGTTTTCAATTCAATGTCAAACACATCAATATCTGCAAATCTTTTGAACAACACACCTTTGCCCTCCATTACAGGCTTGCCGGCATGTGGACCAATATCACCTAAACCTAAAACAGCAGTTCCGTTTGAAACTACTGCAACTAAATTTCCTTTAGCAGTGTACTTGTAAACATCATCATCATTCTTTTCAATCTCTCTACACGGTTCGGCAACACCCGGCGTGTAGGCAAGTGCAAGATCTCTTGCAGTGTAACACGGCTTTGTTGGAACGACCTCAATTTTTCCTTTTCGTCCTTCGCTGTGATACAATAACGCTTCTTCTTTTGTTACGCTCATGATTTCCTCTTTTTAAGAGTTTTCAAAATTTTTTGGAATAGAATTTTTCCGATGACATCAAAATATGGAGTT
>JAZDFQ010000100.1:0-3667 GCA_043807765.1 Ignavibacteriota bacterium
ACCTCATTTAAGTTGTTCGATGTTAACACCGAAAGAGATGCATAAGCAGAATACTCTACAGGTTAAAAAATGGAAAAAAAAACCTCTCTCCTACGGAGAGAGGTGCCTTAAATAACAGTCAACCTATTTTAGGACGACTCACAAAGGTGAAACGATGGGAAAAGTGGTTGATGCACTTAGAGGAAAGCCGGGCGAACTTCGCGTTATCACAATAGAGCGAAATGGAAAACAATTAATTGTCGAAACAAAAGTGGAACACTTTCTATAGCTGTTTATGCGATAATAAATTCATAGGGAAATAAATGAAGTACCTATTTTCTTTATTTTTATTAGCAGTTGGCAATAAGCTATTAGCTGGCAGAAGATGGGCTTCGTGCAAGGTCATGGAAATTCAAACTCGCCAAAGAATTATTCTTTTACAGACAACCTTGCTCTTGCTCATAATCCTCGCCTCGCTCAACACGAGTCCGAGCGGGTTAATCTTGATCCCACCTTGGCGGGCAGGCGCATTCAGTACCGCTTAAAGCAAATAGACTTTGAAGGAAGGTTTGAATACAGCAATGTTGTAGAAGTGAGAATACAAACACCAACTAGTTATAAGTTGGTTAAGAATTATTCAAATCCGCTTAACCCAACAACGGCAATTAGCTACAAGATAGCCCCTCTAAATCTCCCCAAAGGGGAGACTTCTATTCATGTGTCGTTGAAAGTATTTGATATTTTGGGAAGAAAAGTTGCAACATTTGTAGATGAGTTCCAACAAGCGGAAAATTATAATTCTCAATTCTCAACCTGCCTGCCGGTAGGCAAGGTTCTCAATTTTCAATTAAGCAGTGGAATTTATTTTTACACGCTAAAGACCAGTAACGGTTTTTCAGCAACAAAGAAACTTATGCTGATGAAGTAGAGGAAGTCTACTTCAGAAGTCCCGTGCATTTTACGCATTAGCGTCAACTTAGTAAAAATTATTTTCGACAACCCCGACTTTTTAAGTCGGGGGACAAACAAAAACAGTAAGATACTGGGCTTTAGCCCAAATAGAATTTTAATTTTGGACTAAAGTCCAAGGTATTGAGTGAGTCTGAATTCACCGGCATGAATGCCGGTGTTATTTTTATTAAGTCCAGCGTTAAGTTGACGCCTATGCGTGCATTTTACGGGCTGCTGAAATAAAAATTGAAATAAATGATAGAGACAATATTAACCCGGAAGAATTTGGTGAGACGGTGGTTTCATTACTAAAAAAAATAAAAAGGCAGTCTCAAAAGGAAATAATCAATAAAGTAATCTGCGAAAGTCAGCTCAATCCGCGTCATCCGCGGGCTATTTTATGATAAAATCTTACTTTTAAGACTGCCTCTTACTATTCTCAAGTTTATTAATAAACCAAAGTTTGAATTGAGTGGGGGAGAATTTCAACTTGTGCTGCTGTTGAACCAACGTACAATTTATATGCGATTTTCAAATCGCTTTGGTTCATAACAATGGTTGAAATTTTTCCATCTATATTGAGAAAGGAAGTAGCTAACAAGTGGCTTCTGCTTGCTACGGTACCGATTCTCTTAGCTCCAGGCTGAATGAATTTTGAAAAATGTCCAATATAATAGTAAGACGGAGTATAAATTAGTTCTCCGGTTCTGGTATCAGCGTGCACAGGTGCAAAGCAAAAGTTTTCAACATGATTTGGTCCACCTCTTTCATCTAACAAAATATTCCAATCTGTCCATCCAACAGTTCCGTTATTGAAATCGTTGATCATGGACCGACCGTATCTTTCGGCATTTGGCCAATAATTGTAGTGAGTGGAATCAAAACTTTCGGCACAACCTTCTGTAAAAATTAAGTTTGTGTTCGGAAATGCTTTTTTAACTTCAGCGATATTCTCAAACATCGGCTGCCCACCGGCCCATGTTTCATACCAGTGAAAGCCTACACCCCATGCATATTTTGCAGCATCCGGATCGCTAAGAATTGTATTTACTCTGTGATTAATTAAATCACGGTTATGGTCCCAAACAATAATTTTTTTGTTGCCAAAACCCTCTCTTTCCATTATTGGACCTAGATAGTTTTTGAGAAAATCTCTTTCCTCTTCGGCTGTGTAAATGCAAGATTCCCATTTCTGGGTTGCCATTGGTTCGTTCTGGACAGTAATTCCCCAAACTGGAATACCTTCTGCTTCATACGCTTTGATAAATTTGGTGAAATACATAGCCCAAGGTTCAAAGTAGTCTGGTAATAGTTTCCCCCCTCTAAGCATGTTTTTTGTGTCCTTCATAAATGCTGGGGGGCTCCATGGACTTGCATATAAAGTAAGTTTACCTCCAGCTTTGGCAATTGCTTGCTTTATTAACGGTATTCTATAAGTTTTATCGTGTTGAATATTAAAAGTTGATAAATCTTTGTTTTCATTACTAACATAGGTATAACTTCCGCTACTAAAATCAGTACTATGAATTGTTGTTCGTACAAGCGAGTATCCAATTCCGTTTTGGTTATCGAAATGAGCGGTTATAAACTCTTTCTGCTTTCCCGGGGATAACTTTGCGAAAACTTCAGCCGAGGCATCTGTAATTGCGGCTCCGATTCCTAAAAATTCTTGAAATAATTTATCTGGATTCACAAAAACACAAATTTCGGTCTCTAATGGTTGTTTTGTCTTTTTGAATTCAAATTTGTCTGTTAAAGAAATTCTTAGATTATTCGAGTCTGCTGTTGTATATACATTTAAGCTTTTTCCTTCTAAAGATGTTGTTTCTCTGGAGTAGATCAGTTCCCGTTGCTGAGTACAGCCAATTACTGAAATTGCTATTAATAGGATTAAGGATATGTAGCTTTTTTTCATAACGACCTCATTATTTTGAAAATATAGAAATTCCATCTGGATAATTTGGTCATCAAATATAGTATCAATCATAACTTTTCAAAAATTATAGTTTAGGACATTCCAAATAGCGACAATTCTAAAACATTTTTTTGTTAAAATGATAAAGACTTGTAAACTGCAATTATTTATCTTTGAGATAGGAAGGGGTGAGATACTATTTTCAATATTTGCAGTCTTCAATAAAGAGAAATTTTCAGTAGTGTCAATAAAAACTGAAGAAAGTATAAGATTTTAAACCGATTCTCAGTGGAATATCTTGCTTTTTTAAAGTTGGCCTTCTATATTTGTTGCTCACTTTTAGAATTAGTGGGTGAAAAGTGTCTGGGCGGACGCCGGAGTTGGAGAGCCGGGGCGGACTGTAAATCCGTTGGCTAAAGCCTTTGGGGGTTCGAATCCCTCGCCGCCCACTTGTTCATTTTATATTGTTTAGTTATTGACGCTTCACAGCAAGATGCGGGAGTAACTCAGTTGGTAGAGTCACAGCCTTCCAAGCTGTTGGTCGCGGGTTCGAGTCCCGTCTCCCGCTCTCTATCTTAGCTGATGGCTCAGTTGGTAAGTGAATCCGCTGCGCAGCAGAAGATGTTGAGCTTATAATTCAGTTACTTGCTGATGTAGCTCAGTTGGTAGAGCACTTCCTTGGTAAGGAAGAGGTCACCGGTTCAATCCCGGTCATCAGCTCAAAAGAGATTTGAAATTGACAGATTGGTAATCTACTATTTTTAAGAAGGAAATAGTTGGTAGAGCATCCCGCCTTAAGCGGGAAGGTCACCGGTTCAATCC
>JAZDFQ010000101.1:0-69936 GCA_043807765.1 Ignavibacteriota bacterium
ACCTCATTTAAGTTGTTCGATGTTAACACCGAAAGAGATGCATAAGCAGAATACTCTACAGGTTAAAAAATGGAAAAAAAAACCTCTCTCCTACGGAGAGAGGTGCCTTAAATAACAGTCAACCTATTTTAGGACGACTCAATTAAACAATAAAGATTTCTGCGTTAATCCGTTTCATCCGCGTTCTTTGTCCCGCGCTTTTGGCGGGAATCTGCTTTCTATTTCTTTTCGCTTTCTTAAAAATTGGTTGCTAACTACTCACTATATATTTTTGCTCACATATTTTTACTTATTCTCAAAGGAATTACAATGATTAAGTCAATTAAACGTATTTCTATTATAATGATGCTCTTGCTATCCACTTTTTCATGTTCAACAGAACCTGAAAGCAAGCAAGACACTACCTCAACTTCGCCCGAGTTTTGGCTTTCTAACGCCGATAAATCTGCAATGTTTAAGAAGCAGACCTTCCCGCAAAATGTAACCACAGATGCGAATACACAGACAATTGAAATAAACGATGCCGACAAATATCAATCGATTGATGGCTTTGGCTGCGCACTAACGGGAGGCAGCGCCATATTGCTTAATAAAATGAGCGCCGGCAATAGAGCCGCTTTATTAAAAGAATTGTTTTCTACCGACGGAAGCAACATCGGGATGAGCTATTTAAGAATCAGCATAGGCGCTTCCGATCTTAGCGACCGTGTGTTTTCTTATAATGATTTAGCCGCCGGGCAGACAGATACTTCAATGACAAATTTCAGTATTGAACCGGAAAGGAAAGATTTGATTCCGGTCTTGAAAGAAATTTTAGCAATTAATCCTAACATTAAGATTATGGGCTCTCCTTGGTCTGCCCCAACTTGGATGAAAACGAATAATTCATCAATCGGAGGAAACCTTAGAACACAATACTACTCTACTTACGCAAAATACTTTGTAAAATATATCCAACAGATGAAAGCCGAAGGAATTAGAATTGACGCCATCACTATTCAGAATGAACCACTTTACGGAGGCAACAATCCAAGCATGTTAATGTCTGCCGTAGAGCAGACAACATTTATCAAGAAAAATTTAGGACCGGCATTCGCATCAAACGGAATTGATACAAAGATTATTATTTATGATCACAACGCAGATAGAACAGATTACCCTATTGCTGTTCTTAATGATACCGAAGCAAGAAAATATGTTGACGGCTCAGCATTTCATTTATACGGAGGCGCTATTACCGATCTTTCAAAAGTTCACGCGGCTCATCCGGATAAAGCATTATACTTTACAGAGCAGTGGATTGGCGCGCCCGGTAATTTTGCCGGCGATCTTGCATGGCATATTAGAACCTTGTTTATAGGAGGTACGCTTAACTGGTGCAAGAATGTTATTGAATGGAATTTGGCTTCCGACACAAACTTGGGACCACATACAACCGGAGGATGCACACAGTGTTTAGGCGCTGTAACTCTTAGCGGCAATGCAATTACACGCAATCCGGCTTATTATATTATTGCGCATGCTTCAAAGTTTGTACGTCCCGGCTCTGTTAGAATCGGCTCTACACTTCTTTCTGCGTTACCTAGTGTTGCTTTCAAAACTCCGGAAGGCAGAATTGTTCTTTTAGTTCTTAATGATTCTTCTACATTGCAGACATTTAAGATTAAGATTGGATCAACTACTTATTCCTCAATTCTGCAAGCCGGTTCGGTGGGCACTTACGTTTTATAATCTTGTTATGCTGTCACTGGCTTAGCAGTGACAGCTATTTTAATTCTAATAATCAATTTCTTATTTCAGCAACAGCATCTTCTTCGTTGCACTAAATTCTCCGGCAATTATTTTGTAAAAGTACACTCCCGAAGTTAAATTCAATTGTTCAAGAGAAAATATAACAGAGTAAATTCCCGGATTTTTGTTTTCGTTTATGAGAGTTGCTATATCTCTGCCTAGCGTATCATAAATTTTAAGTTCTACATGAACACTGTTTGATTTTTCATCAATTAACGGAATTGCATAGGAGATAGTTGTGTTCGGATTAAACGGATTGGGAAAGTTTTGGTATAAACAAAACTCTGTGGGTAAAACTTTTTCATTTACCGAAACCGGAACTTGAATTGTAAATGCAGCATCGCTTTGGTCTTTTATGTTAGCATCTGTAAAGTCGGAAATCTTCACAATGCAATTTTTTGATGCGGTGTTAGGAATAGTCCATTGATAGGTTGTGCTAGAAGCACCGGTTTTCGAAATTACCTCAATCCAATTTGTTCCGCCGTTAGTTGAGTACTCAATTTTAACCTCGGCTACATTAATACTCGTCCACTGTATGTTCTGTATTGTGCCGATATCCCAAATTTCGCTGCCGTTAGGTTTTACAACAGTTATAGAGGGAACCGGATCAATACCGAAGAGAGAATTACTTTTATCATTTATTGAAGGATCCGAAACATCCGTAATTCTAACAAGGCAGTTTGGCGATACTGTGTTTGGAATCGTCCAAGCATAAATTCCGGTGGAGGCGCCAACACTGGCAATAATTACTATCCAATCTGTTCCATGATTTGTTGTGTACTCAATCTTAACATTATTTACGCCGGTACTTGTCCACTGAATATTTTGAACAGTTCCAACGCGCCACACCTCGCCGCCATTTGGCTTTATAACTGTAATTGCCGGTTGAACTTCAATTGTGAATACGGCGTTGCTTACATCGTTGGTTTGTGCATTTGCCGCATCAGAAATTTTAACCAGGCAATTTGCTGAAATAGTATTCGGCACCGTCCATGAATATGTTCCAGTTGCAGCATTAACGCTGGAAACAATCTCAATCCAGTTTGTACCGTTATTGATTGAGTATTCAATCTTAACGTTGTTTACGCCGGTACTTGTCCATTGAATATTTTGTGTAGTTCCAACAGTCCATTTTTCTCCACCATTGGGTTTAACAACAGTAATACCCGCTAATGGTAACAAGGTTACTTTACAAAGTATCATATCCGGAATAACAAGCACATTATTTATTTTATCGAAAAAGATGTCGGCTGGTCCAGCATGACCGGTTGAAAAAGCTAACGGGTCAGACGAAAAGGAATTATCAAATTTATATACTGTTCCATCTTTCCATGATGATATATAATAATTCCCTTGATTATCGGAAGTGAAACCATCAAGCCAGCTTAGATTTGTATTCCTAATTGTGGAAACCGCAAGTGTAGATAGATTAATTGCTTTAATAGGTGAGTTATTAATTCCAAATACCATGAGTAAGCGGTTATTATTATTATCGTAACAAATTCCATTGGCTCCTTCCGCTCCCAGATCAACAAGTACAGTTGCAGTTTGAGTAGAAGTAACTACCTTGAATATTTTGCGCGCACCATCATCGGAAACGTATATATTTCCATTTCCATCAGATTCAATATCGTTAGGAAATGATTTTCCGGGTAATGCAATGCTGGTAACTTTTTGCCCATTGCTTAGATTGTATAAGTTAACACCTTCATCTCCGGCAGCATATAATTGATTATTGTAAATTGTTAAACCGCGTATTGAGGTAGATCCGCCTTGATTGAAATAGGTTACGTTTCCGTTTTTATCGCGCGCATAAACACTGCCGTCGCCAACGCTAGAAATTAAATATCTATCACCTTGTTGATCGTAAACCACACTCTCGGGATCGTAATAAATCAAATCTGAAACCGTCGAGAATTGCAGAACTCGATTACCACCTTCATCTGCAACGATAAGTTTATTGTTGGCGAAATCCACAGCAGAACCATTTGTGAAATTCATTATGCTTTGAGTAGTACCGGCCGTTGTTGTAGTAAAATTTGGCTGCCCTAAAACTCTTTCAGCATTAGGACCGCTAACAGAAACATGCGCATTAGAAAAAACTAACAAACGATTATTCCCTTGATCGGAAACATACAATCTTGCGCTTCCATCAATTTCAGCTTTGAATGGCATACTCATAGTATTTTGTCCGGCAGCGCCACCTCTATTACTAGCGCCGGATGTAAAATTAGCTTGTCCCAAAACGGCATCTGCATTACCGCCGTTGGGTTTAATAGAAGCATTTGTAAACCTCAATACTCTATTATTTCCATTATCAACAACAAATAAATATCTTTTGTAAAGAACAACTCCGGAAGGATTATTCATTCCGGATTGGGAAAGTGCTGAAGCTAAAGTTGTAAAATTAGCTTGACCTAGTACCCCATCGGCATTTGCACCATTTCCTTTGCCATCAATATTATCAAAACGCAGTACTCTATTGTTTTGCATATCAGCAACCCAAAGATTTCCGTAATCATCGAAAGTAAGATCGTATGGGCTTTTAAATTTATTTGCCGCAGTACCCGAAGCGGATGAAACAAAATTTGCCTGCCCTAATACGCCATCTGCATTTGGACCATTAGAGGTTATTGAATGGGCATTATTAAATTTTAGAATACGATGGTTTGCTTGATCGCAAATCCAAAGAGCGCCGTTCTTAACAGCTACAGCCGTTGGATATGCCAAAGTATTAGCCTGTGCCGTTCCGTTTCTATTAAATTTGTTTGAGGTCATGTCTGCTTGGCCAAATACAAGTTCGGCTGTTGGTTGGTTGCTGATAATTGGGTAAGCAAATCTAAGAACACGATGGTTGCCTAAATCGACAACATACATCTTCATATTTGAAAAATCGATGGCTACATCGTAAGGAAGATCCAGTGAGTTATTTGTTGCCCCGCTGGTTGCGTTTGTGAATGATGGCTGCCCAATTACAAATTCTGCATTTTGCCCATTTGTCCATTGGGCAAAAACTGCGTTGGTTAATATTAATAACAAAATAATTGATAGTCTCGATCGCATAAATTCCTCTTAGAATGTGATTTATTCATACTGGAATTAAAAATCGTATTTTTTCTGTACCAGAGACCAGGAAGAGACCGTAATTGGAATTAGCAAATCTATTTGGTATGGCACTCATTATCGGGGAATATCGAAGAAGAAGAAAATCAATTGGTTGGAAATTACATAGTTGATGTTTCTGTTTCAAGATTATTTTTTAGATATAGACAGTCTTTAAATCTATACAGTTTTCACTCACTACAACCTTTATCGGGCTGGTTCCTCACTTTTCTTAAATTACGTTTATTAAATTGGGTAATAATTGATATTTCTTCCCAGATTAAATAGACAGATTGACTTTTTAATTAGAAACACATCTCAATCATTTACATCGATTTTAGCGATAGGGTCTTCAAGCGACCAGATTGCATCAAAACTAAACTGGGTTAAGTAGGAATGAAGCTGTAATACCCGGATTAATGAATTACGATTCAACAGACTTTACAGATAAACAGTTTGATCTTATTTATGCTCAGGCATCTATATCTATAGTTGAGAGAAATAAAATAGTAAAAGAGTTCAAGAGAAGCCTAAAGCCTAATGGATTACTGTTCGTGAGCGAAATTACACTTTTGAAGAAAGATTATCCTCTGGTCATTTGATACTATTTAATGAGCAGCATTTTCTTTGTGCTTAAGAATGAGCCCGAATGTATCTGATAAAAATATACTCCGCTTGTCATCTCGAGCGGAGTCGAGAGATGGTGTACATTAAACTTTATAGTGTAGCTCCCCGCTTGTTTGTATTCATCAACAAGCGTTGCAACTTCACGACCCAGTACATCATAAACTTTGAGAGTTACGTGTTGTAAAGACGAGGCAACTTGTCCCGTGTTTTTTACGGAATGCCTCGTCTCTACCGGTATTGTGTATTCTATCGTCGTTTCGGGATTAAATGGGTTGGGATAATTTTGAATAAGTGAATAATTATCAACCAAAGTATTCGTTACTTCTACCGACGTTGTTCCATATCCGTTAGAAAACAATTTTAATTTTGGTTTAGTGATTGAGTTACTATGAACAAAAATTGTGTCCTTAAATGGCTTTAATGATGAACCACTGCAAACCGGACATAAATCGGGTTTGGAGAAAATGAACTTCACTGAATCTTTAGGGTTAATTGTAACATTTATTAAATCTCGTGGATCATAAATAAAAAAAGGAAGTGAAATAACTTTGCCTTTTACTAGCAAGCGATAGCCGTAATGCATTTGGGAGTAAACTGTATCAATTAATAAAGTTTTTGTCCCGATACTAGTAATTGTCACGCTGTCAATTAAATTTTCTGGATGGATTATTGCTCCAATTCCAAATTGAAGAGAATCTCGATTAACTATATAATCTTGGGCTAGCAAAGTAGTTGTAGTAAAAAGAAGCAGTAACAGCTTATGATTTAGTTTCATGTTTAAATAAAACCCCGACAAATTTATTTACAATGTAATAAATGGTTCGCAAATATGTAATGGTATAACTACCAATAATTAATTGTGTACAAATTTTTGCACATCACACCATATTACTACCTCTCATCAAAATGTTCCTATGCTTAATTCCTAATCTTGCTCTTGACCTTGATCTTGCTCATAATCTTAATCATGATCTCGCAATTGACTTTCTTCCCCTCTGTATATGATTTCCAGCACAACGGGAGTCTTTTAAACTACTCGGTATGCCATTTCCGCTTAGAGAACGCATTAAATGATAAAAGTAAAACTTAGTTTTTTGCCGAAACTGTTATGAATTTTTTAAGAGTGTTAAAAGGTGAGATTTTAAAATAAAAAACCCCGACAAAAAAATTGCCGGGGTTCCCATTTTCAACTTTGCTTATTGTGGTTTAAGCGCGTGTTTCCAAAACACTAATAAACTGGCGGTCGTTTTTGCCTTTTTCAAACTTTACGTATCCGTCAATTGTGCAGAATAGAGAATGATCACCGGCTAACTTTACATTTTTACCCGGATGAAAATTTGTTCCTTTCTGTCTAACCAAAATAGAACCGGCCGAAACTTTTTCTCCGCCAAAGGCTTTTACGCCAAGAAACTGCGGATTACTATCGCGACCGTTACGGGATGAACCTTGACCTTTTTTATGTGCCATTAAAATTACCTCCGGCTACTAAGCAATCTTAGTAACTTCAATTCTTGTTAATTGTTGTCTATGCCCTCTTAATCTCCTGTAGGAGATACGGATTTTCTTTTTGAAGACAATAACTTTATCGTCTTTTGTATGTTCGAGAACTTTTGCGTGAACTTTCACACCAGCAACAGTAGGAGCACCAACTTTTGTAGCTTTTTCATCGCCATAGAGAAGTACATTATCAAACACTATTTCAGAATTCGGCTCAGCTTTAAGATGAGGTACATAATACTTAGTATTCTCGGTTACCTTAAATTGTTGTCCTGCTATATCAACAACAGCAAACATCATTCCTCCGATGTATCAAATTTTGAGGCGTAAATATATAGAAATGAGCCTATGTAGTCAACAAAAAGGATGGTTTTAAAAACAACAAAATTCAGCAATTTTTCACTTTTTCAGCAGAAAAGAGAATTCGCTCCCCAATCCGGTCTTACTAACCACTACAATTTTCGATTCGTGGGCCTCAATTATATGTTTTACGATGGCTAAACCAAGCCCGGTTCCACCCATTTCCCTTGAGCGGTCACGGTCTATACGGTAGAACCTCTCGAAAATTCTGGATATGTCGGCTGCTGGTATTCCAAGTCCGGTATCTTTAACATAAACCTTTGCCTTTTGTCCCTCTTCCACTACTCCAATCTCAATGGAACCTAATTCCGTATACTTAATAGCGTTTGTTATAAGGTTGGATAGAACTTGTTTTAGGCGCTGCTTATCGCCGTATAAATCCAATTTTGGATTTGGTGAATGAATGCCGAGAACCAGATTCTTCTTTTCTGCTTCCGGCTTAAATTCTGCTTCAAGCATTTTAAGAAATTCGTGAATGTTGAAATATCGGAAGCTCATCTTCATCTGTCCCGACTCGATCATCGAAATATCGATTAAGTCGTTAAGAAGATTATTAAGGTTGTTAGTATGGTTGTTAGCTTTCTGAAGGAATGTTCTGTTAACGCTTGCGTCTTCCAGTGCGCCATCTAGAAGTGTTTCTATATAGCCTTGAATAGAAAATATAGGCGTGCGTAATTCATGGGAAACATTTCCAAGAAACTCGGTGCGTATCTGTTCTAATTTTTTGAGATTATGAATATCATTCTGCGTTCTGCTAAACATAGCCTTAATTTCATCTTGAAGCTCGCTAAGGTTTTTGCTTAGCGAAATTTCATCCGATGAACAAAAGTCATTCCTCCTAATTTTTTCAATCACATTTTTAATTTCGCTTAGTTCTCTTCGCCTTTCAAAGCGAAGCATCAAAATAATTGCAAGATTAAAAAGCAAAAGAAGAAAAATTAGAACAACTAATTCCAGCTTTGTAGGAGAGAAAATAATTAGAAGTATAAGTAGTAATAGAAAAGAAAATGACCATATCAGCGTAGAAATATTCCGTATTGAAAATACTTTTTTCAAATCAATCTAAATTTTTGAAACGGTAGCCAACACCTTTAATGGTTTCAATCATGTCGGCATACTTATCAAGTTTTTCGCGGATTTTTCTAACGTGCACATCAATTGTACGCGCTACAACAAAGACTTCATCGCCCCAAACATCGCTAAGGATTTTTTCTCTATCAAAAACCTTTCCCGGATTGGAAGCAAGGTAATATAGAATTTCAAATTCTTTCTTCGGAAAGAAAACCAGCTTTCCTTTTATAGTAATTTCATATTTAGCACGGTTTATTACCAGAGGACCAATTTCAATTTCTTTGGCTTCGGAGTTATCGGCATTAACAGATTCGGTTTTGCGGAGATTTGATTTTACTCTGGCAACTAACTTCTTTGGAGAGATTGGTTTTTGAATAAAATCGTCAGCGCCAATATTGAGTCCGTGAACTTCATCAAGTTCCGAAGATTTAGCAGTAAGAAAAATGACGGGAGTATTCTTAAACTCGTCAATTGCTCTAATTCTTGAACATGCTTCGTAACCATCCATCTTTGGCATCATTACATCTAGAATTATCAAATCCGGCTTTTGGGAAAGCTTATCGAGTGCTTCTTGTCCGTTATAAGCTGTAATTACCTTAAATCCTTCGCTGGTAAGATTGTATTGGAGAAACTCGACAATATCTTTCTCATCGTCAACAAGAAGAATTTTAGTTTTCATTATAACATCACTTCTTTTTTAAGTTCGGCCGATTTATAAATAGCTTCGAGCAGCTGCATTAGCATCAATGCGTCTTCACCTGATGAAACCATCGGAGAGTTATCTCTTACTGCGGCAACAAAATGTTTCAATTCATTTTCAAAAGCTTTTTTATAAAGGTTGGATGCGGTTGCACTTGTTGGTAAAGTATAATCAATATGCCCGGATTCTAAACGCTTATATGCTTTAAGAGGATTTAAATGCGCTGTTCCTTTTGTACCAAAAGCAGCAAGATGAAATTTATCCCACTCAGCATGTAAGCCCCAGCTGACTTCAAATGAGATTACTCTTTGGTCGCTGAAACGAACCAACCCAACAGCAGTGTCTTCTACATCTTTTGTTGTATGAGAAAATGTTTCTACCGATACACTTTTAAGTTTATGATCATTCATTATCCATAAAGCAAGATCGAGTATAAGAATTCCAAGATCTATCAAAACACCGCCGCCAGATTGGCTTTTGTTCAGGAACCATTTCTGCTCGCTGCTCTGCTTGCGCAGCCAGCCGCATCGAATATAAAAAATATCGCCAAGTTCCCCGCTGTTAACCAAACTGCGAGTCAGCATAGAATCGGGTCGGTAACGAAGTTTCATTCCAACCATTACCTGCTTCTTGTATTTCTTTGCGGCAGCCTGTATTTCTTTTGCTTCTTCAAGATTTCTGGCGATCGGCTTTTCAATTAGAACATCTTTTTTTGCTTTCAAACAATTAATAGCAATTGCGCTGTGAGTATCCGTTGGAGTAGCAATAACAACACCTTCAATTTCTTCTTTAGCTAGCATCTCATTATAATCTTGGTGGAGATTCTTGATTGAATATTTTTCGCCAATAGCTTTTAAGCGTGCTTTATTTGTATCGGAAACAGCAACGAGTTGTACATTAGGGAGCTTTGTTAAGATTGGCAGATGAGCAAGTTGTGCAATTCCACCTAAGCCAATTACTGCAATTTTAGTTTTTTCCATAGATGAGTAGTAATTTATTTTGAATGAATTAGATTTTTAACTTTCGTGTAAATTCCTTCCGGATCAATGCCAAGAATTTTGTGAAGTTCTTCTTGAGTTCCATGATCTACAAAACTATCCGGAAGCGCTATGCGTAAAATATCATTCTTATAATTCTTTTCAGAAAAATATTCTAAAACTGCCGAGCCAAAACCGCCAATGATTGTACTTTCTTCTAGAGTCACAATTTTAACAAATCTCTTTGCTATAGAATCCAGCATACTTTCATCTAGCGGTTTCACAAATCTCATATTAACAATTTCAGAACTGATTCCCTCTTCGGCTAATTTTTCTGCTGCTTTCTTAGCATAAACCACCATATTTCCAACTGCTAAAAATGCAACGTCAGTGCCGGTATGAATTGTTTCTGCTTTCCCAATTTCAAGTTTGGTAAATCCATCTTTTACTTCGACGCCTAAAGCTGATCCGCGGGGATAACGAATTGCAATCGGACCTTTTCCATAATTAACCGCAGTGAAAAGCATATCTCTCAATTCCGCTTCATCCTTCGGAGACATAATAACCATGCCCGGAATCAATCTAAGATAACTTAAGTCAAATGAACCATGATGAGTAGGCCCATCCGCACCAACTAATCCGGCACGATCCAGTACAAACACAACGTGTAGTTTTTGAAGTGCAACGTCATGAATAATTTGATCGAACCCGCGCTGCAAGAAAGTTGAATAGATTGCTACCACCGGAATAATTCCTTGCGTTGCTAGACCCGCAGCAAATGTAACTGCATGTTCTTCGGCAATTCCACAATCATAATATCTTGAAGGAAATTCCTTTTGAAGAAAATCCATTCCGGTTCCATCCGGCATTGCTGCAGTAATACCAACAACTTTTTCATTTTCTTTTGCAATTTCAACCAGTGCTTTTCCAAAGATTGCCGTATATGCCGGAACAGAAGATGATTTTTTTACAGCTTTGCCTGTAACTTTATCGAAAGGAGTAGCGGCATGATAACGCTGGGCGTGTTCTTCGGCCGGGGTGTATCCCTTTCCCTTCTCACTCAAAACGTGAACCAATATTGGTCCGTTCAAACTTTTAATGTGCTCAAATATTTTTACAACTTGAGTAATATTATGTGCATTAATCGGTCCAAAGTAACGAAAGCCAAGTGCTTCAAAAAGAATTCCCGGCGTTATTACAGATTTAATTCCACGCTCAAGACGCGCCGCTACTTTGCGAATGCGATCTCCAAACAAATCTAGTTTGCCGGTTAAATCCCAAACAGCACCTTTGAATTTATTATACTCGGGATGCGCAATCATTTCATTGAAATAATTGTGAATCTGCCAAACGTTTGGAGCTATAGACATTTGATTATCATTTAGCACCACAATTAAATTGCTGCTTCTAACTCCGGCATTGTTCATGGCTTCGTAAGCCATGCCGCCTGTCATAGCGCCATCGCCGATTACTGCAATCACTTTCTTATTTGTATCTAACTGCTTACTTCCTTCAGCCATTCCCAATGCGGCTGAAATGGAAGTAGTTGCATGTCCGGCACCAAAAGCATCATACTCACTTTCAGTTCTTTTAAGAAATCCGCTTAAGCCATTTAGCTGCCTAATTGTGTTCAGCCTATCTCTTCTGCCGGTCAATATTTTGTGCGGATAAGCTTGATGACCGGTATCCCAAACAATAAGATCGTTTGGTGTATCGAAAACTTTATGCAATGCAACTGTAAGCTCTACAGTTCCAAGTCCGCCGCCAAAATGCCCCCCTACTTCCGAAATAACATCTACCATATATTGGCGCACTTCCACGCAGAGCGTTTTAAGCTCCGGCATTGAAAGCGTACGAATATCTTTAGGGGAATTTACCTTGAAGAGAATTTCATATTTGGATTCATCAACCATTAAACACTTCCTCGCCTATTGCTTTATATTTTCTTCAAGCTGTTTTTTTAATTCCGTAACCTTTAGTTCAGCCGATTTCAATGTTGAGTAGCAAATTTTAGCCAGTTCAATTCCCTCTTCGTAAAGACGGATTGATTCTTCTAATCCAACTTCGCCGCTTTCCAACTGTCCCGAAATTTCCTCGAGCCGAGACAATGAGCTTTCGAAATTATTTTCCTTTTTCTTTCCCATCTATTTTAACATCTCCATCAAAAAATTTTATTATAAAAGATTCGTTTTCCGTTAAGTTTTTCTTTCGAGCAATTACTCTTTCATTTTGCTTTATATAAGAAAATCCACGTTTGAGAACGCTTCCTACACTCATCGCTTTTATTTTACTCTCTAGTAAATCCAAACGCGATCTTGAATTGCCAATTTTATTATCTGCCAAATTAGAAAATTTATACAAAATGCCATCGAGCAATTGAGTTTTATTTCTGATATAATCTTGTGGCATTCTGAAACCATAAGAAGTGATATGCGATGTGATTTCATCTCGGTAACTTCTAAGAATCTCGATCATTTTCTGCGAATTATAATAGGAAAATTCACTTATATAACCAAAGAGATCATCTTTGTTCGGTGTAGCCAATTCAATTGCAGCTGATGGTGTTGCAGCCCGCAGATCGGCAACAAAATCTGCAATTGTAAAGTCCACTTCATGGCCGACAGCACTAATAATTGGAATTTTGGAATTGAATATGGCGCGAGCTACAATCTCTTCGTTGAATGCCCATAAGTCTTCCAAAGAGCCCCCGCCACGCCCTACAATCATCACATCTATATCTTTCTGCTGGTTAAGAAGTTTAATGCTTTCTACTATTCCCTCAGCCGCTCCTTCACCTTGAACCCGGCAGGATGCTATTACCAGCTCCGCCAACGGATACCGACGCGAGGCAATACTTTTAATATCTTGAAAAGCAGCGCCATCAATTGCTGTTACAACACCAATTTTCTGAGGATATCTTGGAATTGGCTTCTTATATTCCTCATCAAACAATCCTTCTTCAAAAAGTTTTTGCTTCAACTTCTCAAACGCAGCTTGAAGTTCCCCAACTCCGGCGGGCTTCATTGATTTTACATCTAGCTGGTAACTGCCTCTTGGTGGATAAACACTAATTTTTCCGTTAGCGATTATCTTCATTCCATCTTGAGGAGTAAAATACACATAGCTATTTAATCCGCGCCACATAGTGCAATTGATCTGCGCATTGGAATCTTTCAAAGTAAAGTACCAATGCCCGGAAACATGCGCCTTGAAGTTAGAGATTTCTCCAATCACGCTCACTTCGTCAAATTCGTTTTCCAACGTTTGCTTAACAAGTCCGGTTATTTCACTTACAGAAAGTATTTCGCTCATAATTCTTTTCTAAAAATTAAACAGTATTGATGATGCCGGTTGCCAACCCAAGCGTTATTCACACCAAGCGCAACAAGTTTTTTATCATCCTGAAGCCAGATCTTTTCATCCTTCAGAGTCCAGCTTTTTGCGCCTCTTCTTGTTAACGAAGATGCTGTATCAAATGCTAAGGGAAATAGTCTGCCGCCGGTGTAAACATTATTAGTAATAATTGTTAAGTATCCATTCTTTTTTGTTAGATCAAAAACTTGATCGAAAACCAGAGCTTGCTGTTCTAAAAAGTCTTCATAATCTACAATATTACCAAGATCAAACTTATTACTAGTACTATAACGTGTATCGAGCCCGTTTTGTTTCCTATCATTCTGACGAATATTGTTTCTTACAAGCTGGTTCCAGTATGGCGGTGATGTTATAGTGTAATCAAATTTTATCCTGGAAAGTTTTGCGGTTTTAAAACACTCTTTTAACACTAGTGAATTGCCCGGCAGCGGATAAATATTTTTTGAATTTCCCAGCTTAGCGATTCTTTTTTTTGCTAACCCGAAATATTTTTTATTTATTTCAACACCGGCGGCTTTTCTTTTCAAAGTTGAAGCCGCAACTAGAACACTTCCGGTTCCGCAAAATGGATCTAACACCCACCCATTCTTCTTAGTGAAAAATGAAATAAACTCCTCGACGAGTGTTTCCGGAAATTTAGCCGGATGAAGAACTTCTTTTTCATTTCTCTTTGGCGGGCGATGAATAAACCAGCTCTTTGTAAACTTTAGCCATTCTTTGCCCGTAAGCTCATTTAGTTTGTTATTGGAGTTTAACCGCCCTCTTTCTCCGAGTTCTATATATTCGGTTTTCTTGTTCATGAAAGCCGACTAGAAATTAAGAGAGAAGAAATTTGAATACAGACCAACAGAAAATTCATAAAAATCTTTTCCGCCGTTTTTAATCTGGAAATTGTAGCGGTAGCGTGTATATACAGTAAAAATGTTCTGTATTTGAAAAAGTCCAAGAGAGACCTCAGCACTTAGACCATTGAAGCCTTTAAAGTCTCCAAACAAAGAAAGTCCCGGCGATATATATTTTATTTCTTGCGACAGAAACATATGCTTATATCCTACGCGCATAAAATTTTTGCGCGGTGCTTTTAAATAATGCGAATATTCCATATCGATGTAACCAACCGGATAGTTATATCCGCCAGAATAAAAACTAAAAAGAGGAATCTCTTTACTTAGGCCCCAATACTCTGTTCCATCCATTACCAAATATTCTATTGATGGAATTGCAAAGACTAATCCTCCAATACACATCTGATACCAGTTAGAGCTATTAGTAGACAGTAATGTCTCGCTAGGAAGCGCTACCTCATATTCTTCACTAAGTGTTTCTTGGTTGCTTTCATTCTTTACAGCGATTCTGTACTTAATTGAAGAGAGATCGAATAAATCTGTCAGATCAATTTCAATAAGATGATTATCTGTGAGGGTATCCGAAACATTATAGTCTTTGTTGGACTTAATCCTCAATATTGAAGTACAGTTCTCACTGGTTGAAAATGAAATAATCAATCGGTGAGGTTTCTCCGGGGTTACATAAGAATCTATAACATAAACTTCAGTTGGCTCAGCAATCTGAGCATTAATCTCAATTGCAACGAAAAGTAAAACTAAGGCTATAATTCGGTTCATTTCTTCGCGGTTTTTGTTGGCAAAAAATAATTCTTTTTGGGTTAATAATTCTCACTTACCGGTGAGAAAGAATATTCAATGCTTCGGGGCAAATGACTATATTTGCACAAAATTATTTACTATCCAACGGAACTAAAATTGAAAATACTTGTCTCGAATGATGACGGCATTTCCTCCACAGGAATTGCAGCTTTAGTAGAAGCTCTCAAAAAAATTGGCGAAGTAACAGTTGTAGCACCTTTGACGGAACAAAGCGCGGTTGGACATGCAATCACTATGAAATATCCTTTGCGTGTTTCGGAATATTACAAAGATGGGGAATTCTTTGGTTACGCCGTTGACGGCACTCCAGCTGATTGTATTAAAATGGGTGTAAGAAATATTCTTCAGCAAACTCCCGATATTGTTATATCCGGTATAAACCTTGGGTCTAATGCTGCTATAAATATTATTTATTCCGGAACTGTTTCTGCTGCGCGCGAAGCAGCAATTATGGATATTCCGGCTATTGCGGTTTCAGTAACGAGCCACACTGCAAAACAGTTCGAATTTGCTGCCCGCTTTGCCGGAGAGTTAGCACAAATGGTTGTTAAGAATGGTATTCCTAACGGAACACTTTTAAATCTCAACGTTCCCGATCTGCCTGAAGATCAGTTGAAAGGAATTTTGGTTACTCAGCAAGGCAAAACCAAGTGGGATGATGTTTATCAAGAACGAAAAGATCCCTACGGGAATAAATATTTTTGGTTAACCGGCAGCCTTATTGAAACCGATAATACAATTGAAGCAGATCATTACGCTCTTAAAAACGATTATGTTTCAGTAACTCCGATCCATTTTGATTTAACAGACTACAAGACATTTGAAACGATGAAGACTTGGGATTTGGAAAACAATTTCAAAAAGAGTTGATAGAATAAATGTTAGGCTTTGAAAATATCAGAATTGCTCTTTCCGGCAGTGCGTGGTTATTCATTACTCTTGCAGCTATCCTGATAGCGTTTTCAGTTTTTGTTTACAGATACACTATGCCAAAGATTTCGAAAGCCCCAAAGCTGCTGTTAACAGTAATCCGATCTGTAATTTTCGCTTTAATTTTATTTCTGATTTTTGAGCCGCTTCTATCTTTAACTCAAAAAACTAATACCGAAAAGAGCACGTTTCTTTTAGTTGATAATTCAAAATCAATATCAGCTAAAGATAGTTTGATACGAAGTCAATCAATTCTCAAATTGATTAAGGATTTGAATTCCGAAGAGGCTCTCAATTTAAAGTTGTATTCGTTTGGTAAGAAGATTGATTCACTTTCTGCAGACCAACCATTACTAAAGCTTGATGAGCACTCCACCAAATATTCTTCGCTTATAAGCTTACTAAGTAAACATCAATTGGATGTTACTTCTGCTGTTATAGTTAGCGATGGAATAATAACCGAAGGTGCGGACCCATCTTATCAACTAGAGAAAATGCAAATCCCTATTTTTACGGTTGGTGTTGGAGATTCCTCTACAAAGAAAGATGTGGAATTATTTAATGTTTCTCACAATCAATACATCTACGCCGGAACACAGACCAAAATTCAAGCAACTCTAAGACAAAATGGTTTCGATGGAAACAGAGTAAAAATTAGTTTATATGAAGAAGATTTATTACTAGAAGCTAAAGAAGTTGATCTCAACAAGTCCGGAATCAATGCCTCAGATTTTCAATACACACCGAGAACCGGTGGCGAAAAGAAACTTAAGATTTCTGTTAGTTCATTAAGCGGTGAATTCAATTCTTTTAACAATCAAAAAACTTTTTTCATTACAGTACTTGATACTAAGATCAAGATCGGTTTGGTTGCCGGCTCACCTTCCCCGGATGTTTCAGCAATCTCCTCCGCGCTGGAAAGTGACAAGAACATTCAAGTCAATAAGTTCATTCAAGTTTCCCGGGATAAAATTTGTGATACCAGAAAAACAAACTCGCTAGACAGCTCAACAGTTCTTTTTTTGATTGATTTTCCGGCATCAAATACTCCTCAGCAATTAATTACTCAAGTTGTAGGTAAAATTGAGAAGGGAACACCATTTTTTATTTCCGTTTCATCTGCAAGTGATTTTGGAAAACTGAAAATCCTAGAACAATATCTTCCTTTCTTTACGCGATCAATTGCGCAAGACGCAATCCAAGTACTGCCGGAAATTCAGAAGAATGAATTCGCTTCCAATTTTTCTCAACTAGGTAATGCAGTTACTGTCTGGAATAGTTTGCCTCCGGTTTTTCAATCTGCTTCGGAAGTACTTCCCAAACCGGAAAGTAAAGTAATTGTTAAATCAAAAGTGCGCGAGGCAACTCTTAATTCTCCGCTTATAATGCTGCGTTCTATTGGCAATCAGAGATCATTTGCTGTTAACGCGGGTAACTATTGGCGATGGTCTCTTCAAACATCCGAACGAAATCCGGATTTCTTCAAGAATTTCATGAATGAAATTGTGAAATGGCTGAACCTCTCCGGAAACAAGAAACAGTTCAATCTTAGTTTGAATAAAAAAATATACTCGGCGAACGAACAAGTTGAAATTATGGCTGAGTTGTATGATAACTCTTTCAATCCGGTTGATACGGCACAAGTAAAACTTGAAATTTCCCATGACGGATATAAGCATGAATTGATCTTAACTGCGCAACATAATGGTATTTACACTGGCACCTTTACTCCGGATGGTAATGGCGATTTTACTTGTACTGCATCAACCCAACTAAATGAAAATGCAACAATTAAATCAACTGCGCGCTTTTCCGTAAGCTCCTCTTCCATTGAATTACTAGACACAAAAATGAGAGTCGATTACTTAAAACTTCTGGCTAATTCAAGTAACGGTGAGTATTTTGATATTGAAAACTATGACAATCTAGCTCAGAAACTTATTGATGCCTCAAAGAAAAAAAGCGGCGACACTTTGATAAAAAGTGAGCTTGAGCTTTGGAACTACTCTCGGATTCTTGGGTTGATAATCTTATTGTTTGGCACTGAATGGTTTTTGAGAAAACGCTTTGGAATGATCTAACATAAAACAGACATAAATGGAATTTGTAACTTTCACCACAGATGAAGAAGTAAATATCTGCTTGATGGATGAGCAGCATGAGCAGATGACTCATATTATAAACAAGATTTATACTGCATTCATACTGAAGAAAACTAGAACTGTGCAAGCACAATTAAAAGTCCTAGTTGTACTTCTACGCAAACATTTCGATTATGAAGAAAGCTTAATGAAACAAACTCAATTTGAGGGATATTACTCCCACAAGTTGGAACATGATCGATTTTATAGAAAGATTGAAAGTATTCTCCAATCTTACATAGATAAAAAACCAAAACTCACTCTGGAAGAACTCTACAATGTAAAAAGCTGGTTTTATAATCATATCGAAATCAGCGATAGAAAATGTGGGGCACATTTTGCGAGGAACGGAATTAAATAATTTTCTGCGCACAACTTCTTTATCATTACTGGATTTTTTCTTCCCGAATTTCTGTGCCTCTTGCAAAACAAAACTTACTAAAACTCAAACATGTATTTGCGAAGACTGTCTTAACAATATCCAAATTGCCACTCATGAACGTATCGAAAGAGAATACGAACGTAAATTCCAAGAAGATAATATTATCAGCGGATTCCAATCCGCCTTTGTATTTGAAAAGGATAAAGAATTGCAGTCGATCCTTCATTCATTAAAGTATAACGGCAAATTTATGGCAGGCAAAATTTTAGGCGAATTAGCTTCGAATCAAGTTTATTCAATATTACAATCTTGGAATGCGGACTTTGTTGTTCCCGTTCCTCTTCATCCGTTAAAGAAAGCTGAGCGAGGTTATAATCAATCTGATTTTATTTGTAAAGGATTGAGTAAGACAATTAATGTTCCGGTTAAAACTGATATATTAAATCGAACAAGATTTACACTCTCACAAACAACAATGACGCTTGAAGAAAGAAAAGAAAATGTTCACCAAGCTTTTGTTTGCAAAAAGAAAAAAAATGTTGAAGGCAAAAACATCATCCTAGTTGATGATGTTATAACAACTGGAGCCACGACCGCAGAATGTGGTAAAGTGTTGTTAGATGCCGGCGCTGCTAAAGTCTATGCTTTCTCAGTAGCGATTGCTGGCTAACTACATTTTATCCGGGGCAGTAACTCCAAGAATGGAAAGCCCATTTCGCAAGGTAGTTTGAGTTGCAAGGCACAAAGCAATTCTTGCTTCAGCTAGATTCTTTTCACTTCCAATAATTCTGCATTCAGTATAAAATCTATGGAATTGTGCTGCTAATTCTTCGAGGTAAATTGCAACGCGATGAACTTCATAATTCTCAGCGCCAAGCAGAACTTCATTTGGAAACTCAAAGAGTTTTTTCAGCAAATCTTGCTCTGATGGCTGGTTCAGTAACTCTAAATGTTCAAGTGAAGAATTTAATCCTTGTTCTTTTACCATTCGCAGAATTGAAGCAATTCTTGCGTGAGCATACTGCAAATAAAAAACCGGGTTTTCATCGGATTGCTTTTTAGCAAGTTCAAGATCAAAATTTAGATGACTTGTTATACTTCTCATGTTGAAGAAGTACCGAACGACATCTCCGCCAACTTCATCAACTAATTCATCTAAGGTAATGTAATTAGCTTTACGAGTTGACATTTTTACAACTTCACCCTTTTGCATAATCGTAACAAACTGGTGAATTAGAACTTTAATTTTTTCAGCATCATATCCTAAAGCCCGCAATCCGGCAAGTACATCCGGATATGTAGCGTTGTGATCGGAGCCGAATAAGTCAATCATCAAATCATAACCGCGCTCAAATTTTGTAATGTGATAAGCAATATCTGGCAATCTGTAAGTCGGTTCACCGGTTGATTTAACAATTACTTTATCTTGTTCATTTCCAAGTTCAGTAAGTTTTAGCCAAATAGCTTCTTCCTTTTCGTAAGAAAGGTTTCTCTTCTTAAATTCTTCAAGCAGGTGAGTAATTCTTCCATCTTCATACAATGTATGTTCATTGTAGAAATTCTTCATCTTAATGCCGATTGCGTTCATCGTCTTAATGATGTCAGCAAAAATTTCCTTTTCAGCGGTCTGCTTAAAAATTCCTTCGGCATCTTCGTTCAACAACTTTTCACCATTCTCGGCTATAAGCTTTGCAGCAATTTCTATAATGTATTCGCCTTGGTAATAATCTTCCGGAAATTCGATAGTGTTGCCCAATAATTCCAAATATCTAAGTCGAACAGAATCGCCTAGCACGCGCATCTGTCTGCCGGCATTATTGAAATAGTATTCACGATCAACTTCGTAGCCGATCCACTCAAGTAAGTTTGCAACAGTATCACCAATTACTGCATTTCTTCCATGTCCGACAGTCAACGGTCCCGTTGGATTGGCTGAAATGAATTCAACCATTGCTTTTTTACCGGCATATTTTTGAGAACGCCCGAAGTTTTCTTGTTTAGATAAAACTTCTTTAATAATTGATGGTACATAAGATTGAGTGAAATAGAAATTAATAAATCCCGGTCCGGCTATTTCAACTTTCTCAATGATATTTTGATCGAGTTCAAGGTTAGCAATTATTTCGGCAGCAACATCACGCGGATTACGCTTCAGCTTTTTCGAAAGAATCATTGCAGCATTAATTGCGTAATCGCCATGACTCTTTTGATTTGGAATGCTAAAAATGTATTCTATTTCGTTTAAGTAAGGTAGTTTTTCGGCAGTCTTGTTAAATAGATCTATCAAATATTTTTTCAAGCATTTCTCCGTTAAGGCTATTGTTGTTCATCTGGAATGGAAATTACCGGTGCATCGCCCCAAAGTTTTTCTAAGTTGTAATAGGTTCTCGCCTCAACTTTGAAGACGTGAAGTACCACATCAAAGTAATCCATCAAAACCCAATTGAGTGTTTCAAATCCTTCGCGGTGATAACATTTAATTCCACGATCCAGAAGCTTTTCATCAACATCATCCGCAATAGCTTTTACTTGTCTATCGGAATCAGCCGAGCATACAACAAAATAATCTGCAATTGCAGAGACTTTTCTCAGATCAAGAATTTTTATGTTGTAGCCTTTTTTACCTTTTGTTAATTCAGCTATTTCTTTAGCGAATTTTAGTCCGTCCAATGTTTCCTCACTTAAATGGTGTTAATGAAAAATAGTCTTTTCCTATTACAACAGTAACATCGATGAAATAATCTTTATTCAATTGCTGAATGACATTTTCGTTACGAATGCCGAGAGATTTGGCAACTTTGTATGCATTAGCCATATTTCCGATCCGATCAATAATCAGAGTTTCGTCAACATCTGTAGAAATATAATTCCCAATATCGGCAACATCAAATCCTTTGCTTCTTAGATAGTCGGTATATCTGTCTGCAACACCGCCTACGCCACAGCCATTTCTAACATCAACTTGAATAATATCTTCAGCACCTTTTGCGTCCGGCGAGATTGGTTCTTGATCGGACTTATAGGATAATTTGATATATAGCGAATAAGCCATGAAAATGATCACGGCAGTGAGTAAAAAGATCGAAACATTTATCAGAATGTTTACTGTAGGTGACTTTAGGTTTGCCGGTTTTTGTTTTGGCTTTGCCGGATTATACTTTTCCAATTTTTCCCGTAAATAAAATTTCTTGTACTTTCAAAGCCAAATTTAATAAAAATGAACTACTCTTTCCCGAATTCATCTCCTCCGAAGAAATAATCTCTTGAGCTGGAAAAGAGGCCATTTGAGTAGTAAGGATTGTAATAGCCGAATGGCGAGCTTCGATACTGAAGAATTACCGACATATTCTCACTAACCTTGTAGTTCATTTGAAGTCGGCTTAGGTAAATTCCATTTATTTGTTTGGCAAAATCTTGCCCGAATGAACTATATGGAGAATTTAGTATGCTTATATCAGCTTGCATGTTCAATTTATCGCTGAATTTTAATAACATACTGTTTGTATAGGTTCCTAGCGCCATTCCCCCGCCGCTACCAAATGCTGAATAAGACAGTCCAAACGAATGTTTCATCTGGAAGTCTTCAATTCCCAGCAACCCGAATGGAGAAAGAGCGCCTTCCTTGTTAAAAATTCCACTTTTTACATCAACAGATTTATTTAGATCGTCTTTAAACTGAGCATTCATTATCGAAACTGAAAGCAGCGCAAAAAATAGCATGGTCTTTTTCATCTGTTCACCAATTTTTTATCTTTAACAATGATGTCCCGGTTTGGGTTTCCAATCTTACGGTCTATAATATTTTATTTTAGCCAACTTCACAAGTCAAATAAAAAACTATTTTAGTCGGACAATCATTTCAATTTCAACCGGCGCGTTTAGGGGAAGCTCACTTACACCAACCGCACTTCTTGCGTGTTTACCTTGATCGCCGAATACTTGCACCAAAAATTCTGAAGCTCCGTTTGCAATTTTTGGTTGACCGCTAAACCCAGCAGAAGAGTTAACAAAAACCACAACTTTGACGATCTGTTCAATTTTTTCAAGGTCACCTATTACACTTTTAACTGCACTAAGACAGTTTACAGCGCATTGTTGAGCGCATTGGATTGCAGCTTCCTCAGATACAACTCCGGCAACTTTACCTTCTGCTATTAGCTTTCCTTCCTTCATTGGAAGCTGGCCGGAAGTAAACACAAGATTATCCATAATAATAGCTGGAATATAAGCTGCAAGCGGCCTCGGAGCAGTTGGAAGCTCTTGTCCGGTAATTTTTTTGATCTTTTCTTCGAACATTTTTTCTCCTAATTAATGATGTAAATATATTGATTTTATTAATCTTGATCTTGATCCAAATCTTAATCTTGAGCGCATTTCTGGAGTAGTCATAAAAGCGATCAAGCTCATGAGCATGAGCAAGATCAAGAGAAAAATGAAACGATCTCGATTTATATTTTACTTAACAAAGTAATAGGTTTTTATGTTTCTCTTTTAACGAATAGATCAATGACTTATCTTTGCACACCAATAAAGGAGAAATCATGGTAGGCGAAAAATTCCAGAAGTTGTATGAAATTATGAGAAAACTTAGAGAAGAGTGCCCTTGGGACAAAGAACAGACACACGACTCAATTAAGGCAGCCACTCTGGAAGAAACTTACGAAATGATTGAAGCGATTGATCAGAAGGATTACCAAGAGTTAAAGGCAGAATTGGGAGATTTACTTTTGCATATCGTGTTCCATTCAGCTATTGGTGAAGACAACAAAACATTTAATACTGAACAAGTAATTGATTCTATTACAGAGAAATTAATTCGCCGCCACCCGCACGTATTTGGCGATGTTGAAGTTAAAGACACGAAAGAAATTTTGAAAAATTGGGAAGAAATTAAGCTTACCGAAGGGAGAGATTCCGTTTTAGAAGGTGTTCCAAAACAATTGCCCGGACTGGCGCGCGCTTACAGATTACAAGAAAAAGCGTCTAAGGTTGGTTTCGATTGGGAGAAAAAAGAAGATGTATGGAAAAAAGTGATTGAAGAAATTGAAGAGATGCATGAGATGGAAGCAGAAGGCAATCAAACAAAACTGGAACAAGAGTTAGGTGATGTTTTTTTCGCATTAACCAATTATGCCAGATTTCTTGGCATCAATCCGGAAAACGCACTACGCTTAACAAACGAGAAATTCATTAAGCGGTTTACCTACGTTGAGAAAAAAATTACCGAAACGGGAAAGAAAATGTCGGAATCTAATCTAACCGAGATGGACAAATATTGGGAAGAAAGTAAAAAATTCGATTAAGTGTTTTTATTCCCGGCCGAGTAATGCTCTTCATATGCTTCGATTATATCTTTAACTAGTTTATGACGAACAACATCAACTTTTTCAAAGTAGATGAAGGCTACACCATCAACATTTTTTAGGATTTCCTTTACTTGAACCAACCCGCTCTGGGAATAACTCGGTAAATCGATTTGAGTAATGTCTCCAGTAATAATCGCTTTCGAGTTTGGCCCTAGTCTGGTGAGAAACATTTTCATTTGCATCGCTGTCGCGTTCTGAGCTTCATCAAGAATTACATAAGCATTGTTTAATGTTCTTCCACGCATAAATGCGAGTGGGACAATTTCTATAATTCCCTTTTCCAGATAATTTTTTAGCTGCTCGCCGGGAATCATTTCTTCAAGCGCATCATAAAGTGGTCTTAGGTAAGGGTCTATTTTCTCCTTAAAATCTCCGGGCAAAAAGCCTAAACTCTCACCGGCTTCAACTGCTGGGCGTGCTAAAACAATTTTTCTTACTGCTCCTTTTTTTAGTGATGCAACAGCAAATGCAACTGCTAAATAAGTTTTACCGGTTCCGGCTGGACCAATAGCAAAGCATATGTCATTTTCTCTTACTGCTTTCCAATATGTTACTTGATTTGGTGTCTTGGCCTTGATTACATCTTTCTTGGAATACAAAACTATGCTGTCGAACTCACTGCCGTTTATAATCTCTTTACCTTGCATCGTTAAATCGATAATCGTATAAACATCATTCGGAGAGAGTTTACCGGTAGTATTTAGTACAAAGGTCATTTCCTTGATAATTTTTTCTATGGCTTCAACTTCATCAACTACGCCTTGTACAAAAACATTATCGCCTCGGACAATAACATTGGCAGAGAACCTCTCTTCAATCGGTTTAATGTTGCCGTCATTGAATCCAAGAAATGAGAGAAGATCTACTCCCTCTAGTTTAATAGCTTTTTCGTGCTGCGTAACAACCTCCCTACTGTTTTGTTTTTACAAAATATAAAAGCCCTTCTCACCAAGATGAAAAGGGCTTTATAATTTCGAACGTACTCACTTTATAAAATCGATTCCTTACTTAACCGGTTCTTGTGTTTGTGTAGCCGGAGCCGGTTTATAGTTTCTTCTAATCTTTTCGTATTTGGATTTTTCTTCTTCAGTCAAATTAGGAATTTGGAACATTTGTTTCGGGAAAATCAAATCCGGATTCTTAATTTGGTCCCGGTTTGCTTTGTAAATGATAGGCCAAGCAAATGGATTTGCATAATGATCTTTCTTCTTTGCGATTCCCCATAAGTGGTCACCCTTTACAACTTCATAAGAAATTTCTTTTGGCTTTTCTTCCCAAGCATCAAGTTTTCTTTGCAATTGGTTGTGAACTTTATCAAAAAATTCCGGAAGAGCGGAAATTTTATTTTTTTTCATAGCATCAAGTTCAGCTTGACGATCTGCTTTTAGAGCCTCTTTAGCATCAATTTTAGCTGAAAGAGCATCTAGCTGTTTTCTAAAATTGTCAATGTCAGCCTTAGTGGCGTTAATCATTGTATATAATTCATTAGTGCACTGATCAAAAGTTTTAAGACCATCACGCATTTTTTTAAGATTAGCAACTTCACTCTTAAGTGAATTTAATTCCGTAGTAAGAGCAATTCTTTTTTCTGTTAAGCGGTTAATTTCGCTTTGCCATTCATCCTTTGTCATTTCTTCTTGAGCAAAAACATTTGCCGCAAAAACAAAGAAGAATGCACCCAACACTAATAATCTAATTGATTTCATTTTTTCTCCTTTGTTCTTTTTACAAACCGATTTTTTCAAGGTTTTTCTTTGTTTCAGCTTTTTCTTTATTGCATTGATCTAATTTTGAATTCTTTTCGGCAATTTCTCTTTCGAGAGCAGACTTTTCAGATTTCAAACCATTAACTTCTTTTTCTAATGCCTTTACTTCGGAACGAAGTGCATCTAGCTGAGCCATCTGTTCCTCAGAAACACCGCTGCAAGCAGTAAAACCGATAGCACCGGCAATCAGCACTGCCACAAGGGCTTTGTTGATCAGTTTCTTCATTACTAACTCCTTTAATTGATGAGGTTTTCTGGGGGCAAATATAAAGATTTTTTTGTCTAGAGAAACGCCAAATCGATTGCCCATTAAAATTACCTATATAATTCGTTTTTCAACCATACTGGTATAAGTATTTCCCGCAATAATAATATGATCAAATACTTGAATTTCCAGATTTTTTCCGGCTTCAATTAGCTTGCGAGTGAGAGCAATATCTTCATTACTTGCTTCCAAGTTTCCGCTAGGATGATTGTGAAGCAGAATAATGTTCGCAGAACTATTCTCTATTGCAACCTTAAAAACTTCTCTCGGATGAACTACACTGCTGCTTAAACTTCCTTCAGAGATGCGTTCATATTTTATAATCTTATTAGATGTGCTCAGGCAGATTACAAAAAATTGTTCTTTCAGCTCGTCTCGTAGTAGCGGAATAAAAATTTCGGCTACATCTTTTGGAGAAGTAATTTTCTTTGCAAACATCCACTTCTTTTCCGAATCAACTCTTCTGCTAAGTTCAAATGCTGCAAGTAATGTTGCGGCTTTGTCTTTACCTATTCCGTGAAAGTTTTTGAGTGCATCGTGTGATTGAGACATGAGGAAATTCAAATCATTATACTTCTTAATCAACTCTTGGGCAACTTCAATAACCGACTGCCCTTTTGTTCCGGTTCGAAGTAGAATAGCTATTAGTTCAGCGTTGGAAAGATTTTGCGCTCCGCGCAAAACTAATTTTTCACGCGGACGGTCATCAATGGGTAATTCTTTTACTTTCATTTTCACCCCGAAGGGATTTTATTCCCACTCAATTGTTGCGGGCGGCTTAGAGCTAATATCATAAACAACTCTATTCACACCACGAACGGAGCGGATTATTTTGTTAGATACATTTTCCAAGAAGTCTCCGTCGAAACGGAACCAATCTGCTGTCATTCCATCAGTCGAAGTCACGGCGCGGAGTGCTACAACATTCTCGTAAGTACGGCAATCACCCATTACACCAACAGTCTGAACCGGAAGTAGAACTGCAAACGCTTGCCAAATTTTATCATACAAATTAAATTCATGCAATGCACTGATAAAAATATCATCAGCTTCACGCAGAATGTCCAAGCGTTCTTTTGTGATTTCACCTAATACGCGAACAGCCAACCCGGGGCCCGGGAACGGGTGACGTTTAATGAACATCTCTGGTAAACCTAATTCACGTCCAATTGCTCTAACTTCATCTTTGAATAATTCACGGAATGGTTCTATTAGTTTCAGATTCATTCTATCGGGCAAACCGCCAACGTTATGATGCGTTTTGATTGTAACAGATTGTCCCTTAACAGAAACCGATTCAATTACATCCGGATACAAAGTTCCTTGAACCAAAAACTCAGCATCGGAAAACTTTTTAGCTTCTGTTTCAAAAACTTCTATAAACGAATTGCCGATAATTTTTCTTTTCTTTTCCGGCTCGGTAACACCGGCCAAACGGGAAAGAAATAATTCGGAAGCATCAATATGTATTACATGCAGATTGTAATGATCATCAAACATTTTAATAATGGCTTCGCTTTCATTCTTGCGCATTAAACCATGATCTACATGTATGCAAACGAGTTGCTCTCCCACAGCTTTATGAATCAAAATTGCCGCTACTGATGAATCTACCCCGCCGCTTAAAGCACAAATAACTTTCTTGTTTCCTACTCTGGCTTTTACTTCTTCAATTTCTTCAGTTATGAAATGTTCAGGAGTCCAATCTGCTTTGCAGCCGCAAACTTCAAAAATGAAATTGTCTAAAATTCGTTTACCAAACTGTGTATGCGCAACTTCCGGATGAAACTGAACACCATAAATTTTTCTTTTGGGATCAGAAATAGCACAAAGCGGCGAGTTCTCTGTTTTAGCTGTAACTGCAAATCCTTTAGGCATATCAGTCACAAAATCGCCGTGACTCATCCAAATAACTGAACCATCATTTACACCAAGAAGTAATTCATCGTCATCAACCAACTCAATATTAGCTTTTCCATACTCTCGGCTCTTTGCAGCTTCAACTTTTCCACCAAAATTTGTTGTGATTAACTGAAGTCCGTAGCATATCCCAAGTATCGGAATACCGAGATTAAAAATATCCGGATTTACCTTCGGCGAATCTTCTTCGTACACACTCATTGGTCCGCCGGAAAGAATTATTCCGGTAGGATTAAGTTCTTTGATTTTGTCCAGCGAAAAATTATGAACATGAATTTCCGAATAGACTTTGCTTTCGCGAATGCGCCGCGCGATTAACTGCGTGTATTGAGAACCGAAATCGAGTATGAGAATGTTTTGTTGATGTTGCATAGGATGGTCTTTAAATAAAGAGAGCAAAACCCTAAAAGGGTTTTGCTCTCACTGTTTTCAAATAAAATTATTGAGCTAATTGAGCTTCGTAAGCAGCAGCATCAAGCAATTCATTCAACTGGCTTGCATCAGCTATCTCAACCTTAATAATCCATCCCTCTCCGTAAGGATCGGAATTTACTTGCTGTGGTTCATCATTTAATTTTTTATTTAGCTCGATAACTTTTCCAGTTACGGGTGCATAAAGATCGCTAACGGTTTTTACGGCTTCAATTGTTCCGAAAGTTTCTCCCATTGTAATTTCTGCTAAGTCCGGATTGATATCAATGTAAACGATATCGCCAAGTTCACCTTGAGCGAATTCCGTAATGCCAATTGTGCCAATGTTACCTTCAATTTTTATCCACTCGTGATCTTTTGTGTACTTCAGATTTTCCGGAATATTCATTTTGTGCCTCGTCTGTTAATTTTTGAAGTTTTGTTCTATGAAAGATGTATCAAATGTACCTTCTAAAAACTTCTCATTCATCAATACTTTTTGATGGAACGGAATTGTTGTTTTAATGCCTTCTATTTTGAATTCATCTAAAGCTCTTTTTGCGCGGTTGATTGCATGGGTGCGGTCTGTTCCCCAAACAATCATTTTTGCAATAAGTGAATCATAATTCGGTGGAATAACATATTCATTGTAAACATGGGAATCTATACGTACGCCGAATCCGCCGGGGAAATGCAAATACTCAATTGCGCCGGGTGAAGGACGGAAATTATTATCCGGATCTTCAGCATTAATTCTAAACTCGATTGCATGTCCGCGCGGTGAAGTTGGTTTATCTGCAATCTCTAAACCCGCAGCAACTAGAATTTGATTTTTAATCAGATCAAGATTGTTCACCATTTCTGTAACCGGGTGCTCAACTTGAATTCTTGTGTTCATTTCAATAAAGTAAAAATTCATATGCTTATCAACTAAGAATTCGATTGTTCCGGCTCCCTCATAATTAACCGACCGAGCTCCAAGTAAAGCTGCATCACCCATTTTCTGGCGAACTTCTTCAGTAATAAATGGAGAAGGAGATTCTTCAATTAACTTTTGGTGCCTCCTCTGTATTGAACAATCTCTCTCTCCATAATGATAGACGTTTCCAAAGGAATCGCCCATAATTTGAATTTCTATATGGTGCGGATTTTCGATATACTTTTCCATGTAAAGATCAGCATTCGAAAAAGCAGAGTTAGCTTCGTTACCGGCGGTTTGAAAAGCCTTTTCAATTTCATCTTCTTTCCAAACAATTCGCATTCCTTTACCGCCGCCGCCGGCAGATGCTTTCAGCATTACCGGATAGCCGATTTCCGCCGCAACTTTTTTTGCTTCATCAACATCTTTAATAACGCCTTCGCTGCCGGGTACTACCGGAACGCCGACTTTCTTCATTGTTTCTTTTGCAAAAGCCTTATCACCCATTTTACGAATTGAATCTGGAGACGGGCCAATAAATTTTATTCCGCTGTCAGCACAAATCTCACTGAAATCGGCATTCTCTGCCAAAAAACCATAACCGGGATGAATTGCATCGGCTCCGGTAATTGCAGCCGCGGAAAGTATATTTGTAATTTTGAGATAGCTCTGATTACTTGGAGCCGGACCAATACAAACAGCTTCATCGGCAAACACAACGTGCAGTGAATCGCGGTCAATTTCGCTATACACCGCAACAGTAGGAATGCCAAGCTCTTTGCATGTTCTAATAATTCTTAGTGCTATCTCGCCTCTATTAGCAATTAGGATTTTCTTTAACAAGATTTCCTCTTTAATATGATAACACTAATTTTTTTCGACTAAAAATAACGGTTGGTTATATTCAACTGGTGTTCCGTTCTCAACTAAAATTTTTACGATTTTTCCGTTGCAATCGCTTTCTATTTCATTCATAAGCTTCATTGCTTCGATTATACAGAGAACAGTGCCTTGAGATATATTATCTCCAACTTGTACGTAAGAATCGGAATCCGGAGAAGGAGCGCGATAAAAAGTACCAACAATTGGAGAACGAATTTCGTGATGATTTAATTTTGCCGGTTCAACCGGAAGAACAGATTCCAGTTCATTTGTATTTTGAACTACAGCATGTCGAGTTGATTCAACCGGAACAGATTGAAATTGAACGGATGTCTGCGGAGAATTTTTAGATATTTTTATTTTGAGTTCACCTTCTTGAACAGAAAATTCGGTAACCTCGCTCTGCTCAACTATCTTGATGAGCTTCTTTATTAAGTTTATATCCATCTTTCTCTTCTATTAGTTTTTAACTCGTTCTACATATCCACCCGTGCGGGTATCAATTTTTAGAACATCACCTTCATTGATGAAAAGAGGAACTTGCACCTTAGCACCGGTTTCAAGTTTAGCCGGTTTCAAGGCACTGTTTGCAGTGTCTCCTTTAAAGCCGGGTTCAGTTTCAATAACTTTTAATGTAACAAAGATTGGAACTTCTGCAGAAATTATTTGGTCTGCTGAATCCATTAACAATTCAACTTCTTCCCCTTCTTTTAGATAATCGCCGCCTTCACCAAACTGTTCAGATGGAACTGTGAACTGCTCGTAAGTTTCGTTATCCATTAAAACCAAACCGGTAGATTCTTTATATAAAAATTGATATTTCCTTCTTTCAACACGTACCACTTCAACAGATTCGCCGGAACGGAAAGTGTTATCTAAAACTTTACCGGTTCTCATGTTTTTTAATGTAGTACGAACAAACGCGCCGCCTTTACCAGGTTTAACATGTTGAAATTCTGTAATTACAAACGGATCGCCTTTATATTTAATAATCAGACCGTTTCTGAAATCTGATGTATCTGCCATATTTCACCTTTTAAACTTTTTAAAACACTTATTCCCGCTAAAGCAGCGAGTAAAATCTTTAATTAACTATTCAGCTTGAACAAGATACTTCTCTAATTCCATATATGGTAATGCTGCCACATAATCTTTTTTAATGGACTCGAATATTTCTTTTGCTTCCTCTTTTTTACCGGCCTTCAATAAAGCAATGCCTGCCTTCAATAAATATTCCGGATTAGAAGGATTAACTTTATCAATTTTTGCTGCCTTTTGATATAATGAAGCTGCTTCTTCATATTCTTTCTTAGATTCAATAATTCCAGCTTTACCGGCGAGAGCACTTGCTTGTAATAAAGCGTTTGATCCGGAATAATCATCATACATTTCGTAAGCTTCGTCGGTTTTTCCGGTGATTGAATAAGCATTAGCTAATAGCATCTTTGCTAATTCTCCCTCTTCGGAACTGCCGTATTCATCAACAATTTTTTTTAAGCCGGTAATGTTTTGAGCCGGAACACCATCTATTGCTTCTTTGTAACTGCCAGATTCTAAGAAAGGAGTAACCTTAGCAACTAATGCAGACGCCGCTTGGTTATCATTAGAAAGCTTATTTGAATAGAGTATAACTGCAACTACAACCACAGCTACAACTCCAAATCCAATTAAGAACTTTGCTTGGTTTTCCATAAAAAAGTCGTGAACCTTATAATAGGTTGTAACAAGCTTATCTTCTTTCATTTCCTTTTTGGTAATCTTTTTTCTTGCTTCTAACACTTTTAACCTCGGTTTTTGATAATTCTTTGTAAAATTCGGGCGAAAATCTAAGAAAAATTATAGACCTATTCTAATATGATTTGAAAAAATCCACGCGTTCTGATTGAGAAAAACTTCAATTCTATAAGCTCCGGGCTGATTAGCAATGAATTCTGCATCAAATCCATCAATCGAGCTTAATACCTCTCCGTTACAAACTAATTTTATTGTAGCTGAAATATTAGGCAAAATTACGCGGAGTTTTATGTTCTTAACTAAAGGAATCGATTCACCCATTTGATGGATGTGTTCCCCATCCTCTGCGAAAAACCTAAATCCCTTTGCATCTCCTTGATAATAATTTGAGAAGAAACACCTTCCCTCTTTAAGAGCTTTATAAATCTGATGTTTTCCATGAATTACATCCCGCTCATCCTTAGACGGATTCAACCGTTCATCAGTAATAACATGAGTTCTTACCGATTTAAATAAAACTTTGTATGGGAAAACCTCCATTTCAAAAAAACCCAGCAAGTTTACTTTGTGAGCATGTGCATCTACCCCGCCAATGCCAACCACTCTTCTTTCAAGATTCAGTTTATCCCACATTTCAAGAGCTTCGGTTGTAGGACCAACAATTGAGCGCAACGGGTGAATTATGTAATTGTACTTGTTCTGATCTGTAAGTCCTTCCATCCACTCGGACATGTGATTCCAAATCTCAATTCCGGTAAAATCTTTCGTATCCCATTCAGTCCAAGGATAAGGCGGGTGCTCAGTCATCGAACTTCTTTTTTCAAACGGATGTGCTATAAAACTAATTCCACCAAATTCTTTAACTTTTTGAGTATACTCTTTTGCCGGAATTCTTGTAGTAATTGTCTCAGAAATTCCCAAAGCAAGCAGATGATTCTTATTCATTTTGTCATTTATCTCACACCCCACAAGCAACAAAGTATCATCATACCAGCGTTCATAACCTTCGTTAAATGCTCTAAGTGTATTATGATCTGTAAGGATTAGGTAGTCTAATCCGCATTCTTTTCCAAATCCGGCAATATCAGCAACTTCGCCGGAACCATCTGAAAAAACGGAATGAATATGTATAACACCAATGTATTCGAACATATTCTACCAATGAGATATAAAGTGGAAGGTGTTGTCTCAAAAACAAAGATTGAATGTTACTTGCAGAACTTATTCAAAATTGCTTTTGAGACATCACAAAATTATTAAGCGTTATTTACTTCGAACAAAGTAGTGTATTGTGTGGTTTGTTCTTTAATCATGTCAGAGAGTTTTGTCATCAATATATCAATTCTCTCATCAGTGTTATCTTCAAAGCTATCGTAAGCTTCTTGTGTTTTGAAAATGTAAATTTCTTCAAAACTATTAGATTTATTCTTCTGCTCAAAAACTGAATAACTTTCCAAACCTTCTGCTTTTACCAAGTTTTTCAATTCGCGCACAACATCTAAATAATCAGTTCTGCGTTCTGGATGAATACTATACTTAATAGAAAAAACAACTCTACTCATTTATTTCCTCTTAAATTGTTATATCGCCATTAAAAACAACTTTTACCGGACCCGTTAATGATACATCTGTATATTTCAGTCCGTCAAATTTGAAGTCAACAATAAGTTGATCTCCGCTTTTAGCCAACAAGGTTATTGGTTGTTTGGCTAACCCCATACTATATGTTACAACAGCAGAAGCTACCGCTCCGGTTCCACACGAAAGAGTTTCATCTTCAACACCTCGCTCGTAGGTTCTAATCTTCAGTAGGTCATCTTCATACTTAATGAAATTAACATTAACTCCATTTGGAGCAAAAACTTCATGGTATCTTATCATCTTCCCTAATTCATAAACCGGAAAATCGTTTAGATTGGAATAGAATGATTGTGAATCAGCTTTATCCCGAAGTACATCCTCAGCATTTATAACTACGTGAGGTGAACCGGTGTTAACGTAAGAAGCTTTTATTGACTGACTGTCAATTCGAATTACAAAACCGAGTTTAACATCCTCCGGCTGCCGGAAATTAAACTTAACAAGCCCGTTAGTTAGAACGGAGCCAGAATAGATTTGTTCTTCAAACTCAAATTTGATGTCTGAACTTTTAGTCCAGCCAATTACTGTTGAATAAAACAAAGAACATCTTGCGCCATTACCACAAAGTGAACCTTCGAAACCATCGGCATTATAGTATTTCATAAGAAATACTGAATTATTTGTCGGCTCTAAAAGTAATACCCCATCCGCGCCAATACCGGTTCTTCTATTACAAATCCGGGCAATTTTGGAAGGCGTAAGCTCCAATTTCGGGTTGATTTTCTTATCGAAAAGGATAAAATCGTTTCCCGAGCCGCTCATTTTTGTAAAAAAATACTTCATCATTTCAGTTTCAAATTTACGGGAATAGGATTCCTTAAGCAATGAAAAAGATGTTCTGGCACGGTTTTTTGCAATTAGACCTTGATAAATTCATCCTTTTCTCGATAATTATTGACGGATAACTATTCGTATCTTCATCCGGAAATTTATGAACAAAAAAGAAAGCACTCTATATGGACGAAAAGATTCCAAAGTGGTTATACAAAACCGCTAAAGTAGAAGTTGTTGATAAGAAAATGAAAGCATTTCTGCTATTAAAGATTGCTGATCCGGAGAACTCTATTCCATTATCAAAGGAATACATAAAGGATATTATCAGCACTACTGGAATTAAATTGGGAATTAAAGAGGAAGTTATTGATGAAATCCTCGAAGGAAAAATAAACGAAGATAGAGTTCTTGTTGCAGAAGGCAACTATCCCAAACCCGGTAGCGATGCAAGAATGGAGTTTTACTTCTCAACAGAAAAATCATTAAAGCCTCAACTTCAGGAAGATGGACACATCGATTACAAAGAAGTAAATATGGTAGAAAGTGTTGCAAAGGATACTCCACTAGCTAAGAAAATAATTGCTACTGTTGGAACACCGGGCAGAGATCTTTTTGGCATTGATATTCCAGGCCTCTTCGGCAAAGATCTTCAATTCACTGCCGGACAAGGAATTTACAGAGATCCTGAAGAGAATACATTGTTTAAGGCATCGATAGATGGAATAATTTATTATGATGCAAAGTCTCATAATCTTGAAGTGCAAAAATTATTTGTAGTGCCGGAATCCGTTGATTACTCAACCGGTAATCTCCACGTTAAAAGTTCCGTCGAAATTAAGCAGCACATTAAGGCCGGCTTCTCGGTTGAAACTCCTTACAACATTGATGTTAAAGGTGGAATAGAACATGCGGTTGTAATCTGCGGCGGTACATTAACTGTAAAAGAAGGCATCAACGGAGATGCGAAAAGTTTGATAACTGTAGGTGGAGATATTCACTCCGGCTATATTTCAAATCAAGTAATAAAATGTAATGGTATTGTACATGTCTCTTTCGAGATGCGTAATTCGATAATTGAATGCGATGACGAAGTAATTGTAATAAAAAACAGTGGCGTAATAATTGGCGGGAAAATTACTGCAACTAATAAAGTTACTTCTCCGATTATTGGAAATGATTATGGTGTAAACACCGAAATTGAAGTAGGTGTGGTTTTAAAACACAAAGAAAAGTTCATAAAAAAACAAGCCGAGAAAAATGAAATTGAAAGGCAAGTTGAAGAACTAAAAAAACAAATTTCTTATATTGCACAGAAACCAGATAATAACGCTAAGACAATGCAGCTTATGAATTATAAAGAGGTCTGGGGAAAAGACACGGCGTTTCTAATTAAAATTAAAAATGACTTAAAGGATATTGAAACAGCATATTATGCGGTAGAAAATCCGGCAGTATACGCTCCGGGAAAAGTTTTTCCCGGCACCGTAATAAAAATAAAGGACAAGCAATTTGAGGTAAAAGAAGTATTAACCCATGTAATGTTTCATTTGGTTAACGGAGAAATTCTACATTCAAATATTAAAAAGTGAATTTGAAGAATGGAGACGCAACTTTACACATATCTAAGAAAGATGTTTCTGTTGAAGAAAGGGAGGAATCAAAATGATTAAAATTACTGCAGATACGACTAAGAACAGACTCTGCATCACTATGATTGGAGTATTACCAATTGAGGAAGCACAAAAATCAAAGCATTCAATTGAAACGGCAATAGCATCCTTAAAACCCGGTTTCGATGTGATTAATGATATTTCCAGATTTATCCGGGGCGACGATGCCGCCGGAAATGTGCTAAAAGAAATAATAATTTTGCTGATTCAAAATAGAGTAAACAGAGTTGTAAGAGTAGTAGGAACCTCAAAATCCGGTTTAATTCAGTTTGCAAACAACACACTCCAGATAGAGCAATATAAAATCAGCTATGTCCCTACTCTTGAAGAAGCGGAGTTGTTGCTAAACAAATCCGAATAAGGCGGAGAAAACCTATTTCTTAATGTAGGCGTTTAATCCAATTACTACATTCTTTCCGTTGATGACGCACTGAGTGGTCATATTGCCGTGTGTTGTGGCAACAACCAGCGTTTTACCCGATGAGCTTGGCGTAGGTTCTTGCAGTTCAATTGTAATTATTAGCTTTCCATCTTCAATTTTGGCTTCCATCTCAATCACTCCTAGAATTTGCAAAATAATTTATACTATTATCTTCCAACTTAATTAGCAGCTCCACTTACAATAATTACATAGTAAAATAACCATGGCTAAGATAAAGAATAAATAGAAAACTAATTACGGTAAGATACCTGGCAGAATTGAGGGAGCAATTCTGGAACAAATTTTTTCATAAATTTAACAACTATCGATTTATCCGTTACTTGGTTAAGAAAAGTCAAGCATGTAAGTCAGCGATGCGGTGAATCCTAAATGGATTTGAATCTATATCCGACTCCCTTAATTGTCTCTATTAATGTAGAGTAATCGCCTAACTTTTTTCTAATGTTCAGCAAATGTACATCTACAGTTCTTTCAACTACAAACACGTCGCTTCCCCACACTTCATTAAGAATTCTCTCTCTATTGAACACAGAACCATTATTGGATGCAAGTAAGAACAGTATCTCAAATTCTTTACGTGCAAGTTCAATTGGTTTTTTATCGACCCACACTGAATACTTTTCGCGGCTTATTTCTATTGGTCCAACACTTAGCTCCCCGGAACGTAATAAAGACTCATTTCGCTCATTATACGTTCTAAGGTTCGCCTTCACCCTTGCGATTATTTTATTGATTGCTATCGGTTTTTGTATAAAATCGTTGGCACCTAAGCTTAGTCCTTTAATTTCATCGGCTTCCGAAGTTTTAGCGGTCAAGAAAATTATCGGAGTGTTTTTATACTTTTCAATTGATTTAATTTTAGAACAGACCTCGTAACCATCCATAACAGGCATCATCACATCAAGAATAACTAGATCCGGATTGAGAGTAAGTTTTTCCAAAGCTACTTTTCCATTCTCTGCTGTAAATACCGAATATCCGTTTCGAGTTAAATTGTATTTGAGTAACTCCAGAATATCCCGTTCATCATCAACAATTAGAATTTTAGCACTCATATCGCAACTGCAATATTGTTATAAGGATTATTCAGAATCAGAATCCGCTTCTTCCTTTCTAAACCAAAGGATGCAATCGCGGTTAATAAATAATTCCTCTTCCTTTTCTTCAACTATCCTTTTGCCGGTCAAATAAGTTTTATCCTTCTTTAGCAAATCTTTCTTTTTGGTTTTGATCTTTAAGCTTTCCGAGTTTGTAAGTTGAATATGCCATAAGTCCATAAACACTCCTTGTTTTTATTTACTTTCTTCAATCAATTTTCTGTGTGTTACAATTTTTGCTTCGATTAGGAATAAAAGATTCTCTGAAATATTTGTTGCGTGATCAGCTAGTCTTTCAAGTTGACGAGAAAGAATAAGCAAGTGTGCCAGTGGTTCAATTAACTCCGGATTATCCTTCATTTTTGCTGCTATGAATGCGAACAGATGTTTATTCAGCACATCTACTTTGTCATCATTTTTAATAACCTGTTCAGCCAAGTCACTATTCAAATGAATAAAAGAATCTATAGAACGACTTATCATTTTTTGGGCTTCCAATCCCATTTCATCAATTCCGGATTCTGTAACCAACTCATTGTAGTCTTTTATTTTTCTAGCCCGACTAGCAATACTAACGGCAAGATCACCGCAACGTTCAAGCTGATTGTTTATCATCAGTGTTGATAGCACAAGTCTTAAATCATAGGCGGTAGGCTGATGGAGGGCCAATATATTTTCGCACTGGACTTGCAATAACTCATCGTAAGCATCAACTTCATCATCTTTTGATTTTATTCCTTTATATAACGAAACATTACCACTAATTAAGGAAGTGATGGCTTTTTGAATTTGATCATCAACTATAGAGGCCATCTTAATTAAATTGGTTTTGAGCTCTTGCAACTCTAAATGAAATTGATGCGGCATATTCTTGATCCAATCCGATTGTTATTTAGATATTTTTTTTACCGGAAAATATCCAACTTCTGCAACTATACTTTGCCCTTGTTTGCTCAACGCCCAATCAACAAACTTTTTAATATTGCCTTCCGGTTTCTTTCGCGTGTACATATATAAAAACCGAGAGATGGGGTATTCCCCGGATTCAATATTCTTTTTATTAGGCAGATAAGCTTGTAAAGCAGCATTTTTTTTAACAGCTAAATCTTTAATACCTTTTGCATAAGCAGCGCCGCCGAAACCGATTGCATTTTTATCTTTACTAACGGCATTTACTACTGCCGCTGTTCCGGGTAAACTTTGAACGGTCGAACTGAAATCTTGATTCTCCAACACATGCTCTTTGAAGTAAACATAAGTACCGGAGCTATTCTCTCTGCCGTAAGTAATTATCTTCGCATCGTTGCCACCTACTTCTTTCCAGTTTGTGATTTTAGCGGTATAAATGTCTTTTATTTGTGCAACGGTTAATTCATTCACTTTTTTATTTGCTTTATTTACATAAACGCTTAATCCGTCTATTGCTACTTTTATTTCTACACCGTTTGAACCATATTTTTCTTTCAGCTTTTCAATTTCACTTTGTTTCATTGGCCGGGAAGCATTGCAAATATCAGTCGCTCCATTCAGCAATGCGGCAATACCGGTACCGGACCCACCTCCGGTAACTTGAACAGTAATCCCGGAATTGGATTTCATGAATACTTCTGCCCATCTCTGGGCAAGAATTACCATAGTGTCTGAACCTTTAATTGTTATTGTTTCTTCCGGAAGCGAGAATCCGAAAAAGATAAACAATGCAAGAGCTGCTAATAAATATTTTTTCATTTCAGAACCTTCCTTTTCTCAATAAGCAAAGGGCGCCCCACGAAAGACGCCCAATGTGTCTGAGAGAGAGAGAATTATTTTACTAATGACATTTTTTTAGTGATAATGTTATTGTTGGTTTCTAAGCGATAGAAATACATTCCGCTTGATAAATTACTAGCATTCCATTCAACCGAATAAGAACCGGCTGCCTTGAAACCATTTATCAAAGTTCCAACTTCTTGACCAAGTATATTGAATACACTAAGTTTTACTAATCCTTCTTTTGGAAGTGCGAACTTAATAGTTGTACTTGGGTTGAATGGGTTCGGATAGTTCTGGCTTAATTCATACTTAGATGGAACTGTAGAGTTTACTTCTTCCTTAATATCTGTTCCGGTAAATACTAAGCTACTCCATCCTTCAGCCCAGTTAGTTGAACCGAAAGCACCAATGAACTTTGCCGATGTATCAAAGAAGCCATCGGAAGGTGGAGTTGCTGCACCTGTATAAACCGGTGAACCGGCTTTAGGCATTGGGTTTGGTTTAGTAATATTGAATGCATCAATTAACATAACTTCATCAGTTGTTGTAAATGTTTTACCGCCTAAACCCGTAAACCATGCTGGCATTTCTGTCTGAAATGTTGCATCTGTTGATTTGAATGTTGCTGTAGTTGAACCAGCTATTATACTATTCTTTATGAATGCTGCTGTTCCGGCCTTCATATCTGCTACTGTATTTGTTCCATCTACCAACAAGCCTTGCGGCCAACCGATTATCAATGCGTTGTGTATCTTGTTCTGCGATGATCTTCTTAAGTGCATTCCGTTTCTAAACAATGAATTGAATGTTGTGCTTGTTGTTGCTGCCGGTCCAATTAATGTTACATTGTACCATGTTGGTGATGTTCTTGGTGAATTTGTTGATCCGCTTCCATCGTTATCACTTTCAAATCCATTGGATTGTGATGCATCTGCAATTGCCGGGTCGCGTAACGAAAATAAGAACTGCAACTTTCCGCTGTATCCAAAATCTGTATCAAAGTCATCATCCCAACCGCGGTAAGCAATCAAATACTTTGCGTTTACTGTTCCACCAAAGAATTCAAAAGAATCATCGCCGGAGTAGCTAACTTGAATGTATTCTAATTTTGTTTTATTGCCTACACCACCAAGAGTTAAACCGTTTATTTCGTTGTTCAATGAATACGCAATGCCCGGATATTCGATTCTTACATACTTCATCACACCGCTATAATCTTCAGCATCTGTTCCACCATATTCATCGGCCGGACCTTCAATCAATGCTTTTCCGCCGGCTACGTTAATTGGCGCTTTACCAAGAATGATAATGCCGCCCCAGTCGCCGTAGTTTGGTGTTTTTGTAGAACCAGCTTTTGTAAATTCGCTTGTAAATACAATCGGTTCATCTTTTGTACCTTCTGCAAAAATTAATCCGCCCGGTTTAACAACTAAAGAACCTTGAGATGCGTTTTCGCCATAAATTTTTACACCAGGCTCAATTGTTAACGAAGCGCCGGATTGAACACGCACGATTCCTTTTAAAGTATAATCTTTGCCTTTAGTCAACGTAACATGTGTTGTAATATCACCGGCTATAATTTCAGAGGGTTTAGCCGGGACTGTAATATTCAAGCTGCTCCAACCAGCTGTCCAATCTCTATATCCAAATGCACCAATGTAATTTGCTGTTGCATCAAAGAATCCATCTGCCGGTGGATTAGCTGCACCGGTAAAAACCGGTGAACCGGTTGTAGGCATTGGATTCGGATTAGTAAGGTTAAATGCATCAGCTAGTTTTACATCTGCATTAGTAGTAAATGTTTTACCGCCTAGGCCGGTAAACCATGCTGGCATTTCTGTCTGGAATGTAGCATCTGTTGATTTGAATGTTGCTGTAGTTGAACCAGCTATTATACTATTCTTTATGAATGCTGCTGTTCCGGCCTTCATATCTGCTACTGTATTAGTTCCATCTACCAACAAACCTTCCGGCCATCCCATTATTAAAGCATTGGATATTTTGTTTTGTGAGGATCTTCTTAAGTGCATGCCTCTCTTATATAAGCTATTAAATGTAGAAGTTGTAGCTGCTGCCGGTCCAATCAACGTTACATTATACCAAGTTGGTGATGTTCTTGGCGAATTTGTTGAACCGCTTCCATCATTATCAGATTCAAATCCGTTAGATGAGGATTGATCTGCAATTTGCGGATCTCTTACGGAAAGTAAAAACTGCAGCTTGCCGTTGTACCCAAAGTCAGAATCAAAATCATCATCCCAACCGCGGTATGCTATCAAATACTTTGCATTTACTGTTCCGCCGAAGAATTCAAAAGAATCATCACCGGAGTAGCTTACTTGTATGTATTCTAATTTTGTTTTGCTGCCTACACCGCCAAGAGTTAAACCATTTATTTCGTTGTTCAATGAATATGCAATACCCGGATATTCAATTCTTACATATTTCATTACACCGCTGTTATCATCTGCTGTTGTTCCGCCATACTCATCTCCAGGTCCTTCAATCAAAGCTTTACCACCAGCAACGTTGATAGGTGCATTACCTAAGATTATAATGCCGCCCCAATCGCCGTAATTTGGTGTTTTTGTTGAACCAGCTTTAGTAAATTCACTTGTGAAAACGATAGGCTGTGTTGCAGTACCTTCAGCCATAATCTTTCCGCCCGGTTTGATTACCAAAGAACCTTGAGAAGTATTCTCACCGTAAATTTTTGTTCCGGGCTGAATTGTTAAAGTTGCCCCGGACATTACTCTAACAATACCTTTCAGTAAGTATGTCTTGTCGGCTGTTAAAGTTTGGTTTGCTGTTATATCGCCGCTAAGCACTTCTTGTGCAAATATATTTCCAATAAAAACAAGCAATACAACAAGTGCTTTGAAAAATAACTTCATATTTTCTCCTTTTATTAGTAAAAATCTTAGTTTAGTTTATACGTAAGGCTAACAGAAATAGTTTGTCCTTTCTTAGATAGCTCAGAAACTTTATCTCCATCAGGAGTCTTTTGAACAAATTTGAAATCTTGCGCAAGCAAATCTCTAACAACGAATTTGAGATTTAACGAATCAAAAATTTTCTTGGAAAAGGATAAATCAATTTGATCCCTTGGTTTTTCTACAACATCACCTAATCCGCCAAAACCAACTTTAGAAATCCTTTCACCAACTTTATTGTAAATTACTGACGCAGTAAAACCGTTATCAAAGCCTTCGTAGTATAAACCGGCATTAAGAATAAAATCTGCTTGACCTTGCAGCGGACGTTCTGATTGCTGAAATCCGGCATCTTCTAATTCAATTTTAGAATCTATCCAAGCAAGGTTTCCGATGAATGAAAAATCTGAGAGTGTACTAGAAATGAATTCCAAAGATTTTCTTGCTTCGAATTCAACACCAAGATTCTTAGCAGTTTTAGCATTCTCGTAAGATCTCAAAGGCTCAAAAGAGGATGAAGACAATAATACTTGTTCAATTGGATCAGTAAATTTTTTGTAGTAAGCGCTAATAGCTAACAATTCTTTTGGTGCCGGATAGTATTCGATTCTTGCATCATAGTTCGTTATCAAACTTCTTTTAAGATTTGTATTACCAATTACTAATTCATTTTGGACGAAATCGAAGTAAGTGAATGGTGCAATTTCTCTAAACTCGGGGCGCGCGGTTGTTCTACTGTAAGCTAATCTGAAATTTATTGATTGTGTTGCTTCCCACGTTAAATTTAAGCTGGGGAATAAATCATCGTAAGTGGTATGTACTTCTATATCTTCGCCCGTTCTTGTTTTGCTGTAGAGATTCATCTTCGAATTTTCATATCTAATCCCGGCAATAACTTTAACATTACTAATCGGTTGAAAATCCGTCATTGCGTAACCGGCAGTAATAGTTTGGTTGGAATTGTAACTATCAGTTGGTTGAGTAATTTCAATAATTTCAATGAAAGATGGATTTATGTTAGCCGGGGCGAAAATTTGGTCAACCGACTGCTGAAGTATTTGATCTTCTTCAGAAAAATTTCCACCCGGAATATTTCTGAAACCAAATACTCTAGCTGTAAACTCTCTTTCCTTTTTATCAATATTAAAACCGAATTTTAGATTTGGTAGTGCTGCGTCTTCAAATGGTTTCAATTTTAAATTAAGAGTACCACCGTATGATTTGTCACCCAGATTACCAAAGTAACGTGTACCTATTGACTGATCCAACAGAAAGCGAAACGGTTGATCTGTATCCTCAATCCCTCTAGCGTAAATATATCTTCTTGCATCCGGCTCGTTTCTTTCCGACTTAGCATAATTAAGATTCCAATCAGCCTTCAAGTTTCTAAGAAAATCAAAATGATGCTCGCCGATTAACTGATGAGATTGCAGCGATCTTGATACGAAACGCAATGCAGTAACTTTTCTTGTCTGTTGTGTATAGTTATAATTTCCTTGATATACAGTAGTTTCATCGTCGCTGGAATTATTGTAAACATTCTTAAAACTAAACTTATGATCTTTTCCCAGTTTATAACTTAAATTGAACAACGCACCCCAGTTTACATTCATGGTATTGTTACTTCCGTTATACTGAAATCTTGGTCCTTCGTATGTATATGAAGCTTGTTCCAAACTTTTGTTTTCGCTTGAGTTTGAATAAGTAAGTGAACCAATGTAACCAAGCTTGCTTTCTTCAAATTCTATTTGGTTTCCAAGATTCAATCTGAAGCTTGAATTGAGCGGCGCATTTAACGATTTGGTTTGCCAATTATTCTTAAAGGATAATCCAATATTCTGAAGCTGGTCACTTGTATAATTTGTTTTATTAACTTTATCACCATTTATTGCAGATGGCAAGCCACGTGTTCCATCATCTACACCCAAAAAGTCTCTAGCGCCGCCATTATATGAATTGAATGACTTGAAAGTTGTATTGGAATTGTACGAGCTGGCTAAATTAAGGTCGAAAATAAATTTAGATGGAAACTCGATTGTGTTTATTTCAACAAGCCCGCCGGTAAAGTCCGCCGGTTTATCTGGGATAAATGTTTTAGATGTTAAAATATTTTCCATTAAGCTTGCGGGAAACATATCGTAAGCAAAAGTTCTTTTTTCCGGATCCGTACTGGGAAGGTTTGAACCGTTAAGCATAGTATTGTTATATCTATCCCCAACACCTCTTATGTATGCATACTTTCCTTCGGAAATTGTAACACCGGTCATTCGCTTAAGCACATCGGCGCCATCAGAGCTATTGTTTTTCGAGATCAACTCTGCGCTTTGTCCATCAACAATGTTCAAGGAATTTCTCTGAATATTGAGCACGGATGCTTCAGTTGCTTTTAATGCTTCGGCAGAAACAACTACTTCGTTTAATTCAGTTGTTGCGGGTTCTAACTGAATATTTACATTAGTATTCTGGCCAGATGAAACAACAACATTGCTAACAACTAATGTTTGATATGAGATATACGAAACGCGTAATTGGTACTTGCCGGGCTCCAATGATTTTAGAGCAAAGGTTCCATCTAAATCTGTTGAAGCACCGGTAGTTGTTCCAACAATTAAAACGCTGGCTCCTATTAAATCTTCGTTAGTTGATTTATCTGTGACTTTACCTGTGATTGTTCCCTTAGCTTGAGCAAGCCCTATGGAGTTAAATGAAAGGAATAGAATTATTATAGCAAACAATTGTTTGTAAGAGCTATTCGTGTAGTTCTTAAGTTGGTAATGCATTTTTACTTTCTCTCTCTTTATTATTGTAATTTTCTAGTGCGAATTTAGATTTTGAATATTAACAGAGAGTTAAAGATGAGTTAAGTAATTGTTAAGTTTTGATATTGCAACGTGAGTAGGTTGTTAAATCAATGGCACATTTTTAAGTTAGACATGCAATAAAGACGGGAATTGAAGTAATTAAGATCTGTGGGCAGCCTTAAAAAAATATTAACATTAATTATTGCTCTTAGTTCGTTTGTATTAGCTCAGAACATAATTAAGAAGGAACAATTCAGTAAAGAATTGTTTGAGAAACATATCCGCTATCTTGGAAGCGATAGCCTTGAGGGAAGAGCACCGGGGACCCACGGCGGTAATTTAGCAGCAAAATATTTGTCGAATGAGTTTAACAAACTGAAACTTCTTCAAATAGACAAAGAGAATCAGTATTACCAATACATTCCATTCCATGGAAGCAAACCCCTTTTCAACTCCAAATTGAATATTAAATTCGCATCCGAGTCAATCGGTTTTCGTCTCAAAGAAGATTTTTTGATGTATCAAACCAACAACCCGGTTTTCATTCCAAATCAAACCCAAATTGTATTTGTTGGTTACGGAATAATTGCAAACGAATTTGATTACAATGATTATTATGATATTGATGTTGAAGGGAAAATAGTAGCCTTCTTAGAAGGGGAACCTTTCTCAACTGATCCCGATTACTTCAATGGAAGTTTTTCTTCTATATATAGTTCGCCGGAAGCGAAACAAAGAGTTGCCCTCTCACGCGGCGCTAAAGGAAGCATTTTAATTCCGTCAAATTCCGAGACTGCTGGCTTCAACTGGCAGAAAATTATTCAAGATTTCTCTTTTGAAAACTTGTCATTAGCTTCATCACCATCTACAAGTTTTGATATAATGATAAATCCCGAAATAGCTGACTTGCTTTTTACCGACAGCGGTTTCACACTAGATGATATTTACCGGATGCAAAAAGAAAACAGACTAAAAGCATTTCCACTTAATGGAGTTCTAACTTTTCAAGGAAGTTTTAAGCAAAGGGATTTTGTAAGTCCGAACATTATTGGAATAATTGAAGGTGATGATCCAAGCTACAAAGACAGTTATGTTTTGGTTACTGCGCATTACGATCATCTTGGAATTGGACCGGCAGTAAAAGGAGACTCAATTTATAATGGAGTGTTTGATAATGCTGCCGGTGTTTCTGCTCTATTAGAAATCGCAAGAGTTTTATCCGGCAGTTCATATTATAACCGTCGCTCAATTATTTTTGTATTGCTTACTGCGGAAGAGTATGGTTTGCTTGGATCCGAATACTATGTTAACAATCCGGTAAAGCCGTTATACAAAACTGTAGCTAATATTAATATAGATGGAATTGCTTCGTTCGACAACTTCAAATCTTATATAGCAGTTGGAAGCGAGTTTTCAACTCTAAATGATTTCATAAAAAATGCCGCAGTAACTAGAAAGTTAAAGTCAACTGAAATACCTAAAGAATTTTATTCTGAGAACGCATTTACAAAGTCGGATCAATTTTCATTTGCAAAGGCTGGTATTCCTTCCACTCTCTTAACCGAAGGGGCAGATTATGTAAATACTAGCAAGAGTGATGGAATCAAAAAAATGATTGACTTCGCGAGTACCATATATCACTCGCCTTCGGATGATTTAAGCTTGCCGATAAACTTTAATGCTGTAATGCAGCACATAGATTTTGTTTTCGGGGTTATAGATGAACTGGCAAACTCCGAGACTGAACCGGTATGGAATATTGATTCTCCTTTTAGATATGCACGAGTTCTTTCCCAAAGGAGATTAAAGTGAAAAGAACGATTATTTTGTTTTGCCTTCTAACTCTTGCCGCCAGCGGATGCAGTTTTCATAGTTTAGAAAATACCGTGATTAAAATTAAAGGATCGGAAACGATGTTTAATCTAACTAGAAGATTAACTGCCGAGTATTCAAAAGAAAATCCCAGAGTAGATTTTATAGTTGAAGCTGGCGGAACCGGTGCCGGCATTAAAGCGCTCGTAGCTAACGAAATAATTATCTCTACAGCTTCTAGAAATTTAGAACCATCTGAAATAAAATTACTTTCCGATAATTACGGCAGTATAGGAGTTTCAACTTCAATCGCAAAAGATGCTTTATGTATTTATCTCAATAAGAGCAATCCAGTAAACAATTTGTCCTTAGACCAAGTAAGGGAAATATTCTCTGGAAGTATTACGAATTGGGAAAAAGTTGGTTGGAAAAGCAAAACAATTAATGTTTATTTAAGAAATACTTCATCCGGCACTTTACAACTGTTTAAAAGACTTGCTTTAGCAGATCATGAATTTGCCAGTTCATCAAAGTCCTTCAATTCGATCGCCGAACTTCAAAAGGCCGTAGAAATGGATGAGTATTCTCTAACTTTTACCGGATTACTAAAAAATTCAAAATGTAAAATAATTTTTATAGATAACATTGAACCGACGAAAGGCAATGTTATTAGCGGATATTACCCGCTTACCCGATATTTATATTTCCACACATTAAATCTACCGGAAGGTGAAGTAAAAAAATTTATTGATTGGACGCTTGGGGTAAAAGGACAACAAATCATAGCTGAAGAAGGGTTTTATTCACTATTCAGTTACACGCTAGATTAAACAGCCATCGAAGTAATTTCCTCTTCGCATGTAATAATTTTTTCGTCTGAATTAATTTTAGTTAAGTTCACGCTGATTTCAAAAGGAAAGGCATCAATCATATAGTAAGAAGGTTGCTTTTCCTCCAAAGTAGCCCCGGCATTTACAAATCTGATTTTCTCCCGAAAATACTCGCGCATTTCATGGCTGTGGCCGTGAAGAACCATTTTCACATTATTGGCAAAAAATATATCCAATAATTTTTTCTTCCCTCTCAGCTTCATCGTAAAATTTTCGATTTTATTCCAAAGTGTACTTTCGGAACTCGTTGAAGATTCTTCTTTTTGATAGAAATGATGGTGTATCATCACTATCTTAATCTTATCCTTAAACTTCGGCATTGCCAGATAATTTTCGAGTACTTGACGCTGAATTTTGTGGACTTTACCATTCGACGCAAACGGGTTTTTGAATCGAGAGTATTCATCAATTGAATTAATGCCCACTAACAAAATGTTTTTTAATTCTTTGGCGAAGGGGAAAAACATTTCTTCATGTGGCCGCAATGTGTTTTCAAATAATTCCTTAAAATGATTAACGAACTTCGATACTTTTTCATGATAGTTGACATTCAAACACTTGAATGGGAAATTCACAACATCCTGCGCTGTTTGAGGACCGCCAAAAATATCGTGATTACCAACTACAATCGTAGATTTATCGCTTCTTAATAAATTAAAATTGCTTAGCAATTCTCTGAACTTAACGAAATCCTTTTCATTTGCGTTATCAGAAATATCACCGGTAAAAACAAAGTGCTGGGCACCATTCTGCAACGCATGTTCAATCAAAGCTTTTATTTTATCAATATTATCTTTCTTAAAAGTAGAGCACAAATGTAAATCTGAAAGATGAGCGATTCTCATATTAATCCCAATAATTCACGCGCAAATGTACTTGATCCATATTATCTGCTTGTTAACAGAATATTAAGATTCGGTTAAGATTCCCTTCTTACATTTAATAATAATTTAACTATTAGTTAACCGCCTATTAACAGACGAATCCGATATTTGCTGCATCTAAAAATCGGGAGATAAAATGAGTGCGAAAGTTAAAGTAGGCTCACGGTACATTGGCGAAGGTGAACCGGTTTATTTAATTGCTGAAATCGGAATCAATCATAACGGTTCCTTGGCACTAGCAAGGAAATTAATTGATGGAGCAGTTTTTGCCGGATGTGACGCGGTTAAATTTCAAAAGAGAACTCCGGAATTATGCATACCGCAAGATCAATGGAATATTGAACGTGATACTCCTTGGGGAAGAATATCTTATTTACAGTATAAGCATAAAATTGAATTTGGTTTTTCCGAATACGAACAGATAGATGAGTATTGCAAAGTGAAAGGAATAGATTGGTTTGTTTCTGCATGGGATGAAGAATCGGTTGATTTTATAGAACAGTTTAATCCTATTGCTTACAAAATTGCCTCTGCAACTTTAACCGATGAAGTTTTACTTACAAAACTTAGACAAACAAAACGCCCAATTATACTTTCTACCGGCATGTCCACAATGGAAGAGATTGATCAAGCGATAAGTATTTTAGATCACGACCGATTAATGATTGCTCAAGCCACCTCAAGCTATCCTTGCAAAGAGACAGAATTGAACTTGAGAATGATTAACACATACAAACACTACTACCCGAATTTTCCCATTGGGTATAGCGGACACGAAACTGGCCTTGCACCAACTTTAGCCGCCGTTGCACTTGGTGCTACTTTCGTTGAACGTCACATTACTCTTGACCGCGCAATGTGGGGTACAGATCAAGCGGCTTCAGTAGAGATAAACGGAATGTTTCAATTGGTAAAAAACATAAGAGATATTGAAAAAGCTTTAGGGGATGGCAAAAAAAAAATATATTCCGAAGAACTGAAAAACTTAAGTAAGATGAGAAAGAACAAGAATTTGACTAAGCAGGTTATTTGATTTTCTAAAATGCTCTTAACATTTGCGCTGTGTTAAAGAGCTATTTAGTGGTGAGTATGCAATGCTACTATCTCCAGCATTGCGTTAAATATGGTTCCAAAGCCCTCCTCTGCAATCCCCTTGCATAAAAGGGGATTCTTTTTTTTAAGGTTGAAAAAATGATAAGTACATTAAGATCTATTCTAATAATATTTACACTCTTTGTTATCGCGCTTGCTTTCAGCATTAAACTGATCGAGTGGATTCTTGCCATATAAAACCGATTACAAAGTGACTTTGCCCAACCTTTTCATTCCTATAATTCTTAACACATTAATAACAACTTCTTAATGGTGAGTTTAAACTACCATACTAATTTTGCCGCAACCAAAATAGGTGTAAGATGGATCTATCTGTTGGAGTTAAAATAAAATACATTTTCCCGGTTCCAAGCAGTATTACAAACCAGAGCTTTACCGGAACAATAGAAACCATTGGAGAATCATTCTTAACCGTTCGCGATGAGAAAAACACTCTTCTCAAAATATCATTTAAGAATTACGATTACATCGTTCCCATAGAGCATGTTGATATCCAATACTCAATTTGGACTGCACACGCACTTTTATAATCAATAAGTCATTTTTCTTCTTATTATTTATTTAACGAAAACTTAACAGTTCGTTTACTCTCTGTTAACACTGGTTCTTTAATATTACCCAACTTAATTAGGAGAGTATTATGCTTGGATTGTATTACGCAATTATAGGATTGTTCTCCGGAACTATTTGTTCTCTAATTGCAAAAAGAAAATCGTTAAGCCAAAAGGATTGGTTTACACTTGGGCAAATTTTGCCGGGTGTTTCTATTCTACTTTTATTATTCACAACACGGAAGAAGAAGACAGTTGTAGTAACATCAAATAATGTTGTGACCGATAGTGTCGGCGCACCAACTTTAGCCGATTCACTAATTTAATTCCATCCGACATCGACTAAATGTCACAGATCAACTTCGATATCGTTCTCTATAATTCTCCTTTCTTTGAGAATCTTGTAAATGAGTTTCACCGGATAAGTAAGTACAAGCGTAATATTTACAAAAAGATTAGGAATGAAGAGGAATACTCGAAGAAACTCTCTAACGAGGAACGAATTATTCTTAAAGACCTTTCCGATAAAGAGAATAAAATTCTTTTAGAAATTTTAGCAAACAAACAATGGCTTACCATTCTTCAAAAAGAGCCAAGCGGCATTTTTCCGGATTTACAGATAGAGCTAAGTTCAAGCACGTACGAATTGCTCGACTCGGTTAATCAGCAAATTATTTTTCAACAGGACACTTCCGATTTATGAAATCAGATTTCATAGAAATAATAGCTTCACAAATAGATTTTGGTAATTCGAAATTTTCTCTTTTGATGAAAAATATTGTGCTCAAAATAATTACAAGGATATTATACTTAAACCGTGTCGAAAAATTTTTACAAACCAACTCTCATCTCGAAGAAAAGCAGTTTATCAATCAACTCTTCGACGATTTGAATTTTTCTTACTTCATTTCAAGCAGAGATCATCAGAAAATTCCGGCGCAAGGAAGATTAATTTGTGTAGCTAATCATCCTATTGGCAGTCTTGATGCGCTTTCTTTGCTGAAAGCATTTTTAGAAGTAAGACGGGATGTTAAAATTGTTGCAAACGAAGTTCTATACAGCATAGTGCCGCTTCGCGGTTTGTTAATTCCCATTAAACTTGATTCAACAACCACACAGAAGAATTCTATCGTTGCAATACAGCAAGCACTGCAATCGGAATGTGCGGTTATAATGTTTCCAGCTGCAACCGTATCTCGCCTTAACGGACTCACTATTGTAGATTCTAAATGGCATAAAGGCTCTATACGGTTTGCAAGTAGATTTATTTCTCCCATACTGCCAGTTCATATAGAAGCTAGAAATTCACTTTTCTTCTATTTGCTTTCAGTCATAAGCAGAAAATTTTCCACTATGCTTCTTGTTCACGAACTATTCAATAAAAAAAATCAGTCTATTAAAATTAGAATCGGGGATGTGATTCCTTCGAAAGCATTTTCATCGCCGGTCATAGACGACGATTATCAGACAAAGCTATTAAAGAAACATGTTTATCAAATTGGAAAAGGTAAAAAGGGTATTTACACAACTGAAAAAAATATTATTCATCCCGTTGATAGGAAACTATTAAAGACTGAGCTGAATAATTCGCAACTACTGGGAATAACCCGGGACAATATGAAAATTTATTTAACTACACGTTCAGAGTCTCCCCAAACAGTAAATGAAATTGCTCGTCTGCGAGAGTTGACATTTAGAAAAGTAGGTGAAGGAACCGGAAAGAACCATGATCTGGATAAATTCGATCATTATTATTCTCACTTAGTTGTTTGGGATGATTCTGAACTTGAGATCATCGGCTCCTATCGTATTGGAAACGGCAATCAGATTATGAGTACACTTGGGCAAGAGGGGTTTTACACTTCCACACTTTTCAATTACTGTCCCGATTTCAAAGAGAAATATTTAAGTAATTCAATAGAGCTTGGAAGAAGTTTTGTCCAAAATAGGTACTGGAATACTAATGCACTTAATTATTTATGGCAAGGCATCGGCGCATATCTTCAAAGTGATCCAGCAATTAAATATATGTTCGGCGGAGTAAGTATTAGCAATACTTATCCTCCGGCTACCAAAGAAATGATGGTGTATTATTTTAATAAATGGTTTGGAGACAGCGAAAGATTGGCAGAATCTAAAAGAAAGTACATTGTTTCCGAAAGACAAACCAGCAAGTACCAAAATATTTTCAATAGTGAAACCGCTAAAGATGATTACAAAATATTAAAGAAGATGCTGAAGCCTTATGGTTTTACAATTCCGGTTCTTTATAAACACTATTCTGATTTGTGTGAACCGGGTGGAATTCGTTTTCTAGATTTCGGTACCGATCCGGATTTTGAAAACTGCATAGATGGATTAATACTTGTTGATGTCCGCTTAATCAAAGAAGAGAAAAGGCAAAAATTCATTGGTTCAGTGATATCAAATCTGAAAGCAACTAGTTAACACTTATCTGTTGATATTTTTAGAAATGCAAGTACACTTCTATATCAGGCTTTGCAATTAAACACTGTTAAGAAAATGTTTTTGATTAGATTTACTTCACTAACAAGTCGCTTCATAAAAGCGACTTGTTACTTAAAGTGGAGGTGCCGGGAGTCGAACCCGGGTCCGAAATTACCTTTCAGTGAACGTCTACACACATAGTCTATCTATTGATTTCATCCACAGTAGCATTGATAGACAAATTATACCGGAACAATTCCGTTAAATTTCACTAAATCAAGCCGGAAAAAATGATTTAGTTATCATATCTAGGTCGGCGTTCAATCAAGCCCCGATATGAGAGAACTTGATGAACGGCTACTTATATTATTAAGCAGCTAGGGCGTAATTAGATTCGCCAGTTACAGTTTTTGCCGCCGTTTAGCGTGTCTGCGGGAACACGGTGCGCAGTTCAAAGAACGTATAATCCCGTCGAAACCAGTGTCACCCCCAAAAAGAATGTAGAGTGAAGAACATAGAAGGAAAAGTGTAGAGTGCTTCATTCATATAATAAAGGGGTAGAGAATATCAATGGGTTAAAAGAACAAATTATTTTTGCCAATCAACATCGGCAATATCAGATGAAAAATTTTGAAATCTGGCAAGTACGAAAAGTAAATCCGATAACCGATTAAGATAAATTTCAACAGAAGAATTAATCTTTTCGTTCTTGCTTAATGCTACTACTTCCCTTTCAGCTCTTCTACAAACTGTTCTTGCAAGATGAAGTAGCGAAGCGCCTTTTGAGCCGCCGGGCAAAATGAAATTCTTTAGCTGCGGCAATTGCCAATTGTGATTATCAATTATTTTTTCGAGTCGCTCAATATTATTTTGGTTGATCCTAGGAATCAAACTATTTGTATTTTCCAAAGGTGTTGCCAGATCTGAACCAATTACAAACAACTCATTCTGTAGACTAACCAAAACAGAATTAAGTTCCACATTCTTTATTTCTGTAATTGCAGTCCCAATAACAGCATTTAATTCATCAACTGTACCGTAGGAAGCAATTCGTAAATCATCTTTCCAAACTCTCTTTCCTCCGAAGAGGGATGTTTCTCCGTTATCACCGGTTTTAGTGTATATCTTAAGTGCCATTAATTTGAACTGACTACTTTAAGAAATATTTTTTTTTCGCCGCTTAAAACGTGAAATTGTTTGGAAGCCGCTAAGGCTTTTTTCTTAAGAAGACAAAGAGAAGCATATCCGTGTGAATTCGCATAAACTCCATGAGTAGTAATTTCACCAACTTCCTCACCAGCTTCATCCAAAATCATTTTATTGTTCGATTCTACTTTCTCTTGAGAAACAACTTTAACAAGTACCCTTTGAATTTTGTCGTAAGTTTCCAACCGTGCAACTACTTCTTGACCAATGTAACAACCTTTAGTAGAGCAAATGTTGTTCATTAAGTTCACTTCATGGGGATTGAAATCAGTATTTAATTCAAATGGAAACTGAGGAATCAGCTTATCGATACGACATGTATTATTGGCGTGAGAGCCAATAAAAGAAAGATCAAATACACTTTTTATTTTGAATAAGTGATCGATGAATTCAATTAGTTTCGTTGACTCGATTATGACTTTTATCGACTCGAAATTGTTTGCTTCAATATTCTTGAATAAATAAAATGTAAATCCATCAACATCAAAACGACGAAACTCTTTACTATCAATTCCGGTAATTTCATCACCTAGAAGAAGCATAAAAAAGGATTTCATTTGTAGACCACTGAATTCGAGCAAGCTATACTTATCGGATATATCTTCGGTCTTAATATCTTCCCTTATAATAAACTTATTGATCCAGCTAAACAATTTTCGGATAGGATCATAATCGCTCAAAACCCACAGCTCGCCTTCGTGCGAAAGCAAAATTGTCTGAGCAATAAAACGTCCTTTCTCATTAAGAAAAAGTGTTTTGTTGTTAGTGAGCGGTTTTAAATCTTTTACATCATTAGTTGTAACACGCTGCAAAAAATCAACTGTATCTTTACCAACCATTTTAATAATTGTTGGCCGCTCGGTAACACGCATTCCAACACCGTTTTTAAGCACATTTAATTCTTCTTCAAGATTTGTATAGATTAAAAACGCATTACCGTTATGTATAGAATTTGTATAGTTGGTTTTTATGTATTCAACAAAATTCATTAATCTGTTCTCTCTGGAATTGCATCCTATTAATATTTTCTAAACCATTTAGAAGTTCTGTTTGTAATGTACAATTGTCTCTTTTCACTCCAGTAGAATGGGATTGAATCGCGCAGTCTAATTATTCTTAGCGAGTCTTCCCAAAAATGACTGGTGAAATCGTATTCGTAATAATCAGGGTATTTATCATTATTGATGTTCGTCATCGTACGTTTCATTGTTAATGCAGAATAAGTTTCTAGTAAATGTGGTGCTCTTTTCCATCCGTCAATCAGGAAATAATTATAATTTCTGTTGCCGGAAATTATACCATCTTCATAATTAAGCTCGACATATTTTATATTCTTCGGTTTCCACGTTTTGATGGACATCTTATTAAATCCGCCATGAATAGGCACCTCGGATTCCCAAAGTCTGGTAAATTCGCCGTCGTTACATTCAAATAACGTTAGCCAGAAGAAAGCAGTTCCCAGTTTAGTACTATCCAGATTGATAAAACTCGATTCAAATCCAATTACATTTTTCGATTCTATAAAGCGTTCGCCCGGTTTGCTTTTTGCAATTACAGCAAGAACATAATTTGCATCATCCTGGAAATAAATTACAGCCGACTTAGGGATATTGTAGGTAAATGTTCTATCGAACTCTACAAGATAGTTGCCTTCGCCATAATTATCTTTAACATATTCTCTTAGCGAAATTGTATCGCAAGGGAAGCGATTCTTTGCTTGTTCTTTTTCAACAGCCAAATTATAATCGCGTATTTCTTGTTCTTTGGAAGCCGATGTAGCGGCATCTCCGCTTGAGCTTCCTTCTTTGGAACAAGCAATAGAAAGTATTACAAGCAATGGAAATACAATTAACAACTTATTTAGCTTCATCAAATTCCCCTTTAAGTAAATCATTGTTTTGAAAATTCATCCAAAAAATAGGCGGCACTGTATAATCCTTTCTCAAAATTCTCCAGACGGAAATGCTCGTTAGGAGAGTGAATATTGTCCGAGTCCAATCCAAGTCCCATCATAACAGCCGGAGCTTTTAGCTGTTTCATAAAATCTACAACAATAGGTATCGAACCGCCTTCGCGAGTAAAAACGGTTTTTTTACCGAATGCTTTGGTAAGCGCAATCGAAGCTGCGTTTATTCCTTTACTGTTTAATGGAACAACTGCCGGTGAACCATAATGCAATGTTCTTACTTCGGTAGTTACACTCTTTGGTGAAATTGTTTTGAAGAACTTTGTAAACTCTTTTGCAATTTTTTCCGGCTCTTGATTTGGCACTAATCTCATACTGATTTTAGCAAGTGCTTTTGAAGGTAAAACTGTTTTAGCACCTTTATCAATAAACCCGCCAACAATACCGTTGCAATCTAACGAAGGTCTAACCCACAAGCGTTCTAAAGTTGTAAATCCTCTTTCCCCTTGAAGCTCTTTAACACCAAGATCTTTTGCGTAAGCTTTGTCTGAGAGTTTAAGCCTTTTGAAATCTTCTCTTTCTTGCTTTGCTGGAGTTGGAACGTTCTTATAGAAATTAGGAATCGTAATTTTTCCATTTTTATCGTGAAGCTTGCTAATCATTTTCGCTAGTTCATTAATTGGATTAGCAACAGCTCCGCCAAAACTGCCGGAATGTAAATCACGGTCTGCTGCCGTGACTTCAACTTCCATGTAAAGAAGTCCGCGTAAACCATATGTAATTGTTGGAACATTGGGCGCATACATGCTTGTATCTGAAATCATGATACAATCACATTTTAGTAATTCTTGCTGAGTCTGTAAAAACTCTGCTAAATTTTCACTGCCAATTTCCTCTTCTCCTTCAAATAAAAATTTTACATTTACCGGAAGCGAGCCGGTAACGCGATTAAAAGCTTCAACGGCTTTGAGGTGAACAAAGTTTTGACCCTTGTTATCATTAGCACCTCGAGCATAAATTTTTCCATCTTCAATTTTTGCTTCAAACGGATCTGAATTCCATAATTCAATTGGGTCAACCGGCTGAACATCGTAATGACCATATATTAGAACTGTTGGTTTGCCCGGTTGTTTTAACCATTCACCGTAAACAAGCGGATGCCCCTTTGTAGGAAATATTTCAATGCGTTCCATTCCGGCAGATTTAAACTGCGTAGCAACAAAATTTGCGCACTCAACCATTTTTTCTTTGTGAGTATCAAGAGTACTGATGCTGGGAATTCTAATGTATTCTTTTAATTCATCCAAATAAGAATCAAAATTATCCTTTAGATAATTAATGACTTGTTCCAAAATTCCTCCTAAAATCTTTAAGTAATTAAAGATATGATTTCTTTGAGTCAAATTTACACCTAAGTAGTGCTGGATTCAAGTAATTGAATAAGTTTGTGGAGATGCTAAAATATAGGGTGTCCTAGACTTTCTTTTTCATACTTCGATGAATATTGGTAAATTCAGATCGTAAAAATTAAGCGCGATGATATTAGTCAAATACATACTCAGAAATCACTTTCTCCCCTTTCTATTCGCTTCATTTGTACTGATAGCTGTCTTTTTGCTTCAGTTTGTAATGAAAGTAGCCGATAAACTTGTTGGTAAAGGCTTAGGCGCGTGGGTAATTACCAAATTAATAGGGTTAAGCCTAGGATATATTCTTGTTTTGGTGATTCCGATGGCAGTTTTAATTGCGACTTTGATGGCTTTTGGCAATATGTCCCAGAATAACGAAGTCACCATTTTCAAGGCCACCGGGATAAGTTTGTATAGAATGATTATCCCACCCCTTATTGCCAGCGTACTTGTCGCTGTAGGATTAGTATATTTCAATAATAATATTTATCCAGACGCAAACCACGAGCTTCGAATTCTTCAAGAGGATATTGCCCGAAAAAAACCAACACTTTCTCTTGTCCCCGGAGTTTTTTCTCAAGAAGTTGCCAGCTATGCAATTTTGGTTAGAGAGATTAATCAAGAAACTAACGAATTAAAACAGATTACCATTTATGATTATTCAAATCCGCCAAAAGTGAATATTGTTACTGCAGAAGAGGGTAAAATTTATTTTACTCCAACACAAAAGAAGCTAATGATGGATCTGAAGAATGGAGAAATTCACGAATCGGATAACAACCAGCAAGATGTTTACAGAAAGCTCCGGTTTACCCGCCACAAAATTGCGATGCCGGCCGAACAATTTACATTCGAGCAATCATCCCCCGGCGGGCCGCGCGGCGATAGAGAAATAGGCGCTCCGGAAATGATGGTAATTGTAGATAGTCTTAGAAAGATTCAGAATAATTATTTGGAAGAATATAAGAACAAAATAAATGTTTCACTGAAGCTTCTGCCAAATTCTGTTGGTAAAAGTGAAGATGGGAATAAATATGTTTATGTAAAAGTTGAACAGCAGTTGAGAGCTAATCAAGCGGCAATGATGGATGTACTTTCACGCCTCGAATACAACAGAAAAGAAATAAACCGATATATGGTGGAAATTCATAAAAAATATTCTTTGCCGTTTGCATGTATTGTATTCGTGTTAATCGGCGCACCGCTTGGTACCATGACTCGCAAAGGCGGAATCGGAATGGCGTCTGGCATCAGCTTATTTTTCTTTGTTATTTATTGGGCATTTTTAATTGCCGGAGAAAAACTTGCTGACCGGGATTTGGTTTCTCCGTTCATTGGAATTTGGAGCGCGAATTTCGTTCTCGGTTTGTTAGGTATATTTCTTTTAGTTAAAACCGCTAAAGAGCGGGTAACATTAAATTTCGACTTCCTTACCAAGTTCATTCCTCAATCGTGGAAACAGCAAGAAGAGAAAAATGAAAATTCTTGATAAGTATTTAGTAAAACAATTTCTTCAAACTCTCTTCTTTGCACTAATGGCATTCACGGTAATATTCGTAGTGATTGACATGATGGAAAACCTTGATGATTTTATTGATGAGAGCGTTAAAGGGACTCTTGTTCTGCAATATTATTTAGTTTTCATACCGGAAATGATCAGAATCATTCTTCCAATTTCCGTACTTCTTGCAAGCTTGTTTACTGCTGGAAAACTCGCCAACCTAAATGAATTAACAGCAATAAAGGCAAGCGGAGTAAGTCTATATAGAATGATGATTCCTTTCGTAATTACTGCGGTTTTCATAAGCCTTATCACAGTTTATTTTAGCGGTTACATTGTTCCTATGGCAAACAAGCATAAGGTTTTTATAGAGCAGACTTACATGAAGAAAGGACTTGTTCATTTCGGAAGCAATATTTTTTTTCAAGACACTGAAAGCCGGATTGTTACCATAAATTATTTCGATGTAACTATGGGACAAGCTAACCAAGTAAGCATTCAAGAGTTTGACCCAAAAGACAAAACAAAAATACTTTCCAGACTTGATGCTTTTCGGATGTCGTACGATTCAACAAAAAACGCTTGGCAACTATTCAGCGGCTCTGCAAGAAAATTTCACGAAAACTCTGAAGAATTAGAAATGTTTTTAGTTAAGGATTTTCCTTCGCTTCACTTTAAGCCGGAAGATGTAATTAGAAAGCAGCGTAAGCCGGAAGAGATGACACTTAGTGAGTTAAAAAATTATAGTCATGAACAATTGAGAACCGGCAATAATGCAGTCAGAACTGAGATTGCTTACCATTCAAGAATAGCTTATGCATTTTCCAGTATCATTGTTGTAATGTTCGGTCTTCCAATTTCGGCCAATAGACGACGCGGCGGTTTGGCAATTCAATTCGGTATTAGTATGGCAGTAACTTTTCTCTATCTTGTGTTTATGAAGATAAGTCAAGCATTTGGGGAGAATGGTGTGCTGGACCCGTTTTTAACTGCATGGTTGGCAAACTTAATTTTCATGATTATTGCATTTATTAACTTAAAGCGGGCGATGAAGTAAATAGTTGCTTAATTGTTTGGAAGTATAAATATCTTTCAATGAAGTTGCTAATATTATAAAAACAGAAGGAAATCTTGTGTTAGAAGTATTAATCGCTCTTATTATCATCGCAGTAATCCTATTTAATATTTAGAAAAAGGAAAAATGATATGGAAAATAATAGTCTCATTAAAAGTATTCTCCTTGAAATAGAGAAGAATCCAAACAACAATGACAAACAAATTTATATTGTTGGTTGTGATTATAGTAGTGTAATATTCCCAAAATTACTTTCTCTTTATAAAGAAGGAATGTTTTTCGCCAGTCCGCAAAAAGACGAAACCGGCGAAATCGTGCAACTTTATGTTGGCAAATTGACAGCGAAGGGCAAACGATTTTTACAAAGTTTATCATAATAGTTTATATGTATTCTTCTGGTTTTGGTAAAAATCCTTGTGCTATAAGTTCGGTTTTGATTTCTTCCCATTACCAAAGTCTTAGCTCTCTTTCTTTCATTATTTCTAACATTTTGGCTTTTTTGACTGGATCAAATTCAATCCAATTTAGTAATTTACCATCATTGCTTATAATTGTGCATTCTTTTATTTGTCAAAAGCCTTTGGTTTACCTATCACTATTTTTTAAAAAAAGATTTCTGTCGGGAATCCATTGAAACTTGCTATTGTGCAAATATATTCTGTTTGTAGTGGTGGCTAAATTTTTACTCATCTTCTTTTCTCCTTATTAAATTAAAGTTGCAACTAACCAGCCGTTAGGCGTAACAAATAAATGAACTAGTTATTCTCATGGGACGAAAAAAGCTTAGAATTCATAATACCGAAGTCTCTAATTTAATCGGAAGCCTGCGAGGAGAGATTGGCGAAATCATTTCTTCATGGATATTTTATAAAGAATTTAAATGCAAAGCAGAGAGAATTAGATCAAACAACCCTCAAAAAGACTTAAGTAACTTAGAGTTAAGTAGGCTGGATTACTTGGCTCATAATTTTGAAGATGAAATAATCTCTCGTCTTTCAGAATTAGGTGAACGAAAGAATGGTCAAATAACCTTCTATTTTGCTTGTACCAAATTCCCCTCTCTTAAAAAGGAAGTCGAGGATTTTGAACAGTTTATTAAGAATGAACAGTTTCGTGATATAAGGAATAAATATATCAGCCATAAAACACTTCCCCAGACTTGGGAAGAGCATATATCGCTGTCTTTTATTCCATATCCAGTTCTTGTCCGCGCTATTTCAAAATCGATATGCTTAATGAAACAATTTGATAACCTCTACTTAGGGAGTAAGGCAAAGTATCTTTGGTATGAGATACGTAAACGCAGATATTCTTTCTTCTATCCTCCTCATACAGCATACATTTTGTTGCCGTACCTTAAACTTCCCGACTATGTTCGTATTAAATTATTAGATGGGGATGTTAAATTAGGGAAGAAGATGTGGGTTGATATGACCGCAAAAATAAATGGAAAAGATACCGTTATCGAGGCTTGCAAAGAATTGGGTGTTATTAGGATTGGCAATCAATTGATTTTGCTGAACAATTATCCATTGATAGAATTAGACAATATAGAGATACAATGATTTATTGCTGCGCCCTAACCAGCTTTTCCATCCGACCACGTTTTTCATTGCGGCATTGTTCAAATTTTCGGTTAGGTGAAAAAGTAAGGATGTTCTATTAAAATAAATCATTGAAATTATTGGAGTAGTTTTTTAGTTCGGAGCGGTACTTAAAAACAATGTTGCCAACTAGTATCTATTTCGTCTTCATTACAAATACGCCATCCCAACCTTCATCCGGCGGGTTTTCTATGTAAGCTTTGCATCTTTCCAAATAAACTTTAGAAGTAAAATCTTGTTGAGCTGTAGAGCACTTTTCAAAGTATTCGGAAGCTTTCGCAAACTTCTTTTGCTTGTACAAACCCAAAGCTGAAATATAATCTTCAAGTGAATTCAATTTTTGCTTCGCCATTTCATCATCAGTCATACCAATCAGTTCAAAGACTTTAGTTGGTTTTGTTTTCCCCTTAACCCTTATAGAATCAAGTTCTCGAACCAAAACAGAATCTTTTGCTGCTTCGTATGTAGATTCGCTAATCATTATCGCGGAATTATATTCTTTGTTTGCTCCTTCAAGCCGGGATGCTAAGTTTACATTATCTCCCATCACTGTGTAGTTCTTATGTTTTTCGCCGCCAACATTTCCTACAATAACATCTCCGGAGTTCAAACCAATTCTGATGTGAAGCGGCTTTTCCCCTTTTTGTACCCACTCGCGAGAAATTTCTGAAACTTTTTTCTGCATTTCGCAAGCTGTAAGACAAGCTCGATATGCATGATCTTCTTGTTCCAGCGGGGCGCCCCAGAATGCCATCACTGCATCACCAAGATATTTGTCCAGCGTTCCCGTATGATGCATAATTAATTCGGTCATCTCATGAAGAAGTCCATTGATAAATCGAACTAATTCTTCGGGAGATTTTCCTTCGGAAAAAGTGGTGAAGCCGGCCATATCGCTAAAGAAAATTGTTACGTTTTTCTTTTCGCCGCCCAGTTTCAGCTTATCCGGATTTGACAGTAGTTCTTGTACCACTTGCTTATTAACGTACTGAGAAAACATTCCTTTGATAAGAACATTTTGCTGACGTTCTTTTAAGAAATGATATGCTGTGCTGCCAAAATATCCGAACACTATTCCAATTGCCGGACTGACTATTGATATTACAATTTTATAATTAACAAAGAGATATACACCAACTTGATAAACAAAAAAGAGCAGCAGCAGAATTAAGAATACATTGAACAATTCTACTAATGAGCCGAATCTAAGTTTTATTTTTCTAAAGATTGAAGAACCGAAAAAAGCTAATCCGGTTAAGAATATGATAAGTAAGAGTTCACTAGAACTAGATTGTTTTTCTAGGAAATCATTTTTGATAACATTCTGAATTGCGTTTGCGTGAAATTCTACGCCATACATCAAATTATCGCCGGCCTTTTGTCCTTCACTAAATGAAATAGGAAAAATATCTTTGTCTTCCGGCATTGTAGAGCCAATTATTACAATCTTATCTTTGAACATACCACTTTGCAGAAGACCATCATCATCCCAAGAATTTATTTGCTGGCCACTTTCAATCTCATCAATGGTATTATAGTCTTTATCATCTAACACATCGGCAAGATGAACTCTTTTAAACGTTCCACTTGGTCCATAAAAATTAACCAATGTGCTGTATCTATCAAATTGAGGAATGGACTTTCCATTGAAGTCGAAACCCTCATCAGTTCTCGAAGCAACAAAATCATTTTTTAGGTTATAGTATTTATTAAGCAGAGCATAACTAAAACTTGGAATGAGTTTATCAACTGTTGTTACTGAAGCATAAGGCAAATATCTTCGATATACACCGTCATTATCAGACGGAGTTGTTACTAAGCCAATTGAGCTGTCGGCAGTGAAAAAAATATTTTGAAAATTTTCATTCAGTTTATCTACATTTGATTCACGCGCAAGCTTCTTCCTCTCTTGAGTATCATCAACTTTACCGGCTACCACAACTTTACCAGATTTTCTGATTTGTTTAATAAGCAGCGAATCATTTAGCAGTGAAAACTGATCTGCGTCAGACATTACAATATCAATTCCAATTGCCTTAACACCGGCTTCGGTTAGATTTTCAATCACATGAGCAAATATTGAACGGGGCCATGGCCATTTATTATATGGTGGCGGAATTTGATCGAACGATTCTTGATTGATTTCTAAAATTATTACATCGGAGGAATCGCCGAGTTCTATCTTTCCCCGTTTTGTAAAGCGGTCATCAATTAACTTGAGTTCAAGTTCTTTGAGCGGTCCAATTGAAAAAATCCATTCTTGAGTGAGCAGTAAAACCAACACAAGAAGGGATGTAAAAACTATTAGCGAACCAAATAATCCGCTCTTCTTATTTTGACTTGGCTTCATTTACTAAAGTGTATATCTAGTAATTAACCCAATTATAGAATTCGTACTTGATGGCAAACGGTATATACGAGCTTGTAATGCCAAGTTAAGATTTCTCATTACATTATAGTCAGCAATAAAATCGAACGCTTGTCTTTCAAAATCGCCAAAGCTCGGGCTGATTGTAGCTGTTAAGGTTAATTTATCTTCAAGCATTTTGTAGCTTCCCCCGGCAGAAATTGTAACATAGTCAAACGGAATATTGCTGATCTCGCTTGAACTGTATGTTATACCGAAAATTGAAGTTAGAGATCTTTCCCAAAAACTATTTACATTAAGGGAGAAATTATTGAATTGAGCATCTGAGTTTGCAAGGCTATTATCTTCCCGCGAAGATGTTGTAAATGAGGCCGATGTACTGTGGCGAACTCCAAGAGTCAAGTCATATGATAGTTGAACCATTATGCGGTTTGTTTGATTATCAATTGCATACTTGCCTGTCTGTGGATTCGAAGCGGCTAACCCGTTCTCGTTAGTAAACTGATTGTAGCCCAACGTGATGTTTGGAAAATCTGCTCTTGGGAAAAACGAGACTGAAGCACTAATTGTTCTAAACTTTGTAGTGGCAATTTTTGTATTCTGCAAATTATCGTGTAAATCTTCGTAACCAACAGAGAAGAACAACTTATTGTCCAGCATCCTGAACCTATCAACTATGTTAATTCCCTGAACATCAGTTCTTAAAAATGATTGACCAAACGATTGAAAATCATTTCCTCGATAAATGTAGGAAGCTTTCACATTATTATTAAAATAATTTAAGCTAAGTGCGGCTTCTGCGCCAAGCGATGCAAATTCTTGCGGATTCCATGGACCTAGATATTGGTTCACAGTAATAAACTTATCAATATAATCTCTATATTTTTTCACATCTGCGGGATCAACATCAAAACCACTATCAGATGTAAATATAGAATCGATTTGCGAATCCGTTAGAGTTCCGGTAGAAATATCTTTGTTCAGAAAAGTTACTGCTGCTTGAGAAGTAAGCATTATATTCTGATCATCAAACGCAAGCATAAAGTCCGATCCAACAACAATATTTTCTTGAGGTCGAGAACCAAACTCGATTGATTTAGTTTCATCCTGACCATGCAGATAAGAAAAACCGAGCTGGAAATTCTCACCGCTACCAAATGAAGGACGAACAGCTAATAATTTTCTATTGTATGTACCCAATTTTACTTTGGCGAAAGGCGAACCATATTTTGCATTATCAATTGAAATAATATCCGAACCAAGTGGAACACTATCCTCAGAATACTGCTGAATAATTCTTCCTTCAATCTCTCTCACAGTTTCACCATACACAGCTTGCAAATTAAAGAAACCAAGATTCAAGGCACCGTTAATACCGCGTAAACGTTTTCCTTCCATAATTAAATTAGGAAACCGCGGATAAGAATCGCCGGCTTTCAAACTTAACCATTCGCCCGCGTCTAGAGTTGCAGTGTATCTGTTATATGGCTGCTGCTCAGCTTTTTCTTCGGATGTCAAATAGCCATAACCGGAAAGTTGTAATCCCGATCCTGTAGCGCTAAAATTTGCTGTAGCGTTATTATACCAGCTTCCAACCGAGTTAAGATTTTCACTTCTCGATTCACCCCGCAGCGAACCATTGTATTTCCATTGAGATTCAATTGCTTGGGCCATCTCGGCAGAAACAACTTGAAAAGTACGCTTTAAGGTATGGTATAGTTTACCATCTTTATCATATACTTCAACTTGTAAATCTCTTGCTGAACCGGAAATATCAGCAAAAATATTTTCTCCGCTAAGAACTATTAAATCTCCGGCAACAACTGCCATGCTGGAAACATCTTTCCCATTAAGAAAGATTTTTGTCTTCGCTATATCAACACTTTCCGGGGCCCTAACAAAAGAGAGTGAAATTAGCTGGTCATCAAAAGTAAGTACTTCACCAGCATCCGGACTCAAAATTATAATCTCTTGGTCCTTTTGAGAGACACCGGAAACGGAAATTTGTAACGGCGTTACACCATCGGAGATTCCAGCAGGATACGTTTCCACCTGTGCATTTTTGAGACTAATAATTAGATAATAATCTATGTATGGAGGTTGAGCATTTTCTGCCGGGATTGTAACGCTAGCGGAATTACCAGCAACCAGCATTTCTATCTTGATAAATTCAGATTCACCAAAGGGTTTATAAGCTAGAGAAATCTCAGAAATACTTTCTGCCAATGTAAGTTCAGCATTTACGGTAATTGGATTTTTCTCTTTAGCATCTCCAATTTTTACACTTGACACATAATTGCTAATCTGTGCGGGTGTTATTGAAGATATGATTGTAAGTAAAGTGAAAACTGTATAAACTTTTTTCATGGATCCCTCAAAAAATTAGAATAAAGCTGCTTTACTGTTTATCAGATGAGTAATACTCAATCTGAATATCGCCGTGAATTGTTTTTATAATAATTTTCTTGGTGGTTTGTGTCTTTGCCTGTTGTATAACGTTTTTCTCTTCTTCAGTTAAAGGAGTTGGTGTAAATGATCCATCTTCATTCTGTACAATTTTTTCACCACCAACAATTCTTCCGTTTTTGGTTGGGTCGGTAGTCGATTCAATATAAAGTTCTCCATGATCAAGATATACTCTAGTAACAGTGCTGTCGCAATAAATAAGTCCGTCAGTTCCTCTTATAGAAGCAACCGCAGTAGGAGTAGTAAATTTGAACTCATCATCTCCTTGTTTCTTAACATCAAATCCGAGAGTTCCTTTTTGCATTACAGTATTTCTCTTAACTCTATTTCCCTCTTTACTACCGTAAATGTTTAGAATACTGTTTTCTCTAACACGCAATAACGAACCTTCTGTAAATAAAACCAACGCCAAAGATTTGGGACCGGTTTTAACTTGTCCGCCGTCTATCAAAGGAGTTCCGGTTTTTGCTGATTCCCAATCAGTCTCAGCCCCTTTATTGTAGTCAACAATCTTTATAACCTTTTTAACCAGAGCAACTGGTTTATCACTTTGTGAATAAGTAACCGAGTTTAGAAAAAATGAAACCAGTGCAAGCAACAAAATAATTTTTCTCATTTTCTTCCGGCTCCTTATGGTCTTGGAATAAAAGTTTTAGAAATAATAAGAGAATTATTTGCCTCTAAAAAGGAAAGAATAATTAAAAATGTTGCCGGTGTAATTGAATTATTATTCTCGTCAAATATTTGAACATCATTTATGCTGATGGTTCCGTCTTTTAATTTAGTTAGAAAGTCTTCTGCTGAAACACCATCTTTAACAACCTCCGCTAGTCTCATCATATCCGGGTCCGGCTCTTTAACTCCCGATAGGTTAGCAGTACCGCCTCCGGTTTGAATAAGCTCAAATGTAACATGTTCGCTGTTTAATACTGTTTCTCTTCCCGATTCCGAAATGACTGCTTTAACAATAACCACAACCTTTTGACCGCCATACCATTCTCGCCTTTTTGTTACCGTACTCAAATTTATGCTTGTAACAACACCGGCATCAAAATCATCAATTACCGGAGTTCCGGAATTCAATGCGGCCGTTGGGCTTTCAACACCTTCATTGTATGTGTTGGCCTTTATTAGATACTTTATGGCACCATTAACCGGAGACCATTGCAAGGGAATATTTCCGACATCGTACTGAGCATCGCGTTGAGGCAGTATTATACTAATAGTTGGTGATGGATTAAGTAAAACTATTTCGTTTAAAGCACCGCTTTCAGAATTATCATCTAAGAACTGTCCATTCTCGCTGAAAAGTCGTAAAGTAATTTTAATAACTCCGGTAAGTTTTCCTTTTCTGATTAGTTCATCTAATAAGTTATTATCTACTGTTCTGCTGTCTAGAAGCAAATCGTTTGCCGTACCAAGCTCATCGCTAAAAAAATTTCTTGTTTGGAAAATTTTTGTTTGAAAGCTAACCACTTCGCGCGGCGAAGAGTTCATATTCTCTTGCCAGTCAACCTTACCCTCTATGTATGCACTAATTCCTTCCGGCTGTATAAGAACTTGAAATATTTTTTGTTGATTGGAAAGATTTCTCTCAAGAGCGAAGGCACTTAAATCCAGAGAACTTAGATCGGTGAGAAATAGAAGATCAATTCTGGGAGTTTGGGCTTTAAGATTGATGGTCAAAATCGCCATCAAGATGAACACTAAGAAATGAGTTCTTTTCATAAGTAACTCCTCTGGTAATTGACTGTTTCAACAATTAAGGATAACGTGGAAATAAACTAACTATTATTTTTTATGAACTCAAGATATGATTTCTGAGAAATTGATTTAGTGACGGAGTGCAATGAGGATTCTAAAACAGAATCCTCATAATTAAAACTAGTTTATTTGCTCACCATGATCGGGATTAATAAATCCGAACTGAGGAGTTGATTGCGCATCAACTTTTATTTCTCCAAATCTGGCTTCAAACTTATCGATGTTATCTTTAAGTGCTCGTAAAAGCATCTTAGCGTGCTGAGGCGTGGTTATAATTCTTGATAAAACTCTTGCTTTAGGAACACCCGGAACAACGCGGGTAAAATCGATTACAAACTCTGCCGGAGAATGAGTAATAATTGCAAGGTTAGAATAAATTCCTTCAGCTTCTTTTTCACCAAGTTCAATATTTATCTGCTGAGAATTCTGATTGTTCTGGCTCATTCGTTCTACTCCATTTCAAAATTTTATTTCATAAAAAACCCACAGCAAGTATACACTAACTGTGGGTCAAATAATAACTTATAAACTAATTATCTAACTTCGTCAGCTTTCTTAAACGCTTCGTCAGACTCTGTCTTCATACCAAGATTAGCATAAATCTTTCCAAGTAAATCCCACAATGCCGGTTCTTTTGGATTTAATTCCAAATAAGCTTTAATGTGCGGTAATGCTAAAGTGAATTTCTCTTTAATCTTTGCTTCGTCTACAGCTTCGTTTTTCTTTTCAGCTTCTTCTCTGTATGATGTACCCCATTTAACATAGGTTACACCCAGATTATAAATGGCGTTTGCGTATTTACCATCAAGTTCAATTGCTTGTTTAAATTGTGTTTCAGCCTCAGCAAATTTTCCGGAATTCAAAAGAACTACACCATAATTATATCTGTAATATTTGTTGTCTGGTTCTTTTTCAACACCAGTTTTAAATGCAGCCATAGCTACATCCATTTTGTTAGCTGCAACTAATGCATTAGAATATCTTAAAAGAATTTCTCCATTCTCCGGATATTTTTGTCTGCCCGCATCTAAAACAGCAATTGCTTTTTCAATAACAACATTAAACTCTGCATCATTTTTAGCTTCTTTAGCTTTGTTTGCGTTCTCTAAATAAATCTGGCCAAGCAAAGAATACGCTTCCGATGATTTGCCAATTTTAACTGCTTTTTCAAGTGGAGCTATTGCTTTTGCGGTCTCGTTTGTATTGATATAAACCATAGCTAAATTTGTGTAGTTTACAACAGAATCGGGCTGGCACAAAGATGCGTTGTTAAACATATCGGCCGCTTTTTCAAAAAACATTTTCATAGAGTCCGGTGTAGTAGCTTTAGCTGCATTATTGAAGTAGCTAACGCCCTTATTGAATGCTGTTGCCCAGTAATATTTCTTAAAGTCGCCAATTTCTTTTGCATATTTTGGACTTGAAGCCAAAGATTTATCAAATGCATCAAGCATTTTTGCATAGTCGCCTTTATGTTCACCATAAATTTGATATGCTAAAATAAACCAGCCTTCGTCACTCTTTGGATTTTTGGCAACCTCTTTAAGCAAAGCTTCTTCAGCCTTATCATATTGTTTCTGGTTGATATATAACTTTGCGCCGGTCAATTCCGCAGATGAACATTCGAAAGCCATCAAAGCCAAAGCTACACCAAGTATGCTCAGGTAGACAAAACTTCTTTTCATTACTTCTCCTATAGATTTTATTGATTTTTCGCGTTTAAGCGCACCAAAAATAGCTAATTTGGTCTGGTTTGGCAAGGTAAAATAAATTGGTGAAATTTCAATTTTATCTGTTTTATAGTGTAGAGACTGCTGAAAAATTATAGATAATTTAAAAACTTTTATGATAATAGCGTTGTAAGAGAGTAAACAAAAAAGAGAATCTGATGCGCACCAACAAGATCAGTAATGTGGATTTGTTTACCCAAGCAGCCAACGAAGGCT
>JAZDFQ010000102.1:0-36607 GCA_043807765.1 Ignavibacteriota bacterium
GAATGCCCCGCTAGAATTATTTTCTGTTTATTGAATCGCTTGGTTAGGTATTCGGTCAGTTCGTGAATGTCAGAAACAAACTGATCTATGTTCATTCGACTTTTGTCTGCAATGGCTTTGTAGGATTTACCCGCGCCCCGCTGGTCCCAGTTAACAACTATAAAATATTTTTCTAATGATTTCGTATTCCTTCTCATTAGTGTAAGCTGGGAAGTGCCCGGTCCTCCGTGAACTAAAAGCAGAATTGGATTATCAATATTTTCCGAGCGGATTAAAACCCACTGTTCGGAATTGCCGAGATTAACTTCACTAAGCTCCGCTATACTTTTCTTTCCATCTCCATTTTTAATTGATGGAGTATAGCCGGGCATAATTAAAATTACTAAGATGATGAGCAGAATGATTATCAATAGAATATACATCTTACACCACTTTTATATTTACAACTTTTTACTTTGCTGTCGCGGACCACTCCGCCACTGGACTATTTTATTTCGTTATGGTGTACCACGACGCAGGGAAACATTATTTTAAGTTCTCAACCCTACACTCTTAACGAAGCGATCTGTAACACTGGTTAGACATTTATTCAAAATTCCAACTGATTGTCATATCATATAGATCTTTGTATACTTCCAAAGGACACTCAGTTTTACCTTCTCGGCTAAGATTTGCCGCCTCGCCTTGGTTGCCAAAAATTCGCAGTAATGAGCTTAGCGGTATCTCAATTTCTAATAAAACAAATCCATTTATATCAGAGAATATTGCAGTAAATTTTGACAAATAATTTTTTCTAGCTTCTTCTAATCTTTTTGTAAACGGCTTAACATTTACACGATAATACAATGTTCCTTCCCTCCAGGAGGTAGCAAGATTTATTCTTATCATATCCAGATTAGGTAAGTCAAAGGATTTGTAGTATTGGGGCCATAAGTATGGATTATATTGCGTTGTATCAGCTGGCCACACTTTTGGTTTTGAAAAGAAAGTTGGATTTGTTTCCTCATAACTGGCTATTTTAAGGAGTTTTCCGTTTGCAATCTCATAGACATCACCCTTTTCTTTATCTATTCGATATACCTTGTTATTGGATGTTGTCTTAATATCATATTTATCTGTATTACAACCAATGATAAATATTGAACATGTGATAAGAACAAAAATGTTTTTCATATTTTCACCTATAATGATGCCTAAAGATTTCCGCTGTCACATACTACGGTCTATTATTTATGTTATTCAGTTTATTCTAACCTCAAAAAACAAGAACAAGCCCAACAGTAAATATTACTATTTATTGAAGCACTCTGCGTGAACACTGGTTTACACATTCACCTTATTAGTCCACTATCGTTAACAATTGGCATATTATTATCAAATAGAATATTCCCCAAAAAACTTAACAAAGAAGTAATATTTTCTGAGATTCTATTAACAATCATTTCATTTATGTCAAAAAGTTTTCCCTCGTGTACAACTTGATTTCTATGTTCGACTAGGTTTCTAAGATTGCTTTTTAACCTTTCATCAAATGAACAATTGCAAAGCGCTTCTATTTTCTTAATTATTCGGAGAATATCTCCTTTATTTGCATTTGCGGTAGCACGTTTTGACAACTTGACTTTTAATTCATTAATGGAAACAGAATCTAGAATCATATTTAATTCAATATGACCCTTTATTTTATTCGGTGTATTACTCTCAATGAAATTGTACATTTTTTCGGGTTGATAATAAAAGAAAGTCTCAAAGAATTCTTGTAGAATTAATTCTAAATAGCTTGAGAATAACACAAGTATTTGATTTGAGTAATGGAAAAATGCATTAGCAATATCGTCTAAGACCCATTTCTTTGATTCATTCTTATCATAGTCATAGACAGAAACTTCACTTGATTTATCTTCGTTAATTTTATTCAAATGAGCAGAAATTATTGTGATAGATTTTAAATGCAATAATTTTGAGTCATTATTTTCTACATATTCCTTCAAATGCCGATAATATTCCGGTGTCATCAGCAGAGTGCTGTACCAATTGTCAATATTAAATTCTACTTTCATATAATTTTGCCATATCCATTAATTAACATGCCAGCCGATGGTTTGTTTGTGACTACCTATCCCGCGTTATTTACTGGAATAACTGCTAGCTTTTATTCAGTTTCTTAAACAAAATCGCGTTTTTTTACGCGATATTATTCGAGCTATTATTTATTTAAAAGAAAATCTATTTGGCGCTGCTTCTCAATTCATAATTCAAAACTCAGAACTGCTTTCCCGGTTCCCCCGTAGGTTGTTTAGAATGGAACCACTGTTACTATTTGCAACTTACTTAAGGATGGTCAGAATTTCAAGGGAGAAAACCTTGCGGGGGTCCTCTAATCCCTCGAATCCTAGCCACGTTTGAGCCGGACAAAGCGGGCGCTCGGGATAACGAGAAGCAGCCTTAAAACTCCTTCTAAAAATAGGAGATTGGCTTTGATACTTTTACGCTGTTAAGAGAAGAGATTGTTTGTCGGTTAGCAAATAAAAAACCCGGCTATTCACCGGGTTTTTTTTTATAGTAGATTGTTAACTGAAGTAAACTGAAAGGCTTCACTAATTTCTCGGAGGCGCCGGTCTATCGCCCATAGGAGGTCTGCGGCTTTCTCTTTCCTTTTTGAATTTAGCATATTCTCTCAACTGATCATCATCGAGAACTTTTTCAATTTCTTTGTCTTGCTTCTTCATAATCTCTTCCATCTTTTCCATAGGAGGGGGACCGTCACCTTCCGCACCGGGCTTAAACTCTTCCATACGTTTTTGAGTGGTGGCTAAAATGGTTTCTACTTTCTTTGCTTGTGCAGCCGAGAGGTCTAATCTTTCTATCAGCTGTTTCAGCATATCTTCTTTTGGCGGAGGCTGCTGCGGTCCCGGCTGTGCATATGTTAAGCCCAGCATTAACAGAGTGAGAAAGAATACGAGAGAATAATTTTTTACGTTCATATTAACTCCTTATTGTTTTGTTATTCTATTACATTGGACGACGGGAGAAAATGAAACTTGCGGAAGAGTTATGAAGAGATGTTTTCGAAAGTGTAGAATAAAGAGGCTGTCTCAAAAGTAATGTTTAATCAAAAGAATAGCCCGCGGATGACACAGACCCGCCTGCCGGACGGGCAGGTTTAACTGATTTTCGCAGATTATTTATTTGAAGAATTACTTCTGAGACAACCTCTTCCCTAATTTTCAGTTATACTTTTTTATCAACTAAAACACCTTGAGCTACTTCTCCATTATTTTGCAATTCTGTAATCAGAGAATTTAAATCTGATTGGGTAAGTTCGCCGGAAGATTATTTTTCTAAGAACTCTAATAAATAATCGGGCAATTGCTGGGTTTCTTCAACTCTTTGTTCCGGCGGAGGAGGACCTTCCGGTTTTTCCGGCGGTTTAAATCCGGCTGCATCAATAATCTCTCTTACTTCTTTGCTTGGTCTAATGCCGGATGATTTCAATTCATCAAACAGAGTTTTTGTTTGATCGGATGTAATACTGCTTGAATCATACTTAGATAAAATTTCTTCAAGCTGCAGTTTCTGCTCGTCTGTTAATTTTGTTTCTCTAGAGGATTGAGTCTGAAGCTGATAACTACTTGCACCGCTAACGCCGCTTATCATCTTGTTTCTCCATATTATAATTAGTATTCCGTTAAAGCCGTTACTGTTTAATGGCTTTCCAAGAATACTATCGCTGATAAGTTTTGTTATGTAATGGTAAATAAGTGCTTATTGATTGTGCGATTCTATCATTTGAACATTACGGAAAAACACTGGAGTAGAGCCGACATATTTTTTGAAGAATTTGTTAAAGTTGGTTGGGTCTCTAAAGCCTAAATTGCTTCCAATTTCTTTTACCGAATAATCCGTATGCGTAAGAAGTCTTTTTGTTTCAAGAAGAATTCTTTCTTCAATAATTTTCTTTGCAGATTTTCCATACGAATTAAGTACAATGCTGTTTAGCTTTTTGGGAGTAATGTTTAACAAATCCGCATAGTAATTTACTACACGTGTCTGTTTGTAATTCTCTTCAAGTTTCCGTGTAAATTCTTTTAAATGATTTCTGTTCCGGTCTTTGTCCTTTTGTGAAAGATTCCGTTTCAGTTTATTTCTTTCCGCAACAAACAAAAAGGCTTTAAGCAGACTGTTTAGTATTTCCGTACGGGCAAAATCCGATTCCTCGTTCAGTTCCTCTTCAATCTTTTTATATAACCCGATTAACTCTTCATACTCCGTTTCTGCAAGCTGCGCCGCCAGAGATGTTTCGAAGCTGTTGAAAATCCTTAAGGTGTTTATCCAGTCCAGATCGGTAGGATTCTGATAAATAAATTCATCGGAGAAAAAAAGCACCTTGCCGGAAGAAGCCGAATTGAGTGCATACTTAACAATTTGGTTTTTCGATATCGAGTATAATCCTTTCTCTTTCAACTCGAAGCGGTTGGAGTCAATCCAAATGTGCCCGCAGCCGGTATCGCACAAAATCACTTGATAATAATTTACTCTATGCGAAGTACCCATCGCAGCAATCTGTTTTGTATTTAATTCGGAAAGATTCATAAGCAAGAGCAATTGCTTACTCCCGCTTAGGTCCGTTACGTTAAATACCGGAAGTGAACACGTTGAACCGTTTCGCATAATTGTTTTTTATTTTCTCAGGAATCTTAAAGTATTGGACGACGCGAGGATAAAATACTTGCGAAAGAAGTGAAGATCAGTCTACTATATTGTTCATATAAAAAAAGCCTCACCGGAACCATAACCGGTGAGGCAACATCAAGAGGAGCAACGGGAATGCTCATTCTTTTAACGCATCATTTCATTTGGTCTTTCGCCCGGAGGAGGTGGAGGCATATTATCTCTTATTCCCTCTTTACCCGGAAATCCGGGCATCGGTTTTCCTTTATCATTTACTCTAGGGGGTTTGCCTACCAAGAATTCTTTGAGTATCGGCTTAAATTTTTCTTTTTGTTCGGTAGTGCAAATGGAAAGCAAATATCTAAAATGTTCAAACCGCTGTTTCTCCAGATCAATTTGTATTGCGCCTATTCTTCTTAACAAACTATTTACTAAAACAGTATCGGTTTTCTCATTCTGCAATTCTCCAAAGTATTTGGTTTTTAGTTCGTTTAATTCCTTAAATAAAACATCAGCTTGTGCAAAGCTTTCTTTGCGAGCATCTTCAAACTGTTTCTTCTGAGCTTCCGTTAAGTTTAGTTCCTTTTGAAGTTGTTCCGCGCCGCCGGGCGGTTTACCTACTCTGTCAAATTGCGGAGGCTGCTTATCGCGTGCAACAAATATCCAGATTATTGTAATGGTTAGAATGTTTACTACAAGTAAAATTCCGATTAACCATTTAATAAGTTTGTTTTGTGTCATCCAGTCCATTGTTTATTCCAATGTATAATTATCTGATTGAATTTGTGTAACACCATATTCTTGTTTCATAGTATCAACAACCGAAGTTTCAGATTTACTGCTGCCTCCAAAACCGAAGAAGTAAACTGTTGTAACAATGTTAATAATCAGTATCAAAGCTAACGTTACCGGCTTCAGTACAAAATCTGTTTTAACGGCACCGCCATGCTTTATCTGTTCCTTCTCAATTCTTGCTTTAATCCGTGTGTAAAGAAAAGGATTAATGTCAATCTTGGGAAGCGTCTCGATTGCACTGAGAGTTTTTTCCACTTCCTCTAATATTTGTTCTTCTTTTTTCATCTTTGCCTCTTTCCTAAAGATGCCTTTTATAATAACTGTAAAGTTTCTTTTTAAGATTCTGCTTAGCGCGGTGAATCAAAGATTCAACCGATGAAACACTAACACCCAGCACTTCCGAAATTTCTTTGTAGCTGACATCATCACTCTTGCTGAGCGTAAAAGCTATGCGCTGATTTTCCGGCAATTTGCTTAATGCCCACGATAACACTTTTAATCTGTCATTATTTTCCAAAATTTTGTCCGGACTATTGTTATCGGGAGCTGATATTCTTTCTTCCACTTCATCTTCTCCGAATAAACTTTTAAGAATTGCGAAACGTTTCTTTCTCTTCTGTCCTTTCAAATAATCGAGCGATTTAGTGATCGAGATTCTGTAAATCCAAGTAGATAATTTTGAATCCGCTCTAAATAAATTAATTGATCTGTAAACTTCAATGAACACTTCTTGTGTTAAGTCTTCCGCAGTTTCCCGGTTGTACACGAACTTATAACAGCTGTTCAATACAAACTTCTGGTATGTATCCACAAGGAGCCGAAATGCCGTTTCGTCACCACTCTTAAGCTGTCTTATTAATTCGAGATCTTCCATCAACCGTATTATTTCTTACTACATTAGAAGATAATTTAATTAAAAACTTGCTATACCAAACCGGTTATTTTATTCCATTTTAATGCTAAAACAGTCTATTCATACCTTAATGCGTCAATCGGATTTAATGCCGCAGCCTTCTTTGCCGGATAGAAACCAAAGAAGACACCAATTGCACCGGCAAATGCGAACGCCACAATAACAATCTCGGGACGGATATAAGCGGTTTGCTCGGTGTAATTGTTCAGAATGTAGGCTACAAGCACCGAAAAGAGTACACCTATTGTTCCACCCGATAAACTTAACACAACAGCTTCTGTAAGGAACTGAACCAGAATATCGGATGCTCTTGCACCTACGGAAAGCCTAATTCCAATTTCTCTTGTTCTCTCTGTTACAGAGACCAGCATAATATTCATAATACCTATGCCGCCGACTATTAATGACACTCCGGCAACCGAAGCCAGCAAATAAGTTAATACACGTGAAGTTTCTGTTGCCGCTTCTGCCAAATCAGATTGGTCTTGAATTGTGAAATCGTCATCTTCACCTTGCTCAAGTTTGTGGGCTTCTCTCATAATACTTTTTAATTCGGATTGAGCCGCCAAACTCTTTTCGCTGGAGACAGCACTAACTTGAATTGAACTGATGAATCTTCCGCCCGATAATCTTTCCAAAACGGTTTTTGAAGGAGCCAAAACAATATCATCGTTGCTTGTTCCTACAGCTGTCTGCCCCTTGGATTTTAACACACCTATTACTTTAAAAGGCACATTACGAATTCTAACTTGCTGACCAACTGCGTCATCATCGGGGAAAAGGTTTTCAGCCACTTCAGAACCTAAAATGCAAATTTTCGCTTTAGCTGTTACATCTCTATCAGTAAAAAACTCTCCGGCCTTTAATGCCCACGAACGAATCTCAAGGTAATCTGCCGATACACCTTGAATCTGAGTGAACCAGTTTCCGGTACCGCCAATTATTTGTCCGCCGGATCTTACCAAAGGAGAAACGCCGGTAATTAAAGTTGCCTCATTTTTAATTTTGTCAACATCATCCATTGTAAAACGGTTAAATGTGCCGGAGCCTCCGCGAACACCTCCGGTACTTGATGTACCGGGTGTTATGATAATTAAGTTAGAACCAAGCGAAGCAATCTGATCCTTAACCTTTTGCTGCGCACCGTCTCCAACCGCAACCATGACAACAACCGCTGCAACACCAATGATTATTCCGAGTGCAGTCAGCAAACTTCTCATTCTGGATTTAATGATGCTTTTTGTTGCCGCTTTTAATACCACCTTAAATTTCATATCAAACCTCTAACTCAAAAGTTTCTGCCTTCAGCCGCTCCAGTTCTACAACTGCGTTCAATCTTTCTTTAATGAAAAAGTCTTTAACTTTTCTCCCGTCTCTCATTTCAATAATTCTTTTTGCGAACGAAGCATATTCTCTTTCGTGAGTAACCATTACAATTGTAATTCCCTCTTCATTCAATTTTTGGAATAGACAGAAAACTTCAACTGATGTTGTGCTGTCGAGATTTCCGGTCGGTTCATCCGCAAGGATGATTGAAGGGTTATTTACCAGCGCTCTGGCTATTGCAACTCTTTGCTGCTGTCCTCCGCTTAACTGACTTGGAATGTGATGCATTCTATCGGATAGACCTACTCGATCAAGCGCATCAATTGCACTTTTGCTGTGATTCTTAATCCGCTCGGAACGATCGTACATCAAAGGGAGCTCAACATTTTCCAATGCTGTTGTTCGTGCAAGCAGATTGAATCCTTGAAATACAAACCCAATTTTCTGATTCCGGATCGCCGCATATTCATTCTTTGTCAATTTACTGGTGTTGATTCCATCAAGGAAATAATCACCGGAAGTTGGCATATCCAAGCATCCTATCAAATTCATCAAAGTAGACTTTCCGGAACCGGAGGCGCCCATTATTGCAACAAACTCACCTTCGTTTATCGTAATGTTAGCAGCTTTAAGCGCCGGAACTTCTATCTCGCCTACTTTATAAGTTTTACATAAATCAACAGTCTTAATTATTTCTTTTTCCATTTCTATCTCTTAGTAGAATTTACATCATTGGAGGCGGCGGCATTCCGCCTCTCTGCGGCGATGTTAACGAGTTAGTACCGTTGCTCGAACTTTCACTTTCCGCTTCTTGAATTCCGGTTATTATTTTCATTCCTTCTTTTAATTCTCTGCTTCCAAGAATTTCAGTATTCTTTCCATCAGTTAAGCCAATCATAGCCGGACTCATTTTCAGCTTACCATTATCATCCAAATAGAACACACGCTTCATTTTACTTCTATCCGGCATTGAACCATTTCCCATTTGAGGCGGAGGTCCCGGAGGTCTTTGGTTTCTTAAGCTATCCGGAATGTTTTTCATTTCTTGTTCCATATTGGATTGAATTTCCGATAGCATTTCTTCGCTGGGCTCAATTCTTAAAGCCGTATTAGGAACCAGCAAAACATTTTCTCTATGGTTTATATAGAAATCAACTGTAGCCGTCATTCCGGGCAGAAGAAATTGATCTTTATTCTCGGCTGAAATAACAACCGTATAATTAACAACATTAGAAACTGTATTTGAATGAAGCCGTATCTGCGTAACCATCCCTTCAAAAGTTTTATCGGTATAAGTCTGTACGGTGAATTTTACTTGTTGTCCTTCTTTAATCTGTCCTATATCGCTTTCATCAACATTCGCCAGAATTCTCATCGAGGCTAAATCCTCAGCAATTGTAAAAAGTGTCGGAGATGAAAAACTTGCCGCTACAGTTTGACCTTGCTCTACTGTTCTGTTAATTATTTTTCCGTTAATCGGAGAGTAGATGTATGCATAATCAAGATTGGTTTTACTTCTTTCAACAGCAGATTCTGCTGATTGTAGAGATGCAAGTGAAGATTCTACATCGGTCTTAGATTTAACAAAATCCAATTCTGAAATAAAGCTCTTATCGTACAACTTCTTGTTGATTTCATGAATTGCATACTTTTGATTGTAGTCAGCCTTAGCTCTGGCAAAACTGGCTTGCGAATCTCTAACTTGAGCCGCGAGAGTTACAGTATCAAGAACTGCAAGAAGCTGCCCTTTCCTAACTTCACTATTAAAGTCGACATAAAGCTTAGCAATTTTACCCGAGACTTGAGTTCCAACATCAACAGTCGAAATAGCTTCAAGTGTGCCGGAGCTTGTAATAACAATATCTAAATTGCCTTTTTTCACATTACCAAAGTTGTACTCTGCTGCTTTTTCACTTTCATTGGAAAAGATTAAATAAGCAGCTGCTATAAGAACCACAACAGCAATTCCAATTAGCCAAATTTTCTTTTTGATTTTCATTTTAACACCGTTAGTCGCTGAATAATTAATAATTTGATTCCTATAGATTGGACGACGAAAGGGTATTTAGCTTGCTCATTTTTTCAATAATATTTATAAAAATGACCGCCGATGATTTCGAAATGAAGTAACGGCTACAATGAAGAATTTGAAATGAAAAACAAGAATTGTTTTTATAATTCTGAAAGCATTAATGAATGCTTTCAGAATAAAAATTCATTTGAAATGCTCAAAATATCTTGTAATAGTAGAGGAGATAAAACAATAACGGAATTAAAACACCAAGCGCAGTAAGCCATGCCCCTCTTCCGGTAATTCCCTTTTTCCCCTTAATCATAAACAAGCCGGAGATTGCTAAGAATATTAGCGCTACTGCAAAAACATCGGCAACATAAGTCCAGACTTTCTTTGGGGCGTTTAAATGAAGAAAGTTTGTCCCACGAAATACAGCTCTGCTTTTAACTTTCTCTTGAAAAACTTCACCCGATTTTAGATTTGCAGTAATAGTGTTTCCCTCTACAAATATTTTCACCGAAGTTGAATCGGGATAAAAACTATTTTTCAACTTTCCGGTCTCCCCGACTTTTTTCAGTATGTATTGAACCAAATTATCAGAATTAACAACACTATCCGGAACAGCTCCTATCTGAGTAGTGCTTTCAGTAATTACATAATTTGGATTCCAATCTTGAACATGATTAACTGCAATACCGGAAATAGAGTAAATTACTGTTAATCCGGCGGCTATATATCCAATATCTCTGTGAAGTATTCTAAGCCATTTACGCCAATGAACCATTTACACCTCATAAAAAAAGAGGCTGCAACAAAATTAATTATTGCAGCCTCTACATTAAACAAAGAGATTACTTAATTACTGCTCCAAGTCCCTTAATTTGATAAATTGTAAGCGGACCTTTAACACTAGCCGGATCGAACTTTGTACCATGCTCTTCGGCTTCATGTTTAGCTTGCTCAAGAGCTTGTTCTTTAGTCATTTTGATTTCGTAAACAGTGCCTTCAACTAAAGCAGTTTTACCGGCTTCTTCCAATGGAAAAACAATTTCGCCATCTTTTACTTTGATTTTGATCTTCTGGAATTTTTCATCGCTTGCTAATTCCATCCAACAGCCTCTTTTTTCGCAGACTGCAACAACAGTTCCTTCAACCAAAACGTTCTTGCCAACAAACTTTTCCGGATTTGCAAGTATGGCAGAAATTTTTGTTTTCTCTTTCAGACTTATTTCTTTGCCGTACTTATTTCCGTTTCCGGCATATATATATGAAATAGAGATAGCGAAAAACAAAATTGCCAACATAGTTTTTTTCATATTTGCTCCTATTTAGTGATTGTTCTTTTACTTACTGTAAATATAATTTTCCCTTATCAGTTGTGTTAATTAAAATTCGAGAGTACATAAAAGCTCTCGAGATATTTTGTTTCGGGTTTGATGAATCAAACCCCTACTTTTTTTTGTAGGGGCTTCATTTATGAAGCCCGCTTTTTAAATACTTCTAAATGAATGATTCAATGGAATCAAATTCAACAACAAGTTTCTCATTTTCAGTTTAGAATATCATTTACAGCTTTCTCTACTTTTCCATCCGGTTTAATATGGAACGGATTTGGAATATCCTTGGTTTCTGTTTCCGTTACAAAAATAGTCAAGTTCTTCTTAACTAAAGATGCTTTAATTTTTTCTGCTGTTGTTTGGGACGGATCAAAATATATATGGCCGGTAGGCTGATCTTCATAGCTTGTTCTCAAGCGGACAATACCATTATCTGCCGAGAGATGGCTCGATAGTGATCCGAGAAATCTTCTCATTGTTGGAACGCCGGCTTCCGGCATCGGAAATGAAAAGACACTCAATTTTTCCAAAGCATATTTTTTGAAGCCATTAAATTTTTTGTCGTAAGTACGGAATATTTTTTTGACATAATCTTTAACCGGAATAAATCCCTTGCCAATTCCTTCATTTTCCAGTTTGAATTCCAACTCAACCTTTTCTTCTCCTTTTCCTTTCTTCACCATAGTAAAATCTTTTTCGATAAGCGCTGCTATTTGTTTAGCGTCAGTCTTGTTTTGATCGTAATAAATTTCAGTCTTTACCGGTTCACCATAATGAGTTTCATATCCATAGATACCTTCATTTTCCTTTAATAAATAGAAGAGATTATTGTTATCAATCAAATCAAACAAACCATAGATTCCAACTTCGTACACAGCTAAGGAATCAATTGCTTTACCTTTCAGTTTTCTAACCTCTTGCTGGATTGGAGTGAACAAAGATTTCTTTACTTTCTCCAGAGGTATTTCTGTTGGATTGTAAGAAATTTTCACGGTATGAGAAGCCGCATAAGCATCGAGTCCGTATATGCCGTCGATGTTTCGCAACTGGCTTTCCAATGCTTTTGCACTACCGAAGCATTTTACACTTTTCAATCCAGTTTGCTCGTAAACTGCCATGTTCTCAACGGAAGAATGATTGCCCCACATTTCCGATGTCGTTGTAAACTCTACACTGGTTGAAGCCCCGATACTAACTAGAATAAGTACAACAACTGCAATTGGTGCAAGGTATTTTAGTTTATTCGTCTTGTTAATTGTTAGTGTGTCTTTTTGAGGGCAAACGTAAACACAGTCTGTACACAGCATACAATCTGTATGATTAACTTTTTCGTACTTGGAAATTTTAATTCCTTGAGGGCATTTTAGATCGCAGATGCCGCAATCTGTACAAGCATAATCGTTGCGTACAATCTTAGCCGCCGGAAAAATGAAACTGCGTAAGAAGCCAACTTCTGTAACCAATCCTATTAAAACTAGAGCAGCGATAAGCCATATCAAACTGATTCCGGCCCCAAGAGTATTCGCAATAATGTAAAGAATTATTAACGCTGCTGCCGGTACAACATTTAGAAAAATATTGCTAAGCGCGCCAAGAGGACAAAGATATTTACACCAGAATAATCTAAAGAATACCGATCCTAGAATTGTAATTACGAAAGCTGGAATCGCTAAGTATAAAACCATATCCGTGTTATCAAATAAATTAACTGAAGCAAAGTAGGGGTCAAATTCTTTGCAAAAGAGTTCGCTGCTAGTCATTGTTATGTACAGTGTGTAGAAGAGAATTCCATATTTCAAAATGCGCAATGGTCTGTCTATTACATTTGGAATGTTTCGTCTTAACTTGAATTTGTCTCCAAGTTTTCCGAGCCACTCGGTAATTGTACCTATTGGACAAATGTAACTGCAGAACAATTTACCAAGAACAATAACTCCAACCAGCAAACCAATACCCAGCATAACTTGTGTTTCACTCATGTTGCAAGACATTGTGCCTTTATAAAGTTTACTTCCTAAAGATGAAAGTCCGCCAAATGGACAGTATGCTTCGAAATCAGCGACATAAGCTTTATCGAAAACCGGACGTAACGCAACGTAACCAATTAATCCTAAAATTATTGATTGAAATGCAATTCTTATACTATTTGTAAATTTCGATATTCCTTTCATTTTTTAACTCCGTAAAACATCTACTTGAATTCATTAATTATAATTGTTCTGCTAATTTATCCAATGAATTTTCTTCTATTGGACCATCAACAACTACTACATACTTATCAAGAGTAAAGTATTTCTTCGCAATTCGCATCACGTCTTCTTTGGTAACTTTTCTTATGCGTTCTGCTTTTTTATCGAAGTAATTAAATGGCTTTTTGCCTTGCAAAAGTTCGAACACTCTGGAGGCTACATCATCCGGGGTTTCAACAAAGAATGGGAGAAGCCCAAGCTGACGATCTTTTGCAGTTTTAAGTTCTTCATCAGTAATTCCAAACTCGAAGAACTTTTTAATCTCTCCGAAAATTCCGGTAATTACTTTTTCAACATTCTTAGGTGCAGTTTTAGTATTGAATTTCCAGTAGCCGATTCCTTCGTTTATTGACCATGGCTCGCTCTTAATTCCATAAACAAGTCCTTGTTTGTCTCTCAATTCAACGCCCATACGGGAAGTCAGCGCGCTGCCGGCTAATATGTAATTCATTACCGTCATTATTTCTTCTTCGTCAGCGTCAACATCATTGGTAGGCGCAAAACCTATGTTAACCGTACACTCTGTGTAATCTTTTTCCGGGAAAACTTTTATAACCTTCTTGTTCAGCTCTTTTGCCTTCGGCGTTTTAACAATTCTGAATGATTCGGCATCGCTCTTCCAATTTCCAAAATATTTATCAGCCAGCTCTTTCATCTTCTGCGGATTCATATCTCCGACCATCAGCAGCGTTGCATTTTTCGGCTGGAAATATTTTTTATGAAGACCGGCAATGTCTTCTTTGGTAATGCTCTTTAGTGTTTGTTCGGTGCTGAAATATTTTGTCAGCGGATGTCCTTCGAAAATTGTATTGTACATATGGTAGAAGGCTTTCATAGATGTTGATTTCATTCTACTCTTCGCTTGAATTATATGGCGTACGCGAAGTTTTTCCAATTCACTTTGAAGAAGAGCCGGCTCGGTAACAATTGAAAATCCGGTCTTCATCATTTCGTCAACATTTTCGATTAACGAATTGCCCTGGAAGTAAAATGATTTGTAGCTTCCGCCTACACCAAATGTGAATGGTACAAACGCCATTCTTTCGGATAGTTGTTCGTAAGAAATATTTTTCGGACCCCGGTTCATAAGGTCGCCTAATAGCCCAACTAAACCCGGTTTTTGTACTTCCAAATTTTCCGGAATGAACCCGGTTTCAAGAGTGCCTACAATTGATAAAGTTGGAGTCAGATGATTTTCTATAGCGTAAAGTGTAATGCCGTTTTTCAGTTTCATGGTTTTTATCATCGGAGCGATTTCTTTCGGCTTCACAAAATCATCTTCGGAAACTTTTACTTTTTCCAACAATTCATTTTGAAATTCCGGTGATTGATAATAGAACACATCCTGCATCAGATTAATGTTGTTACTTTCCATCTGATCATCTTCTTGAGAAGCTGCTTTAATCTTCTTTCCACCTTCTTTTGGATAAGCATATGCAACCGTTACAATTTCTTCGTCAAAATATTTCTTCATTACTTTTACAATATCATCTTTAGTAACGCCCATTATTCTCTTCTTGTACTCATCGCGAAACTCGTAACCAAAGTATGCTTCCCATTTACTAATATCTGAACCTATATCAGCGTTTTTTGTCCCGCTGGTTTCCCATTTGAATTTAAATCTGTTCTTTACTTTTTGCAGTTCATGATCGGTAACCGCTTCTTTTTTCATAAGGTTGATTTCTTCCCACAACAGTTTTTCAACTTTATCAATACTGCTGTCTGGCTTCACAGTTGCAGAGATTTGAAACATTGTTGGGTCTTTGCTGATACCAAAGCCGCCGGCTACAGAAACCGCAATAGCTTTCTCTTCAACTAGCTTTTTGTGGAGTCTCGCATCGCGGCTGCGCTCGCATAAAATCATTCCGGCAAGTTTCAAAGCAGCGGCATTAGAATCTCTATAGTTTGGGGCAACAAAAGCTAAGCGAATAGAGCGCTGAGTTATATCGTTGTGATAAACAGTAAAAGATTTTCTAACCTTTTGCGGTTCTTGCACTGCCCAGACTTCTTCAACTTTTGGTCCGGTTGGAATTTTGCCGTAATATTTTTCTACCAAAGAAATAGCTTCATCTGTTTCAAAGTCTCCAACTAAAACCAAGAACGCATTGTTTGGCGTGTAATAAGTTTTATAATGTTTGTAAGCGTCGTCTCTTGTAACATGGCGTAGATCGCTCGGCCAGCCAATTACCGGATCTCGGTTTGGATGAGTACTAAAAAGCATGGAGTTCAACACTTCACGCATAACTCCGGCAGAGTTGCTTTCGCTTCTCATTCTGCGTTCTTGAATAATCACATCAATTTCAGACTTAAATTCGCCCGGTTCAAAAATGCAATTCATCATTCTATCTGATTCAATGTCGAGAGCAACTTCTATTTTGTTGCCCGGCACGTATTCATAGTAACTTGTCATATCGTTGGAAGTGAACGCATTAAAAATTCCGCTGTTTTTGGAAATTGTTTTTGATGCTTCACCCTTTCCAAACTTCTTTGTTCCCTTAAACATCATGTGTTCAACAACATGAGAAATTCCGGTAATTCCTAATTTTTCATTTCTTGAACCTACATTATAAGTTAGCTGATGATAAACTAATGGAGCTATGTGTCGTTCCATTGTGAGAACAGTTAGACCGTTTTCCAATTTGTGTCTATAAACTTTTCCTTCTTCATATTTAATCGGCTGTGCGTTGAGACTAAGAACGAAAGTCAACGTAACTGCAAATATCAACGCGAGATTTTTTTTGAAATTTGTCATTTTCCTTCCTGTAATTTCTTTTCTGAATCTTCTAGTGATTTTACATCCGGGATAATCTTTTTCTGTTTTTCAATTGAGTCTTTTACGAGTTTGGTTTTTTCTTCCATGGAAAGTGCTCTGTAAGCCGGTTTAGAATTTTGGTTAGCGAGTAACCATGCCGATAAGTAACCAAGCTTTGAAACCGATTCTGCTTTGTCAAAATCGCATTTATCAGCATCATCACCCGGTGTGTGGTAATCATCATGATCGCCGGCAAAGAAGAATACTGATGGAATATTCTTGCGAATGAATCCGGCTTGATCACTTGCAAAAGTATAAAGCCCAACATTGTAAAGTAATTCAAAGCCGATTTCTTTATTAGCTTCTTCCACAAGATTTTTCATATCGCTGGAATAAAACGGTCCGCCTATCCAAACTATTCTCTTGTCGTTTCGGCTAATCATATCAAGGTTAACCATTCCAACAGTTTTTTCCAGAGGGAACAATGGATTTTGATAGACATAATGTTTAGAACCTAACATGCCGTTTTCTTCAGCAGCAAAGGCAATAAAAATTATGCTTCGTTTGGATTTAACATTGGAGAATGCTTCGGCTAGCTCAATCATTCCCGAAGTTCCGGATGCGTTATCATCAGCACCATTATGTATTTGTCCGGTGTTCGCTTTGTTCATTGCACCGTAGTAGCCTAATCCAACATGATCGTAATGGGCACCAACAACTACGTATTCGTTTTTCAGAACAGGATCAGTTCCTTCCAGAAAGCCAATTACATTTTGGCTTCCAACAAGTTTGCAATCGTAGTTTACCGCTATCTCAATTTCCGTATCATTGAACTGGAAGGAAGCCGGTTTTAAATCTTTGTCTATGCTTTTCAGCAAGTCGCTACTTTTTTTGCCCGCACCGTTAAAAATATCATTCATTACATCTTTGCTTATATAGACCAATGGGATTGATTCAACAACACTCAATTCGTTTATAGAGTATTCGGTTCTCGTAAAAGCTTTTCCGAGCGGCTCCAGTTTAATTGGAAACTGAGCTTGGTTCTTGAGAGATGATTGAACATTGAGTACAGCCAGCGCCCCTTTTTCTTGCATCGATGTTACTTTTTGCTTGATACTCTTTAAGAACTTGCTTTTGGATTTATAAAAGTAACTTGATGTATCTGTCTCTCTCGGAGAGCCCTCAACAATCAGAACAATTTTATTCTTAACATCAATTGCTTTTCCTTCGGCATCAAAAAAATCGTTATAGCCGTTTCCATCTTTTTCAATTCCATATCCAAGAAAGACAACCGGCGCTTTGATGGAAATATTCTTGTTGGCGTTATAATCAATAATGAAATCTTTTTGATATAGATACGAATAGGATTTCTGTGAGTTACTTTTAATTAATTCCAGCTTGGATTCAGATTGATTTAGTTTAGTCTCATTCAAATCAAATCTCTGCAAGTACTTTTCTGCTGAGAACACTCTTGGAGCTTCTTTTTTCGGCTTTGAAAAAGGAGGATTCGCAATGTCATTGTACGGAGTCAAGCCATATTCATAGAATTTTCCCGCAATATATTTTGCAGCTTCTAAAGTTTGCGGTGTCCCGATACCACGTCCTTTCATTTCGTCCGAAGCTAAATAAGTGACACTCTTTTCTATATCACCTTTGTTTATGTACTTAAGACCTTCTTTGTAATTTCCGCTTAACTGAGCAAACGAATTAACAGTAGCAATAGTTAGAAGGAAGAGAAGAAGAATATTTTTGTTAAACACTTTCATTTATTGAATCCTTATTGTAATTACTTTTAAACAATTATTAACGAGAAGCGAATCATTTAGATTCGCTTGGATCATCATCAAAATCTCTGATTATGAGCAGTGCGATTAATCCATATACGCCAGTTAGCAATACAAGTACATAGTAAGGCGTAACCTTAAGGAGCGACAAGTTTTTCTTTCGTAGATATAAAAACGAAACCGCCAACATGACAAATGTTAAAATTAGCGAGCGTGCATCGGAAAAATTAAAATAGAAATTAATGAATGGTGTTGTAGCCTTTTCAGTTTCTATAGTAAATGGAAATAAGTAAGACGCAATAGTACCGGCTAGCTTTTCTTCTTTTGTAGGCTTCGTTTCACTGTACTTATCAATTACATTATAATTTTTATCTGTGATAACAGCCTTAAGGCCACTTTCATTACTTACTATTATTGTTCTGTAAAACAAATCACCTCTTAAAAGCAAAGTATGATCTTGATAGTTGTATTCTTCTACCGGTAGTTTAATAAGTTCATAGTTTTTATAAGAAATTAAATAAGCTTCATTCTTCTTGGTTGCTATCATACCATAAAATTCGCGCAACTCAGTTTCGTTAATTGCCATATAAGCGATTTCAAGATCAGATGGAATTTGTGTCTTTTTGCAGAAAGGCTTTCCTTTAACCATCTTGATATGAAAAACATTATTTCCATTATCAATTACGAAATAGCCTTCATCAAACAGCTTTTTGGTTGATGGATTTCCATAGATGAATTTTGATGGGAATTTGAAACCTTGTTTCTTCAGTGCATTTGTAAACAGCTCACTTTTTTCTTGGTTTATTTCATTTGTCTGAGATGTAACAAACTCCATGCGGTCAGTAATTCTGAAGTAATCCGGCGGAAGTTCAAGTCTAACTCTGCCCGATTTTGATTCGATCAAAGGATACAACTGCAATGGACGCGAATTGATTCCACCGGGATTGATACGGAACTGAATATTATTTTTATTTATTTCTTTTGGAATAATTGCTATTCCACTTAGAGAATCCGGCATTTTGCCGGTTGCCATCAACTGTCTAAAATTTAGGAACGGTACAAGTTGTTCAAAATCATCTCGTGAATAAATTTTCCCATTAGGATCAGTGTAAACTACTCCGCGAACATCTGATTTAAGAAGCACAAAAGATTTACTTACGGGGCTGTAATACACATTTGTTTTATTGGCTTCGTACTTGTTTGTTTTCCAATAAAAATCGGGGATGTAAATTGCTGCAACTATTACTATTACAATCATCATTGCAATTCGGATTATATTTATTTGTTTTAGCATATTCCCCTCTTAAAATTATAAGCGGAAAGAAAAATTAGTGTGCTGTTTAGTGCTGCTAATAGAGTGAAATACCAGATAGAGTAAGAGTACTTGCTAAACCCTTCGCCAGCGTAAAATAAACTAACAACCGCAAGTGCAACAAAAATTGAGATTATCCGCTTTCTCCAATTCGGCTCAACAAAAATTATTATCACCCAGAAGTATGTTACCATACTTCCAATGTACCATGGCAATGTTGTTACCAGCATACTTTTGAAAAACTCATTTGGTAAGAATTTAAGGCTCACCAGCGAAATTAAAAGAGCGTCGATAATTGAAATTAAAGCAAGGATTATAACACCAACACTTGCCATTTGTAACATTAGCTTATTCTCTTTCACCGGCAAGTGAAAAGTTAATTTCAGTCTTGATTGATTTATTTCCGGAAAGAATTGATAGACGCCCAATAATAATCCTGTAGCTAGAATTATCATTTCTATATCGGAGTAAAAAACTATTTCAAAAGCTTGAAGCTGACCAACAACCGCATTTGCCGAAATTTCCTTAAACGTATTTGATAAATTAAAATAGATGTTGAGAACTACCAGAGCGTTTATTACAGCAAGCCCTATGGCAACCCATCTAATCTTAAGCCATTCCTTGTAAACCAATGATTTAAACATGTTATTTCCCTTAATATTTTCCGGTTATACCAATAAAAGCATCCTCAAGCGACATCGGCACTTGATGCAAATTGGTGAAGTTAATTCCCTTGCCGTTTAAGTAGTTTTCGATATTAGCCTGCTGCTCAAAAGTGAAGACTACTGCCTTATTTTTAATTACTTCATAACTTTTCACAACATCATCTTTTTCCAGCTTCAAATCATTAACTGAAGTCTCGAATTTGAATTGCTTAAAAGTGCTCATGAATTCTTTAATAGGCATTGTCATTAAAACTGACTTGTAATCGAGGATAACACAATCGTCCAAAAAGTTTTCCAAATCTTGAATGATGTGGGAAGTAATGAAAATTGTTTTCTTTTCTGCTTTTGCATATTCGGTTAGATAATCAATAAACAATCTTCTGTAACCGGCATCTAATCCCATTGAATAATCATCTAAGATTAACAGATCGGGATCTTGTGCTAGAATTAAACCAAGCGCTACTTGCGATCTTTGTCCGCAAGACATCTTAGAAAGTTTTTGGTCTTGAGTTACAGCTAATTTAGACATGAGTTCATAGTAAGGTTCTTTTTTCCATTTTGGATAAAAAGCAGAATAGAATTTTTCTATTTGAATAATATTCATGTTGCTGTACTGAATGTGCCCTTCGATAAGAAAACCAACACGAGCTTTGGTAGCCGGAGAAAGATTATACGAATCCTCACCAAACATTAAACACTTGCCGGATTTCGGTCTAAGAAATCCGTTAAGAATGTTGATGGTTGTAGTCTTGCCGGTGCCGTTCTTACCAAGCAGCCCAAAGATTGAACCTTCTTTTATATTAAAACTTAGATTCTCATACACTAACTTTTTACCGTAATAATGAGTTAGGTCTTTAATTTCAACTACATTTCCCAATTTTTGTCTCCTAAAAAGTAATTGTCGCCTAATAGCCTGTCATTTTGTAATGATCAGACTTAAAAAGAATGACAACAAATGAATTAAAAAAGAGGGAGGTTACTCCCTCTTCAACTATTTTATTAAAAGCATTTTCTTGGTCAGAATTGAATTGCCAGTAGAGACTGAATAGAAATAGATTCCGCTAGAAAGGTTATTGCCATCAAACTTAACAGAGTATCTTCCCGGCATTTGATTTTCGTTAACTAATTCTTTCACAAGTCTTCCAAGAACATCGTAAACATTAAGTCTAATAGTTCCGGCTTTGTTTAGTGAGTAACTGATTGTTGTCTCCGGATTAAACGGATTAGGATAGTTCTGCTGTAGTTCAAACGCAGTAGGAATTGTTTCTGTTTCAGCGATATCTACTGTAGAAGAATTTGTGTAAATACCACTTGAAGCGCCGCATACAAACACTGCGCCGGAATTTGTAACTGCAATATCATTATATGTTGTGCTAGCTGTATCAAACACAGCATAATTAACCTTATTACTCCACGTTGCACCTTTATCAACACTTTGCCAAATGCCTATACTCTTAGGTGACGAAGATTTTGCACCCACAGCCCATGCATTATTATTTAAGAACGCAACACCATTTAATGTTTGAGTTGTTGTAAGCGCAACATAGCTCCATGTCTGTCCGCCATCATTTGATTTCAGCGCTACTTTATCACCAACAGCGATTGCTTCCGAACCGGATAAAAATGTTACGCTGTTAAGAGTAGCTGTTGCTTGCGCTGTTGGAACTCCAGTAGTTGTTGCAAGAGCCCATGTAGTTCCGCCATCCTTAGTGTAAAGAATTTTCAACTTTGCGCCAACTGCCGCACCAACTTGAGTATTTCCAAATGCAATTGAATTTAATGTTGCGGCGGCTATTACGCTGGTTGAAGTCCAGGTAGCACCCGCATCGGTAGTTTTATAAATTATGTCTTTTGTACTTGATAACTGTCCTACTACAAAACCGGTAGTCGAGGTTGTGAATACTACAGCATTATTAGTTACAGTAGCCGCAGAAGTATCTTTCTTAAGTGATGTCCAAGTAACTCCGCCGTCACTTGTTTTTGCAATGCCGCCGTAACTGGTAGCAGAAAAACCAAAATCTTTTGTTAGAAAAAACAGCCCGTTGATGCTGAGGCAAACATTATTTGCTACATGCGATAATGCTTTCCAATTTTTACCGCCATCGGTTGTTTTCATTATTAGTCCCTTCTGACCGCTGGCGTAAATTACATCATCCGAAAAAGCGTAGAGTTTTGTAAGAGTAGTATTGGAAATCGGAGTAACAGCTTCCCAGCTAGTTCCAAAATCAGCAGATTTGTAAATAGCGCTTGAATTTGTAACTGCAATTACATTATCGCCAAAAGAAAACAATCTGCTAATTTGATATCCAAATGGTGTAGGAAGTTGTGTCCAATTCATTCCGCCATCAACAGTTTTCATAAAGTTAGGAGTTTTTGTAGCGCCACCGGCAGCCAAACCGGTTGTACCATTTTTGAATACAAGCTCATATGCATATTCGTAAGTTTTGTTTTCTTCTTTTTGAGCTAAGTAAGTCCATGTGGCTCCGCCATCAGTTGTCTTTATAAATATTGTTGGCTGTAAACCGGCCGCAGATGAACCCCAGCCACCACCAATTGCCGTATTAGCATCAAGTATGTGCAATGATCTTATATCGGTCCTTGTGTATACACCGGCTGGAAATGCTGGAGCAGTTCCTTTTGTCCAAGTAGCGCCATCTTTTGTGTAATAAATATCGCATTTACCAGAACCACCACCGGCAACTATGCCGGTTAAAGTTCCTAATATTTTGAGAGTTTGTAAGTTTCCGGTAGTGTGGTTAACACCAACAGTCCATGTTGTTCCACCATCAACAGTTTGCAAAACTTTAGCTGCTGAAGAAGATGAAGAAAGGAACCAACCTTTTTGAGCATCTGCAAAATAGACTGTCCAGTAACCGCTGGTAGTTGAAATAGCGCCGGTAATACTCAAAGTTGTAAACGTAGAGAAACCATCAGTTGATTTATAAAGTTTTGTTGGACTAGCTACAAAGCCTGTTGTTGCGTTAAGAAAGTAGACTGACTTTAAATCTTCAGTAATTGCTGTCGTCACAGTAGTCCAAGTCTTACCGCCATCAGCAGTTTTCATAATTGAACCTTTGGCGCCAACAAGCCAGCCATTATTTGCATCTACATAATATGCATCGCTATAAACCGACATAGATGGGCTGGTAACTCTATTCCATGTTTGGGCAGTTAACGAAAAAGAAAATACCAGCAACAGTGCAACTGATAAAATGTACCTATGCGTCATTAGAACCTCCTTAAGTGATTTATTTTATTATCCAATCAAAACGTGTTTAAGGTTAACCCAATACTTCCAGTTAAATAGTTTTTACTAAAATTATTACTTGCATCAATTCTTGAGTATTGGAAATTTGTATCAATTGTTAACGTTTGGAGTAATGGGAAAGAGAAACCACCACTTAGTTTATAATAGTTGCAATCTTTTCCTCCGAACACTAAATCATATTGCTTAGTACCAAATTTAATTCCACCACGAACAAGAACTTCATCAGAAAGGTTATACTCAGCACCAAATCTGAATTCGTTATCGTTTGTAGTAACTTCGTTCATTCTATTGTCTATATATTTTGATGAATCGGCAGAACTGTTGGAGAATTCATACTCAAATGCAAGTAATAGTGGTTTGGATATTTGGTAACTAGCTCCTAGTCCTAAAACTTTCTCATTTGTTCTCCATTCCCACATAAGTAATTCTTTCAATGAAATTTTTGACCAACTCTTGTTATTAAAATATCCGGCATAAGCACCAAGAACTATTTCATCAGTAACTTTGTACTGAGTTTTAAGTTGGACATCGAAATTTGTGAAATCAGAATAACTGTCTTCTACTTCATCAAATGACTGAGTAGCTGAGGTTTGAGATGTAGATGTATATGGCTTTAATATTTTCGAATTAGAAGGAGTATAATTTATCTGCGAACCGAAGGAAAGCTTATCACCATCATCCCAGAATAATTGAGAACTGAGAGTGGTACCTTGTTTTCTAATTTTGCCAGTCATTGATTGACTGCGTTTGCTTACAAAATACTCATCACCTCTGTAGTAATATAATTCAACATCGAGCAAATTGATGTCTTCCGATTCAATAGCTTCTTGAGAATCAAAATAAGTCACATTTGCGCCAAATACGAAAGTTTCGGAGATTCTATATGCTAATCCTAAATTAATTTCTGTATCACGAAATATTGTTTTTGCGTAAGAAAATTTTTCTTTCAATCCATCTAGTAAATGATAAGTAACAGAGCCACCGGCAAACAAGTCTTCTACTGGTTCCAAACTGTACATCAATACAACTTTTGGTCCCATATAGCGAAAATCGCTCTGTGTTCCATCGGTTAATCTAAACCCCTCACCACTATAAGTATCTTTCATCAACGTTTGATAATAATTTCTTCTATTTTGATAATCGTAAGAAGTAAAGCCGCTAAACGTTCCTTTTTCTCCTAATTTCTTTACACCGTGAAATGAAGCACCCAAATTTAATTCACCCTCTGGATCAAACTTGCGATAGTAATTTCCCCAAGTATTACCGTAGGAAGGTGTAATTCTTAGAAATGTTTCAGATTCATCTACAAACATCCAAGCTGGATTTCCACCAAAATCAAACGGAGCTAGCGACAAGTCTCTATCGAGTACAGAATATTTAAGTCCACCCATTGCTTCAGTTCTAATTCTTTGCGCAATAGCCAAATTTGTAACCAGCATGGTTACAATTGCAATTTCAAAAACTATTTTGAGCATCGTCACCTCAAATTTTATGGATGCGTTTGACAGATATTCTAAACTCATTACTGTCTTCCTGGAGTTGGTGAGTTAATTATCTCCCAATCAGAAATAGCATCATTAGAATCACCACCCGGTTCTCTGCGCTGTATAGATTTACCGCTATACCTCGGTGGACTCAAAGCAAAGCTCTTATCTATTCTATTATCCATTGTTCTCTTTGCAGTTGTACTTGATTTGTAATCAACACCATCTAAAACAGTTGAAAAATCTATACCATCCTCCCAGTAAGAATCTGAACCACTAGCGAGTATAATTACATCAGAAACTAAATTAATAAGAAAATCAACTGTTCGATCGGAGCGAAGATTTATAAGATTTGGTACTGTGGGGTTATCAAAGTCTGAAACAGAATATTGATTATAAAATTCCCAATCAGCTTTCGATAAATCTATGCTAGTTGATACATTGGTTTTATGATTAATACCAGTGCTAGCTAAAACTTTATATGTACGAGGGTAAAATGGATAATTTTTCTCGCCCGGTTTTCCGGGAATTTGAAAAATATATGTTACCCCGTCTAAGTCTCCATCATTGCCCTCATCTGCACCCGGACCTTTTCCGCCATTTTCAGTGTTTCCAGAAACGCGCATTATAATCATTCCATCCAGATATTTTGTTTCTTCACTGTAATTATAAAGCTCAATAAATTGATCGTAGAAAAAGAAAATATTATTTACCGGTCCGCATGCATAAATCTCATTAATTGCTATTCCGGTATTAGCAACTTGTGTAGCCTTTATTGTATCTAACACAACTTTGCCGGAAACTATTTCGATGTTCTTTGTGGTGCCAACCAGAAGTATATTTGGATATTTGGGATGACTGAGCCGAGCAGTAATACTATAAGTTGCCGATGGAATACCATCCAGATTCAATATTCCTTTGTCATCTGTGTAGCGAATCATTATTCCGTACTCTGAAGACATAATGACTTTTGCATTTTTTAAGGGTGCGTAAATTGGAACTTGTGCAACAACTGAAGTATCACCAATTACAACAAATGTTGCTTTTGCTTTGCCTTCTGTAGTAGTTGGCATTTCTTGCTGGCACGAATAAAAAGATGCAACTAAGCTAAATACACTAATTATTTTAATCACTTTCATTACAAACCTCTACTTAAGAAAGCTATCGAAAATCATACTGAACTCTAATCCATAGAATAACGGCGGATTTCTTGTATCATCGGATTGATCTGTTGGATTTATGTAATATATCCTTGTAGCGGGATCATCAAAGAAATTATTAACATAGAAAGAAACTTCTGCTCCTTTGAAAAGTGATTTGCTCATATTAAAACTAAACAACCACTTGTTAGGCTTAGACTTAAGTTCTTGAGAAAACAAATAGCTGATTCTTTCGGACTCACTAGCTAGAGTTAAATCTATTGGTGTTTGTTGAAAAGTTTGGCTTCGCTCACTAAGCAACTGTTCAGCACGCAAAGTAATCCATAAGCCAAGAGATGGAAGCGTATATCTTAGCGCATAGTTTAGTTGTATTCTATCATTCCATTTATGATTTCTTGGATAAACAAAACCAATCAAAGTATCTACTAATGAACTTGGAACTTTATAATTGTGTATCTGCCCCAAGTTAATGTTTGGTGAACTACTATATCCATTTCCGGAACCAAAGTATTTTATAAAAGAATATGACCCAGTAATGGTAAAATCTAAGTTCAGAGATTCTATTTTGGATGTGCGTATTGAGAACTCGATTCCTTTTGTTTCTGTTTCACCAAGATTTGTGTTTTGAGAATAGGTGTCTGCTAAATACGCTCTATATTTTCCATCACTTAATTTTGCAAAAGCAAAAATTGGAATTGTTAAGCTGCTGTTGCTGCCGGTTCTTCTTTTGAAATAACCGGTAATAGTTGTTCCAAACTTATCAAAGAATTTATGGTCGTAAGATGCCTCTATTATTGCTTCTTTATAACCTTTTAAGTTTGGCTGCCAAAGATCTTGCCTAAAGAAATAATTTTTTTGTTCTATTGGATTTCTCCAAGGCGAGACTCTTTCCGGCGGATACAATGTACCAAGCGAAGGAGATTTTGAAGAAGATCCAATACTGAACCTAAATTGATTGGTCTTAGAAAAGTAAACCATCAAATTCAATCTCGGATTAAAAAAACTACCATTCTGCGATTCCACTAAATCTCCATCACCCCATAAACCGGAGAATTTAAATTTCTGAGGCTTATACATTTCATAACGGAAACCTAACATCAAGTTGAAATCAAAAAGAAAATGACCGGTAATTTTATCTTCTGCATAAAGACCTAACAATAACTGTCCGGGAATTCTATCAAATGAATAAGGTCTTGTGCCAGATCCTTGTCCGTTAATATTTAAGATAGTATCAAGCATTACACCTTCGCCGGTGTTTGCATTGTATTGTGGTTCAATACCAAACAAAAGTTTGTGGATATAATTCCCAGTAATTAACACTGTGTTATACTCTACTCTTCCGCCAAAATTCCATTCCCTTCCGCGTGTTTCTGATTTACCGATGTATGAGTTTAGTGTATCTCCATTATAGATTACGTAATCGGTTACAAGACGGCTCTTCATTGAGTTTTCTCTTCTCATTGAAGCATAAAAGTTATAACCTATTGAAGTGACATCTTCTTCTATTTTGTAAGTTCCCCAAGAAGTGTATGAGAGCGTGTAGCCTCTGTTATAATTCTTTGTTTGAAGCAAATCGCCCTTGGGTTGTTCTTCATCCAAAATTCTTTGAACTAAAATTTTGTTATTTGTAGTAAGTGTATTGTTCATAAAACTTGATGAATAAACAACTTGACCGGTTAAGCGTAAATACTCATCGCCATTTACTCTCAAATCACGCGAGCTTTGCGCAGCATTGAAATTATAATTTAGTGTGCTTTCACCTAACCTTAAGCCTCCTTCAAAATTTGCTTCGCGAGTATCCGGATTGTTTTTAATTTTAAAACGATTGGGCGTTGCGCCGGTTTTAGATTTAATTGAGATTACGCCGGAAGTAGCATCGCCATATTTTACTGAAGCGAGACCGGTTGTTATTTCTATGTTTTGAATATTGTCTGCCGGAATTGTTCTTAAATCGACACCACCATTTAAGTTGCTAGTTCCAAATGTTGAGCCGCTTGGCCGCGAGAACTGAAGATTAGCATTATTCGAAATTGGCGCGCCATCAACCACTACTAACGTACCAAAGGTACTAGCGTTATCAGAATCATCGCCCCGTAAAGCGACTTGTGTAGTTTTTCCCAAACCCGGGTTATCTGTTTTTTGAACACCCGGGACCAAATCCAAAACATCCTTTATACTAGAAGCTTGAAAGTGTTCAATTTCTCCACTTGTAATTGTTGTTTTAGTATTAACGTCTCTAGGCAACAGATCAATTGTTCCTACAACTTCAATTCCGCCAATCTGGAAAGAAGTCTCCTTCAAAGTGAAATTCATTTCTAACAAAACGCCTTCACTTATTTTAATTCTTCTAATAATCTTTTCATAACCAACATAAGATACTTCAAGAGTGTATTCACCCGGTTTAATTTTGCGGATCGCATAATTTCCATTAGCATCGCTGGTCGCCCCAATGCCAATTTCTTTAATTAAAATATTTGTGCCAAAAAGTTTTTCTCCTTTTTCGTCTTTAATGGTTCCTTTTATTCCTCCGGTTGTCTCATCAATTCTAATCTGTTTTGCGAGCGCAATCTTACCCGTTGCATATTCATAATAACTAATATTATGTATTGAAAGTATTTCATCAAGAATTTCATAAAGGGGTTTGTCTTCAAAACTAACCGTAATGTTTCTGATATTCAGCAAGCGGTCATCGTATATAAAACTGATTTCAGTTTCTTTAGCTATGTCTCTTATAACATCAGTAAGATTTGCATCTCTCATTCTCAAAGTAACCAGCGTGTTTAACGAACGACTTTTTTCATTTTTATTATTTATAATCGACTGAAAATCGAAGTCATCGCCATCTGTTAAATCCGAAAGCATTATTGGATTGTGTGAACTTTCTTCCGGGTCCGAATTATTTTGGAATGCAGCAAACTGGAGACTGCTGCTTAAACAAACTATGAAGACTAAAAATCTAAAATGTAAGCGCATTTTATTTCCTTAAGCTTATCCTTTCAATGCTTGTTTATAAAGATTGTACGACCATCATACTGGAGCTTGATATCAAGAGTGAGGCTAATTACAGAAAGAATTTTATTGAGTGAATCGGAACCAAAAAATCCGGTCATAGTAATATTCTTGAGTGAATCCGATTGAAAAAAAGCTTTCAAATTGTAATAGCGTTCTATCTCGTCCATAACATCTGAAAGCCGAGTGTGTTCGAAACTGAATTTATCGTTACGCCATGCAAGGTAGTGACGTAAGTTTGCTTTCTGAAGTTTAGAAACTTTTGCACGTTCATCGTACGACAGCAAATCTCCCCTCTTCAATTTATATGCTTCTTCTTTGGTTGGACTAAAAGTATTAACCGAGCCCTTGACAACAACAACACTTATTCGTTCGCCACGATTTTTAATATCGAATTCTGTACCGGTAACTACTGTAAGCACGTTGCCCGATTTGACCGAGAAAGGTTTTTCTTTATTTGATGCTACAGAAAAATATGCTTCCCCTTCAAGAAATACTTCTCTGGATTTTTCGCCGAAAGTTTCCGGATATGATAGCTTACTTAAATTGTTCAAATGCACTTTCGATCCATCAGAAAGAGTGATAGTAAGCTTTTCACCTTTGCGTGTTTTAACATCTATCAACTTTGGTGTTGAATCTACAGCTACAATTTCCTTAACATTCTTAATCGGAAACCGTTCCATCAAAAAATTCAATCCGGCTGAAGTCATAATTAGAAAAATCATAACTATCTGTAACATTCTGCTTGAATAAACTGAGTGCCAGTAGTCGGTTCTGAAAGCATAATACTCCGGTTTAATATCGGCTTGTTTGAATAAGATACTAGTTCTCGCTGAAAGCAAATTTTTTGATTCAATCTTGATTTGTTCTTCTTTGACTCTTTGTCGAATCGTATCCCACTGCAAGTTTGGATTTGGTGGTTTAGGCGGATTTGAAGAATCAATTTTATCCAGTAAAAGAGTAATCTCGCTGAATAGTTCTTTGTTTTTTTCAGATTCCGAAAGCCATTGCTCGAAGAATTCTTTTTCTTCCGGACTCAACTCGCTGCTTAGCGCTCTTGAAATGAATTGGTAATCTACATTTTTAGGAATTTTGAACATTATTAAAGTCTTTTATTATCTATAATACACGCGAGAGTAAAAAAAGTACTACTCTGTTTTAAGAAAATGTTTATTTGAATTAAAGGAGGTTAAATTTATCTGAACTAGAATGAGTGCTCAATCGCTAATAGTTGGGAATTTCAAGGTTACTATCCCAACATTTAGGGATGAATATCATAATTTGAGCAAGATTGTTATAGCAAAATGAAGAGTAGATTAATTTATGTAGTGGACTAATCTTTTTCTAAGCACAGCTAATGCTTTGTTCATTTGGTTCTTTACGGTTTGTAGAGATACATTCATAATGTCGGCAATTTCGGAATAGCTTAACCCGGAAAAGCGACTCAGCAGAAAAGTCGACTTACATCTTTCCGGCAGTGTGTTTAGTGCTTTTTGAAAATCATCCATGAAGAAGAAATTATCTATCTCACCATCTATGCTTTTGCTTAAATGAACAAGATTATTTTCTTCGTCATACGAATCATGAGTCATGCTTCTTGTAATTTGATTAAGAGCCAGATTGCGCGCGATCTTGAATAAGTAAGCTTTATAAGATTTTGCCGGATCAAGATGGTCAATAGCAAGCCAAAATTTAACAAAGGCCTCTTGAGTTAAATCTTCGGCAATTTCTTTATTGCTGGTAAAACGGAATAAGAAATAAAATAGCTGTGGTTGTATACTAAAGAAAAATTCTTGAAGAGCAGACTCGTCTTTATTTTTAATACGGGCATAGAGTTCTAATAAGTCACTGCTTATATTATTTTCTAGTGAATCCTTTTCTTTCCTTTCATTCATTTCTCAATTCACACTCTAGTTAAAGATTGCGATAGAAATCCACTCAATTCGAAAAGAACATACTCAAAAAGAATTCCTAATTCAATCTAAATTACATGAAGCATTTAAATCTTTTTAAGAAAAGACGAATTATAAATTGATTCAGCTAATTCTGTATTGGAAAGTTTCTTGGTAACCAACTGCTCTTCGCCGTTCATTATCAATAACTCCGAAGGCATCGATCTTAGATTGTATATACTTCCCATAGAATAACAATATGCACCGGCATTTTTGATAATCAGTTTATCACCCTCACGAATTTCGGGAAGTTCTCTCTGTTGAGCAAAGCAGTCTCCGGTCTCGCAAATATTACCGCATACATCATAAACATACTTTTTACCTTCGGGATTGCTGATGTTCTCGATGTGATGATAGGCTTCATATAGCAATGGTCGGATGAGATGATTAAATCCGGAATTTGTCCCGGCAATTAATCTTCCTCGATTGTTTTTAATTGTGTTCACTTCAATCATAAGATAGCCCGATTCTGCAACAATATATTTTCCCGGCTCGAAGTACATTTCTAATTCTTTTCCATACTTTTTGCAGAATTCCGCAAAAATTGATGTGATCTTTTTGCCAAAATTTGCATAGTCAATCTTGTGAGATTCCGGTCTGTAGTTAACCTTAAACCCGCCGCCGAAATCCACAAATCTTAAATCCGGAAAATCTTTTCTTTTTGCGATTGCAAGAATGTTGGTCATGCTCTGGAAAACTTTTTCGGTTTGTCCAATTCCCGAGCCGGTATGCTCGTGAATGCCGACGATTTTGAGTTTATACTTTTTAGAGATTTTAACAACTTCGGTTACTTGCGAAAGTAGAATTCCAAATTTCGTAACAGCACCGGCAGTTTGTACATGTTTATTCTCTCCGGCATAAACATCCGGGTTAAATCTAAGACAAACTTCACTTCCCGGGTAAGCTGAACCAAGTTTTTTTAATCTGCTTAACGAACCGATGTTGAACAATACTCCGGTCTTTTTCACTTCGTGCATTTCTTCATCGGTAATATTATTGGAAGTAAAAAGAATGTCATCCTTATTGAATCCAAGTTTAAGTGCTAACTGAACTTCTCCCGGACTAACAGTATCCAAATACGCGTTGTTCTGTTTAAGAAGATTCAGAATCCCAACGTTGTAGTTGGCTTTCATTGCATACAAAATTTTCAATTTTGGCCATTTGATATAATCGTAAAGTCCTTTGTAACGGTTAATAATTAAATCACCGTCATAGATATATAAAGGAGTTCCATATTTCTTAGCATACTTAAGAAAGGTGGTATTCGAAATTTCTTTGTGTTTTACCATCGTTTGCTTCCAGCCGACATTGTTAATTATAAGATTCTTTTTAATTCGTAAATGAGATTATCTATTTGTTCATTCGAATGTGTTGAGAACACGACAATTCTTAGTGCGCCGCCATCTCCCGCTCCAACATAATTTATCAACTGAATAACAACATCCTTCTTTTTCAACTCGCTCTGAATCTTTTGCATCTCATCAACGCTTTTCATTTTCCATGCAGCAATTGGAACTGATGTTTTTTCCGTTTCAATTCCAATTGATGCCAAACCGGTTTTTAATCTTTGAGCATTCTGCCAAAGTTTAGTTCTCATTTCCGGATTAGCTTTCAAAATTTTCATACCAGTTAGACTTGCAGCCGCAGCTACAGAGGGAACGGGAGTTGCTCCATTTTGTATTTGGCCAGTTCTAATTTCGTCAACAAAGATTTTTCTGCCCGGGATTATTCCGCCAAAGCCGCCAAAAGCTTTTGAGAATGTTCCGCCAAAGAATACTCTATCAGAAGCAACACCCGAATACTCAATAGTTCCTCTTCCATTTTCCCCGATTACTCCTAGTCCATGAGCATCATCTATCCAAACAATGCCATTGTATTTTTCTGCTATTGCTAAATATTCTTTTACCGGCGCAATTCTACCGAAGATCGGGAAGATTCCATCTGTGATTACCAAAGGCTTCTGATCTTTAAGAAGATTGGACTTAATCTTCACTTCCAAATTGTTATAATCCAGATGAGCAAATTGGTGAATTGGTTTGCCGCTTAATTTTGCTGCGTAATTGTTGCTGTAATGTGAAATTTCATCTACAAAGACAACATCAAATAAGTTTTGGCTAACAAGTGCTTGTAGTCCGGCAAGATCAGTCAAAAATCCGGAAGATAAACAAACAGCATCTTCAGTATTAAAGAAATCTGCGGCTTTACTTTCAACATCCAAAAGTAGCTGCGTTGTACCATAGCTGCTGCGCGAGGATGAGCTTGTTATGCCATACTTAATCAATGCTTCGGTAGAAGCTTTAATTACATCTTCATGTTTGTGCAGTTCGTAATAGCTCGTTCCTCCAAAGTAGGAATAAACTTTTCCATTGAACGATGCAAATGCACCCGGCGCTCCATCTAACATAAATTGTTCAGTCATCTATTTTCAAGCATCACTAATTATTTTAAAGCATCGTAAATTATTTCTACGGGATGAAGCGCGGTTCTCTCTGTTCCATCCTTTATTTGGTGCCGGCAGCTTGTACCTTGTGCACAAATCAAAGTATCCGAGCTTGCATTTCTTACTTTCGGAAACAAAACCAATTCACCTACTTTCATTGATAAATCATAATGTTCCTTTTCATAACCAAACGCGCCAGCCATACCGCAGCAACCGGAGGTAATTTCTTCAACAGTGTAGTTTTTGGGAAGTGAAAGCGCAGTAATTGTGGCTTTCGTCGTTGCAATTGCCTTCTGCTGGCAATGCCCGTGGAAAAGTATTTTCTTCGAATCTTCGACAAAAAGCTCGGCACTTATTTTTCCACACTCGCATTCTCTGGCGAGAAATTCTTCCAATGTAAAAGTAGATTCAGCAATTTTCTCAGCCGCAGATTTTAGGCTTTGATCAACCAGATCGAGGTATTCATCTCTGAAAGAAAGTATTGCAGAAACTTCTATTCCAACTAAGGGAGTCTCGGCGCTAATCTTATCTTTAAGCAATTCAACATTTTCATTTGCTATTTTTTTTGCGCTGCGAAGCAATCCCTTGGAAATAAATGTCCGTCCACTTTCTAAATGTTTAGGAATAATGACTTCATAACCAAGTTTGTTCAATACAATGAACGTTTTGATGCCAAGTTCCAGTTCGTTGTAGTTGGTAAATTCATCAACAAACAAATAGACTTGACCGTTTGGATGATTTCCGTTGGAATGCTGATGCTTGTTTTTTCTATGCCATTTAATAAAAGTTGTCTTGGATAGTAATGGAATGCTTCTCTTAGTTGTGAATCCAATTAACTTTGCTGTTGTTTTTGATTTGAGAAACAGATTTACAATACCGGCAAAATTAGACACAACAGAATTTATTCTTGGCAGATAAGCAATTAGTCGAGCGCGAAGCGGGATTCCATTAGCATCATAGTAATGCTGTAAGAACTCGCTTTTCAATTTAGCAACATCTACACCGGTCGGGCACTCGGATTTGCATGCTTTGCAAGACAAACACAAATCCATCACTTCATATATTTCTGTGTGGTCAAACGGATTGGCTTTAGTCGATCTTGTTAGAAATTCTCTTAAAGTATTAGCTCTCGCTCTTGTGGTATTTTTTTCATCGCGTGTTGCCCGGTAACTTGGGCACATTGTTCCGCCGATAAGATCCGACTTACGGCAATCTGCCGAGCCGTTGCATTTTTCTGCCGCACGCAAAACACCTTTTGTAGCAGAAAAATCATAAAACGTAGAAATCTCTTTCGGTTGCTTATCAACTTCGTAACGTAAACTCGTATTCATCGCAACAGTATCAACTACTTTTCCCGGATTAAAAATATTATTTGGGTCCCAAACTTTTTTAACTTCTTTGCACAATTGATAATTGTGTTCACCAATTACAAGTGGAATAAACTCTCCACGCAATCTTCCATCGCCATGCTCACCGCTTAAAGAACCTTTATACTTCTTAACAAGATGAGCAATTTCTTTAGTGATCGTATAAAACAACTTTACATCAAATGAATCCTTGAGATTCAGCATTGGGGTTAAATGAAGTTCACCGGTTCCGATGTGAGCATAGTAAGCGCTGTCCAAATTATTCTTAGCAAGGATTTCTCTAAACTCTCTCATAAACTCCGGTAAATCAACCGGACGAACGCAAGTATCTTCAATAAACTGCTCAGTACGTTTATCGCCGGGAATATTGCCCAGCAGACCGAGTCCAGCTTTTCTTAATGACCAGACTTTAGGCACATCTTCATTTAAAAGAAGCGGATAGTGATAACCATATCCGGCTTGCTTCATCTCGTTTTCAAGCTCAACAGCAATACGCTTTATTTCTTCTTCAGATACTCGAGCAAACTCAACAACAAGTAAAGCTGCCGGATCACCTTTAATGAAGAATCTATTTTTCTTTTGTTCAATATTTACTTTGGCATACTCAAGAATTTTCCCATCAATCAACTCAACTGCACCGGGCTTATACTTTAACGCAATTAAGTTTGCCTTGAAAGCCTCTTCCAACGAATTCATATGAACCGGAATTACACCAATATATTTTGGAGGAAGCGCGACAAGATTCAGTTTAATTTCTGTAGTAAATGCTAAAGTGCCCTCGGAACCGGCTAAAAGTTTGCATATATTAAAATTTTCTACGCTTTTATCATATGAATTGCAATTCAAAAGCTGATCTATTGCGTAGCCATTATTTCTTCTATTTATTTCCTGAGAAGGATATTCACTTATGATTTGTTCTTGATTCTTAGAATCGGAAAGAATTTCGTCTAGTTTCTTGTAGATTTTATTTTCAAGTGAATCGCCTACGCATTTTCCCAGCAATTCATTTTTTGTAAGTCCCTTGAAATTTACTGCGGTGCCATCACTTAAAATTACATTCGCTTCAAGAACATGATCTCGCGTTGAACCATAAAGAATTGAATGCGCTCCGCAAGAGTTGTTGCCAAACATTCCGCCAATATTACAGCGACTGCTTGTTGCAGTTTCCGGTCCGAACAATAACCCGTATGGTTTAAGAAACAAATTCAACTCATCTAAAACGACACCCGGCTCAACTCTAACCCATTTTTGCTCGGTGTTTACTTCCAAAATTTTATTCATGTATTTGGAAACGTCAACGATTATTCCACCACCAACTACTTGCCCGGCTAATGAAGTTCCGGCGGCCCTAGGTATAATTGAAGTATTGTTTTCAGAAGCGAATCTAACAATTTGATTTACATCTTCTTTGGTTTTTGGTAGAACAACAGCTATTGGTTTTTCTCTGTAGACCGAACCATCTGTTGAGTAGACAACACGGGATAATTCATCAACAAGAATATCCCCTTCAAATTTTGAACGTAATTTTTCTAAATTATCGATTATAAGTGTGCTCATAAAATCTTACCGTTTGGAATCTTTTAATTTTGCTGCAATCAAGTCAAACTCATCATTGGAATAGGTTACTTGCTTAAAAATATCTACGATCAAGTCTAGTGAGATTTTTCCAAAATCTTCTTCTCGCGGAAATATTAAAACTCCACCTAAATCTACAGCTGCCGGACTAATTAAAATTCGCTTTTCCCCTTCTTCAAAAAAGTAAGATGGGCGGTGCTTACTGCGAGGGAATATTAGCACACGCCAAGAATCCGAAAAGCTGCAAATGATATTCATCATTGGCTCTTCTTCATTTCCCTCCTTATGCAATGCTTGATACACTTTCGAAAACTCGGCAACGGCTTTGCTTGCATTGGTGGATTCAATCGAAATAAAATTTCGCAAACATCCGGTTACAAGAGACGTTGTTAAATCACTATCTTCAAAAATTGTCTCGCCATAATGCTTTTTGATTTCTTCAAACTCATTATCAATATTCATGAAACCATAATTACCCGCTTGAAAATGCAAGTGATCCGGAGCCGAAGCACCGCATTTAGGTCCATTATAAAA
>JAZDFQ010000103.1:0-2241 GCA_043807765.1 Ignavibacteriota bacterium
AGGTTTGGCACCTCGATGTCGGCTCATCGCATCCTGGGGCTGAAGAAGGTCCCAAGGGTTTGGCTGTTCGCCAATTAAAGCGGTACGTGAGCTGGGTTCAGAACGTCGTGAGACAGTTCGGTCCCTATCCTATGCGGGCGCAGGATACTTGAGAAGAGTCGCTTCTAGTACGAGAGGACCCAAGTGAACGTATCTCTAGTGAATCAATTGTCACGCCAGTGGCATTGTTGAGTAGCTACATACGGATGTGATAAGCGCTGAAAGCATCTAAGTGCGAAGCACACTTCAAGATTAGGTATCCCGTCGCAAGACCTAAAGACTCCTAGGAGATTACTAGGTTGATAGGTTACAGATGTAAGCATAGTAATATGTTTAGTCGAGTAATACTAATAAGTCGTGCGACTTAATCATTATTTTTTTTCAAGACAGATGTTATATGACTCACTCTTTCATTCTTTCATTTATTTTTGACAGAAATAAAAGTTTCTGGTGGCTATAGCTAAGGGGATACACCTCTTCCCATTCCGAACAGAGAAGTTAAGCCCTTATACGCCGATGGTACTGCATGCGCAGGTGTGTGGGAGAGTAGGTAGTCGCCAGGATTTATTTTTAGTACCCTTCAATGTTTTACGTTGAAGGGTTTTTTGTTTTAAATCTTCCAGTAGTGAGAATCCCAACATATACACGTTAGTCCTCTTCTACGAAAAAAATCCGCTAAGTGCACAACTTTTTTCTAGAGTTCCAATTAAAATTCGTTGAGGCCATTTGTGAATAGAATACATCTAGGTGATACACTAAGCTGTAAATGCTGCGGCAATTTCAAGGGTTTTGTTTTTACCAATAGCTTGATTTCGGATAGTAAAGTGTCAGTTGCTGCAAAAATATTTTTTTTGTTTTTAGGTACCCGATTTTTCTACGTTTTTTATTTAGCATTTTTCTTACTTTAAGAGTACACAAATTAGTGGGGCTTTATGAAAAAGCAAATCTTACTCTTTCTGTTATTCATTTTTCTTAGCAATAATATCTATTCATACTTTTACGCTTCAAAAATAGGAGGGTATGAAAGTTGGTCGAGGACTCAAATTCAGAAGTTTGAATCAAAGCTTGAACTATATGGAATATTCTATGAGTCCACGGTCAATCTCAAATTAAAATTGGGCGATAACAAACAGTACGACTCATGGGGACACTACGGTTGCACCAGTCCATCAAGTGGACAATATGAATTTACATGGACTTTTTCGTTACCAAAGGAATCCTATATATGGGATTTGCAAATTTGGAACAATTCAACAAATTCCTTCATTCAGGCTTTACCTATTGCACTTACACAGGGCGAGGCAAATTATCAAAGTAGCAAAGGCTCAAAAACAAGTGTGCTATTGCGGCAGTATATGAGACGCGATTATAGCGGAAATTACACTTTGCAATATGAATTACGATTGTCTCCAGTTAATTATAATGAATCAGTGGAATTCATGTTAAAATTTATTTCGCCAGTTAAAATGTACTTCAACAAGCGAGTTATATCTGAATATTCAAGCCAGTTTTATACCAGAAACGATTATGATAAATGCTATACAGATGTAGATGCGATACACAGTGTAATTGACTATAATAATCCTGATATAGCACCAAAGCAGTTCAACAGAAACTCACTCTCTTGTAGCAAAAGCGATGGATTTTGGAAAAGCAATCTGAATTATGCGGCTGACTTCCAATATTCATTCCCGGAAGAGTCATCAGAAGGAAAGTTCTTGCGAACGTCATCTAATTCCGGTCTAAAATTTTATCAATTATCAACTAAGCCGTTCATAGCGGAAGAAGACAGACCAGGTAGAAAAATTGTTCTCTGTTTCGACTTAGTTGAAAATTCGTACTCGGGAAATAACTCGAAAAATAATTTTTATGCCGATCTTAGAGATGCAATTACAATATCAACTACTGCAAAAGATTCTGTCATCTTCTTAACTAATGATTTTACTATCAAATGGTATAGTAATTCATTTCAAAAAAGAACCGCAAATTTGATTTCTTCCACCGTAAACGATATTTATAGTAAAACACCAAAAGTCAATTTACTTCCATATATGTTAAAAGACACTACTGTCCGGTTGAGGAAGAAGCACACAGCCGTAAAGTATTTAAACAAATGGTTTTATAAGGATTTTTCATTATTGTCGATTTGAAATTAATATTGCTACTTCAATATAAAAACATGGAGCGGCAAATTGAACCAAG
>JAZDFQ010000104.1:0-43730 GCA_043807765.1 Ignavibacteriota bacterium
AGTTAAAAATGAACTGCAACTATTAAACGCATACAATTACCCAAATCCATTTAAGAATGATACTTATTTCACGTTTAAGCTAACGCAAGTCCCCGATGAATTAAAGATCATTATTTACACTATTGCCGGAAGAAAAATCAAAGAAATAAAACTCAGTAGTTCTGAATTAAGGTTTGACTTCAACAGAATATTCTGGGATGGTAGAGATGAAGATGGCGACTTGGCCGCTAACGGTGTATATCTGTATAAAATCATCTCTCAAAGAGGAATTGAAAAAACAGAGCTAACAGAAAAGCTTTCGATTCTTAGATAAGTAATATGTTCTGTTCCCTGAATCGAACAGCAGTACAACTTCTTGAATCCAAATTTAACAATAGGATCCCGATTAAGTGGACATATGGAAGAACTTGATGCACTCAGAGTGGAATTCACAAAACTAGTCGATGAAATCGAATCTGCAGATAGTTATTATACTAAGATTAATGGAAGTAATTTCTCTAGGTAAATTTATTTATATCGTTATATTCAATTTAATTATTGATTGTAATTTATCATTAGAAAAAAGAAAAATATTGTGTTAATTTCATTCTAAGATTTAGCTATGTGCTATATAGCGGTTGGCTATCTTGTTTTCGTTTAATTCTGTTCACGCATTTTTACTAGTTAATTGGGAGTGTGTATGTATAAAATAATTACAATTCTAAACTTGCTTTTCATATTAGTTATCTCATATTCATGTACCTCCACAACTAACTGTTCAAAAGATGAATACTATAGTATAGACTATTTTAATTCCGGAGGCTTTACTGCAATAGAAAGGGGAACTTCAGTTGATTGTTCAGGCTGGCTAAAAAAGTGGGAACGAAAACTCAACTCATCTAAGGTGATATTAGACAGTATAAAAATTGATAAAGGGTCTCTGACTAGTATAACAAAAGCAATGAATGATGAAAGTACATTTAATTATTCCATAAATAAAACAAGTAATTATACAACTACGCTAATTCTGAACAAAAAAGATAAAGAGCATATCATTTCCTATAATTCTTCAGAAATACCAACGGACTTTCCAGAATCTATTAAAACAATCATTTCTGAAATTGAAAAAATAAAATGATTAGGAGCTCCAATGAAAAATACTTTTAGAAGCTTATTCTTGTGTTTCTTATTCTTTCCAGTACTAGTTGTTTTCAGTCAAACCGGCTTAAACAAGCCAATTAAACTGGTAAACCAAAGTGCTCAATCTGCGACACAGCTTGTTGGGACCATGCAGAATAATCCTTCCGGAAACATAGTCCAAAATTTTAATAGTTTTTTGAACAAGATCGGATTAAAGAAGAGCGCTTCACTAAAAAACACAGTTGCAGCTAATTCTTCCGGGATCAATATAAATCAGAAATTCTCACTTCCTTCCGTAAACAGTTTAAGTAATCATAAAATCGAAAAAATTATTTGGAATACTGATTCCGGTACACCAAGATTTATCGAGATTAAAAACTCACCAATTATAAATCAGAATAAAGTATTGTCTGATAATGATAAGAAGCAAGTGGCCAGCAATTTTTTTATCGAGAATAAATCAATATTTAAAATCAGTGATCCTCAAAATGAATTATTATTAGTAGAATCAAAAATCGATGACCTGAATTTTACCAATCTAAAATTCAGTCAGACTTATAAAGGCATTGAAATTTGGGGAAGGGAATTCATTGTTCATTTTGATCAACTTGGTAATTTAGTAGCAGCTAATGGAATAATTGAACCAACTCCTGAAAAGATAAAAGATGTTAATGAAAATATAAAAAAAGATGATGCCCTATCGATAGCTAAGAACAGTATCAATAAAATTTCACCAATTGAGCCTGTCCCAACCGGTATGGAAAAGATTTTAGATTATGAGGGACCTATTTCCAAAAAAGTGATATGGTTTGATAAGAAAAGGGAACCTTACCTAGCATGGGTTATTGAAGTTAGGTCAGGTCTTTCACAAGACTGGTTTTACTTTATAGATGCAAATAATGGCAACATACTTAATTCCTACAATGCTGTTTGCTACGATGGAATCACAACTGCATCCGGAAAAGATTTAAATGGCGTACAAAGAACATTCGGAACATATCAAGTTGGTGCCGACTATTTCCTAATAGATGCATCTCAACCTATGTTTAATGCTGCTACATCTAAAATACCGGATAGTCCAGTTGGGGCTATTGTTGGTCTAGATCTTAGAAATAAAGATTTTGATAACAGTTCCAGCATTTACTATTCAGCTACAAACAATAATCAGTGGAATGATTCGGCAGCAGTTTCCGCGCATTACAATGGAATTGTTACTTATAAATATTTCCTAGACACACATAAACGAAACTCTGTAGATGATAAAGGAATGACAATTTATTCCATTGTACACGTAACAGAGCAAAACAAACCTATGGAAAATGCATTCTGGTCTGGGAAAGTAATGTGTTACGGTGATGGTGGATCGTACTTTACTCCACTTGCCGGAGGACTTGATGTGGCTGCGCATGAAATGACACACGGAATTACTCAATTTTCTGCCAATCTTGAATATCAAGGACAGTCCGGGGCATTAAACGAATCGATGTCGGATGCCTTTGGTGCTCTGGTTGATACTGCAAATTGGAAAATTGGTGAACAGATCATAAAGGATTTAAATACGTTTCCATCTGGCGCAATGCGAGATATGATAGATCCTCACAATGGAGGTAGTAAAGGTAGCGCAGTATGGCAACCGGCTAAAATGAGTGAGTTTCTAAATACTTCGGAAGATAATGGTGGCGTACACTCAAATAGTGGAATTCCTAATCGTGCATTTTACTTAGTTGCTAAAAGTTTAACACGCGCTAGAGCAGCTAAAATATGGTACAGAGCACTGACTGTTTACCTTACGCGCACTTCTCAATTCATTGATGCAAGAATAGGAACTATTAAATCGGCATCAGATATTTACGGCGCAAATAGTAACGAAGTTTCAGTTGTTAAAAGTGCATGGGATGCTGTTGAAGTGCTCGAAGGAGCCGCTACACCAAATGCACCGACCTCAACGCTAAGTGGAAGTGAATATATTCTAGTAACAAACACAGACTCTGCCGATCCTAATTCAATTTATATGGCAAAGACCACAGTTACGACTGCTTCCGACTTTTTTGCGTTGACTAAAACTCCCGTACTAAATAAACCGTCCGTATCAGATGTCTCCGGTATAATCTTGTTTATAGATAAAAGTAATAATCTTCGGGCGCTTAGCGCTAATCCGAATAATCCTCAGGAAACTATTCTGGATAATAGCGGGGTATGGGAAAGTGTAACAATTGGTCCAGGTCTCAATTCAATGGCCCTTACATCTAAGTTTATTGATACTACAATTTACTATTTCGATTTTTCAAAAAATATTTCGAAAAGCTTTAAAATTGCTACCAAGACATTTGATGCAGTAGATAAGAAAACTGCTTTGTACGCTGATGCTCTTTCATTCGATCCAACTGGTCGCTATTTGTTGTTTGATACATATAATGAAATTAAAAATGCATCCGGTACAAAAATCAGCTATTGGAACATTAACATATTAGATGTAGAAACGGAAAATATGGATGTCATTTTCCCTCCATTAGCCGAGGGCTTAAGTGTTGGGAATCCTGCATATTCAAAAACAGTACAGACCAGATTCACTTTCGATTACTTGGATTCGAAAACGAATCAAGCATTCGTGATGGCAGCTGATTTTAATACCGGTGACATTGGAAGTGTTGCCGGACCATTAGGCGTAATTGGTTACCCATCTTATTCAATTGATGATAAAACTATTATTTATCACACCTCTCAAGTAATAAGCGGAATACCACATCATACTTTAGAGCAAATGCCGCTAAAGTCAAATTTCATAGAAGGTACCGGAGTTAACAAGTTATATCTAGTAGATGCTAATTATCCCATTTGGTTTGTTATTGGAACCAGAACGAATGTTGAAAATGAAATCGAAAATATTCCAAGTACATTTTCGCTTAGTCAAAATTATCCTAATCCCTTTAATCCAAGTACTACAATAAAATACTCTTTAGCAAGGGAAGAAAAAGTAAGAATTAGTGTTTATGATATGTTGGGAAACAAAATAACTGAACTTGTGAATGAATCTAAAAACGCTGGTTTGCACGAAGTGATCTGGAATGGCAGCGATGATAAAGGCAGAAAGGTTTCAAGCGGAGTATATGTTTTTACTATCAATGCTGGTACAAATTTTCAATCTCGAAAAATGGTGTTAATGAAATAAGCCAAGTTAAAAGTTATGAAGGATGATAAAGTTTAAGGAATGAGAAAATGAAAAATATTTCGAACTGTTTTGCACTTATAGCATTTTGTACGTTGCAGTTAAGTGCACAGAACTTAACAAATGGAAATTTTGATCAAGGACCGTCATCGGGATGGACATCTTGGTCCAAAGGTGGATTTGGATTAATAGGTAACGCCCAATTTTTTAGTTCGAGCCAAATTACACCACCAGTTGTTCCTCTCTCCGGACAATATATGGCGCGTATCGGAGGATTTTCTTATGAAGAAAACTTTTTAAAGCAAACTGTAACTTTGCCCAATACACCAAAAGTATACTTAAAACTTTATTATCAGGATAGAGCTTTTACCGGAGCTGAGTGTGCCGGTCTATGGGTTGGTTCCAGAATAAGAGTTAACGTTGCCGGTCAAACTATTTTGGATCAATATCAGTGTTATTATAATACGGTGAACATTTGGACTAACGTATATTTTGATTTAAGTGCAGCAGCCGGACAAACAGTAGAAATTATTTTTAGAGCTGATGCTGCAAATACAATGTGGTCATATTTATATCTAGATGACATAAGCATTTCTTCTTCGCTTACAGATATAGACGAAGATGCATCACTTCCCGGCAAATTCAAGCTCGAGCAAAACTATCCAAATCCGTTCAACCCGGAAACTACAATACAATATCAATTGCCAACCAAAGGTAATGTTTCCCTAAAAGTATATGATTTACTAGGTAACGAGGTTGCACTATTGTTAAACGATTATAAAAATGCTGGAAAGTACGAAGTAAAATTCAACGGAAGTAATCTAACAAGCGGTGTATATTTTTACCAAATAAAAACCGGTCAGTTTTTGGAAACCAAAAAATTTGTTTTGATGAAATAGTTTTTGGAGTTTATCATAAGAGGCTTTATGTATAAGGATTGCTTTTTACTTGTAGACCTCTTGGACAGAGAGTGGGTTTCTTTTCATTTTGTTTTCTAAATTATTTACATGACACACATATCCGGCAAGCACTTTCAAACGATATTAAAGTGATATGTGAGTAACTGCTAGTGTTGTTTCCATCAAATCTTTACTTGTTGCTGAACTGGAAGGAACTTAGAGAACAAACTCTTACCTTATAAATCATGTTTATTCCATTTTTAATAATTCAGATATTCTCATAGTTTCTTGTTATAGGCAATCAAAGGTACTCATTTTCGGCATTTTGAATCAGCAAAGTGCTTTTAGTCATTGAAAATATGCACTACTGTTCTAACGGTTAACAAAAACTAATGTTTAGGACATAGGTTAGCGCAGAAATATATTACTTAACCCGTTGTGTGAATTTAGCTTTATGAAGTCAAAAGCAATTATTTAATCAAATAATGGAACGCGGATTGAACGGATTTATCATGATTTGAACGGATTGATTTTTGAATAATTGCTTTTAACTTCACTTTATCAATTTTCCGAATCTAATTCACACAACGGGTATTACTTATCTATCAGATAATTGCGATACGATGTCCGTATATGTATATTTGCTTCCCGTTTGTTAAATTCAAACTTTAATATATAGGAGTCTAAGATGAAAACACGCGCATCAATTTTATTATGGATGCTGCTAATAGTTGCATTACAAGCACAAGTACAGAGCGGAACCTATTTTTTTGATAAATCATCCCCAAATTACACTCTTGGAGATAATCAAGGAAAAAGAACCGTTGAGTATGAAGTTAGTTTTAACAAACCTTTCGAAACTAAGCCAAGAGTCGTAATTTGTAATACACTTCTTGATGCTGCAAAAGCAACTCAGATTCGCTATTCGATTGAAGCTAAAGGAGTTTCCCGCGATGGATTTGTTATTTTGATTTCTACTTGGGGTTCAACTCAGATAAGCGGCATTGGAGGTTACTGGCTTGCCGAGGCTGAAAAGCTTGAAATTAAGAAGGAAGAAATTAAAGTAGGGCAAACATTTCAGCTCAATAATATTTATTTCGAATTTAACAAATGGGATTTACTTCCGGCTTCATTCCCTGAGCTTGATAAAGTAGCTAAATTTATGTCAGAGAACCCAAAAGTAGAAATTGAATTATCCGGACACACCGATAATGTTGGTAAGCAAGAATACAATATGAATTTATCTCAAAAAAGAGCTGAGTCATGTAGGACATACATTATTTCGAAAGGGATTAATGTTGCGAGAATTACTGCAAAAGGTTACGGGATGAGTAAGCCTATTGCGCCTAATGAAACAGAAATGGGAAGAGAGCAGAATCGAAGAGTCGAGTTCATGATCACAAAAAAATAAAATGATTTTTAGAAAGAAACCTCAGAATAATTAATTTAGTGTCACACTAAGCACATAGAAGTAAGGCAATTTAGTTTGTAGTGTCATGATTCGACAAGCCCATCATTACTTAGTCTTACTATTTCAGAGGTTATAGAAAGTTACAGGAATAATTTAAGTTGTGCAGTTTCAATCAGCATTTATTAATAACCAAACAGCAACCAATAAGGAGAAATATAATGAAGAAGTTACTTTTTGTTTTAACAATTTTATTGTTCGTAGGTGCAAATACCTTTGCTCAATCTGCGGTGCAAAGCGGAACATTTTTTTACAGCAAAGACAGTCAGAATTATACCCTTCATGCTAATCAAGGGAAAAGAGTAGTAGAATATGAAATTTCTTTTCCGAAACCATTTGATAAAAAACCTAAAGTTGTACTAATGCCTTCTTTGATTGATGCTGAAAAAGCAACTCAAGTTCGTTACAATATAAAAGCTTCCGGTGTTTCTAGAGATGGATTTGTTCTCTTAGCAGAAGTTTGGGGTGATACACAGCTTAACTCTATCGGCGGTTTTTGGCTCGCTCATACCGAAGAATAAGTTACGATACTCTTTTGAAAGGCTGTTACAATTAACCATTTAACAGCCTTTATATATCGGACTATCTCAGGAGCAAATAAATGATCTTCTATTAAGTGCTTCTCCTACTAAATTTAACGAATACTTTTTGTTAGAAAATGAAAGTGCTTTTCTGGAGAAATCCCTACTTTGATTTTGAAATTAATTTATACTTACATTTACACAGCATGTCGATTGATAAAAGGGAGTTAGAGTTTTGTGTATGCTTAACTCAACAAATCATTTAATGAGAAATATCTTATTGACTGAAGTTACGCACTTTGTGATTTCTTGGTGCTTTTGTGACTTGGTGGCTAAGGAAAATATAAGAAATCGAGCCACTAGGGCACAAAGTCACCAAGTTTCACTAAGAAAACTTCATAAAGTTCAGCTCTTGCGTAACTTCAATAAGTTCAGTCTCTTTATGCTTAAGACAATTATTTTCAGTTTAACTTCCGAATTCTGCTATAATTAAGTAATAATCATCTCTTCTAATATGAGGTTCTTCTTGAATAAAGCATTCGCAAAAAGAAAACTTCTTTTTTTCAGTGTAATGTTTCTCATTGTCTTCTTGTCTAATGTTAACGCGCAGTCTCCACTGGATAGTCTTGATATTTATGACCCATTTACACATAAGACGGAAATACTACGAATAATAAAAAGCCGACTTTCAATTTTAAGCGGCGAGAATAAAACTTTAATTAATAAATACGCTATCCAAATAGAAAGGGCTAAAAAATCGAATTCGAAAGAGGAACATGCAAATGCACTGATGAAAACAGGTTATATTTTCTTTAAATCGGCACTGTATAATTTAGCACTCGATTACTATTTACGCGCTCTTAATATATATGAGGAAGCAAGCGATTTAACTAAAACAGCATATGCAGAGATAGAAATTGGGCGGACTTACTATTTTGCAGATTTAGTGCCGCATTCAACAGAATACATTAATAGAGCATACCAAAAGCTTGTTAAAACAAACGAAGAAGAATTAATTGCTTACGCTAATTATGCGATGGGTACAGTTACGGACGACCAGAAAAGAAAAGCTAATTTTTTTAAGAAAGCCCTAGAAATGCAAAGAAAGGTGCTTACAAAAAGCCCCAACAACTATGTTGCAAAAGAACGTTACGCCAGATTCTTAAATGCTAATGGGCACTTTGAGCAAGCTTTAAAAATCGCAGAAGACATTAATGACAAGTGGCTAATAGTACTTTATCTAAACAATATTGGCCAGGTTAAATATCTCGATGGAAAATATAACGAGGCGATTGATCTCTATAAAAGATCATTAAAAATTAGTAAGGCTGCTAAACTGATGGGACTTCTTAAAAACACTTATGTTAATCTTGCTGTAATTTACCGGTTGAAAGGAAATTGGCAGAGATCGGCAGAATATAGAGAAATAGCCGCTTGTATTATTGAAAGTCTTTATGAAGAAGAATATACAATTCAATTAACCGAAATGAGAGTTAAATATGATACAAAAAAGAAGGTGCTGGAAAATGAGTTTTTAAGAAAAGAAAAAGACATTATGCAAGCAAAGATTAGTGATGAAGTAAAACTAAATTATTTCTTAATCATAACTATAGTTGGCATAACCCTTACTACTGTTTTGTCTATTGTAAGCCGTAAAAAAATTAAATCGGCGGCAAAATTATTAGCAAAACAAAAAAATGAGATCAAAGAGAAAAATGAAATACTAGAATCTTTAAATCTGGCGCTTCAGAAAAGTGAAGACAGTTTAAATAATGCTCTTGCTACAGTACAACTTGCAAATTGGGAGTGGGATGTGGTTAAAGATGAAATTACATATTCAAAAGGGTTTCCAAATATCTATGGTGTAGAGGAAGAGAAGCTTAAAGTAAATCCAAGGAAAGTTATTTTAGAAAAAATACATAATGATGATAAAGAAGCCTTCAGCAATTATTTTTATAATGATTTTGGTTCTATGCAGATTCAAGAAAGTGAGTATAGGATAATCGATCAAGATAAAGTAAAGTGGATTCGCACTAAACGGATTCCACAAAAAGATGAGAACGCAAATGTTGTAAAAGTATTCGGCACAATACAGGACATTTCCGAAAGTAAAAAAATTGAGGAAACTAAAATTCAATTGGCATCTCAGCAATCTTTTACGCAGCAGTTATTAAAAACACAGGAGGAGGAGAGAAAGAGAATTGCTCAGGAACTACACGATAGCTTCGGTCAGCATATACTCTTGATAAAAAACCGGGCCCAGCTTGCTTTACAGGGTGAGATGCAAAATTCTTTTACGGTTGAGCAATTAAACAAAATCAATGATTCTACAGCCGAACTGTTAAACATGGTAAGAGAAATATCCTTTGATCTCCGACCTGCGCATCTGGAAAGATTAGGACTTACCGATACTATACATGCTTTACTAAATAAAATTGCAGAAACAACTCAAATAAATATATCGCATAATGTAGATAATGTTGATAACTTGCTCTCCGGGGAAGCGGAAATTAATATTTATAGAATTATACAAGAAGCAACCAGTAATATTGTGAAGCATTCTCAGTCCAGAAATGCGAAAATAAATATTTCTAAAACTGAACATCTAATTTTAATTGAGATTATTGATGATGGAATAGGATTTGTATTTAAAGAGAAATCCACAAACGGCTTTGGATTGAATAATATGCTAAATAGAATGAATATTCTTAACGGAGAATTAATTGTTAATTCGCAAAAGTTAAAAGGCACAAAGCTAATCATAAAAATTCCTTACTAGGTATTATGAATAAAAAATTGACAATATTGATTGCAGATGATCATCCGCTACTTTTAGAAGGTTTGTTTTATATGCTTAATAAAAGGGAAGACTTTCAAATAATCGGGCAAGCGGCAAATGGACTGGAAGCATTGAAGATTATAAGGGAAAATAAACCTGATATTGCAATACTTGATATTCAAATGCCAAAAGTTGATGGTTTTGAAGTAAGCAAAATTATTATTCAGGAAAAGCTTCCAACAAAAATAATTTTTCTAACGATGTATAAGGATGTAGAGTTAATAAAAAAAGTTATCGATCTTGGAATTAAGGGGTATGTACTAAAAGAGAATGCTGTTAATGACATAGTGAATTGTATTGAAAGTGTTGCCGAAGGTAAGTTCTTTATCAGCCCGCAAGTATCCGATATTCTACTAAACCAAAAAGAAAAAGAGAAAAAGCTCGTAGATGATTTACTTACGCCTTCTGAGAAAAAAATAATAGACCTTATTGCATTGGATAAAAGCAGCAAAGAAATTGCAGAGGAATTATTTGTAAGTGTTAAGACAATCGAAAATCATCGAAGTAATATCTGTAAAAAACTAGGTATTACAGGTAATTCCGCGTTGATTAAATATGCACTAAAAAATAAAACCCAGAAATAAAACAAAACTAGTATCATAGGGGCCAGCCCTTACCACCCATAAAAAATGAAGTCTTGTCCCTATTTTGCTCTTCAATAAATCCGATTAGATTTCTTTTAGAATTTTTAACCTAATTCCACTTAATAGACTAAACAATTACGTCATTAGTCTTGTATTAATTAATCAAACCAAACGGAGGTACCATGAAAAAGCAATTCTTTTTTCTTTTAGCAGTTTTGACAGTAATTATTTCCTTGAACACATTTGCGCAAGGAGTACAAGATTTTACAATAGTAAACAAAACAGGTGTTGTTATAGATCAGTTATTCGTTTCTCCTGTTAGCGATGAAGATTGGGGCGAAGATATACTTGGCGCCGACGTTATGGAGCTAAATCAAGAATGGGAGATTAATTTTCACCCGGAAGAAGCAGAGTGTAAGTGGGACTTAAAGATTACAGACGGCGAAGGTAACGGCATTATGTGGGAAGCTGTTGATCTTTGTGTAACAGCTAAAATTGTGTTGCACTGGGATGGCGAAAAAGCATGGATTACACTAGAATAACAAATTCATCGTTCAAGATTAAAAATTATTTCTAATTATCAGATAGAAAACAAATTGAAAAAACCATTGTCATTGATACTATTTGTTTTTTTGTACTTTTTCAATTCTACTTTATTTGCACAGTTAACTCAATACTTTATACTCGTAAATAAAACAGGTCTAACAATTGATAAAGTATTTGTGGCTCCTATAACTGATTCTGAGAGTTGGAGCAAAGACCTTTTAACTGAGCATCCTATCAATGATGGCGAGAAGGCTACTATATCATTTAACAAAAGCAATTTTCCGGATGACTGTGTATGGGATATAAAGATTAACAACATTGAAGACAGTCCATTGTCTTGGTACGATATAGACCTTTGCAGATATCATGAGATTACTTTACGCTGGGACGAAAACAAAGAAAAAGCATGGGCCGAGCTAGAGTAGCGCTCATTTAGATTCTAAGGGGCATGGAGAACATGCCCTTCTATCTTGTAGGGTAATTAGCAAATAGTATTCATAGACTTTAACTAGATACTTAACTCATCTTACGTATTTGGATTAGCAATTGTCATTCTGATCCCGCCAACGGCGGGAGAAGAATCCAGAAATGGCGTTTTGAATTAGAATTGAGATTCTTCATTTCACAGCGTTCCATTCAGAATGACAACATGCGTAACGTAAGTACTTAATTTTCAAGCAAGCAGAACTTCTAATTAAATTTTACCTTAAATAAATAGTAGGATTCATATGATTTCACATAGAATTGACTTTGAAATTATAGGTGATGATCTCCAACTTGTAGAAGTTGCATTAGATTCAGGAGAAACAGTAATAGCTGAAGCCGGGGCTATGTGTTATGTTGAAGATGATGTAACCTTTGAAGCAAAATTTGGTGACGGCACTTCACAGGATAAAAGTTTTTTCGGTAAAATGATGGATGCCGGAAAACGAGTTCTTGCCGGTCAATCACTCTTCTTAACTCACTTTATTAATACCGGCGGTAAGAAAAGAAAAGTTTCATTTGCCGCTCCCTATCCGGGCAAAATAATTCCTCTCGATTTAAACGAGTATGGGAAAGAAATCTTATGCCAAAAGGAAGCTTTTTTATGTGCTGCACTTGGAACCAACATTAGTATTGCGTTTACTAAAAAACTTGGTGCAGGTTTCTTCGGCGGAGAAGGGTTTATACTTGAAAAATTAGTTGGTGATGGGATGGCTTTTCTACATGCGGGTGGTACAATTATTAAGAAAGAATTAAAAGGGGAAACACTACGTGTTGATACAGGCTGTCTTGTTGCATTCACTTCGGGATTGAATTACGATATTGAACGGGCAGGAGATTTGAAGACAATGTTCTTAGGCGGAGAGGGTTTGTTTTTGGCAACCATTAGCGGTACAGGCACTGTCTATTTACAAAGTTTACCCTTCTCGAGATTAGCCGCAAGAATTATAGCTATGGTTCCTACTCCTTCATCAAGTTCATCAGGCTCCTCTTTTTCATTTGGGAATAAAGATTAGATAATGAAAGGCACAATGATTAGCGGTTCAGTTATTCTATCCATTTCATTCTTTTAACTTTTTTTTGAAAGAATCAAAAATCAATTTACTGCTAAGGTATATAGGGCACTCAGAATAACTTAACAATTCACCTTACGCAAGAAAGAAAGATTTGCGTACGAAGGCTCGAAGATTCTAAGCTTTCACAAATTAAGACATAAATTTTATGAGGACTTGGTGGCTAAGTCTTTTCAAGTTAGTTGCGTAAGGTGAATTAATAAAAGAATTAAAAATTTCGTTGAATGGACTATGAAAAATCTCGGTCTTTTTTTGTTACTTATAATTCTGACTCAACCTTTAATAGCTCAGAAAACGGAAGATATTTCCGGATTCTATTCGGGTTCGCTTAACACAACACTTAAAATAACTTTATCACTTAAACAATCCGGTCGCGAAGTAAAAGGATTTTATCACTACAATAAAAATAATATAGACATTCGTCTACATGGTAAAATTGAAGCTTCCGGCAATATTAGACTTGAGGAGTATGGATTTTTTGAAGCCACCGGCAATTGGTATATAACTTTTACCCGGGGCCGTATTACAGGCCACTGGGTATCAGCGGACGGAAAAAGAAGACTACCGATTTCAATGCAGAAAATTAATATGAAGGGTTCAGTCGGTGAACCGATAAACAAAAATATTGCATTTGGTGAAAAGGAAATTACTCTACAAAAAAATAAAGTGATTGTTCCTCAAAACCTTGCTGAAAAACTATTCAAGCAAATGATTGATGAGGGGCAAATAGATATTGAGAATGATTACCAAAATGAAGTAGTTGAAAAAGGGAAGAAATCTCCTTCGATTTTATTTACAGGCGAAAATGTTGATTTAAATAATGACGGTGTTTCTGAACTGATTGTATATCCATCCGGTACTGATGGAGTCTGCACTTCACACAATTGTCCCTTTTGGATATTTATGAAAATTGGAGAAGGGTATCAGCAGTTACTATATGGAAGTGCTGGAATTTTTGGATATAAAATTTTGGATTTAGCAAAGAACGATTTTAATGATGTTGTATTGATAGAACATTCATCAGCTGTTGAGCATGAGTATACAGTGTATAGATTTAACAATAAAGAGTATATCCCATTCAAATGCTTTACTCAAACAGCACACGAAAATAAAAAAGGTACTCTCAGTTTTAGTTACAAAGAACATAAATGCCCAAACTAAAGTGAAAGTAACAATATGGTTTTAATGGTTTTTCAATTACATAGAAAGGTATAAGTATGAAGAAAAATATATTCCTATTCTCTCTAGCAGCATTATTATCGTTATTGATAGTCGGCCCGCAAATCGAAAGAATTGTAAAAATTCAGAAGCTTGAGACCCGCAAACTTCAAAAGCGAGAAGACTTTATAGCTAGTTCCAGACAACAATTTATGATGCTTCGAGATCCAGCTACCAATCAAATCCCGAAGAGTATTTACGCATTTGAGAGAGATTTTGTTAATTCCTTTCCAATAAGACTCTTAAAAGGAAAGTCGCTTAACTGGATAGAAAGAGGACCAAATAATACCGGTGGAAGAGTAAGATCTCTTGCAATTGATATTCGAACTTCAACTGTACCAAACGTAACACTAATTACCGGAGGAATTTCCGGTGGAATATGGAAATCTACAAACAATGGTGATACTTGGATAAACACAACAAGCACTTCGCAACTTCATAGTGTAACTACAATTATTCAGGATGTTAGACCTGGAAAGCAAGATACATGGTACGCCGGAAGCGGAGAAAATATTGGTAATAGTGCAGATGGTGGAGGCGGAGCTCTCTATTTAGGTGACGGTTTATTTAAATCAACAGATAATGGTAATACATGGAGTTCAATTGCTTCAACTCAGGTTAACAGCCCAAGTTCTTGGTCCAGCGATTGGCAGTATGTTTGGAGATTAGCTGTTGATCCTAGTAATCTTGCTCAAGATGTTGTTTTTGCAGCAACAACCGGTGGCTTATACCGTTCACAAAATGGTGGGAATTCCTGGACAAAGATTTTGGCGGCTGGAACCTCCGAAGCAGTGCCTATGGATTTGGCAACTACGAACGATGGAATTGTTTATACTGCATCCGGCTCAAAGGGAGGAACTGCTAATACAATTAAGGGAATTCGAAAATCAATAGATGGTGGAAATACTTTTGAGGATGTAACTCCTGCCGATATGCCGGAAAACTATGGTAGAATAGTTTTCGCAATTGCTCCATCGAACCAAAACGTTCTCTATTTATTAGTTCAAGGTGTAGAGGGAAATAATAGCGAAACTGCTGCTCATGGGCACCAATTGTGGAGATCAGAAGACGCGGGAAAAACTTGGAACAATATAAGTTCTGTAATCCCCAGCAACACAGCTCCGGACTTAGATAATTTTAGTACGCAAGATGGTTATGACATGTTGTTAAGTGTTAAGCCTGATAATCCAAATTTTGTAATCTTTGGAGGAGTAAGCTTATTTAAGGTTCATGATGTAATGAATGATAACATGACTCTTGCCCAAAAACATATAGGCGGTTATGGAATGTCATCCAATAGCACAGCAAACGCTTTAAATGATTTTATAAATCATCACCCGGATCAGCATATAGGTATTTTCTTACCGGGTAACAACAATGTGTTTTATTGCGGTAATGACGGCAGTATTAATATTGCTAACGATATTACTAAAACAAGCGATATGAATACTTTCTGGCAGAAGCCTAAAAGAACCGGATTGAATATCACACAATTTTATTCTGTTGCTATTGCCCCGGAAGCCGGAAGCGGTTTTTTAGCTGGAGGTTTGCAAGATCGTGGAAACTGGATGGCTAGAAACAATAGTAACCCGGCTGATTGGCAAGAAGTTTCCGGCGGTGATGGAACTATTGCTCAGATTGCGCCGGATGAGTTAAACACGGTGTTCCAAGCAACAACAAATGGAGAGATATTTCGCTATGCAAAAACTGATGTCACTTCTCCAGTTAACGAAACCACACCTATGAAACCAAATGGTGTAGCTAATGTTTTATTCGTTAACCCATTCATACTTGATCCAAATGATGGTAATCTACTTTATTTTGCCGGCGGAACAAATGCTAACAATTCCGGTATTTGGAGAAACACAAACGCAACTAAGGCAACTTCGACAGAGGGGTGGCAATTTTTAGCAAATTCCGAAGTTGCTAATACTCAAGTTACGGCAATTGCTGCTTCAGCAAATAATAGTAAGAACGTTGTGTATTATGGTACATCTGAAGGAAAAGTATTTAGGATTGATAACGCAAATTCGGGAGAGCCGAATAAAACTGAAATATCTGGTGCAAGTTTTCCATCCGGATATGTAAACTGCATTGCCGTTGATCCTACAAATTCTGCAAATGCAATTGTAGTTTTCAGCAATTACAATGTTGATCGTCTCTGGTACACAACGGATTCGGGAAATACATGGGAGAGTATTTCAGGCAATTTAACCGGTGCCGGTGCGCCATCAGTTCGATGGGCTGAAGTTTTTTACGTAGATAATCAGCTTAATGTTTTCTTAGCAACAAGTACTGGAGTATATAAAACAAATAATTTATCAGGCAATTCAACTAACTGGCAGCCTGAAGCACAAACATCTGTAGGTAATGTCGTTTGTGTGATGTTGGATTATCGGTCATCCGACAATACGCTTGTAGTAGCTACTCATGGTAGAGGTGTTTTCGAAGCAAAAATAATTTCTTCTCCAGCAACAAAACCTGCTAGCCCAACTAATTTAACCGCAACAATAGAAAGTGCCTCTACTATTAAATTAACTTGGCAAGATAATGCAAATGATGAAACCGGATACAAAATTGAACGCAAATTAAATCCTTCTGATTCATGGGCAAGTTTAATAACACTAAATTCAAATGCTACTTCCTATAGTGATAACAATCTAACAGACGGAACCAAATATTACTATAGAATCTTTGCTCTAAATTCTGCCGGTAATTCTAATTATTCTAATGAAATTGATGCGGTTACAATTATGAATGCTCCTACAAATCTGTCCGTTCAATCCTCAATTGATTCAAAGGCACAATTAAAGTGGGATGACAATTCGAATAGTGAAGATGGTTATACGATTGAAAGAAAAAATGGTCAGTCGGGTCAATATCAAAGAATTAAAGATGTAAACGCCAATACAACTACCATAGTAGACGATGCTGTTAATGCTGGAACAGAATATTACTATCGTGTTAAGGGATTTAACGCTAACGTAAGTTCTACATACACAAACGAAGCTGGCGTAATTATAACCGCCATCGAGAATGAAGCAGCTATTCCGGTAACTTATCAGCTATATCAGAACTATCCAAATCCATTTAATCCAAGTACAACAATTAAATTTGCACTTCCAAAAGAATCTACCGTACAAGTAAAAATTTATGATATAAATGGTCGGCTTGTTTCTACACTACTAAGCGGAACAAAAAAGGCTGGTTATTATAACGTAACTTGGACAGGTTCAGACAGTTTTGGTAAAAGCGTTTCAAGTGGAATATATTTTTATGTAGTTGAGGCCGGTGAATTTAGAGATACAAAGAAGATGTTATTCCTAAAGTAATCCGGAACTCTTTTAAGTTTGTTAGGGTTCTCAAAAAAGAAAAATATATAGAGGAGTTATTATGAAAAAGAACAGCACATATATTTTGATGCTATCATTTTTACTTTTCACGGTAGGCTGTACAAAATCCGGCGAAGAGAAAAAAGAGGATAATTCGAACAATACCGTAACGGTTAAAGAAAGATTGCTCTCTACTAAATGGAATATGCTATTTAATGGTCAGTCTTATGGTACAATAATTTTTAACGATAACGGTACGTGCAAAAAAACGGCTGATGGGGCCGATCTGGAAACAGAAGGAACATGGAAGACTGAAAATGAAAATCTAACGTTAAGCTTTCCATCTGAAGGAGAGCCTTTTACCGGTACTGTAAAAGTTGACGGTGAAAATCTTATTGTAAAATTTATGGACGGCGCAATAATATATACTTATACACCGGCTGAAATAGGCGAATCGATAAGAGGAAAAATAATTTCGGTTGAAGATACCGGATTGGGTCCATTCGAAGGTATTACAATAGAAGATGAGAAAACCGGGGAAAAGGTTTACTTCATGGTAGAAGCGGGTAAATTTGCTTCAAAGTCTCCAGATGGAAAACTGTTGAATAAGTATGTAACGGCACAATATAAAGTAAATGATATAAAGAGGATTACCGATTTAATGTTACGAAGCGAGTATGAAAAAGCAGCCGCGCAAGCTCATGTATATATCGCGGGTAAATATCTATCGGGCGAAATAGGTGATATGGGCTCGTACATAACTATTTTAGATTCGGATGGGAAAGAAGTTCAGTATCAAGGCACTTTCGAGATTGATGCTGCCAATGCCGATAAGTATAAAGGAAAAGATGTTATCCTTTATTATGAAGAGACTAGCGAAAATGAACTCATTAACTTGGTCGTGATTAATAAATAGAGACCTATGAAATATTGCAATTATTGTCTTTGCGAATCCGCCTTTGGCGGATGAAGCAAACTCAAAACTATCTTTTGAATCAAAAATCGAGATTGCTTTCCCGCAACAAAACTGCGGGACAAGCAGTCATTTCATTCTTCGCAATAACATTCAAAAATAATTTTCAGAGGTCTCAAATAAGTAGTTAATTTTTTTTCAACTTAGACAGAAACCGTCTGTTAACTTGAAAGCTACTGGTTGAGTAGAACTCAGCATAACAACACTTTTTGAACAATTTCTTTAGTTGTTTATCACTGTAAGGAAATAAATGTATTTATGCATGATAAGACAAACATTGTAGTATTGATATCTCTACTTGTTCTGCAAGCCGTAACGGTTTTATTCTTACCATTTTGGTTTATTGCGTCTATGTTCTCATTGATGGCATTTGACAGCGGCTATTCGATGGCAGCAGAGATTTATGTTTTGCTAGTATGGCTTTATCCTTTGCCGTTGTTAATTTTTTCTCTTTTTTCTTGGATGCGCTATAAAAAAAGAAAATATCGAAGTTCTATTACATTTATGTCTATCCCGCTGATCTATCCGGTTGTTTATGCTGTTCTTATTTTTTGTTGAACATTTTTTGACGTTTAGCTGATTAAGCCAATAATTTCTCAGTATTAATTTAACCTGGGATGATATGACAAAGCCTACTTTAGTAGAAAAACTTAGATATAATTTTGAAAACTCATTAGCGCGTGGCCCGATTGCAATTATTGGCTGGCTGGCTCTAGTTTCATTCCTTTTAGTAATTATAGCCGGTATTATACTATATGTTGCTGGTATTGGTCCTAACCCGGATTCTAATGAGAAATTAAGTGTGGTGGAAGGTGCTTGGCAAAGTTTAATGCGTACTCTTGATTCCGGAACAATGGGCGGAGATGTGGGATGGTTATTCAGAATAATTATGCTTTTTGTAACAATCGGCGGCATATTCATTATCTCTACACTTATTGGTTCAATATCAAGCGGTATTGATCAGAGTATTATTAATATGCGAAAAGGCAAGTCAGCTGTTCTGGAATCTAATCATACTCTTATACTTGGATACTCTTCCAAAATCTATTCTATTATTTCCGAGCTTTGTATTGCAAACGAAAATCAGATTAATCCGAGAGTAGTGATATTAGCAGATATGGACAAAGTAGAAATGGAAGATGATTTAAGAACAAAAATACCCGATACGAAAAACACAAAGATAATAGTAAGAAGCGGAAGTCCGCTGGAAGCAACAGATATCAATGTTGTAAATCCGAATGAAGCAAGATCAATAATTATTTTAAGTCCGGAAGGGAAAGATAATCCAGATACAAATGTTATTAAATCAGTCTTGGCAATTACAAACAGCAGAAATAGAAAAAAAGAAAAGTTTCATATAGTTGCAGAAATAAATGAGAAAAAAAATCTTGAAGCTGCACAATTGGTAGGCGGTGATGAAGCTGTTTATGTACTAACTGCCGACTTAATTTCACGTTTAACAGCTCAGACATGCAGACAATCCGGTTTAAGTATCATTTATTCCGAACTGCTTCAGTTTGAAGGAGATGAAATTTATATTTATGAAGAAAAGGGTTTAGTAGGAAAGTCTTTTAAGGAGTGTTTATTTGCCTATGATGACTCTAGTATAATTGGTGTTTATTCTGCTCGTGGAGAAGTTCTTGTTAATCCGGATATGGATTATATAATGTCTAGTGGAGACAAAATTCTTGCTATTTCTAACGACGATGATACAATAAAATTATCGGGTATACCATTAGCTCCACCTAACGAGTTAATTATTCAGAGAGGTGCAGCCAGCAGTGCACGTGTTGAAAGAACCCTTATTCTTGGTTGGAATAAAAAAGGTATCAGAATAATCGAAGAAATGGATAACTATGTACTAAACGGTTCGGATGTGCTCATACTTGCCGATGATGATGAGCTTGAGGAAGATTTAAACAAATTTCATATTCCGCTGAGTAATATGAAGGTAAAATTAATTAAAGGTGACATAAATGATAGGACTACACTTGAATCCATTAGTGTTGAAAATTTTGACCACATTATTTTGTTGAGTTATTCCAGAAATATTGATGTTCAGGATTCCGACGCAAAAACTCTTATTTGTCTGCTGCATCTTCGTGATTTATCGGAAAAATTAGGCAAAGATTTTTCGATAGTTTCTGAAATGCTGGATATACGTAATCGTGAGCTGGCAGAAGTTACTAAAGCTGATGACTTTATTGTAAGTGATAAATTATTGAGTTTAGTGCTTACTCAGCTTTCGGAAAACAAAGAACTCGAAAAGGTATACAAAATTCTTTTTGAAGCAGAGGGTTCTGAAATTTATTTGAAAGATGTTTCCTTTTATATTAAAACTGGTGTTGAGACAGATTTCTACACCGTCATGGAAAGCGCTGCTAGGCAAGGACAAACTGCAATTGGTTATCGAATAATTAAGCAATCACTCGATGTAGAAGAAAAATATGGAGTAAAGATTAATCCCAAGAAGTCGGATAAAATTGTTTTTGAGCCGGAAGACAAAATAATAGTACTAGCAGAAGGATGATAACTTTATATAAGTTTCCTATGATTGATAGAATTTTTAGCTTAGTCAATAGTCTAAACATTGACTAGGCTGATCTTTTATCAACCGAAATTTCCAAACTACTCAATAATTCACCCTACGTATTTGTATTAACAATTATCCTTCTGAACCCGCCAACGGCGCGAGAAGAAACATAAATCGTGTTTTGAATCAAAATTGAGATTCTTCATTTCACTGCGTTCCATTCAGAATGACAACAAGCGTAACATAAGTTAATAATATCATTTTTTTCAAAGCATGTTTTTAATTCTTCATTATCTGCTTTTTTATCAAAAAATATGAGCTTTATTTTGGTCAAAGCATTGAAAGCTATTAAATTGGATTTCAGATACTAAGCACAGATTAATAATCTTCGGAGTTTTCCAAATGTTTAATAAAAAATATATTTCAGTTATGCCGCTGGTTGCAGCACTAATATTAGTGGCATCATCAATTACAGGTCAGAACAATTCTGCAAAAGAACTAAGCTTAGTTAACTCTGCATCTGTTCCTAAAGGAGTTTCAATTCACGAGCTCGATAATGGAATAAAAGTTCTGCTGATTGAAAACCCAGCTTTGCCAATGATTGGTGCGAATATGATAATCAAGGTTGGCTCGGCATATGAAACATTTTCAACAAGCGGGATGAGCCATATGCTGGAACATTTACTTTTTAACGGAACTACTAAACGTAATCAAAAACAGCTATACGATGATGTTGATATGATCGGCGGCTACAATAATGCCAGTACAACAGAATACTACACAAATTTTATGTTGGTAACTCCTAGTGAAAATATTCTTTAAGGAATGGAAATACAAGCCGATATGCTTTTCAATTCAACTCTGCTCCAAGAAAAGTTTGAAAAGGAAAAGGGAATTGTACTTGAAGAAATATCTAAAAGTTTAATAAATCCTACCGAACAGCTAGAACGAAATACTCTATCGGTACTTTACGAAGGGCATGCTTTATCGCTTTCAACTCTTGGCACTTATTCTACAATACAATCAATGAGCCGGGACGCAGTAAACGCATTCTATAGAAATTATTATGTACCTAACAATATGATTTTAAGCGTAATAGGAAATTTCCAAACAAAGGAAATGCTTTCACTAGTAAAAGAGACTTATGGTAAAGCCAAACCGGGGTTAGTTAAAAATGATTCAAATCCAGAATGGGCTACAAGATTTGAAACTTCTCCAAAAATTAATGATGCTAGCGATATTTATTACCGCTTTTATGATGGGGATGATAATGTAGTTCAACTATTTTATCAATTGCCATTAAATGAATCCGGTGAATATTTCCAATTAATTGAAACCTTACTCGGAAAAAACAAAGAAAATATTCAGTCTGCATTAAAAACAGAGTTTCCACAAGCGATAAAGTCGGTTAAGTTATCTACCAGACTCACTCCGCTTAAGAATTATTTGGAAGCTGTAATAATTCTGTCCAAGCAAAGTGATATAACTTCTTTATCAAAGGCTGTTTCATCAAAGTTATCAAATCTGAAATTTTCTCTTCCACTGGAAGCAGTTAAGCATGAAGCAACTAAGGCTAGAACCGAATCCGTAAAGAATATTGAAAAGCCGCACATGTTTGGTATTTACAATTCAAGCACAATAGTTTTTGAAGGAATTGAATCGCTGATTGCATCATTTAATGGAGAAGCGTTTTATCATGCAGCAAAAAATCTCGAAACACTGAATATTAATTCTAAGCCTATAATAATTTCTCAAACGCCAATAGTGAAAAATGAAAAAACAATTATTGGCTCAGATAGTAAAAAGCAATTCAAGGATGCAAATACCGGAAAGAATTTGATCGTTGTGCAAAATGAAGTTAGCAACTTATTGGCTATACATTATTTAATTAAGCATAAAGCTGCTTTAGAAACCATGTATGGTAAAGATGCGGCAAAATATCTTCACGACTGCATTGACCAAAGGCTTGAAGATGCTTTTGAACAAAAGAAGAACAACCAATTTGGATTTACTTTTACCGTAAATGATAATCCTATGATACCTATGGATGATATTTATCTTCACCCGGATTTCGGCTACATACGTGTAGAAGGACTTGCTGATGATGTTCGCAGTGCTGTGAATTATTTGAATGGGATTTTTAATGAGTTTGTACCTACTAAAGAAGAATTTAACAAGGCTGTTGAAAAGAATAATGGCATGACTGCCATGATGATGGGCGGGGATAAAGTAAAGAAAGTTTTTGATGCAGAATATAAAGCAGCAGTTTACGAGAAGAATGATTATCAAAATCAACCGGAGCTAACCTACGATAACTTACTGCTATTTACTAAAGAATATTTTCAACCATCTAACATGATTATTTCAGTTGTCTCTCCTGGTGAACCGGAAGCCATCAACAAACTTTTCGACTCCCTAAAATTTGAAAAGAAGAAAGATGAAACTGTTGCATTCACTCCAACATATCAATCGAAGACAAAATCTGAAACTATCGACAAAAAAGGTGGGGGCGAGCGTTCTTATCTTTTTTATGGATTTATAAGTGAGATTGATATTAAGGATGCGCCGGCACTTCAAGCGCTTTCTTTGTTGTTATCGGATAAGATCGTTTTTGAAATTAGAGAAAAATTAGGAATGGCTTATGGTATGTCGGCCGGAATAGACATTGTAAAAAACAGAGCTCTCTTTTTTATCAACCAAGGAACCCGTCCACAAAATGTAGAAAAGCTTAGTTCGTTGTACCCGGGATTTTTTAATATGGGCATACTTGATTCACTAAATGAGAAATCAGTTGAAAAATCAATCAACATGTATATCGGTAAAATGATGTTCAGAGGGCTCTCTAGCATTAATCAAGCGTACTACCTTGGCAACCCGGAATACTTCTTTGGCGATTTTAACTATGATGCCAATTTTTTAGAAGCCGTAAAGAAAATTAAACTGGAAGATGTAAAAGCAGTTGCCAGAAAATACATGAAGAATGTTAATCCAACTACTTTGATAATCCGATAGTTAATGTAACTGAACACTAATAATCGAATTACAAAAGTGAGTTGAGAACTTCTTCTATATCATTTGTTGGTGCTTGACATACATGATTCTTGCATAAGTAGTATGTCGGTTTGCCGTTTAGCATTTTGTACTCTTCAAAGCCATCCGGCATCGGATGGCTTTGATCTAATAATCGAAACACCAAATTTGGTATGTAATTTTCATTTATATCGTTTGAAATATTTTCATCGACTCTATGATCTTTATTAACTACAGCAATTAACTCCATTCTGTTTTCGTTTTCAATTAAGCCAGATATTAAAAAGCTAGAAGCAAAGGGAGATTTATTTAACATTTCTCCGTTTGAGGAAATGAGCTTGAAAAAATAATCATCGTACTTTGTATCAAAAGTATATGAGGAAAGTTTATTTAATGAATAAGCCATCACGGAATTACCGGAAGGAATTGCACTATCGTAATATTCTTTAGAACGGACAAGAAGAGGTTCGTTATCTGATGAAGCAAAGAAAAATCCACCTTGGTTACTATCCCAAAATTTCTCTATGGCTCTGTCCATTAGATTAACAGAGCGATGTAAGTATTCTTTGTTCATAGTTAATTGGAACAGTTCGAGAAGTCCCCAAATCATGTAAGCGTAGTCATCAATAAATCCGATTTGAATAGCTTCGCCATCTTTATATCTATGAAGAAGATCATTTCTACCGGCATACAAATTATTTTTAATAAAACCGGCGGCCTTTTCTACAGCTTGTACGTAGGATGCATTATTAAAAACTCTTCCGGCAAAAGCTAAAGATGAAATCATCATCCCATTTAAGTCTGTTAGAATTTTTTGATCTTTAAGAGGATGAATTCTTGTCTTACGGTGCTCATACATTATCGTGATTATTCTTTGCGTCGTTTCGCCATGAAGAATACCGTCATTTGTTAGGTGAGGAATATTAGTTCCATTTAGCGCTCTACTGGATTCATCGAGATAATTTCCTTCTTTAGTGATGTTAAAGTAACGCAAGGTAAATTCCAAATCTTCTTTACTAAGTAGCGATTTAAGTTCTTCAAATTCCCAAGTATAGAACTTACCTTCGGTCCCTTCGCTATCAGCATCTTCAGCTGTATAAAAAGCACCTTCGCCGCTTATCATGTCTCGTAATACATATGTAATTATTTCATCAGCTGTTTGCTTAAATAACGATTCTTTAGTTAGCTGATAAGCCTCCGAATAAATGCGAATCATCATAGCCTGATCATAAAGCATCTTTTCAAAATGGGGAACAAGCCATTCTCTATCGGTTGAATAGCGGTGAAAACCAAATCCAATGTGATCGTAAATTCCACCTTTTCTCATTGCCAGCAGAGTTTTAACAACCATCTCCAATGCTTCATTATTTGAGGCTGCCTTCGAATATCGAAGTAAAAACATTAGATTATGAGGCGATGGAAATTTGGGTCTTTCGCTGAAACCGCCATATTCAGAATCGAAGCGGGACGAAAAATGGGAGAAAGTTTTTTGCAACAGAGATTCCGATTTTACTATTTGTGGAGAAGTGGGGACTGCATTTTCCAAATATTCCATTATTTGATTCACATTTGCTGTGATCTGATCTTTTTTGCTATTCCATGTGTTGGATATACTTGTAAGCAAATCAACAAAACCGATTCTACCATACTTAGATGTTCTTGGAAAATAAGTGCCGGCATAAAAAGGTTGTTTTTCCGGAGTCAAAAAAAGTGATAAAGGCCAACCTCCGTTACCATTAATAATTTGGCATGTAAGCATATAAATATGATCTAAATCGGGACGCTCTTCACGGTCAACTTTGATAGCGACAAAATGCTTATTTAGAATAGAAGCAACTTCATCATTCTCAAAAGATTCCTTTTCCATTACATGGCACCAGTGACAAGTAGAGTATCCAATCGAAAGAAAAACCGGTTTACTCTCATCAATGGCTTTGCAAAAAGCCTCTTCGCTCCAAGTATACCAATCCACCGGATTGTAAGCATGCTGAAGAAGGTAGGGGGATTTTTCGTTTATCAGTCTGTTCGGTGTTTTAGAATACATATAATGTACCGCCATCATAATTCATACATATATAATCTTCACCGAGATAATAAAGTTCAATAACAGATACATGAACTTTCACATCATTTCTTTGATAACTGTTTATAAGAATATTAGTTGATAAAGAATGGATAGCGATGTCCGGCAATCAGTATCCAAAATCTTGCCGCTACATGAACATGTGGTTTTGCAAAATCTTCGTAACTAAGTATTGATGGTTCCGTCTCAAGTAGTGAAGCAAATAAATAATAAGTAAATGAAACCAACAATAAAAAAGCGAGGCACACAATGAAAGCAAGATTATTCTTAACCGGAATCCTCATGTTAACAGTTGTGTTAACAGCATCAACATATGCAAATACTATTCCAAGCATCAAGACAAATACTTTCCAAACAATTGAATTAAACAGACTAATCGGTTTATCTGAGGATAATGAAGGACTTCGGGTAAGTGCTGCATTTAATTTAGGCGAAATGAAATCTCAAAAAGCCGTACTTCCACTTATGAAATTATTGAAGGATGGAAAAACCGAAGAAGAGAAAATCATCGCCGCTTTATCTTTGATTAAAATCGGCGATCCTCAAGGTGTGTTTCTAGTTAGCCGCGCTGCTCAGTTTCAAGAATCAGCTCGTGTAAGAAGAGTTTGCGAAAAGTTCTACAACGGTTATTTAATTCAAAAGGCAAACGAGTTAAAATCATCGGCATTACAAGTCGCTTCAAAGTAATTTTGGTTAGATTCCGAGTTAAGTCCGGTACTTTGTGCCGGACTTTTTTATTTATCTAAGTTTTGAATAGTGATGTGTTCCTTTTTTTAGCTTTCTTGTTACCAACTGCCATTCCTAAAGCTTGTTTTGATCCAACGATTATCATCATTTTAGAAGCGCGCGTAACGGCTGTATAAAGAAGATTCCGTTGAAGCATAATGTAATGTGCAGTTGTGATTGGCATAATAACACACGGATACTCGGAACCTTGAGACTTATGTACAGTTGTGGCATAGGCAAGCGTTATATCTTCCAATTCAATAAACTCGTAAGGAACAATTTTTCCGTTAAATGATATTTCCAGCTTTTGATCTTCCATTTCTATGCTATGGATTTGTCCAATATCGCCATTGTAAACATCTTTATCGTAATTGTTTTTAAGCTGCATCACTTTATCGCCAACCTTATAACTCTTCTCTCCGCGATTCAACAACGACCTATTTTTATTTAACGCACTTTGAAGTGTACGGTTTAAGTTATCTGCACCGGCATCTCCCTTGTACATTGGTGTTAAAACTTGAATGTCTTTCATCGGATCGAAGCCATACTTTTGCGGGAGTCTGGTTTGGCAGAGTTCAGTTATCAAATTTGCTATACTTGAATCAGTAGATTCTTGAATGAAGAAGAAGTCGGAAGAATCAGTATTTAGAAGAGTAGGGAATTCACCTTTGTTGATTTTGTGCGCATTCACAACTATTTGGCTTTCCTCGGCTTGCCGAAAAATCTTAGTAAGCATAGCAGTCGGAATTATTCCCGATTGAATCAAATCATGAAGAATATTTCCGCAACCTACCGATGGAAGCTGATCGACATCTCCTACCAATACTAAAGTAGTATGTAGGCTTATAGCGTTTATAAGATTAAACATAAGGACTGTATCAATCATTGAAACTTCATCGACAACAAGTAAATCTGTTTCAAGTGGATTGTCTTCATCGAACAAGAACATATGATCTTGCGGATTATACTCAAGCAGACGATGAATTGTCTTTGCTTCCATCCCGATAACTTCGCTCATCCTTTTGGCGGCTCTGCCGGTTGGGGCAGCAAGCATTATTTTCTTTTCGAGCTGTTTATAAGAATCAATTATTCCTTTGAGTGCAGTTGTTTTGCCGGTTCCGGGACCGCCGGTTAAAATCAAAACTTTATTTTTAATTGAGTTACGAATTGCTTCAAGTTGTTCTTCGGAATAGCCCGGATTTAATCTGATTGTTTTTAACTGTTGTTCATCAAACTTGTTTGGAATAGAGCAGAGTGTTTTCAATTTACCTTCAATTGTCCGTTCTGCTTCAAATAAGAAGTGTAGATAAACATTATCATCTACAATATTTAATAAATGCTGATCTTCCATTTCCCGGAAGAGGAGAAGTGAGTCGGTTAAATCCACATTCAGAATCTCATAACACTTTTTTAAGAGCTCATTCATCGGTAGAAAAACATGTCCGTCACCCGAAGCATCATTCAGCACATAAAGTATTCCGGATTTAATTCTTTTGGGATGATCTTCAGTAAATCCAACGCTCTTGCCAATTTTATCAGCAATCTTAAAACCGATTCCAATAACGTCATAGGTAAGCTGATAAGGATTATCTTGAACAATCTTTACGGAACCAGCTCCGTAAGTTCGATAGATTTTTAAAGCATAAGCTGGTGATATATCGAATGACTGAAGAAAGAGCATAATTTCTTTTATTGCCTTTTGCTCATCCCAGCTTTTCTTTATCAGCTCCAGCTTTTTCGAGCCGATGCCTTCGACTTCAAGAAGGCGGGTAATATCATTATCCAGAATATCTAACGTTTCTTCTTGGAATAGATCTACAATTTTCTCGGCAGTAGCGGGTCCAACACCTTTTATCAATCCTGAGCTAAGATATTTGGTGATTCCACCTGTTGTTGATGGATAAACAATTGTGAAGGAATCAATTCTAAACTGCTCTCCATATTTTGGATGGATTACGAATTCTCCTTCAAGATTGAGTTTTTCACCAACTTTAACATTTGGAAGAATTCCTACAGCTTTTAAGCCACTAGAAAATGAAGCGATGCAGTAGCCGGTCACTTCATTTTTATATAAAAATCCTTCAAGTATGGCTTCTATTTTTTGCATTGTGCCAGCTTTTTAACATCTGAAATATACTATTCGCGATGTTTTATTAGTGTATTTCTAATTATAAAATATTAATGAACCAGTTGTGTGAATTAAGCTTTATGAAGTCAAAAGCAATTATTTAATCAAATAATGGAACGCGGATTGAACGGATTTATCATGATTTGAACGGATAGATTTTTGAATAATTGCTTTTAACTTCCCTTCACCAATTTTCCGAATCTAATTCACACAACGGGTTAATGACTCAGTTTGCTTAGAAAGGAAAAGAGAAAATATTGAATTTGTTAGCTGATCCATTAGATTGAAAGTGGCTACTAACTAGCTAATTACTTGCAAACTAATAAATGAGACTTTTTATCTTCACACTCTTGCATAATAAACAAATTCAATTGAAAAGTAATTCGGAAATAATTACGTTTGCATCCAGAGTTGAGGGCGGGTTGTTTTTATTCATCCATTACACCTAAAACAAACCAGTGTAATAATTTTTTCACTCTAAAAAATAGAAGACTCGATGTTCTAGGTGCTTAATGAAAAAAGTATTAAATGCAGAGTTTATTAAAGGAATTAGAGTAGCAAACGGATCAGTAAAGATTCACAAATTGTCTGATGGCAGATTTGTTTTAACCACGAAGAGATATTTTTTGGGTGTTAAGTATTCCGAAAAAAGAAAAATATTATCTTCCATGGATGAAGCTGAAGATTATTTTGTGTCTGCAAAGTTTGAGAAACGCATTTAGAGTTGCCTAACTTTCGCAAACTAAAATTCAGAACAAAGATTGCTTAATTGCTTAGAAAATTTTCTATCCTAAGATACCTCCCACCTGATTTCTGCATCTTCTTGTAGTGCAATTTATATATCTTCCACTCGAGTTGGTTCCAAACTCATCATGCAAGATTCTACATCTAAAGATTTATAGTAACGATTCGTTGATCTTAATCATGTCTGAAATTACTTTTAATGATTAATATTCTTTTGCGATAAAGTAGAACTGAACTTTTTGCATCTCTACACTCAACAATAAAGGCATTGGTCAAAGAGACAGTTGTTAATTTACACTAAAAAAGGCATATTGATACTTGAAGAAGCGTAGTTTAAAAAAGTAGTATAGTCAAGATTATTTTTACTATTAAAGATCAAAAATATCTGCTGTAAGTAAATAAAATCTTTTCAATGAAAGGAGCTTAGTAAAGAATTAATAGAGGTTCAAACATGAGAACATATCTCATTACACTGCTACTTTGTCTTGTAACATCGACTTACGGGCAATGGAACTCGCAAGTTAGTGGAGTAACAAACGGATTTACCGATGTTCACTTCGAAGATTCAAATACCGGTTGGGCTGTAGGAGCCGGTGGAACAATTGTTAAAACTATAAATGGCGGGAGTAGCTGGTCTGCGTTGACAAGCGGTAGTGCAAATCAAATTAATTCCGTTTTCTTTACAAGCTCTACAAACGGTGCTGTTGTTGGAAGCGGCGGTTTTGTTTCGGTTACGTTCGATGGGGGCAACACATGGTTCCAACAAATAACCGGTTACACTTCAGATTTCAGAGATATTTTTTATACCGATATGATGACAGCGTATATTGTGGGAGACGCTGGAAAAATCTTAAAGAGTACAGACGGTGGTTTAACTTGGGTTTCAAAACCAAACGGAGCAGCAGCTGCAGATGTTTTTTGGAGCGTATGGTTTACAGATTCAAACACTGGCTGGGCCGTAGGTGGAAATTTCGCTGCTAGTAAATCTATCATTCTAAAAACAACTGATGCCGGAGAAAGCTGGGCTTCACAAACTAGTCCTACCACCGATTGGTCCTATTCAGTAAGTTTTGGTAATTCGCAACAGGGTTGGACTGCAGCACCAAATGGAACAATCCTTGGTACAGCAGATGGCGGCGCAACCTGGATAAAGCAACCGAGTGGTGAAATGTTAGAATGGTTTTATGGTTGTTACGCTGCTGATTTTAATAACGTTTGGGTTGGAGGCTCGAGTGGCTTAATAAAAAACACAAAAGATGGGGGAACTAGCTGGATTACTCAACCTACCGGAGTAACAAGCGCGATAAGGTCTTTCTATTTTGTTGACACAAATACTGGCTGGGCTGTTGGTGATGGCGGAACTATTTTAAAATACACGAATTCTTCTCTAAGCCTGCTAACACCTAATGGTGGAGAAACTTGGAAAGCCGGCTCGAACCAAAATATAACTTGGTCTAGTTCCGGGATAGTAAATTTAAAGATCGAATATTCTTTGGATAACGGTGCTAACTGGAATACAGCGGTGGCATCAACACCAGCGGCTACGGGGCACTTTACATGGGCAGTGCCATCTGCAATTTCGTCTACTCAAGCATTATTGAGAATTTCAGATGCATCTAATTCGGCTCTTAATGACCAGAGCAACGCCACATTTATTATTGTGAATCCTTCAATTTCTGTTAGCTCACCAAATGGTGGGGAAAGATGGCGAGTTGGTACAACACAAAATATAACGTGGATTAGTAATGATATTGCAAATGTTAAAATTGAATATTCAATAGATGACAGAGCAACTTGGAAAACACTTATTGCTTCAACTCCTGCTGCGCCGGGTTCATATCCGTGGGTAATTCCAGACGAACCAACATTGCAAGCAGTAGTGAAAATAAGTGATGTAGTTGATAATTTTATTAGAGACGATAGTAATGCACCATTCCATATAGAGAAGCCAACGCTTCATTTAACATCCCCAAATGGTGGTGAAAATTGGAAGTCAGGGTCCATACAAAATATAAATTGGGCTAGTACAATTATTGCCAATGTTTCTTTGTACTACTCAATTGATAACGGTACTACTTGGAATGGAATAGCTAATAATATAACAGCTACGCCCGGGAACTATAGTTGGACGGTTCCAGATATAGAATCAAATCAAGTCTTAGTTAAGGTTGTAGATTTTGATGATGACAAACTTGCAGATCAAAGTGATGCAGTTTTTTCAATTTTCAAACCTTTAATAACAGTAACATCTCCAAATGGTGGAGAAATGTGGAGGGGTGGTTCAAACCAAAACATCACATGGACGAGCAACAACGTTAATGATGTTAAAATTGAATTCTCAGCTGATAATGGAGCAACTTGGTCGGAAATAATCGCAAATACTCCGGCAGTTTCGGGAACTTACAACGGAACAGTTCCTACTATCAATACCAATCAAGGATTAGTAAGAATTTCAGATATCTCTGATAACATGGTTGTTGATCAGAGTGATGCTACATTTTCAATATTCCTTCCATCAATAATACTCAACTCGCCAAACGGGGGTGAAAGTTGGAAAGTTGGATCGTCGCAAAATATTAGCTGGTTAAGTCACGATGTTGCTAATGTTAGATTAGATTATTCAATAGATAATGGAATAAACTGGATTGAAATAATTAATACTTTTCCGGCTAATCTTGGTAGTTACAGTTGGGTTGTCCCAAACTCTATTACATCTCAAGCATTAATTAAAGTAACAGACGTTTTAGATAATTCCATAAATGATCAAAGTAATTCTGTGTTTAGGATTTTTAATAAGTCGATCAGCGTTTTAACTCCTAATGGTGGAGAAAATTGGAAAATTGGTTCTAATCAGAATATAAGTTGGATAAGTACGAATGTTACGAATGTAAGTATTGAGTATTCAACAGATAGTGGCGCTAATTGGACTCAGATTATTGCAAATACTACGGCGAATATAAACGGGACGGTAAATTATTTTGCGTGGACAGTTCCTAACACTGCTTCCACTAATTGTAAAGTTAGAATAACCGAAGTAGGTGAACCATCGTTATTTGATATTAGTAATTCGCAGTTTACGGTTTGCGTTCCATCTTTAACTCTAACACATCCTAACGGAGGAGAAAATTGGAAAGCTGGCTCATCGCAAAATATAACATGGCTAAGTGAAAATATATTAAATGTAAAAATTGAATATACTATTGATGATGGTGAAAGTTGGACTATAATCACTTCAAACACAGAAGCCTCAACCGGTACTTTTAATTGGGTAGTTCCGGATTTTAGATCGAGTAAAGTTGCAATTAGAGTTAGCGATACTGAAGATGATTTAGTAACAGATAGAAGTGACGCAGTTTTGAGAATATTAAAGCCGCAAATAAACCTACTTACACCTATTGGCGGCGAAAATGTCCGTGCAATTTCGAATTATTTAATTGAATGGGAAACTACTGATGTTGAGAAAGTCGAAATTAATTTTAGCAGTGATGGTGGTGCTACATGGACGCAGTTAGTCTCGGCAATCGAAACTCCAGATGATGCAAAATATAATCTAAATTGGGGTACTCCTAATCTGAGCTCAACTGCTTGTTTGATTAGAGTTGCTGATCTTAAGGATGCATCCAATTACTCTGTAAGTAATGCTAGTTTTACTTTATTTCAATCTTCCTTGCAAGTACTTACCCCGAATGGAGGAGAACAAATTAAAGTAGGAAGTAAATACAATATTACATGGACAAGTACTAATTTAGGGAAAATTGATATTTCTTATACAACGGATGGAATTAGTGCACAAACAATTGCTTCTAACATTGATGCTTCGCTTGGTGCATACGAATGGAATGTCCCAAATTTAAGTTCTACTAATTGTAAAATAATTATTCAAGACATGGATTTTCCGACACTGATTGATCGGAGTGATTCTCCATTTAGTATTATTATTCCTTCTCTTACTTTGGTATCTCCAAACGGCGGAGAAAACTGGAAAGTAGGCAGTTTGCAAAATATTACTTGGACAAGTTCAAACGTTACTAGTATTAAACTTGAATACTCGATTAATAATGGCAATACATGGAATCTTATTGCTGGAAATATTCCGGCAAGTCCGTCAAGTTTTGCATGGATTGTTCCTAATGAAGTTACTTCTCAAGCCATGGTCAGAATTTCAGACGAATCAAATCTTAATGTAACAGATATAAGCAACGCAGTATTTTCTATATATCAACCGAGCTTGAGCCTAATCTCTCCAAACGGTGGTGAAAGCTGGAAAGTTGGAAACTCACAAAATATTATTTGGAATAGCGCTAATGTTGAAGCCGTTAATATTGAATACTCTACCGACAATGGGAATATTTGGAAACCAATTGCTACTAATGTGAATGCCAATATTGCCAGTTATTCTTGGATTATCCCCGATGAAGAAACTGCTGAAGCATTAGTTAGAGTATCAGTCAGCAATGATTTCAATGTCAGTGATATTAGTAACGCAAAATTCAATATTATAAAACCATCAATAACAGTGCGTTATCCAATCGGTGGTGAAGATTGGAAAGTCGGTTCAACCAATACAATTACATGGATAGGTAAGAATGTTTCAAACGTGAAGATTGAATACTCTGTTAACAATGGTTCTACTTGGAAAATTATTGCTGAAAATGTTTACACTCCAACTTATCCTTCAAATTTTGTTTGGACAATTCCCAACGATGCCTCAACTTTAGCACTTATCAAGATTACTTCGATTGAAGATGCGAATGTTACTGGAAGCAGTAACATTTTCACTATTTCAAAAGCGACATTAAAATTACTTAGCCCTAATGGTGGAGAGGTTCTACAGGCTGAAAAGAACTATAATATAACTTGGCAATCCGAGGGAGTCTCAAAAGTCAAAATCGAACTTTGGAATGGTAGTACATGGAGTGAAATTGCAAATAATGTTGATGCCGCTTTAGGGACTTATAGTTGGCTAACACCAGGTGTATCAAGCATTAATAAAATAAAAGTTTCCGATACAAATGACCCTTCGAATTACGAAGAGAATAATTCTAACTTCAGGATAGCTTCGCTGAAAATTGTATCGCCAAATGGCGGTGAACGATTGGTGTGGGGAGTACAAACAAAAATTAAGTGGTACGATAGTGCCAGAAATGTATCGGGGAAGGAAATATCGGTTTCCTATGATAATGGGGAAACTTGGGAAGTTGTTGGAGCTACACAAGATAGGGACTATTTATCACCAGAACTGAGCGAAGGATCTATTGCTTGGACTCCAACTGGAAATGCCTCAACTCAATATAAAGTTAAGATTAGAGATAGGTATCTACCAAATATGATAGACGAAAGCGATGGAATTTTCGAGGTTTTCTCGAAGGCTATTGCTTTGTCTCAACCAAATGGCGGAGAATTATTTCAGGCTAAAGATAAGATAAATATCATTTTTTATGTCGATAAAACAATTACACACGTTAATCTCGAGTACACAACAAATAATGGATCTAGCTGGAACGAAATTATTTCAAATTGTGATGTAGCCTCGTTAGGATCATTTGCGGGTTTTAATGGATATGTGTGGAACGCACCAAGAATATACTCAACAAACTTTTTACTGCGCATTGTTGATGTTTCCAATACTCAGAATAGTGACATGAGTGATAATCCATTTTCAATTGAAAAAAGAACTATTGATATTATTTATCCAACAGGAAATGAAATATACTCTTCAGGTCAGGGATACATGTCATTTGGTGGTTTTGTTAGTGAACCAAACTATGTCAAAATAAAAGCTAAAATAACCGGTCCATTCCAGTTTGTTAATCATTTTGATTTTAATCCTTACTCATGCGATGCAGTTTCTGGAATTGTAACTGAACGAGTAAATGCTCAAGGTGAAGTTGAATTAGATGTCCCAATCCCTTATTGCCTCCAAGGAACTATGACGGTTGATATCTGGCACGATAACTCTCTGGGTGTTAGAGAAAGTGATCGGTTGAGTGTAAATATTAAACCAAATCCGTTCGAAATAACTTTTCCGAAATTAAAAGAAAGTATTACAGCAGAGGAACCATATGATATAAAATGGAATTTGATTGATCCAAATGTTAGTAAAGTGAAAATCGAATTATTGTATGGGCAAGAAATTTATTTAATTGTTGATAACCATCCCGCATCAACGGGAAAATTCACATGGCAAGTTCCAAAATCATTTATTGGCTTGACTAATGCTGTATTAAAAATTACAGACGCAGATATGCCTACTTATTTTACTCGGCAGTTTGAGATAGCTATTAATTTTGGAAGAAAAATTGTTATTGAAGAACCATCTGGTGTACTAGAAGCTTGGCAAACTGGAACAACCCACCAGATTAAATGGTCAAGCTTAAATGTTGCAAAAGTAAAAATTGAGTATAATACTACACAAGCTGCTGATCTAAACTGGCATGAAATAGCTCAAATAAATTCTGCTACATTCCCGAGTTTCGTTGGAAGTATTGATTGGACTGTACCAAATGTTAAAAGTAGTAACGTTTGCAGTATTCGAATAACCGATCTTGATAATCCCTCTACTTCAGATCGAGCTTCTTTTTCAATTAAAAATTACTCCCTATCTCTCCGATTAAATGAAAATAAGTTTACAATGAATGACACCGTTTCAATTTCGTGGGATAGTGATAATGTTCAAAATGTGCGAGTTAAATACTCACTAAACCAAGGTGTAAGCTGGATAACAATTGCAACAGTAACAAATCAATACAATGATTCCGGATATTGTAATTGGATAATACCAAACACACCGGCAAACAATGTGGGCGTCAGAATAGAGGATGCTAATAACCCTAGCATTGGAACCCAAACAGAATTTAACTTAGCAATTATGTATCCGGTTTTACAATTAATATCTCCGGCGGCGGGAACTCGATTAACTTCAGAACAATCTGTTCTGATTGATTGGAATGTAGCATACCTAAAACTAGCTGAAGGAACAAGATTTGACGCAGAATACTCAATTGATGGTGGAAATAATTGGATGCCCATTGGAAGTAATATTTTTGGATACTCTGGTTACTATTTTAACTATATGAATTGGGTTGTTCCATCAATTACAACAAAAGAAAAAAAGTGTTTAATTAGAGTAAAATTTAGCAAATCGAATATTGTAGTTGTACAAGATCAAATTGAAGTAACTATTGAACCTATTCCAAAACGGATAATTTCTTCTTCAGATTGGAATACTCCATTAAACTTTACGGAAGGGGCTGAACCAGTACTAGTTTTTTCAAATCTTTCTATCAGTTTTAGGAGGAGATATAATGATCCGGCTATTCGTGAGCTGATTGTCCGAATTCATGCGGATAATGATGCCGATTCTATAAAGCAAAGATATAAGTTAACATCCAGTTGGTCTTCGGGTAGCATAGAAAATGGGGGATTGCAAATGAGATTTGCCATTCCTGATGGAACTTCACCTTCTAACGCAGAATCCTATGCAAGCAGTGTCAAGTTTCAATACATTGGGGAACCTCACAAATTAAATGGCGATGTTGCTTGCATTATGTCTTTGGTTGTTGTTGACGATGATTCCAGTAATGTTCTTACTCGTCCAATAACCTTCACATCGGTCAATTCTTCACCGGTTATTAGCGATAACACTGGAAATCAACTTGATTATACAATTGGAACTTCTCCAATAAAAATTGCCAGCGGCCTAAGTATTTCAGATGATGTAAATTTACGCGGCAAAGGAACATTAGAAGTTGTTGTTAAAGATAATTTTGTTAGTGGTGAAGATTTAATTGGCTCAGTTGCTTCTACAGCTATAACGACTACATTTTTAGTAGATCAAGCTAAATATAAAATGACTGCAAATTATTCCGCTCCAATGGAAATTCAAAAAGCTGCAAAAAATGGTCTTTACTATTTAGTTGAAAATGGAAGTAAATCACTTAATAAAACTAAAAATCTAGAACTGCAATATTTCGATGACTACCAGGCTGGTAGTAATATATTAACGAAAAGTGTTACGGTAAAAGCACCAGTTTTAGTAGCTACGAATCTAAAGCCTCCGGAAGCAGTTAAGATTGAACATATAACCGGTGGCAACATAAAAGTTTCTTGGGTGGATAGATCGGGAAATGTAAAAGGATTTATTATTTACCGGACCATAACTAAAGTAGGAAAAGTTTCCGTTGCATACACTCTTCTTGATGAAGATATCATTGGAATCGTTCCGGCAGAACAACTTGAATTCGTTGATAAAACAACCGCCGAAGGCTTCACTTATTCTTACCACATTGCATCTTACAATGAATCCGGATTATCTGATCTTTCTGCACAACCACCAGTAGTGGTAAATAGTGTTATTAAGCCGCCAACAAATCTAGCTTACAAACTGATTGCATATAATACAATTCAACTAAACTGGGAAGATAATTCTGAGGTTGAGGAAGGATTTGTACTGGAAGCTAAGCATGATACAAGTTCTGTATTTAAGGAAGTAATTAAGCTGAATAAGAATCTGACTTTGTTTAATGTCTACAACTTTATTTACAATAGAAATTATCGCTTCAGATTAAAAGCCTATAACAGTAATACAGCTTCTGATGAAAGCAATATCTTGGAAATTAAATTACAGCCAACGGATGCCGAAAAACTGGGATTTCTGCCCACTGAATTTGCACTGTACCAGAACTACCCGAATCCTTTTAATCCAAGTACAACTATTAATTATCATGTGCCAACTTCAAGTTTCGTATCACTAAAAGTTTATGATATGCTTGGAAGAGAAGTTGCAACAATGGTTAGTGAGTATCAAAATCCCGGTATGTATTCTGTCGTCATGAACACCCATCTTTTCCAGTTGGGAAGTGGAATATATTTCTATCAGATTAAAGCCGGAGCCTACTCGGATACGAAAAAAATGCTGTTAATGAAATAGTATAAAAAATAATAAGGCGGGGATATCCGCCTTTAATGATTTATTAACGATAAATATTTGATGGGTACTCTATTAATTTAATTTACTCGCATAGAGAGCATTATAAGAGTTTGCTACTGGTTATTTCTCTTCTATTTTTGTTCGAAGAGACAACTTATTCACAAAGTAAATTTTATAATCTAACTGTCCGAAACGGATTGCCTACCAACGGTATTCATTATTCACTTAAGGACAAACACGGTTTTCTCTGGTTTACCACCGATGACGGCATTTGCAGATATGATGGATCGAGATTTTCAATATTCAATGATGAGAATAAAAATATATATGGTTTAGAGGAGAACATATTCTACCAGATATACCAACATTCAAATGACAAGTTATTCTTTATAAGTTTTAGCGGACAATTATATTGCTATAATTATGATAAAGGTAGGTTTACTAACCTAAGTAAAAACAATTCAGCTCTAAGTGGTGTAGGAATAACAAGTATTATAAAAAGCAGTATTGATAATACCTATTGGTTCTCAACTGATACTGGGATTCTGAACACAAACGGGAAATTGGAATTGATTGGTCAATATCAAATCCCGGATCAAGATAAAAATCAAACAGTTTCTAATAGAGTAAGTACAATTTATTTGGATAAGAATGGCGTCCTCTGGTTGGGAATGCTAAGCAGAGGTGTTTACCGTTTTGATACGGAAAGTAAAAAATATTTACAAAATAATTTGAACCGCATTATTCCAAAGTATCAGCAGATTAACGCCTTCTATTCATATCCAAATACCGACGATATTTATGTTGCTACCGGGGGAGAAGGATTATTAAGAATTAATACAAGGAACTATTCGTACCGCAAGTGGCAGAATGAAGAAGGTAATAATAATTCCTTGCCAAGTGATCGTGTTACTGCATTGTTTCCGCAAGGTGATTCAATTTTATGGGTTGGTACATTGGATGGACTTGTAAAACTAAATGTAAAGAAAAACAAGAGCGAACGGTTTAGCAATAACCCTAGGGACCAATATTCACTCTCAAATAATTCGATATATGATATTCTTCTCGATAATCAAAATATTTTATGGGTTGGAACTGCCGGAGGAGTTTGTAAATTAAATACAAATATGGAGCGCTTCCATAAAGTTTCACAAGACATATCGCTACCGAATACAATTTCCAGCAATCGCATAAGCCAGTGTTTTCCAGATAAGAAAGGTAACCTCTGGATCTCATCTTCTAAAGGAATCAACGTAAAAAGGAATGGCGAAAACCGGTTCTATCATTATAATTTGCCAAAGTCATTTGTTCATCATAAGAATGAGGAAGTAATTAAAATATTTTCTGATGGTGATGCCTGGTGGATTGGTACTTGGGGTGGTGGAATTAGCAGATTCGTAATGCCAAAAGACTTTAAGCCGGGAGATAAATTACACTTTACTAATTTCTATAACGATGAAAATGACGACAATAGTATAAGCAGTAATTTCATACGCGATTTTGTTTCTGATAAGGATGGCAATATTTGGATATCTACTTGGAACGGAGGATTAAATCTAATTCGATCTTCAGAAAAAATGAAGGAACGAATTAGCTTTATTCGTTTCTTTGCTTCAAAAGATAGGGGCAAAGGCTTGGCTAGTGATTTTATTGATCAATTAGCTTGTGATACCAGCGGATCAGTTTGGTTAGGGACATCAAACGGTTTACAGTGTTTTGATTATAAAAACAATAACTATAAGAAGATTTATTCAGATAAACTGAATCCATCAAGTTTGACTAATATCCCAACAAGTATAGTTATTGACAAGCAGAATAATATTTGGTTTAGTCACTTTTCCGGTGTCACTAAAGTGAGCACTGATAATAAAGGGAATTACATTAGTGAAGTGAAGCTTAACGAACGTAAGTACGGATCGTTTACAATGACAATTGATAACAATGGTAAACTTTGGTTTTCTACACATAAATCTTCTATTGGCTCACATAACCCTAAGACTAATCAAACCAAATTATTTTCGATGACTGAAGAAGTTGATGGTTTTGATTTTTACTTTGGTGAAGCTACTACCGACAAGGTCGGAAATATTTATTTTGGCGGAAATTCCGGCTATTTAACTTTTCATCCGGAAAATTTGTATAGCAATAATCTTACGCCGCCAATCTTTTTTACTTCAATTCAAATAGCCGGTGAAGATTTACAACCACAAACCGATGTAAGTTACATAAAAGAATTATCCTTGGATTATAGCCAGAGAAACATCAATGTTAGATTTGCCGCACTAAATTATTTGCATTCGGATAAAAATGAGTACAAGTACATTCTTGAAGGTTTAGATAGTAGGTGGGTAACGTTAGGAAATAAAAATGAAATTACCTTTGCTAATTTACCGGCAGGCAACTATAAACTGAAGATTATAGCTGCAAACAATGATGGAATCTGGAACTACAATGCAGCGGTTTTGAATATTAGTGTGAGTCCACCGCTCTGGAAGAACAATAACTTCAGATTAGTTTTTGGTTTACTATTAGCTTTTGCTGTTTATAAGCTTGTTTCAACAAAAATTAAAAGATTAAAAGAGGAGAGGAGAAAACAAAATCAATTTTCTAAACTATTAATTGAATCTCAAGAAGATGAACGAAAAAGACTTTCGCAAGAATTGCATGATAGTTTAGGACAAAACCTTCTAGTGATAAAAAACCAAATCGATATGTACAGATCAGCTACGGTTAAAGACCAAAATGAGCTTGATGAGATTTCTTTACTCATTAAGGAATCAATTTCTGAAGTAAAATCAATTTCTTCTGATTTGCATCCGCACCAGTTAGAGAGATTAGGCTTATTAAAAGCAATTAATGCGATGGTGAATAAAATTAAGAACGTTAGCAGTATAGAAATCACAACTGAACTTTCTGATGTAAGCGGAGCTATCCCAAAGGAAGCCGAAATAAATATATATCGCATAATTCAGGAATCATTGAATAACATACTTAAACATTCTCAAGCAACTAATGCGAGAATACTTCTATCGCACGAAAATGGTATTATAGTTTTGAATGTTGAAGACAATGGAATTGGATTCGATATGAATGATTTGGAAAAAGAAAATAACTTCGCTGAAGGTTTGGGATTAAAAAGTATTCGCCAAAGAGTCCGTATGCTTAACGGTGAAATTCTGGTTGGTTCTAATCCTAATACCGGAACTAAAATACTAATAACAATAAAAGTTAAGTAGATGAAAGAAACAGTTACAATACTGCTGGCCGATGATCACCCGATTTTTAGAGAGGGCTTAAGTAAAATAATCCAGACTGAAAAAAATTACCAAATTGCATACCTAGCAGGAAATGGAAATGATGCTCTCCAAATCATTCGTACCAAAGCACCACAAGTTGCAGTTCTTGATATCTCTATGCCCGGACTTTCCGGTATTGAAATAATCAAGATAATTCTTAGAGAAAAGCTGAGTACTATTCCAATAATTCTAACTATGTATAGTGACGAAGAATATCTAGAAGAAGCACTGGAAAATGAAGTCAAAGGTTATCTTCTTAAAGAATCTACAACAACGGAAATTATTGACTGCATTAAAATTGTACTTCAAGGGGGCTTCTATATAAGCAACGAACTAACAAGTTATCTTATAAACAGTAAAAAAAATAAATCCAACAAGAACGAAGTTCTTGAAAAACTTAATAAGCTTACACATACTGAAAGAATGATATTAAAACTACTAGCTGAGAACAAAACAAGCACACAAATAGCTGATGCATTATTCATTAGTCATCGAACTGTTCAAAACCACAGAATGAATATCTGCCATAAAATTGAGTTATATGGTCATAACAAACTTTTATTGTTTGCGATAGAACATAAAGCTCTGCTTTAGTATGGTCTGATAATTCTACTGTTGTCTTGTTCTTGCAAATAATCTTACACCTAATCTTCTATTTAACCACTAAGTACATCTACTCAAAAAAATAGAGTACAATCCTCTATTTATCTATTTCGGCTGATCTAATAAGTTACATCTATCCACTTTAGGAAATGCTAATTGAAAGTATTAATTGCAGATGATAACAAGAGAGTTAGAGAACTGCTGAAAAAACTGCTTTCATCTATTCGCGGGATTCAGTTTTTTGAATCAACAAGCGGAGAAGAAACTATAGAGTTTTATCTAAAAGAAAAGCCGGATTTGGTGCTGATGGATATTGTAATGAACCGTCTGGACGGTATAGAAGCCACTCGTAAAATTATTTCTGCAGATAAAACTGCAAAAATTATTATTGTTTCTCAGCTTCCTGAAGACGAGTACAGGCAAGAAGCAATAGACGCCGGTGCAATAGAATTTATAAATAAAGAAAATTTATTTGGACTACCAAAATATATTGAGAGTTTTCTATCTAAATATAAAATCAAAACTAGGTGAGGGTATCATGAAAAAGGTTACATCTATACTTGTATTAGTTTTTTTATTCACAAGTGTTCACGCACAATGGGTGAAGGCTGGCGGACCTACAGGAGGTTCTGTTCAAGAAATGGTTATGAATGGCAACAATATGTTTTTAGCTACACCTTCAAACGTTTTTTTATCGAATGACAATGGTGCAAATTGGAATGACGTCACAAATAATTTGCCACAGACGGTTTACTTTAAAGACCTGGCAGTCGTTGGCTCTAATATTTTCCTAGCTACACAACAGCATGGAGTCTATTTAAGTACTAATAATGGTTCGTCATGGTCAGCAGTTAATAATGGATTTGATGTTTCAATGTCTGCACTCAAATTCTTAGTAAAGGGGACTGATATCTATACTGCATCTAGAAATGGTGTATTTGGTTCCACAAATAATGGAACAAATTGGAATTCGCTAAGCACAGGTCTTCCGGTAGAAAATAAAACCGGAATTACATCAATCAGTTCCAAGCTTTTCGTCAGCTCTCATAGTAACGGAGTGTATAGATCCTTAGATAATGGTCTAACCTGGACTCAAGTTAATACAGGCTTACCAAATAATTATGTACGTTGTTTAGCTAGCGGCAGCAGTGAATTATGGGCTGGCTGCTGGCCGGGTCTTTTTAAGTCAACCAATAATGGAGATACATGGACCACTGTTACATCGGCATTTCAGGGTAATCCGGATGCTATAGGAGTTAATGGTTCAACAATAATAGTAGCATATGATGGTGGAACCTTTTCGAAATCAACTGATGGAGGTGTAACCTGGAATAACCTCAACGGAATTTATGGGCGGACTACCTATTCCATTCAATTTGTTGGGACAAAGATTTATGTATGTACTACCGCTGGGTTATATGTCTCGAATGATGGTGG
>JAZDFQ010000105.1:0-107926 GCA_043807765.1 Ignavibacteriota bacterium
CCACTGACAATTTTTATAATAAACGTTTTACTCTTTTTCTAATTGATGTCTTTGTGAGCACAAAAATTTATGTTCAATTGCATTGCTTTTGCTCTGAACGGAATTAAAGTATTTTTTCATAATTATTCAGAATCCTATAAGATTTTTATTGAACGGATTCATTGAGTTATATTTTCCCGACAGCTTTTAATTCCACCTCAAGTTTATCAACGAGTCCTTTCATATATTCTATCACGTCATAAAAAGGTTTCTTGTTTGTTAAGTCAACGCCGGCTTGTTTTAATAACTCGATAGGATAATCCTTACCGCCTGCTTTTAATAAATCGAAATATTTATTTTGCAAATTTTCTTTTAACAGCGGATTCGATTCACCGGATATTTCTTTGAAAATACTTAACGCTGCCGAATAACTTGTTGCATACTGGAACAGGTAATAATATTTTATGAAAAAGTGAAGTGTGCGCGACCAACCGTATTTTTCACCTTCTTCCCGGATGATTATGTCGCCGTAATATTTCTTTTCAATATCGTCAAACAAATTGGCGAGCGTTTCTATATCAACAGGCTCATCGTTTTCTACAAGCTGATATGATTTGTACTCAAATTCCGCCAACGAAGCGACACGGAAAAACTTCCGGCTGAGATTATCAATTTCTTGAGTCAGCAAATCAATTCTTTCAACGGGATCTTTGGAATTTTTAACGAGATAATCCATTAAAACCAATTCATTAAAAATGGAAGCCACCTCGGCAACAAATGTCGCGTAATCTCTTGTTGCAGGCGGTTGATTTTCGTCGGCAAATATTGAGTGTATTGAGTGCCCGATTTCATGAACCAGGGTAAACATATTTCCCCGTGTTCCGGCAAAGTTCATTAAAATGTATGGATGAACTTCCGGCACATCCGAAGAAAAAGCGCCGCTTCTTTTTCCAGGAACCGGAAACACATCAATACTTCCGCCGGCAAGAAATTTATCCAACCGGGAACGATATTCATCTCCAAGTTGATATAAGGCATTTTTTATAATGTCCATTGCCTGTTCGTATGAATAGGTCTTGTTATAATCAACAAGGCTAACACTTAAATCGGACTTGTAAAATTTTTCCAATCCCAGAGCTTTTTTTCTTAGTTCCAAATATTTGTGATACGGCTGCAAGTTCGATGCTGTTACATCAATGTAATTTAAGTACACATCCTTTGGAATATTGTCGCCCGACAATACATTCTCAAGGCATGATGGGAATTTGTAGATTTGCGTCAGTCCCCAGCGCGATTGGAGTATTGATGCAAATATTTCGGCATAGGTGTATTTGTTTTTTGTAAATGTAAGAAGATTTGCATCGGCTACTTTTTTCCGGTCGTCCTGGTTTTTGTTTGTAGTAAGAATTCTTTCCATCTCCGGCATGGATGCAGTAATTTCCTCGCCGGTAGATAATTTTACTTTTTCAAATTGAATATCGGATACCGACAATGAGTTGTAAATATACTCTCCCGCGCCGAGCGGTATGCTGAGAGTTGATATTACTCTTTGCATTTCTTCCGGCAGAATGTGTTCCTGTGTACGATAAAAATCCGAAAGGTAGTGGTTGTATTGTCGGAGATTATCCTTTTCTTTTGTCCATGCTAAAATTTTGTTCTTATCTAATGACGCAAGTTCTGGTTCATACCAACTATAATCTTTTTCTAAAGAAACAAAAGCGCTTTGTAATTTTTGCCCGCGTTGCATCACTTCTGGGTTTCTTCCTTCAATAGAACGAAGAAGAGAAAAATATGCGTTAAGTTTGGTAGCCTTTGTCATAATTCTATCTTTCATCTGCATCACATCAAATAAAGTTTGCGGATTCGCCCCTAACTTTCCTTTGAATTTTTGTGATGAAGAGATTAACCCTTGTAAATCAGATAAATCCGCTTCCCAGCTTTCCCATGTTGAATAGATTTCTGAAAGATTCCACTTGTATTCCGCCGGAATATCTTTTCGTTCTTTGAACTGCACCTGCTGCGGAAATATTAGTTCACAAAAAATTATAGTAAATGTGAACAAATAAAGCACTTTCGATTTCATATTTGTCTCCTAATATTATTTCGATAATTTTTTATTATAATTTTTTCTTTTCTACTCTCTCAATAAAATGTATGAAATTCAATCCCATTACCTTTTCAATTTCCTTTTCTTTATATCCTCGTTTGAACAAATGATAAATAATAAGCGGAAAACCTTCTATGGTTTCAAGTTCTTTAGGTGCCATCCTACCGGAGCCGCCATAATCAGAACCAATCCCAATGAAATCAATCCCAACTTTCATTTTTAAGTAATCAATGTGATTTATCAGTTCTTCAACGCTGGCTCTTTGTAATTTCGTAGGGTCCTTAATTTTACCTCTTTGCCCTAAACATTTTTCTGAGACTTGCTCAGAGAAAAAAGTAACACAAATAATTCCCTTATTCTTCTTTAGTTTTTCAAGAGTTTCATCTTTTACATTCGATTCCTCGGCTACAACACCATAAGCGTTTGAGTGAGATATCATTACCGGGGCTTTCGATATATCAATAACTTTAGAGCGGATTATTTCGGGAAGATGTGTTACATCGCAAGCAATACCAAGTCTGTTACATTCTTTAACTACGTTTTTTCCATAAGAGGTTAGTTCACTGTTAGTGTATATTGAATCTTTACCCGCATTTACCAAACATATTTTTCTAACTCCTTTATCATAATAGTCTTTGATCAATGAAACATTTCCATCCAATGCACCTTCAAAGGATTCTAGACCAATCATTAGCCCAATTTCATTTTCTTTTTTTCCCCCTTTGAAATCCTTGAATGAGCATATGAGTCTACCCTTCAATGAATCACTTTTTAAGGAGCTGGTGATAATGGAAATATCATTTATAATTTTTTCGTATGGAGTACCTCCCCCCATAGGCAGTAAAGGTAAGCATTGCACTAATCCAGCAACGCAGTTCTTTTTCAGCATCGGAAAAGTAATTTGCTTTGGCCAAATCTTAGATTTCGGTTTGAATAAATCGTGGCTGTGGCAATCAACAACAAGGAGTTTTCTGGATAACATGTTTGCCCTAGCCCAGTTTTTATCATCTAGTAGGTTAGTACCTATATTGTTCTGAGCAGATACATATTGGATGCAAAGTATGAACAGAACAAGAATTATTATAGCCTTACGGTTATGCAACATGAATCTCTCCTATTAATTCCAACTTGTTTTTGCGTTTAAATTCATTCCAGTTTTGTTTTACCGCACCCCGCTATTAGCTTTCATGAAAACAGCGGGGTTATTAAAACCAATTATAGCTTTCGCGTTTACTCGGTTATCTTTGTTACTCTGTCAAACAAATCTTTGCTTTCTTTTACTTTATCTTCACTGCCGTAAACACAGTAATTTTTTTGTGCCACTACATCAGCCACAAGTTTTTGCATCTTGTTAATGTCAAATACTGTTGTGGCTAATACTTCGTCTCTCTCTTTTTGAAGATCAGCTTTGCTTGTCTTCTCGATTAAATATTTAAATGCACGAATTCCCTCTTGCTGAGGTGTAAGCGGCAAATCCATTTTTGCGATTGTACCGATAATATAACGGGTCATATCTGTTTCACTTGCGTTGAAGTTTTTTACATAATCAACCGAGCCGGCATAAGCATCGAGAGTATTCTTCAAGTTCGGATCGCGGTATGAAGCGAATACAAATTGTCCGTTCGCTGAGATTGAACAAAATCCGCCGTAAGCTCCGCCCATCACTCTAATTTGATTATGAAGCCAGTCCTTGGAAAGTATTTGATTTAACACACGCAGTTTGCCCGAATATTCATATCCAAGTTTTTTGTAATCATAGCCTTGAAGAACATATTGCACTTTTGAAGCAGTTAAAAATCCCTCGTTCTTCTTTTCAAGTTTAACATCCCAATCCATATATTTTACTTCTCCCGTTACAGGCAGAGTAAGATTAGCAAATACACTGTTATATTTTTCGTAATCTTGTTTTGTGCAAGTAACAAACGGCAGCATATTTTTCTTGTTGAAGATTAGTCCTGCTGTTTTTTTAAGGTTGGCTATTATCATATCGGCATTGTTATCGAAATCTTTCAATAGTTTCGAGATAAACCAATAGTATTCAATACCGCTATCTAATTCAGTTAACATTCCTTCATTGCTATAGTATGATTTTGCCCTCATCGCGGCATAACTAAAACCATTAGACTTGATATTATCCCCAAGTCTGGACTGAAGTCTGCCAAGCAAGTATTTTATTCTTTCTTTTATCGTCGTATTTTGATGTAGTTAAAATCTCGCCGACAAGTTCAACCATTTTATCAAGCTTATCACTCATCGCTTTCGATTCAACAACATATTTTGCTATAAAGTCTTTATCATTACGTTTTTCAAAAAACAAGCTATTAACCGAACTGAATCCGCCAAGATATATATTCAAAGTTTTTTCCAATTCGTCGTATGAATAATTTTTCGTGTCAAGGTTACCGAGAAATTCATTTAGCATCGACGCATACGGAGTTAGTTCATGTGGCAGTACGCGCAAATCAAAATACAATTGTGAATAAACCACATTGTTTGTAACCTTTTCATAAAATACTGACGGAAGACCACCAAGTTTTGTTTGCTTAGCTTCTAACCATGAGGCTTTAGGATTTACATCTTTCAAAGTAAGCAGCGGAATTGTTGCAACAGCTTCCGGTGAATCTTCCTCTTTTTGATATGAAATCAATTCATTTGTTTCTTTTATTATCGTTTCAATTTCATTATCAGAAAGTTTTTCTTTATAAGACTTCAACTCATTTTCCACTTCTGTATTTCGCTTTGATTCAAGACCCGGTTCGGGTTTAAGGAGAAGCAGCAGAGCATGATTATTTTCGAGCATATATTTTTTTATTATTGATTCGAGATAACCATTCTTTAGTTCTTCTTTCAGTTCGGTAATTGTCTTTTCATATTCAAGTTTAAGGAAGGGATTGTCGGCATACATCCATCCGCCTGCAGCAAGAGTTCCAAATGTCATTCCCAATTGCGGATCGTTTAATTCGCGAATCTGAAATTCAAACCTATTTATAAATCCTTCAACTGCTTTTTTATCGAGTCCGTTTTTAACTGCATTTTCCAATTCACGAAAAATAATTTTCTTAAACTCATCTTTATCATCTGGATCTGCATTTAGAACTCCAATTGTAAATGTATTTTGTTGAAGGTTGGTAACATCCACATTCACATCCATTCCAATTTTTGCATCTTTCAATGCTTTACGGATTGGAGCGGATTCCTGAGCAACCAGAATATCCGAAATAGCATAAAGAGCATATAACAACTTTTGATCTTTACCGGATCCGGTTACAAAATTCATTGTTAAAAAAGATTGATTTTCAGTAGAGCCGTTTTCAACAGTTGAATATGCTGCCGTTACTTCCTTTAGTTTGTCAAATGGTTTTTGATTGGGGAATATTACTTTGAAATTAGATTGAGAATAATTTTTAAGATACTCTTCATCAATAAATTTAAGTTCTTTGCCTAAGTCGGCATCGCCATAAAGACAAATAAGACTATTTGAAGGATGATAATATTTACGGTGATAGTTTTTAAATTCCTCTACAGTTAATTTAGGAATAGCCGAGGGATAGCCACCGGCAGTAAAGCGATACATATTATCGGGAAATAAATTTTTGTAGATCTGATAAAACAGTTCCCGGTTGGGATCGGAATAAGCGCCCTTCATTTCATTATAAACTACTCCTTTATAAACAAGCGGTTCGTCTTTACCGGTAAGTTCATAATGCCATCCTTCCTGCCTTAAAATACGTGGATCAGAATAAAACAAAGGATTGAAAACCGCATCGAGATAAACATCCATCAAATTGAAGTAATCTTTATCGTTCATGCTGGCAAGCGGATAGTATGTACGGTCGTTGCCGGTGAACGCATTGATAAACGTATTGAGTGAACCTTTCGATAAAACATCGAACGGGCTTTTAACCGGGAATTTTTTTGAACCGTTCAAAACGGAATGTTCCATAATATGCGGAGTGCCTGCATCCGATTCGGGATCGGTTTTAAAAGTTATCATAAAAGATTTGTTTGCATCTTTTGAAGCTATCTTAAATAAGTGGGCGCCGCTTTTTGCATGTTCAAAAAACAAACATTCACCGTCAACTTCCTTTACATACTTCTTTTGCAATAATTTAAAACCGTGATATGTTTTTCCTGTCTCAAAGGATTGTGAAAACAGCGATACGTTCATTAGGGACATGAACAGAATACCGAATAAAATATTGGTTAGTAATTTCATTAGAACCTCATATTAATTAGAAAATGCATACATCTTTTTACTTTAATTATTTCATGATAACAGAAAAACTCTTCCATGAATCTCTTTTTCAATTCCGCCACAGATATGAAAGCTTCAAAAAGAATCCTCTTTGTGTTTCCATGAATCGATTGCTTTCAATATAGTTTTCATCACTCCATTTAGTTTTTTCATAGAATGAACCGTAACCGATATGGAAAACTGTACCCGGTATATATGTGAACGAAGCAAGGAAATCTGTAAGTATCTGTCTTCTGTACCGGTTGTACTCAACTATTCCACGAAACATTAAATACCGGTTGAATTGATATGAAAGTTTGGTTCTGTAAAGAGGATATTCAAAAATCTTTTGATTATCTGAATTGCGGAATAAATCGATAAAGACAATATCAAAATCCGCTTCTAAATTATCCAAAGGAAGAAAACCCGTATTAATTGATATACGGTTGCTCTTGCCCTGGAATGGACTATTTGAATAATATATTGCCGCTATTCTTCTATAAAGAAATCCAAAATAAAATTGTTTTAACAGCCAGCCGCCGCCGGCAATGTGAAACCCACCCGTGTTGAATTTTTGATTCAAAAAGATTTCGGTGGAGTAAGAATATTTCACTTTTACATTCATATCTCCAGGTAGAATTGCGGTAATTGAAGTGTAATTATTCGTTTCCCAAGTATTGCTGAATTTATCTTTTGTTTGAGCCGAAAAGACATCCCAATCGAGTCGTCTGAAAATTTTTGAGTCGGGATAAAATTTTGGTTTTACATATCCCGTTGCGCTAAGAATATTTGTTCGAGTAATATACCCGGCGTCTGTATTAAAATTTTCTGAGATATCTTTATATGTAAACGCATATTCTAAATCGCGTGTTTGACTTAGATAATTCAATCCGATTGCATATTCACTTTTGGGTTTGGATTCTTCTCCGGATTTAGTAGATGAAATCAAACCATTGAATTCAAGCGCACCCGCTTGGCTTAAACGGATTCTTCCATCAAATCCGGCAAGCCGGTTGTATGTGTTTTTCAATTCTCTATCGGTGAATATTGCACCAATAAAACTGTCATCGCTGAATGATTTTTTTAATCGTATAATTCCAAAGTGTGCATATTTATCAGTGGTCAAAAGTTTTCTGTCTTGCAAATCATCAAGAGCGTAAATTGAAGCGATTGATAAACCACTACTTAACTTCCCAGTAAATTTTAAACCAGTGATTGGATTCACAATAGCTCTTGTATGCACAAGCGATTTCACCGGATCGACTTCGGAAACTGAAGTTGCTGCAATTTTGAATATCTCGTTTCCTTCTAAAAAGAAAGGACGCTTTTCGGGGTAGAATAAATCGTACCGAAGATTAACATCAACTTGTCCAGCATCGGCTTCAATTTGGCTGAAGTCAGGATTGTAAGTTCCATCCAATGTTAGATCGGAAGTGATTCCATACTTTCCGGTTAAGCTTAGCTCGCCACGGTTTTCAACCGAAGTTAAGCTACCGTTATTATGCTCAGACTTAAAACTATAAGTGAATGCGGGTAATAATTCGAAGACAGTTGGACTTTCTAAATCGTAATAGGTGATTTCTTTCAATTGGCTGTAAACGGCATATCCTTTTGCTGGATCGAATGCAGGATAAGAACTGTGTTCGGAATAACGCGAGATTCTTCTTTCAAAATAACCCGCCATAATATTTGGGTTAGCTCCGGAGTAACGAATACTTTTTAAAGGAATACACAGCTCAACCGTGTAACCATCTTCATCTATTTTACCGGCGCTGTACCAAACCAAATCAACACTAAAATCTTCATTCTCCACACTGCTTGGAACCCGGCTATCCATTTGAATACCAAGAGGATTCACATAAAATGTGTAAAGTGATTGTTGGTCGTTGTATGAATCGAGGTTGAAACAAACCCAATCATCCTGAAATATATTATCCCGCGTAGTCAATGTTGCTTTTATTTTTGCCGGCTCACTGTCGTAACACCGGTAAGCTAGATAGAGGTTGCGGCTGTCGTAGGACATATATGCGATTGTTTTTTCAGAAGCATCTTTGCCGAAATCCGGCACGTAAGTTTTGAATCCGGTTACCGAAACAGCATCTTTCCAAATTTGGTCATCAAGTTTGCCATCAATTATTGGAGGAGTTTCAGTTTTCTTAGGTTGAAGTGATTCTCCGGCGAATATTTTACCGGCCACAATAATTTGAAGAATTATCAGCGATAATTTTAGTAATGATGCTCTCAAAAGTTTTCTCCTTTTTTTGTAATCCTTTGTGTCTTGGCGCCTTGGTAGCAATTGATTTTAGCCACTCAGTCTTAAAAGCATGAAGTGAAAAGTTTATAAATTTTTCATCCATGCATTCCTTAGATTCATTTGAGAAGTAGATAGATTTTCGTTAATCTCGAATACATGACGACGCATAATTCGCTTCATAATCCCATCGAGTAAAATTTCTTTACCATCTCTTTTTACTTTTATTTGGAAATGATCTCCGATTTTCATTTTCTCTTTTTTAGCTAGAACGCTTCTGATATTTTCCATTGTTAATTTCACACCAAATAATTCAAGAATTACATCATCTTCGTATAAGCCGTACTCGCTTCCGTTAGTAATACCTTTCGCAATTATTTCCTGGTTTTCATTCATTCCAAGATTGCTTCCCATTGAAGGTTTGTCGGATTCGGAAACTTTTTCGTAAAGGTATTCTATCCCCACCTTACCAAAGAATTCAGTTAATGGAAGCGGCTCAGTTCCGCAGATATAATCATCTATAAAATCTTCAATTTCGGGATAGGTTTTGTTCACAATAATTTTGAAGAACTCGTCATCCATGAATGATTTACTCTGCCCATACTCTTTTACTAATTCCATGAGTAGATCCCGCAGTCCTTTCTTCCCTTGCGATAATTCCAACAATCTTATATCTAATAAGCTTGCTGTTATTGCACCACGGTTATAAAAATTAATAAACGCTTTTCTTCCCTTATCGGTATAAGATTCCAAACTCATATCGCAGAGACTGTAATCTTTTTCATACGAATCACTTGTTCTGAGGTAATCTGTGAGCTTTTGTAAATATTTTGGAAGAGTTTTATAACCGCTCCGTACTTGGGCAATTGTACTGCCCCATTCAGTTACACCTTCGTAAAACCATAAATGTCTTGAAGGTTCTGGAGAAACAAAATTGAATTTATGAATTAGCTCGCTATGAGCGTTTAATGGTGTAAGTATGTGAAGGAACTCGTGAACCATTACATCCTTGATCATATTTAGTTCACGTTTTTCCGATGGGAGATAGTATAACGAACTCTGATTATGTTCCAAAGCTCCACCAGCTAATTGACCTTGAATCATCCGAATGCTGTCTGGAATAAGGCACATTAGAAATGTGTAATTAGAAACTGGAGAGTAGCCAATGTATTTACTTGCAGATTGCAAAAGAGTATCAACAGTAGTAATAAGATTTGAAGCGCTGAATTCGGGATCTGGTGAGTAGATAAATAGATCAACTACAATCTCATTTACTTTTGTTGATGCTTTTGTGAGATTTCCAATTAGCAATGGTGAATCTGCTAATTTATCATAACTTTCTGCAAAATATGTTTTGTTGCCAGACTTAGTAAGTGCTGTTCCTGCCGTCCATTTATCATCATATTTTAATTCAAGAGTGATTGGATATTGCTGGGCTCCATCGAAGTATCCAAGAATTCCAAAAGTATTGAAAATTACAAATTCCTCTTCCAAAGCTGTTCCATTCATCGAAGCAATTTTAGGATTGTCTAATCTGCTATCGTAAGTATCTTCAATATCGTAGCTTATTTTATAGACTACCTCGGGCTTTTGTATTTTCCATTGGTTTGTATTTATGTTTTCAACCGGAATTACGCTGCCGGTTTTTGAATACGCTTTGAAATTTTTAACATATCGTCCGAAATTGATATTTCCATAAATTCCTGGTGCGGTAGCCGGAAAATTGAAAAATCCGCTCCAAGCTTTGGCATCTTCCGTATAAACTGACACATGAAATAAATCGGCTACTTTGTCTGTAATGTCAACGGTGTAATTAATAGTTTTTGTAGATGGCTGAGCGCCTAAAAATGCATAAAAAATGATAATGAAAATAACTAAAGCAAAGCGGCGTAAGTTCATTATAATACCCTTTAGAAAGTTTGGATTAAATTGTTTTTACGTATTTTTTGACGGGAAAAATGAGAGAAAGGTTAGTTTTTTTGAATGAGAAATCATTCTCATTTTGCTTAAATTTTCCGAAACTTTTTTCTCAATTGAGAAAATTATTGCCGGGTTCCAAATATTCATGCACAATCACATTAAAATCGCGGGCGCAATTCTAATTCTTATTCTGGGATTTGGAGTTATTTCCTATCTACTCAATTTAAAAAACAAGTACCGCGATTACTCCCTAAAATGGCTCTTGTATTATATCAGTGCATATAACGCGGCAATACTTTTGGTTTTAATGCGAAAGTATATTGAAGTTAATCTTTCCCCGATTTTAAAATCCTTCCCTTTTACTGAGTTTGTTGGTGATGTAGAGATTATTTTAAATGTTGTAAGACTTGCATCCATAATTATCATAATCGGTTATTTACGGGAAGCCGACATATCGAAACTTGCAAAAAAGGCGTGTGTAATTCTGGAAATATTAATAACAGCATTAATTCTGATTAAATACAGTTTTTATATTGACACAACGATGAACCAATTTGTTACAAAGTTCTTCTATTATTTATCACAAGCTATATTTTATTATGAACCGTTCCTTTTGATATTGTTATTCGCGCAAAATATCCGGCTTGAAAAGTCGCTCCAAAAATCACTGAACATTAGTTTCGCAGTATTATTCATCATGCGTTATGTATTTTTCTTATGTTTCTATGTAATCCCAATCAATATTTTGGGTTACTACGATAGATATTTGCAAGCGATATTAATTCTTTCATCTATACTTGCGTTCAATATGATGCCTTTTATTTGGTTGAAGAATTTTTATAATAAATATCATTCATCTGCACCAGATATTAAACCTACAGAAGGGAATTCAATTTTTGAAAAGCACAGCATCACTGAAAGAGAAAAGGATATTGTAAAGTTGGTTCTGGAAGGCAAAACAAATAAGGAAATTGAGGATGCATTGTTTTTATCAAAGCATACAGTAAAGAATCACATTTATCACATCTATCAAAAATTCGGGATTAACTCTCGGTACCAGCTTATTAGAATTTTCAAGGATGTTTAGTAACATTATTATAAATGAAACACATTTAATATTTCATGGGAATAATACATTCAATAATAAAATATTGGTAAATGTTTTCAGATAATGTTCATGTTTCTACTTTTAGACTGTTCCAATAATTTGAACTGATTTGCTCTTCCGTCTAAAGTTTAACCCCCGTAATTTTAGTTTTTTTCTTTACTTCCGTGTTAGATAGAAGAAGGATATAACCGATTTATAAAGCCATTCCTATTGTGCTAGTATGTTTCCGTTGAAAGTTTTTAGAGAATTACTATTTCATAATTGGTTTTACTATATAACGATCTAATCAACGCAATAGAATCAGAATTGTATTCTAGCATTCTTACAATTTACCAAACGCGGGATTTTTAAGATGGTTCTGCTCAATTGTCTTAACTGACAATGTAGTTTTGGATATTCATTCAGCCTTGTTACTTTGCAACTTACTTGAATACACTACGAAAATATTTCACAGAGTAACACTGAGCGAATCATGGAGCAAATATTCTTATAAAAATTCTTACGTAAGTTGGGTTATTTAAGAATCATAAGTTTTTTAGTTGTTGTAAAACCGCTACTTGTTTGCATTCTATAGAAATAAATTCCAGTTGATAGTTTTCCATGCCTCGCGTTGCTTGCAAGGCGGTGTGCCTATTCAAAACCTCGTACGTTATTAAAATGACGATTATAAGCTGAAATCACTATTTTTGCTCTCCTTAAATTAATCCTTCAAAACCTATTATGCTCGAATTTTTGCTCGGTTTATTCAAATCCAGGACGCAATTACAGCTAGAAATCGTCTTTTTCATGAAGCAACTCGAAATATTGAATCGATCAAATAAGAAACTTCAAATACTGAATCGGGATCGGTTATTCTTTACAGTTATGAAAAGCATATTTTGTAATTGGAGGACTAGTCTCGTGATCATTAAACCAGAAACGGTTATTAACTGGCATCGCAAAGGCTTCAAATTATATTGGAGATGGAAGAGTAGACACCATGTCGGGAGACCGAAAATCCCAAAGGAACAAATCGATCTTATTAAACAGATGGCAAATGAAAATCCTCAATGGGGAATTCCCAGAATTCATGGAGAGATCCTTAAACTCGGATTTGAAATTTCTGAATCGACCGTTCAAAGATATGTACCGAAGAAAAACGGAAAAACATCAGGGCAACAATGGAAAACTTTTCTTAAGAATCATGCTTCCGAAATTATTTCAATAGATTTTCTTACTGTGCCTACAATTAGCTACAGGCTTCTTTATGTTTTAGTATTTCTATCGCACGAAAGAAGAAAGATTTTTCATTTCAATGTGACTGCTCATCCTACTGCTGAATGGTCAGCCCAACAACTGAGAAACGCGCTGCAAGATTCTGAAACACCAATGTTCCTAATTCGAGACCGTGACACTAAATTCGGAAGTTTATTTTCTCAAACCGTTTGTGGTTTTCGGAATTCAAGAGTTAATAACTGCTTATCGTTCGCCATGGCAAAATGGTTATGTTGAAAGAGTCATAGGAAGTACTAGAAGAGAATTTATAGATCATGTAATTGTTATGAATGAAAGGCATTTGAGAAAACTTCTGAAGGAATATTTTCATTGAAACTGCTGAAAAATAATAGATAATTTAAAAACTTTTATGATAATAGCGTTGTAAGAGAGTAAACAAAAAAGAGAAGCTGATGCGCACCAACAAGATTAATAATGTGGATTTGTTTACCCTAGCAGCCAACGAAGGATTTGAAAAACACATAAAGACCCAAAGCAAAAGAGCGCTGGAAAGAATATACCAGAAAATAAACTGGAAAGAACTCATAACTCCGATAGCAGAGAAACTTGAAAATAGTAAAAATAAAAAAACGTTAGCCGGAAGAAGTCCGTTTTCTCTCGAGGTAATAGTAAAATGTTTCATACTCCAAACAATATATAATCTCTCAGACCAAAGAATGGAAGAAGAAATAGCCGATCGAAGAAGTTTTCAAATATTCTTAAACCTAAACAGTGGGGATTCAATCCCGGATGAAACAACATTAGTGCGCTACCGGAAAACATTTTCTTCTATTGGATTAGATAAAATGCTATTTGAAAGATTCAACAAACAACTTGAGCAAAAGCAATTGATAGTAGGTAAAGGAACAATTGTGGATGCGACTATCAAACAAGCCCAAGCAACGCCCTCAAGCAATAAAGACCAGGATGCAAACTTCACCAAGAAACGAGGTAAAACATATTTTGGCTACAAAGGACATATAGCCATTGATGAAGAGAGCCAAATCATAAAGCGGCTTGAATTTACCAAAGCAAGCGTTCATGACTCCAGTGAATTTGATAACCTTGTTGATTACACTGAAGAAGCTGTATTTGCCGATAAGGGTTATGCTAACAAAAATAGAAGCAAAAAACTCGAATCAATGGACATCTTTGACGGCATCTTAGAAAAAGGTTACCGGAATAAGCCATTAAGTAAAATCCGGAAGAAAGTGAACCGGTTACTTTCTAGTGTCAGAAATACGGTAGAGAAAACATTTGCCTACATGAAAAATGTTTTGGGCTATGACCGGTGTAGTTATTACGACCTTGAAACAAACCGTTTTGAATTTACCTTTGCAGCACTAGTTTTTAACATTAGGAGAATGATATCGTTGACTACCTAATCTCTGCTAATGTGAGTCAACTAACGACTCACTAGAGCAGACAACACTTTTTCAAAGAACTATTTTTTACTGATTCATTTGATTTTTTTTCAAAAAAACAGCTTTACATAAAATTGTCGCTAACTAACTGAATTTTTCAGATGTCTCTTCATTATTACAATTATCAACGTACACATCTTGGCTTGGATAAAGATTCTCCGGAATCCCGTGCCATACAGGTAATTGGCAAAATCGAGAAAGTCCCGGTAGCCAACGGGTTGCATAACTATTACTTTAGAAAAGCTGCGTAGTTAATTCTCAGAATTACCCCCTCCTTTAAAGTCTTTATTGATCGATACATTTTCATATTTACTTTCGGTAAAATTCCTTCGGTAATGCAATTTTCAGACTAATATTCGGTTGGACTCCCTTGGAATCTTGCTCTCTACTTATGAAAATCATTTCATAGCGCAAGTTTATAAAGCAATTTTAGCTACATTTTGAATAAAGAATAGACACACATCTAAACAGACCCTTTTTAAAAACAAAAAACCTCGAAAACAGCCTTATTTTGCTATAATCGAGGTTTTATTTTTACTTGAGGAGAGTGAGGGATTCTACTGACTCTCATATTTATTGCGTTTTCGGTCAATAAAAGCATCTTTTCAAAATATTGAGACCATTTTGTGACCAACTCATTTACAAATACAACCCACTACACCGTCTACACAGTATTTGATTCACAGTCACTCTAACGCTTTATATCTATAAAACTGCAAATCTAGTTTTTAAAAGTATGAGTATATACTTACCAGAATAATGCATACAAGACCACAACTACAATCAATATCGCATATGCACTAACATTAAATACTGAATCGGTTTTAAATAATTTCGCGGTTAACTTTAATCCCTTAGGATCATCATCTTCATCAGATGTAGTTAAACTTACTCCAACCACTATTGCGATTGTAATTAACATCGTATAAAACATTTGATCCATCCAGGGTAAGTCAACTACCGTGGATTTCAATCCTAATGCAACCAGTATAGAAGATAATACGCCAATTATTGCTGCTTTGTTTGTTGTTTTTTTCCAAAACAGTCCGAGCAAGAATATTGCAAGAATTCCGGGACTTACTAAACCAGTATACTCTTGAATGTATTGAAACATTTGAGGAATATTTCCCATAACCGGAGCTAATACAACGCTAATAATTAACGCTATTGCTGCTGTAATTCTTCCGACTGTAACAAGTTTCTTTTCGGAAGCTGTTTTATTTATATATGGTCTATAAATATCCATTGTAAAAATTGTTGAAGTAGAATTTAACATGGAGGCCAAGGAAGAAACAATTGCCGCCGTTAAAGCAGCTAATACCAATCCTTGAAATCCAGCGGGAACAAACTTACTGATTAGCCACGGATAAGATTTATCATAATTGATTGAGCCATCAGCTTTTGTAAACGCTTCTGTAATACCAGCAATCCCAACGGTTCCGTCTGGCTGCGAAAACATTACATATGCAACAATTCCCGGAATTACAACAATGAAAGGGATTATTAATTTTAATGCTGCTGCGAAAGCTATACCTCTTTGTGCTTCTTTGAGTGATTTAGCTGCTAAAGTTCTTTGTATAATGTATTGATTAAAGCCCCAATAATAGAGATTAGCAACCCAAAGACCACCAAGCAAAACAGCTATTCCGGGCAGATTAAAAAATTCCGGATTATCACGTGTTATCATCATGTGAAATTTTTCCGGCGCTTTATCAATAATATGACTTAGTCCACTAAAGAGCCCACCATCGGGAGTAACTGCTTGAACTGCAAATATTGTTGTTACCAAACCTCCAAAAATCAAAAGAACTACTTGAACAGCATCTGTCCAAGCTACTGCCGATAATCCGCCATATAAAGAATAAGCAGCAGCAATAAATGCTAATCCCAATATTGCATAGAATATTAAACTACCATCCCCGGTACCGATGATAGTATCAATAGCTTTTCCGCCTAAGAACAACACTGATGTTAGATTAACAAAAATGAAAAGTGCAACCCAGAATACGGCAAGTATAGTTTTAAGATTTGTACTAAATCGTTGTTCAATGAATTCCGGAATTGTGTACAATCCTTTTTCGATAAATATTGGCAAAAAGAATTTACCAACGATCAGTAGTGTTATTGCAGCCATCCATTCGTACGAAGCTATTGCTAAACCAACGGCAAAACCGGAGCCGGACATTCCAATAAACTGTTCTGCTGAAATATTGGCTGCAATAAGAGACGATCCTATTGCCCACCATGGAAGAGAATTTCCAGCAAGAAAATAATCTTTTGAATCCTTTTGATGCCCTTTCTTCGAGCGTGATACCCATAACCCTAAAAAAACTATAAGTAATATGTAAGCAGCAAATATTCCATAATCCAATAAAGAAAAACTCATTTGCACTCCTTAAGTAATCTATTTATTAATAACTATTATTTATCAAGCCAAAGTACTGGTAGTCTAATAGGAAAAGTTCTGATCAATTCTTCTTCTTTGTAAGATGTGCCCATTTCGACTTATCTTCGATGAATGGGAGAATATAATATAACAGATTTCAAACACAGTTCATTTTTTTTGATTCCCTAATCAAAACTTCAATGAAAATATCCCGGCCTAGTCTATCTGGCTATCAGAATTATAATGAAAATATGCACAAGTTTTTTTGCTCTTTTAATCTCAGCATGAATAGACGTTAAAGTTCTTTACTTAAAAGCTAAGCAAAATTGTACAGAAGATTTTGACTTTTTACAACATCATCTAGAAAAAAACACATGTTGACTGCTCAGCTATTCTATTTTAGCTGGAAATATTTCTACATGTTTATAAATTCAGATAAGGTAGAAAAATTACTTAAATTTATTTGGATCTGGTTTAAATATTGAATGCTGTCCTATTAATGAAGCTTCTCGCCGTAAGCAGCGGGGAATTCAAACCCTAGTGATTAATCTGCTCAAAACAATCATCAGATTCACAGCAAGTATAGCAAACTCGTTTTAATGCTCTAACACTTTTCAAGTTAACTTGCGGCGAATAAAAGTACGGTTTAATTGGTTCTTCTCTTAATAAGTCGGTGCTTAAATATTTTTTGTTGTCATCAGGAAAAACAGTTACAACTATAGAATCAGTCCCAAGTTCTTCTTGAACTTTTAGAGCACCGATAAAATTTGCGCCCGAGGAAATCCCGACTGCAATTCCAAGTTCAGAAGCGAGTTTTTGAGCCATGATTATAGCATCTCCATCGTCAACATCAACAATCGAATCTAGCGAACTCAAGTCAAGTATATCCGGAACAAACTCATCCGATATTCCCTGGATACGATGCTTACCTACTTTGTAGCCAGTCTTTAGAGTTGGCGAATTAGATGGTTCAAGTGGGAATACTTTTATGTTTGGATACTTCTCCTTAAGAAATTTTCCCGTCCCCATTATTGTTCCGCCGGTTCCAACTCCGGCAACAAATGCGTCTGGAACAATCGAATGATTTTTCAATTGTGACCAAATTTCCGGACCGGTTGTTTTATAGTGCGCTTCAACATTATCATTATTGGAAAATTGTCTTGAAAGAAACGAATTGGGAGTTTTAAGCGCTAATTCTTCCGCCATTTTTATTCCACCAAGAAATCCACCATCTTCTTTGCTAACTAAGGTTATTTCCGCACCTAAACTTTTAATAAGATTTATTCTTTCTGAGCTCATCCAGTTAGGCATAAATATTACTACTTTATGACCGAGAGTACGTCCAATTGCTGAGAAAGCAATACCCGTATTTCCGCTTGTTACTTCTATTATCTTTCCGCCGCTGTTAAGGTTGCCAGTAAGATATCCTTGTTGCAGAATGTGAAAAGCCATACGATCTTTGATGCTTCCAGTCATATTTAAGTTTTCTGATTTGGCGTAAACTTTGCGTTCTCGACCAGCGAATTCAAATGTTACTTCAAGTAATGGTGTATTGCCGATAAGACTTGTTAAGTTTTTTATTTTTTTTTGTGCTCGTTGATGAATCATTTTCTGATCTCTGTCAATATTGGATTTTTTAGATATGAGATGTTTACTATTGAGTAAAATATTGGAGTTTTTTTAAAACTTATAATTAGAAATAATTTTAGGGTTATTAAACTTTACATCCTTTTTTTATTGCTATTGGATTTATATACTAAAGTGTACGAAATGTTATAAATATCAACTACTTACTAAATTATATATCCAAACATTTCTTTTGCTGTCTGCTTAATCTGTTCAAAATTTTTAAATGCGGTACATCCTCCGGCTGCTGTAGTATTTAAGGCTCCAATAAGATTGCCGAACTCTTGGCATTTATGTAATTCTTCTCCTTTAATAAAACGATAAATGAAACCGGCATTAAAGCTATCACCGGCACCAATCGCATCAACAAAATCATCGTTTAGAAAAGCATCTATCTTTCTAATTTTTCCATTGAATAATGAAATGGAACCTTTGTTACCCATCTTAACAATGATATTATTTGTGTACCGTGATAGCTTCTCAAGTCCTTTTATAACATCATTTTCTTTACTGAGATATAAGAGTTCGTTTTCATTAGGTAAAAATACATCTACAAAAGGAAGAATTTTCTTGTAATCTATTTCCCATTTTTCTGCCGGATCCCATTGCATATCAAACGAGGTTGTTAGTCCATTAGCCTTTGCCATTTCGAACATATTGTGAACATCATTTTTTAATCCATTCTGAAGGAAGTAAGAAGAGAAATGCAAATGATTAGCTTGGATAATTTTCTCTCTGGAAATATCATAAATTGTTAATGCGTTCATTGCACCCGGGTGTGTAATCATTGCTCTGTCTTGGTCGAAGTTGAGAACAACAGTTGCTCCTGTAGAATGACTATCATCATAAATTAACATACTTGTATCAACACCTTTTGCGTTTAGTTCGTCAAACACCATTTCTCCCAAAATATCTTCGCCGATTTTGCCTATAAAGGCTACCTTAGCACCGAGCGCACTTAAGTTACTTGCAAAAATTGCTGAAGAACTACCTAATGTTAGCAACATATCATTAGAAATTTTTTCTTTGCCAACTTCAGGAAAGGATTCTATCTTATTCAAAATCAAATCAACATTAAGTTCACCCACTACAATTACATCAAACCTTTTAGTATTCGTTTTATCACAACTATCCTTCCCATCTTTTTCCCCCGCTTCTACTCTAACATCAGTGTCTTCACCGGTAGTCATCAGATAAATTGAAATTATAGCTAGCAAAACTCCCAGAATAACCACTACATGAGGAATTACTTGGTAAATAAATAAAGAAATAATGATGGTTATTACAGGAGCCACAGCATTTGTAAGCGGACTAACAATCATTGCTTTTCCATAACGGAAGGCATATACTATTGTAAGAGCGCCAACAGCGTTTAATGTTTGAATAAGTGCTGCAAGATAAGGTCCCTTAAGACCCCAATTAATTTGCTGAGAAAAATCTGTCATCCACAATGCAATTGGAATTAATATAATACCAGTAAGCATCATATAGAAGTAGATGCTTTCTGCTTTCATGGTTTCGTTTGCAAATTTCATGATAAATGCTTGCAATCCCCAAGCGAAAAAAACAAGTAGGGAAAGGACAACCCAAAGAACACCGGAGCCATAAAAATTTCCGGAGCTTTGATAAGAAAGTAATGGAATAGCTAACAAAGCAAGAACAATCCCCATCCAGACTTTTTTGTATGCTCTCTCTTTCAAGAAAATGTATGATAAAAGAATTGTAATAACCGGAGAGAGCGAAATAAAAGGAAAAACAAGATAAGCTGGACCGATACGTAATGTTTGGAAGAGAATTAACTGACCACCTGCACCAGTAAAGCCAATTAATAATCCCAGTATAATTGAACGTTTATCATATTCCAATTTCCAGTTGATAATCTTTAATGCAACCAAGGATGGAGGAATTGTGGTGAGCGCCCATACAATATAACCTAGGGTTGCCGGGAAACCGGCTTTTTCCGGAATCTCAATTAGAGCGCCCCAGATTCCCCAAAAAACTGTTGTGATAATTGCATAAGCTAGCCAAGGGCGAGTCTTCATTTTTTCCCTCCGTTTGCGGCATAATTATATTTATCCAGAACAAGTTTTATTTTATGCCAAATTAATTCTTGAGGCAAAATATTTATTTTGCCTTCACAAACAGCATCATATTCATATGGTAAGTATTGGCTTAAAAGATTCATCGGGATTCTGTTTCTCGTTAGATTAAGAAGTAATAATTGCAAAGCTAAATCAGCACCATTGCTAGTCCAGTAGTATCTGATTCTATCGCTGTAACTATAATTTCTTGCAAATTCAATTTCTTGTTTAGTTCCGGTATAGTGCTTTTTCCAGTATCGGGGGTTTTCGAGCATTACTTTATCAAGTGTGTATCGAATATCTGAGCATTTATAACTTTTATTTAGCTTGCATAATTCACTTTCTATTTCAGCAAGTGCATAAACTGCTTCACGAAAAGCAAATGTTAACCACGGTCCAACTTTTAATACACAAAAGTGATCTTCAACCATTTGTCTCAAAGATGCTTTTGTTTGAAAATCTGTTGAATGAGCTTCATATACAAAATTATCATGTTCATTTATTTTTGAAATTAATTCTACTGCTTTGGAACGATCGTAATTTGCAACAGAGGAATCTGAAAACTCCACACCGGGCTGAACAACTATTGCAATTGTGCGCTCCCAAGCATCTTCCAAGCCGTATCCCAAAAAAGACTTTTTAGTTAAACTAATTGTTTCTTCAACTTCGTTCGGAGGTGTAATTCTGATATGCTGTAAATCCTCAATTGAACCACCCGGAATTGGAACATCGGTACCAATTACATATATAGGTTTGGAAGCAATATTATTTTCGCACACAGTTTCTTCGGCAATTTTACATAAGCGTGCAGCTCTTTCAGTAATAATTTCAGCATCTAACATTTTGTTCAGTCCAATCTTATCATCTGCACACGGCATACTTGTATCCAGATGTAGCTTAGTGAATCCAGCCTTCACGTATTCTCGTATTTGCACTTCTGCATTTTTCATTGCCACAACATGATTCTCATTCTGCCATACATTTGGACCGAGATGATCGCCTCCCAAGACAATAAATTCAAACGGATAGTCAACAGATTCAGCTAAACTTTTTATCATCTCTATGAATTTGGAGGGAGTCATTCCGGTATACCCACCGTACTGGTCAACTTGATTGGAAGTAGCTTCTATAAGAAGATAATTCTGATTCTCTTTGGCATGAATCATACTTGCTTCTAGAACAAACATGTTAGCCGAACAAACAGAATAAACACCAACCGGTTTACCGGTTTTATGTTTTTCAATTGTATTTAATATAAAATTTGACATAGAATTAATGACGTATGTATGAATATGTTTTGACACCCTCTACAACGCGCGAAATGGTTCCGGACAGCGAAGGGGAATCGGGTGTTAACCCAAGATTTAATGATTTGAAAAAGCCGAGTAACTGGGCGGGTAATACTTCAACAACTGTTAAAAATGTTTCATCAATTTTTAATATATCGCTTCCAAAGCATACTTCGTTATCAAGCTTAATATTTGCAATTTTTTGTTCCATCACCCCAATTGAACTAAGTACAATTCCGCTCTCGCTCACGGAATTAACAAGGTCACTTTCATACTTATTTACATACTCGTTGTTAGAAAACAAATAAACAATTAACGTTTCTTTATTAAGAACTGCTTTTGGTCCGTGCCTAAATCCCATAAAGGAATCGTATTTGCAAATCACATTTCCATCGGTAAGTTCTTGAAGCTTTAGATGCGACTCGTGCGCAATACCTTCAAAAATGCCTGATCCAAGAAAAACTGCTCTTTTAAAATCCAGCCTACTCAAGATTCTAAAATCGCTTACAAATCCATCAAGCAGTTTCCTTGCATAATTACTAAGTAGTTCAACTTCAGATTCGAGCGATTCAATCTCGCTTAATCTGGCAATTAACAATCCGCTTAACAACATTGAAGTAAAGCTGCCGGTCATCGCAAGACTTTTGTCATTTGCTTCTGCCGGCATAAGCAGCATATAAGTGTTACTGCTAGCTGATGATTTTGCCAACTCACCTTCCGGGTTGCAAGTGATGATTAGATGAAAAATCTTAGAGCATAATTGATTTGCTAATTCAACGGTCTTAATACTCTCTGGACTATTACCCGATCTAGCAAAGGAGACTAATAGTGTCGTTTTATTTTTACGAAAATAATAATGGGGGTGAGTTACAATGCTTGTAGTTGCTATTGCTCTCGTATTAAAATTAGAATACTTATTAAATATATCTTGTAGAACTTCACCAATAAAAGCAGAAGTACCAGCTCCTGTTAGAATTACTTCTGCGTACTCATCACTCTTTAATACTTTATCAACGAACATTTCAATTTCTTTACTTTTCGCTTTTACGGTGTTAAAAACCTTTAACCAGATTGCGGGTTGAGCAGCAATCTCTTGAGCGGTATAAATTGCACCGTTTTTTGTCAATTCCGGAACACTAACGCCAAGATATTTTTCATCCATAACTTATTTTGCACACACCTTTATTATTACCAGAATTAACATATGCGTAATACTAAAGAGGCGAAATTCAAAAGGACTTAATGGATAAATAGTGTACTGAGCGGTATACATGAAAAGGAGGCTGAGAAAGCATTAAATTGGAATTTACCTCCGAAGAGTTTTCGAAATTCAAATTCTCATATTTTTTTGTAGCAGCACAAAATAGGTCAACCGGATAATACAAGATTCTGAGGCTGAAGAAACTATTTAGCCGGATCTTGTGAATTGTATTTCATTACATTCGCGGGTGGTCTTTGATTATTCAGTTCATTTGTCATAAAATCCATGTATTTAGAAACATGTGCAAAATAATATTTAAAACTCGGGCATAGATAACTTAATCCATATTCTTCAGTTGGTGTATATGCAAACCTATGTTTGGGGCAATCTCCCCAACAAGCAAATTTAAATTCACATTCTTCACAATATTTAGTTAACGAGCTCTTTTTGTTTTGACCGAATTCTATTTGCTTATCAGAATGCATCAATGTTTCGAATTTATCTTGCAAAATATTACCCAACTTATACTCAGGGAATACATAATGATCACACGAATAAATATCCCCATTATGTTCAATTACTCCTGCATTTCCGCAAGTTTCATTAAAAACACAAAGTGAAGTTCTACCGGTTACCCATGTTTCTAATGTAATATCAAACATTTGTACAAAAGTACTACCAACATCTTCTTTCATCCACTCATCAAATACGTCAGACAGGAATCTCCCATAACGTAAAGGTTCTACTGACCATTCCGAAACTTGTGCATTATCGTTTTTTAGAGGTAAGGATAGCTTTAGTTCATCGCGTTTTTTTGTTTTGTCAATTCTTTCCACAATTGGAATAAATTGAATATAACTACTGCCCAAGTCTTTTAGATACTTATAGATTGATTTTCCATGATAAGCGTTTTCTCTATGAACACAAGTTAACGTGTTGAATTCCACGTTGTTTTTCTGAAGAGACTTCAAACCAGCTTCTACCATTTGATGAGTTGACCTACCTCCCTTAAACATCCTATATTTATTATGAAATTCATCGGGACCATCAATAGATATTCCTATTAAGAAATTATTTTCTGCAAAAAACTCACACCATTCATCATTAAGTAAAACACCATTTGTTTGAAATGTATTTTCAATTCTCTTACCGTTTGCATGTTTTTTTTGAAATTTTATTGCTTGTTTGTAGAAATCAATTCCAAGTAATGTTGGCTCACCCCCTTGCCAAGCAAATGTTACGGTTGAAGTGTTTTGAGAATCAATGTACTTAAGTATGTAATTCTCGAGCACTAATTTTGACATTACCCATTTCTTTGTATCCGAATAGAGTTTATCTTTTTCAAGATAAAAACAATAGCTACAATCAAGGTTGCACAAAGAACCACTAGGCTTTGCCATTATATGAAAGGGTGTGTTCATTTATTCTAAACTATTTATTGAAGTTACGCATGAGTTGCATTATCCTTAGTGAAACTTGGTGTCTTTATACCCGTATGGCCCAGTTATTTATATTTTCTTTTACTTGAAAAGATATGGCAAGTACCAACACAATCTCCAATTTTACTTTACCGTTTAGTACCCAGTTAGTCCGCTTAATTCCTTTGGTGTTATAAATCTAAATAATCTATTCGAGTTCCCATATATTAGCTTGAATTTAATTTACGGAATAAAGAGTAGGCAAGAGTAAGATGAAAAGGCATAACTATCAGTTTTTTAATTCTGTAGTTCTTGAAATGACAAAATGGAGACATCATATACACCGTAATCCAGAAACAGCATTTGAAGAAACTAAAACAGTAAATTTTATTAGTGATCTACTTAAAAGTTTTGGTTTAGAATTACACCAAGGATTGGGCAGTACTGGTGTTGTTGCAACCTTAAAGGCTGGCAAAAGTAATAAGAAAATTGCTATTAGAGCTGAGATGGATGCTTTAAATATTATGGAGGAAAATGCTATCCCATATAGGTCAAGAATTAAAAGCAAAATGCATGCGTGCGGACATGACGGGCATTCTGCAATGCTTTTGGGCGCTGCAAAATACTTATCAAAAACAAAAAAATTTGATGGGACTGTGTTTTTTATTTTTCAACCGGCAGAAGAGATTATGGGTGGAGCTAAAAGAATGATTGAAGATGGCTTGTTTGATTTATTTCCAGCAGATTCCATTTATTCTATGCACAATATTCCAAATATTCCGGCAGGACACTTTGCTGTTAAAAATGGACCAATAATGGCTTCTATGGATAACTTTGAAATCGTATTGATAGGAAGAAGCGGACATGCAGCAATGCCAAAATTCGGGAGTGATTTAATTTCAACCGGATCGGAAATAATTGCAAATGTAAATTCTACTATTAATAAGTTATCGCTACCGTCTGATCCTTTAGTTTTGAGTTTTACATCTATTAATTCTGGGAATAGTTATAATATTTTGCCTTCTCAACTGAGTTTACTGGGAACTTTAAGGTGTTTTAACGAAACCACCAGAAAGAAAATTCTGAATGAGTGTTTTCCCAAAATACTTAAGCAAATATGCCGTTTACACAGGGTCCAATATTCAATAATGTTCAACAAAGATAGCCCGGCTTATCCGGTAACGGTTAATTCTGAGAAAGAAACAAAACTTGCCAGTATAGTTGCCATTAAAACAGTTGGGGAAAAAAAAGTTAATTTTAATCCGGTACCATGGACTGCCTCTGAAGATTTTAGCTTTATGCTAAAAAAAATACCTGGTTGCTACATTTGGATCGGCAATGGTAGATCGTCAAAAAATTCTGGATTGCATAAACCGCAGTATGATTTTAATGACAAAATACTCTCTACTGGGGCTTCATTTTGGGTCAATCTTGTAGAAGATATTTTAATGATATAGTCTGTAAGAGTAACTAGGCAACCCGTTAACTGTGTGCAATATTTCTTCTCTTGCAACACTGCGTTACCGCCAATTGTGAGAAAGCATAGTTTGCTATAATTCAGTGAAAATAAAGGTAAAAATAAATTTGGATTTAGTTTGCATACATACTATCTTTGTAAAGACAATTATAATACAAACAATAAAGGTAGATTTATGACTTCAAATGATTTTTTTAGTGCAAGGGTTGAAAATACTCTTAGTCCAATGGACTTTATGCAGTTAAGCAAACAACAACCGGACAACTTTCTTCTGGTAGATGTAAGAAATGCTCCTGCTCATTTAAAGAAGGTAAAAATTTCAAATGCTATTGAAATACCTCAGAATGAATTAGAAAATAGAATTTCTGAATTACCAAAAGATAAAACAATAATAGTCTATTGTTGGGATGTCTGGTGTAATTTAGCCGCAAAATCGGCATTAATTCTTTTAAATAATGGATTTAATGTTAAAGAACTGTCAGGCGGAATTGCTGCGTGGCAAACAATGAAATTGCCTGTTGTTGATTTATAGAACCAGAAAAAGCGGTAAATTGAATCCAATTTACCGCTTAAATTTATCGAGCTATGAGTAAAGAATTTGAAAATATTTTTGGTTTTGAACATCCCGACCAAAGCATTGGACATTTGTTAGTTAGACTTTCAAATTTACATCAACGCAAAATAAATATTGAACTTTCAAAAATGAATTTGACTTATGTTCAGTTTATTTTACTTGCAGGTGTATATTGGCTTTCTATGCAATATGATGAAGTGACTCAAATAATGCTAATAAATTTGACTAAATCAGATAAGTCAATGACATCAAATGTTTTAAAAACATTAATAGAGAAAAAACTTATTATCAGAAAAGAACATTCTAAAGACACTAGAGCGAAAATTGTATCGATTACAACTGAAGGAAAAAAGATAGTTAAGGATGCAGTAATGATTGTTGAAAAACTGGACAAAGAGTTTTTCTCAACCAAAAATTTAGCAATAGATGAATTAGGTGGGATATTGTCGCAACTTATAACCAAAAATGAATAGACAACTGGCGGTAACAAGCAGTATAAAAGAATTTCAACCGAACTCGGGTCCGCTAATTCCAAATAAATATGGTAACAGTTCTTTTTTTTCAAATTGCATATAAGAGTTTGTATAGGTTTGATTCTTCTCGACTAATTCAAATATACCATGCCACTTATTTATGGTTTTATCATTCGTGTACCGATCTTTCATTTCACTAATTAGCATCGGTAGCTCTTCATTGGTTATTATTTGGTACATTCTAATAAATTCTCTAACCGGTGTTACCTCATCGGAAAAATCACACATCATCGGGTATTCTCTATCTCCTTTTAAGATATCATATTTGGATGATATCTTAAAATGACACTCCGGGATATCAATAAGTATTTGAGTATAACCAAGATTCTTCCAGTATAACAGAGACTTCATCAATAATTTATTAGCAATTTCCACTGAATCTGCAATTAATGGACCGACGTAAGGATTATTTCTGCCGAGTCTATTCATAACAAATCCGTTCACTTTACCATCGCAAACAGCTTTAAAACATCTACTTAGATTCATTTTTAATAATTCCCTTAAAAATGATTCTCGATTATCGAATTTCCTTTTTATTAAGTAGTCTGAACAAGATTCAATGCTTAAAATAAGTTCTATATCAGAGACAGTTACCGGCAACTCTGTGCTCTTTGTTGAAACAATACTTCGCCAAATTCGATATGACTCTTTAAATCCCATTGAGGTGTAAACAGTACTTCCCATCGGTGTTGCATCTAGCCCAACAATTTTGCTTTTATTTTTAATCCACGCATGTTCTATACAATTCTCCATTAGTGAATTCGCAATGCCCTGTCTCCGTAATTCCGGGTGAACTAATATCATACCTATCCAGCTTATATTGCTAGCAATTTTAAAAACTAAGCCACTCCCCATACTTATTAAACGATCATCTACTTTAAGGCAAGCAAGAAAATTTCCAGCAGGATCGGATTTTACCATTAACATTATATCCGACTCAGTCTGATTCCACCCCATTCTACTGCTTAGAAGATACATTGCCTCTATACTATCTTCAGCGCAAATAACAATGTAATCTTTCCAAGAAATTATTTTGTTATCTGTATCTCTTGATAGTTTGATCAAATCTTTTCTTAAAAATATTACCATGGATTTCGATAAGCTATTTGTTGAAGATGATACTATTACTTCACGTTCGCAAATTTCTTCATCGAATCGTTCAACTTCGGGATAGTAAAAGCAAGCAAAACCATAGATGTTGATATTTTTGTCGGTAATTAAAATTTGGTTGTCATCAGATGTACTTTTCTTGCCGACTTCCGAACTACCTTCACTATTGTTCTCAATAATCATGTTTCACCTTACCAAAATGAGTGGGTTTATTCCAGCAGCTACCATTGTTCAATACCCACCTAGCAGATGCTTCTATAAACTCCTCACAGTCATCGCGAAATTTTCCAAATGTTTTACGACAAAGTTCATCGTTAGCAATTAAAGCTGTTTCAGGTTCTTCATCAATTATAATTGGTGTTTTACCAAAATAAGAGCCAATTCTCTCTACAATATCACGTACTTGCCAAATTGATCCGGCAACGTTAAAAGTCCATCCATTTTTATTACACATTTCAAAACTTTTTAAGGCTGCTTCGTTGGCATCTCTTTGCGATATTAAATTTACAGCAGGCATGTTTACAGAAATTGGTTCTTCATTAAGTACCATTTTTGCTAAATCTACAACTACCCCATAACTTAAATGCTGAGCATACATTAATCTATAAATACTGATTCTCTGATTCTCATTTATCATTGCGGTAGTCCTAAAGGAGTTTTCACGCGCAATTATACTCCAGCCATATATGCCTACTGGGTTTAACTCCGTATTTTCCTTACAGCCAATTCCAAAACGCGATGTATGCGGATAAGGATTACCGGAAGAAAACACTACTACTGATGAATGTTTGTACTTTTGTCCAACCAAGTAAGGAACAATTGAATTCAAATGAAATGCTCTTCTCCAGTCATTGCTGCTTCCAAATTTAAAACCCATCATATAAACAACATAAGGAGCATCAGGAAGTGATTGCAAAAATATTTCGTCAGATAAATCTCCTTTGAGACATTTTACGCCCATGTTTTGTAATTCTTCCAAATCTTTGGATTGCGGATTGCTGAAAGTTGATGCTACAATAATTTCGCGGATTAATCCCAATTTGCGGTCAGCATTTATAATCAGTCCTACAAGCTCTTTCCCCATCTTTCCACTTCCACCCAAAATTATAATAGTACCTTTTAATTTCGAGATATTCTGTATTAAGTTTTCAGATGGAGTTGTCATAAAATTCCATAAGTCGCCGGTATTTTTCACATCATTTATTTTCATTCTATCACCTACTTTAATCCAACTTCTTTTTTCATCCATTCAATATTCTGATTAACAAAATCGTAATCGCATAATTGAGGATATTCGGAATATACTTTATCAATATTTTCAGCTTGTCCTTTTCGTCCAAATTCATTTTTGCAAATTGGAGAAGGCAGCAATCCCAATTTTGTAAGTCTATATTTCACGCCCCATATCGAATTTTCAAAACCGCCTATTGCATCGAATAAGACGGAATTGCATCTATTAACAGCATGAGATAATTCGTGTTCAGATAATTCGAATGACCAATCTCCGGTTTTTCGTTTATTTAAAATACTGTTGACCCATGTTACAGCTGCATTTGTATCTGTTGCAAAATGACCTAATAGTCCGCCTTTATATGAAAGGCTAATCATTTTACCATCTACCATAAAAGAATATTTACCTAGAAGATCGTTAACAATTCGATCATCATTTCCGGTATATAAGGATAAGTCTTTATTTCTTTGAGATTTTGCTGCAGCTTCTAACATTTCTATAGAACGATATGTATCAAATGAAGCACCTTTACTACCATAGGTAATCTCAAATATTTTCAACCAAAGATCTTGAGTAAATGAATAACTTCCGGGAATGGCTCTTTGTAATTCAAAAGCAAATGTTGGAATTATTGATGCAATATCACTCAAGAGAATGATAATTTCATTATGGGTTTTATTTGCGAAAGCAGTTGGAGCAACCAGCACTATATCATAACCGTATTTAACCGAGAGTTCTGCTTGTTTAAGCACATCGGCACCACCAATAGCAGCCATAAGGAACATATTAGAACCGTAGGTTAGAGTCATCTCCCTAATCCATATTAACCAATTTTTGAATACTTCTAAGTTGTTTAATGCAAACTCACCCGTGTGCGCTCCCGGTATTATTGTTTTTGCGCCAGATTTAATATAATAGAGCGTTAATAATCTTTGATACTTTTCCATTACTTCTTTTTTATCATTTAATGCTAATGGGCTGGGAACTAAAACACCTCCATTTTGCAAAATGCTCTGTACTCTTGGCTGAAGAATTTTTCTATTCATACTTTTTAACTTATCCTTCGGGGAATATTTGTTATTTATGTTTTGTTATCAAGCGCCGCTTGAATCTTAAGCTCATTAAACAAATCTTCTCTTATAGACCTATTATTATTTATAAGATTTTTAGTTTCAATTGGATCGTCTTTTATATTAAACAATTGCTCTGTTCCTTCGTTCAATGTTCCTCCGAAGTGAATTAGCTTCCAATTTCCTTTTCTTAAAATAAATTGATTTTCTGTTCTTAAATAAACGGATGTTTCTTCATGCATTAACTCATTACCCGAATTTGACAGTATATTCCAAACACTTTTCCCATCTAAATCAATATTTGCAATTAGCGAGCTATCAACAAGCGAAACTAAGGTTGGTAGTAAATCAGTTACTTTTATTATTTGTTCAACTTTTTTATGAACCAATTTACCCCGCCAACTAATAACTGCCGGCACTTTTATACCACCTTCGTATAATTCGGTTTTGTAACCACGCAAAGGATGATTATTACCTAGCTTTGGATAGGGTCCATGTTTCCCCTCATAATATTCTTTATCATAGTCAGAGTCTGCATCCCAACTTTCTTGACCTCCATTGTCACTCATAAAAACTATTATTGTGTTATCCAGTATATTCTCACTTTCCAAAGTCTTAATTATAGTACCTATTGAATAGTCCATATGAGATACGGAAGCATTAAATATTTTTCGCGAATTGACATCCTTGATATTTTTATATGGCTCAATCCATTTATCTTCTTCCTGTAAAGGATAGTGCGGGACACTATAAGTAACGTATAGAAAAAATGGTTTCGATTTTTCTCGTATCTCGGTCAAATATTTATTTACTTCGTTCGTTATTAGATCTGTAGCGTGCCCTTCTTCTTCAATAAATACATCATTTCTATGCCAACTTCTATCTCCGTTTTTATATCTATGAGTGTACTGATCTATTTGTCCATGTAAATATCCATAGGTATAATCAAAACCATATTGACTTGGTCCGTTCTCCGGGCGTAAACCCAAATGCCACTTCCCGGTAATAGCTGTTGAGTAGCCTGCCTTTTTTAATATTCCAGGCAAAGTAGCAACATCTACTGGTAATACTTGTTTACTTTTTAATGCAATTGGGCCAGAAATTCCAAAACGACTTGCATATTTGCCTGTTAATAAAGAGGCTCTAGTAGGTGAGCAAGTTGGATAAACATAAAATTGATTTAGTTCCACTCCAGCTTTAAATAATTTATCAATATTAGGAGTTTTAATTTCCGAACCGTGATACCCTACATCATTCCAGCCGGCGTCATCTGCAACAAGAACAACAATATTAGGGCGTGGATTTTTATTAGGTTCTTTCGCTTCAATTTTCCAATTAAATAGTAGACAGAAAAACAAACTAAGAATTTGGAATAATGTCTTTTTAACTAACCTAGAAATAATGGCTTGCATATTTTGTGATTCCCTTATAGCTGCAATTGTTTATTCAAAATAAAAAATGCCTAAAACTCAGTTCGAATTCAGTTACGAATACAAGTAAACAAATGAAGTCTACTAATTCAAAATCTTAGAAATGAGAGGTCAGAGAAGGTAACCAGTGGTAACAATTAGAGACGAAAAATAACTCCATTAATATCGCACCGATAAATAGGAAATGTAATGGTCACGATGTAATCGAACACTTCCGACTGTTTACTATGTTCTTGTTAAACATACATTAACATATGAGTCAACCAAAACAATAAATTAACGGAATTTCTCTTGATATTTTTCAGAACGTATTATGTAATCTGAGTGAATTAATAAACCATACTCGTCTATTAGTTGCTTTATGGTTAAATCCGGAGAGCAACTTTCTATTGTTACCCAATCTTCATCGTGATAATATTTTATGCGAACTTTGTTACCATATTTTTTTCTAATAGCTTTCACCTTTTTGTTATGAAAGTCTATTTCACATAATATTTTTTCAAAATTTAAGGTTGCAAATGCCCAATTCTCATAAGTTCCACTTTTATCAAGTAGATCACCACTGATATCGTAAATGGATGCCGGATCTCTGCGCGAACATCCAACAACATAGTAATTAAACATCCATGCATAAGAAGGTAACATTCTACCGCCTGGATAAGCGGCCGTCCAAAATACAATTTCTGCGCCTTGGTCTTTTAAACTCTTCCATGCCTCAATCCAATTTATATCATAACAAATTAGAATACCGATTATTCCAAAATCTGTGTGAAAAATAGGAGGTGGATTATTTCCCGGGGTTATTCCTTGATCACATTCTCCTTCGGTAGGATATATCTTATCATACTGACCGGCGATTTTTCCTTTCCTATCTATTAAAACAGCAGAGTTAAAAGTTTTTCCATTCTTTTTAAGATGTAAAGGACAAATGATATAACTATTGTACTTCTTTGCTAATAAACAAAACTTAGTAATAATAGGTCCATCAATAGTTTGTGCAGTTTCAACCGAAGTAGCAAAGGCTTCTGGTATACAAATTACATCAGGATTATGTGATGCCATTCTGTCTATTCGTTCAATTACCTTTTCAATTACATCATTTTTCTGATCTATATTTTCCAAAGAAACACTTAAAATAATTGCATTTCTTGGGGACATAAAATTTTCCAATTTAACATCGGCATTTGCTTGCAGAGATTTTGAAGAAAACAAACCAGTTGTTACCGCCCCTATTGTCATAGCTGTATTTTTTAAAAATTTTCTTCTGGGAAGCCCTTTTGAGTTTGACATACTTATCTCCTCTGTTTTGAAAAAAAATGAATCTCCTCGCCGTAAGCAGCAGGTTATTTAACCCTTAGTGATTATTTTGGGAAGAGTTCAAATAGTATCTTCAGCTCCAAATGAACTCCTCCCATTGACTAGAGTATGCTTTTCATTAATTCTACTTTTCTCGATTTTAGTACTAGTATTTCTTGTAAAATTATATATGGTTAGACTTAGTTACTTGATTAACAGCATTTTTTTTGTTTCCGAAAAAACACCCGTTTGTAATCTATAAAAATAAATGCCGCTTGGTAGTGAAGAACGAAGTGTGTACCCGCTTCGATTCGCGTCTCGCGAGGCGAGGAACGTAGATGTATAAACTCCCGGTTGTTTGTATTCATCCACAAGCGTTGCAACCTCTCTTCCGAGTAAATCGTAAACCTTTAACGTAACAAGCTCACTCTTTGGAAGCGAGTAGTATATCGTTGTTTCGGGATTAAATGGGTTGGGGTAGTTTTGTGACACACTAAAGTCAGTCGGTAACAAATCATCTGTATCTTTTTCAACACTGCTTAAACCGTTATATGAGTATAGTTCTATTCTGCCTTTTGTATCCCAATTTCCACCTATAGCAAATGCAATTTCATCTTCTTCGTTGCCATTAATATTACCTACGTTCACAATCGAATTCGCCCGAAACTTCAAATTGAATTCTGGTATTGTGTCTAGTTTCCCACCACAATAGATATTTATTTCTCGTCTTACTATTGCGTAATCGTTGTACTTATCTTTATTAAAGTCGGACAATCCTCCAATAAATGAAATTTCATGATCATAAAACGTGTTGATAATTCTAACATTATCAGAATTTTTGTCGCCTAAAATTATATCAGCATAACGTTGTGATGAAATTCCAAAGTCTCTACATTCGTCTCCATTAATGTCTCCAAGCGCTGCTACCATAAATCCATAAGAACCAATTATACTATCCTTGCCGACAAATTCTCTACAGTTACTAAACCCGATACTCTTTCCGCCATAAAATAAATACGCCTTGCCCGGCTTATTCTTTGCCAAAGATTGTGAAGCGCCAACTAGTAAATCATCATAACCATCTCCGTTTGTGTTTCCTACTATTGCAATTGATCCGCCGAAGATATCGAATGGACTTTTTCCTTCTAAGAATACATCACAAACTGTATCCATCTCTTTCCCTCCAAAATAAATATAAACCCTTCCATGTGCATCAATGTCATCGTTCGGTGCACTAACAACTAAGTCATCATAACCATCTCCATTTAAATCTCCGCTCATGGTCATTTTAGCTCCATAACAGTAGTATGGTCCATTGCCGGTTATTGTTTTATCTGCCGGTGTATCAATCTTTGGTTTACCAAAGTGGATGAATATTTTCCCCAATTGAAAAATGTCATATGCAGCGCCTAATACAAAATCATTGTAGCCGTCTCCATTTAAATCTCCGTCTCCGGCAAAAGAACCGCTATATGCCGTAAATGGTTCGTACGATTGAAATCTTATACAATTAAGAGTATCAAATGGAGACCCGCCAAAGTATAGTTTTGCATATCCTTCGCCTCGGCTGCCCACTATAAAATCGTTGTAACCGTCTCCATTTACATCGCCAAGTTGCGCTACACTAGAAAATGCATCCCCTTGTTTTTCTCCATGCACTGTTGTTAATAGCCTTAGTGCTTCTTGAGCGTTCAGGCTATACATGAAAAATAATAACACTAGCAATGTCTTTTTCATCAGAAACTTCTATTAGATTAATTATTGTTTTCGATAGCACATTTATTTCATCAGAATAAACTTCTTTGTTTGAGTAAAACTTCCGGCTTGTAAACGGTAGAAATAAACACCGGAAACCAATTTATGATTGAGAATGGAGAATTTAGAATTATATGTTCCTGCACTTTTGAATTCATCAACTAGAGTTGCTACTTCTCTGCCCAGCATATCGTATACTTTAAGTGTTACTTGCTGTAAAGACGATCCGCCATTGGCGAAACGCCTCGTCTCTACTGGAATAGTATATCTAATTGTTGTTTCTGGATTAAACGGATTTGGATAGTTCTGCATTAATAAATATTCTCCGGGCAGATTTTTTACTTCTTCAACCTCTGTTATCCCACTTAAATCAGCATAAAACAACACATAAGGACCTTTGTAGGCATCTGAACTGAATGAAGATTCCCCTCCAAATACATAAGCGACTTTCTTCTCTCTTAAAACAAATATTCTACCAAGCACAGCATCAACACCAGTATTCTGTTCACTCCATGTGTCCCCACCATCGGTTGTCTGCCAAATTTTTCCATGTGTTCCAGTAATCCAGCCTATTTTTTTATTGAGAAATCCAACATCGAAGAGAGATTCACGACCATCATTTATTCCTTTAATCGTCCAGTGTTTACCCCCATCTAGTGTCGAGTAGAGACCTCTTCCTCCAGCCGCAAACCCAACCAGCGAATCAACAAAATCAACTCCGAACAATTGAGTGGTTAGCGAATCTTGATAAGTCCATGTTTTTCCGCCGTCTATTGTTTTTGCAATAGATCCTACGGGAACGGTGGCTATTACTCCTGTTGGGGAAGACTCGAAAACGGCCCAACCTAATCTTTTATTTACAAATGCTATATCAGTCACCAGGCATAAATAACTAGATAGGCTATCGACTGCTTTCCATGACTGACCTCCGTCAGAAGTGAGCCACGGACAATCTCCCAAAGCAATACCGTTATTTACATCAAAGAAATAAATTCTCCGAAACACATCATTATTATGTTGGTTCCATATCTTGCCGCCATCCGATGTATGTAGAAGATAACCCCCTGTTCTAGCCGCCCAGCAAGATAATGAGTCAACAGCAAAATATAATCTTCCCCCGCGAACATTCTCTGCATATTGAAGTGTCCAGTTATTACCTCCATCGGTGGTTCTAAAGATTTTTCTAATAGGTTCATTTACGTCAGTATTACCTACTGTGCTAATCCAGCCGACATCTTTTGTAGGAAAAAGGCAAAATGAATAAAGAAGGAGACTATCTTCCAGCGGGAAATGCATATCAACTTTTTGCCATGTTTGTGCGGTTATAACCTGAACTAATAAAAATATTATAAGTAATATTTTTAACCCCTTTACCATATGTCTATACCTTTTCAATTTTCTTTAAGGTTCTATAACATATTCGTATTAATATAATCTTGCTCTCTTTTTAACTGGCTGCCCATATGTTATTATTTCTTCAACAAGTTCATTATTAAAGGTCATTGTATGCTACTTGTGTCATCATTCCATGAACCTCAAGGGATCTAGATACATTTCAATTATTCATTTTTGTACTGAGTGTTTTGCATATTCTAATTATGTATTGTCTAATTTCTTAGTAGAATAATTTTAATATTCTATTACAACGAATCAACAGTTACGAAAAATGGTTGATTTAGTTAATCATTGTTATGCTTTTTAAATAATCTTATTTTTAATAAAAACCATCTTTTAACTGTATAGCCAAAGTTTCAGATTGTCCTTTTCCTAAACGTTTTTTGAACTTACCGATTAGTTCTTCTTTTGTAAACTCTTTTACAAAATTGTCACGAATCTCTTTCTGTTTACGGAAAGCCGCATAGGTTATTTTATCCGGTTCAACTCGAGATAAAAGTTCATTTCTTAAATCACTTAAAATTTCCGAACATTCTTTATCATTATATCTATTTGTTTTCTCATTTGGATCTTCCTTGAGATTATATAATAATCCATCATACGCGGTAAAATAAATATATTTCCAATCGCCTTTGCGGATCATAAAAGAACCGGTACAATTTCCCTCTGAATGGCTTTCACTATAAACTAGTTCAGCTCCTTCTCTTGATCTTCCTTTTGCTATTGGTAAAAGCGATCTTCCGCGTAAATAAGTTGGAGGTTTAATATTAGCCATTTCCAATAAAGTCGGGACAATATCCACATGCGAAATTGGTATATCAAACTTTTTATTGTTTCGAATATCCGGACCTGAGATTAGAAATGGCACACGAATCGAACTTTCAAACAAATTATTTTTGTACCAAAGTCCATGCTCTCCCAATGTTTCACCATGATCTGAAGTATAAATAATATATGTGTTTTCAAGCTGATTAGAGTTTTTCAAACTTGCTATTACTCTTCCGATTAAAGAATCCAATTCAGTTATCATTCCAAAGTAAGCAGTTCGTGCTTTTTGAATTTTTTCTCTTTCAATTGGATTTGAAATCTTCTTAAAATTACTCAGTTGTTGATAAACTAAGTGGAGATTTTCCAATTCATCCATTGAAGGTTCGCGAATTCCAGAATCAACAGTTTCATAAATTTTATAAAATTCTTCTTTTGCTTCGAAAGGCGGATGAGGTTGTTGATACCCAAGGTATAAAGCCCATGGTTTTTCTTGCTTTGCCTTTAAAAATTCAATTGCTTTGTTGGTAATTTCTAAATCACTTATATGAAAATTTTCTCTGGTTTTCCCATTTACTCCTTGTCTTTCATCAACACGATAGCAAAGAGGGCTTCTAAAAAGTGAAGTAATATCCGGATTTTGTTTATGCTCATGTGTTGTTTTAATTTCTTCAAAGCCGGTATCAATTTCATTATTAAGATCTAATTTGCCAAAAGCTACAGTCTTATATCCGTTATCTTTTAAGTAACTTCCCCAGACAGGATAAGTTCCATCCCACACTGTTGAATTACAATATGAACTAGAATCAGAAGCATACATACCCGTCATTAAACAAGTTCTTCCCGGGACACAAACGGGTTGTCCACTATAAGTATTTGTAAAAACAATTCCACTATTTGCCAGATTATCAAGATTGGGCGTTTTTACAAATGGATGATTCATAAACCCGGCATATTTATATGAATGCTGATCGGAACAAATAAAAAGTATGTTAGGTTTATTTGCGGATGTACCGTCAAAAGGACTTAAACCCGTTAATGGAGTTAGAGCAATTCCGCTTAAACCAAGTCCTAATTGCTTTGAAAATTGTCTGCGTGATATGTTTTTCACAATCGTTCTGCTTTGAAATCGTTGAAATCACTTTTCGCTATATATTTCCCAATCATCAGTTCTAAAAGGTACAGCTGGCAAACCTTCTGAATTATAAAGGTTTGGTACATCGGTGAAGTTCCAACTATATCTTACTGCCTTAGGACGATGGACCTTTTTACTAAAGACTACAATCGATGAATCTACAATTACAGCTGTTGCATCGAAATATTTTTCATCCTTTCCAGCAATCTGAAAACGAGTAAGAGATTCTCCTTTTACACTTAAACCGGAGCCAACATAATCAAAATAAATTCTTAGTGAATCACCTTCCGGTTGAACCTTTTTATAAATTGGTCCCGAACATATTATTTCATTAAAGCCATAGGTCTTATTTAACGCCCATAAACTTAATCTTCTACCTACTTCAAACTTATTGGTGGGGTGAATATCATCAACATCGCCAATATCAACGGTAACAACCATTCCAGTATTTGGGGTTTTTAGCGTTTTTAATTGGGATTCTCTTAGTAATGAAGCTTCACCATTTTCCTCTTTATAATCATATGTTGCAATCTGAACGAAATAAAATGGTAAATTATTTTGTTTCCATTTACTTCTCCAATCCGAAATAAGGAGTTGAAATAAATTCACATATTCTTTAGCCCTACTAATTCTAACACCATTATTCTCCCAACTACTTATATTATTTTCACCTTGATACCAAATCACTCCCTTAATTGTATAAGGAATAATTGGATTAATCATTGCGTTGAATAAATAACCAGGTCTACGATGAGGGAGCTCAATTTCCTTTACGATGCGCGGCATTTTGGGTTCCAAAGGTATTTCACAAGAATTAGTCTCAGCAATTTTTCTATTAATTCCCCAAGTTTCCAGATCGCTGGTGTATTGTTGTTTTAATTCGGGGTATTTACTTTCAAATACTTTCCACATTGTGTAAACATTATGTAAATGCTCGTTCTCTTTCAATGTACTTTCTTCTATCCACGACTCGATGGGAGAGCCGCCTTTGCTTGAGCTTATTAATCCTATTGGACAGTGTAATTTATCATATAATTGAGTCCCAAAATAAAATGCAACAGCCGATATTTCTTTGATGGTTTCATTTACACATTTAATCCATTTACCTTCGCAATCTTCCAGAGGAATTCCCGATTCATTTCTGATGATATGGAATATGCGTATTTCCGGATAATTAGCTTCTCGAATTGTCTCAGCGCCTTTTTCATCATTCATCAATTTGAAAGCCATGTTTGATTGACCGGAAGCCAGCCATACTTCTCCGGCTAATACATCTTTTATGACTATTTTATTTTTACCTTCTATAAAAATCTCGTAAACCCCACCGGCTTTTGGAGATTTTAATTCTACATTCCAGTAACCATTAATATTAGCCACAGTTGTTTGGGTTATGTTATTCCAACTGCCTCGCACTTTAACTACTTCATTAATTTCTGCCCACCCCCATATTGCAACGCTTGTATTTTGCTGAATCACCATATGATCGCTGATAATTGATGGGAGTTTTATATCAGCAAGAGTTTGAAATGAAGTAAGACATATAATTGAGAAAATTACATATACGTTTATTTTTTGTCGTTTCATTTTTGTTATGCGTATTACCTGCTTTAAAATATTTAACAAGTTCATTCCAATTTAATAATTAATTATTGTTTTACTTGGTGTTACATAATGAAACAAATCATACACGGATTATTTATATATATTATCCAATCGTTCATGCATTTATAGTAGTAAAGTTTTCAATGTGAGTACTATTCATATTCACGCTTTTTATCTAACATCGTGAAGGGTATTTTTATCCATTAACACCCAAGCTCACTGGCGGGGATGGAGCGCCAGCGGAATCCACGTCCAGTGCAGCGCCTTGTTCGGTTTATTTGTTTCCAACATAGATTGATATTGGATACGAAAAATGGACTTCCTTGCCAACACAATGCGCATCCATGCCCAGTGAATTCGTATTGATGTCGTTTCTTAATATTTTCCTTATCTTCTCATCGTCTCCCGGCTTGGGGAATGATGCTTTGAGTTGCCTCTCAAGCTCCATCGGAACCTTGTAGCTTCCACGCTGAAGATTTCTCAACCCGGATTCTCCAAGAAGTTGTTCCCATGACTCGTATGACAACGCTTGGGTATGAGATGAATCTCGGAGCTTTTCCATGCGGTTGTAGGCATCAGCTTTCTCAGCAGGCAATGCTGCGTCTGCGATCAAAACAACCCCTTTCGGCTTACAGACTCTGATCATCTCCATCAAAACTGCTTTCGGGTTGAGAAAGTGGTGGAAGCTGTACCTGGTAACGACTATGGAGAAAGAAGCGGATGCGTAAGGCAATGGGGACGCAGTTCCGATGTCCCAAGAGAGATTAGTCAAACCAAGTTCTTTTTGGCGCTTTTTAGCTTGCTCGATCATCTTTTCAGTGAGATCAATCCCCGAAACATGCTGAGCCACCTTGGCAAATTCGCAAGCGACCAGCCCAGGTCCACATGCGACGTCTAGAACGAGGTCATTGCCAGCAACCTTGCTCATCTCAATAAGCATTTGGATTGAGTCTAAGTGTCCGGGCAACTCGGTGAAGGGAATTGCCTGCTTGGTAAATTGCTCAACAATTTCTGCGTCGTGTTCTTTCTGATTTCTTGTTGTCATCGTCTTTCTCCTTCTGCCGAACAAATACATATTGCGACAAAAGTAATGTAAAATAATTTTTCTATAATATCTTTGTGTTTTCACCTTCACACAAATAAATACTACACGAAAAAAATATCGCCCTATATTATTTATTAGTGCCGCTAGTAGTTGGTTTTAATATAGATTCATATTCTTCGATATGAATATTGTCAATTTTTTCAATATTGTGATTCCATGTATAAACTCGGCCGGCAACACCTCCGTAGACAAATCCTCTTGGGTGGTAATTGTTATGATTATTATGAATTGACTTCCAAGTTTTTCCCGCATCCATACTCCTCATTATTCCGTTACCACCCTCTCTTGTAGACATCAACATAACATTAGGATAGTTCGGTTCAATGTATAAAGCGAAACCATCATAAGCTCCCAGTAATTTCCAGTTTTTACCGCCATCGGTAGTTATGTATAACTTTCCTTTTCCGGTTTTCGGATATTTTCTATTAAGTTCATAGGTTGGTAATACATTTGCAGTTGCCCAAGCATTACTGAAGGAACCGATATTGGCATAAATAATATTCTCATCATTCGGATGGATTACGAAATCATGAACCATACTCTCAAATATATTTTTAAAAGTAGTTCCATGGTCTGTACTTTTGTAAAAACCTTTAGAGTCCCATGTGCAAACAAAAACCAATCCATTGTTTGTAACCTCTAACTGCCAGGGATGATCTAGTTTTAGAACTCGCTTAAAATTTGCACCTCCATTCTCTGACATATATACACCATCCGAACCAACATGTGAGGCAAATACTCTCTGAGAATTTGTAGGATCAACACTTATTCTTCCACACCAGCGATTATAAAAAAGCGAATCCTTTTCTGTAAAAGAAAAGGCTGCGGGTATAGAACTGATTGTATCCCAATCCTTTCCACTGTTACTTGATTTTAAGATGATACATTTATTTGAATTACGACCATACATTTTGTAATAAACGGAAGTATTGTTTGGATCTTGAGCAATAGCTTCTACAGCTTGCATTTCGCTTTCGGATGTTTGCCAACTCGTTCCAAGATTTGTTGTATAATAATGTCCATTATCACCCGCCCCTAAGTGCAATATTGATGGATCAGTTTTATCAATTATTGGTGGTGAGTACACACATAGAATGTCAATGCCATTACAAAACGCTTTCCATGAAGCACCATTATCGCTACTTTTTTTTCCTATTTCTCCATCTACATAATACCAAACATTTGAAGCGGGTGATGCAGATAGCCTATTACATTTATACAAACTTGTATTTGTACTTCTATTCGGAAAGATATAATCACCCGGATCCCATTTAGGCTGTTCCTCTGTGTAAACAGAAAAAGATATGCCGGCATTAGTACTTTTTCCAAGAGCATTTCTGCTAATTGCCATCACATGATTATCTTTGTTTATAGAAATACCTCCATAGAAAGCTGGCCATGTTCCCCATTTATAGTACGAACTATAGAGAGTTTGGACAGCATTAAATTGCATTCCACCGTTTTCCGATCTGAAAAGTCTACCATCTTGTTCCAACCCCATTATTAAGTTTGGAGTTACAGGTGAACAAGCAACATCCATTATCTCCTTTCCTTTTAAAACATTTATCCAGCTATCACCCTTATTAGTAGTATAAAATATACCAGTGCCTACTCTTCTATCTCCAATGATGATTTTATTGTCTTTCGTTGTATAAATAAATATTCTATACCTTCTTCTCCAAGAATAATCATCGCCCGCGTAATAAGTTGGTACATCCGGTTTGCTTATCCATGTTTCTCCTTTATCAAGAGATACATACATTTTTTTATGTTTAATTCCATAAATGACTCCATTATAATCAACTACTATTGCGCCTGGAGATAGATCTGGCGAGTTGGGAATTTTGAACCAACTTTCTCCTCCATCTGTAGATTTATATAAACCAGCTTTAGTATAAATTCCTCCATCCATTGCCCAGTACATTATTCTAGGATCAGATAAATCGTATACCAATTCATGATCTAATCCCCGCATCCACTCAAACAACTGTTCCTTTCTTTCAATTGGACCAGACATCCTTCTAAAGTTTTTACCTCCATCAGTAGATTTAAATATTCCTGTTAGATCAGTTTCCACCCAAACAATATTCGGATCAGTTGGATGACAAATTACATCAACAATGTTCCCTCCGCCACCAGGTCCTAATCTAGTCCAATCTGTGTAGCCTATAATTAAGGTAAATTGAAGAAGAACTATTATCAGTATTTTTTTAATCATTATGCTTCCTACACTTGCAATTTTTGAGAATTTAATTTTATGCTGAACAAAAACATATTTTTACATTCACCAAATAAGCAATAGCTTGAGCACCAACTTTTATCTGTTCATATCCGTTTGTTTACGCATATACAAATAATTTAGAACGCATTGCTCAGAGCTAATTTTTATTACTACATATTTTGTTATTCTATGATTAAAAAACCATTGTAATGGAATGGATGGTTCAACAAAGAACTCAATGGTATGAAGCACAAGCTTGCAAAAGCAAAACCAGACATTAGCGCTCTGCAAAGAATTATTTGTTAACCTTGATGGCGAGCTTGAGAAGATTAAATTGGCTTACTGAAGTTACGCATGAGCGGAATTATCCTTAGTGAAACTTGGTGGCTTAATTACATATATTTTTAAAAATTAGCTTCATAATAGTTTAAATAACCGAGAGCAACCCGTAGTGAAAAATATGTTAGACTGTTTTAATAGCTCCAAACGCTGCAAAGCACGAATTTTTATGCAAGAGCTCCACACGGCTAAATCCAACTTTACGCAGTAAATCCAACTGATAAGTTACTGGTCTTGGTGAATCTTCCTTGTCTATGTATTCAAAAACCTCAGCTCTATAATCCTCTCCAGCAATAGAATCGAGGTAGCCACCATACCGCGACCACATTAGCGATTGAACATTGCTGGTTTCATGAGAAACCAGATCCGTAATCCAAAAACTACCTCCGGGAGCTGTTAGCTGATAGATCTTTCTAACTAAATGTTTGTTCCCAATCATGATCATCACGCAAATGGTGCAAAACAGCAGCAGCCAAAATAACATCATAAGTTTCCACCGGTAAGTCTATTTCACGAAAATCACCATGAAATAGTTTTATTTCACCACTGTTGATTAGCGATATCCTTTCACGAGCTTTTTGTAGCATGGGCATGCTAAGATCAATAAGATCACAATCGAATGGAGAAACAAATTGCGAAAGTTTTATAGTATTATTGCCTGCCCCGCATCCAATATCCAATACTTTCCAGATACTACTTGTAGAATTAAATGCTGCTTGAGTAATCAATTCCATTACTAAGGGGGCATCAATTGTTGCGGACTGCCCGGTTTCGAGATTAGAAAACCGCTCAACATCATTATCAAAGCGTTCTCTTATTTCAGATATAGATGATTTCTTTTCGAGTGTTGTTTCCATAATACCTCTTTTTTCATGGCTACTTTTCACTCTAGTAATTGGATTTCTTCATCTAGTTAAAAAATTGCGTAAGTGATTTATGTAATTTTATTAGTAGCGGTAACTTTTATAGCAAAATACAGTAAACACATCCATTTAGAAAATGTAGATTTGCGAAGAAGCCGGGAATCGCTTTATTATATAGATTTAGAATGGAACTTTATTTCATGAGCAACATTTTTTGTGATTGGTAATAACTCGTATAATCACTGTTAAGCGGTCTTGCCTCCATTCTGCAAATATAAACCCCACTGCTTAGGTTATATTCATTTGCATTAAAGTTTATCTCATGCTTTCCAGCCGGTTTATTAATGTCTAATAATTCGGCGACCTTTCTTCCTAATGTATCGAATATCTTTATACTTACTCTACTTGCTGTTGCCAATTGCCAATTAATTCTTGTTGTAGGGTTAAAAGGATTCGGGTAATTGTTTAATAAATTGAAACTATCATTTCTATTCAGATGGTTATCATGAATATTTGTCTGCGTCGAATCAGACTCTATAGCGCCAATATCGGGAGCCTTGCCTTTGTAATCTAAGAATATTTTATCACCAAGTTTCCAAGAGATGCTTCTATCTACAGTAATTTCTTTCGAAAGGTGATCAACTTTAACAACATTTACTCTTTGAGATGCAACGCGAATTATATCAGGAGTGACTAATCCATATCCATCTGTAAAATAAAGCGCATCCTCAACGGAGATTATTGTTCCTTCTCCTGCTGAAGATGTTTTAGTTAAAGCCGCACCGGCATCAATACAAGGGCTGCCCTTTTTAAGAGTAAAAACCCCTTTATCATAATCAGTAAATAACGGATCAACCTGAATATTATTTGAAGCCCAATCACTATAGTTCTGTTGAAAAATATCTAAAGTACTATTTCTTGGCATAGCAGGTTTTTTAGAGGGACCATCATAAAAGTGAAAGACATCCGCGTTTATTTTACCACTGTATAAATTATTGCTATAAAATCTGCCAAACTCCGGAGTTGCATTCCATATAAAAGCTACTTGAGTTGTTACCGAAGATTTGGTTTGATAAGAATTAGAGTTCAAATAAAAAATATTGTTTACCACAATATTATCACCGTAAGCAACATCAGGGTAATCTGCAAGTTTTGGATTGAACAGGTTTGTCGCGAATACCATTCCGTAACCTTCTTTTGGCTGCGTTTCAGCCGGAGTAATACCAAGTGCTTTATTCTTTTGGATTTGTATGGCTACAAAATCGCTAGTACCGCATTCTGCAATTATATTATTATAAAATCTATTATGTTCATCGTGCCATGCTTCTGGTGTTTTAGCGCTTCCTAAATAATTAGCCCAGCCAATTCCCTCATTAGCATTTCTAAAAATATTTTTTCTTAGAATAGAATTATTTCCCGCATATTGAAGAATTTTTGATGGCGAAAAATCAAAAAGATTATTTTCGATTAAATTATATTCTGAATGCTTGTATGGTGTATGGCGCTGGCTTTCTACTTCCATTTCCCGCCATTGTCTATTTAGCAGTGTATTATTTCTCACTACAGATTTAGTAACACCTAACAAAACAAGTCCTGTATGCGAAGCATCTCCAAAAAAGTTACCTTCTACTAAATGCCCTTCTCCTCCATCCAAACTGACTAAATCAGTACCGCCATGGAAATAATTATTTAATATTTTCATCCCATTTCCAATCTCATCAAAGCGGCAGTTGATCCATCCCGAGCCTTTTTCAAAATAACTATTTTCAATTGTAATGTGATGACTCTTTACTCCAACTACCCAGCGTTTTACATTTAACACTTTTATTCCATCAACAGCGATATATGATCTTTCATCAACAAATACAGATGTAGGACCATTTGATGTTCTACCATCTGTGTTTACTTCGTCAATATTTTGAAAAACTGCTTTTTGTTTATTCAAAGCACGGTAACTAATATATGCGGCTTCTTTGCCTGAATTGTCTGGAGCTATTGGTGTTCCTGTATAAACTCCATCTAACAGTATAGCTGTTTCTCCCGAAAGTAATGAATGATTTGCTTTTTCTAGTGACCATGGCGATTCTTTTGTTCCGGAATTACTTGCTTTGCCATCAGGAGAAACAAAGTACTGAATAGAATACGTTTGTGCATATGTAATAGAAACCCCAACAACGGAATGAAATATTACGCTGATAAACGTAATACACCATATTTTAGCTTGTCTTTTCAGTCTTGTACTTCTGGAATTCTTAATTGGGAAGAGCATATTTATCTCCAAGTTTTATTTAGCAAATAACAATCTTGTCATTAAGCAGTTTTGGAATTGCCGACTATATCTAAATTCATTTACACAAATCTTGGAACGAGCCCTCACATAACTACAACTCACTACAAAATAGATCAACCACGTAACATCTTTTATTCTTCGAGCAATTCGGTAAAGGCATATTCGGTTAATATCTCATGATTTCCTTCAAAGACTACTAGTTTTATATTTCCGTAAGTTTTTTGCAAAAAGATTTTCCTTCCAGAAATAGAGCCATATTCTCCAAGAGCTTTTTGATATTCAAGTAATTTTAATTTTTCATTATTAGTAGCAAATTGCGAACTGTCAGTTGCTAATAAATCCGTTAACACTTTGTTATAGAAATTAATAGAGTGCGTTATAGGAACACTACCTTGTATTCCATCATAAACACCAGCGTAAATAAATAGTTTTGTTTTTAGTGCTTTTTTTACTGGAGTTGACCAATAAATAGGCGATTTTTCCTTAGCTGCTACTTCACTAAGTATTCCATTTTTCGATTCGGTACAGACCAAAATATTTTCGTCATAGTTGTTTTTCCTTATTCTGCTTTCATTATACCATGCCAGTAAATCGGAAATAGACGCCCATGCTGAAAATTTGCGAACACTATGTTTTAATTTCATAAAAGCGCAGAGCGTTGCATAACCACCTCCGCTAAAACCAATAACATATATTTTTGTTGTATCAACTTTGGAATTTTGAATCGAATACGTTATTGACTCATCTATGTCGTTTAAAGCTAACTCGCTGCAACATGCATCTTTTGTAAAATTTGCACCCATGAAATCGGGATGGATATAATTCAACTCCTTTTGCCTACAGAACTCTGCTAAATCATCACTTTGAGTATAATCCCCACTCCAAGTATGCAAGCTAACTATTAATGGTTTAGGTGTATTTGACTTTGAACTGTAGAAATATGCCTTCTGAATGTGTCCATCTATTTTAGATTTGATTTTGACAATTTGGAAATGGTGATCCCACTCTGTTTGAGTGGTGACGTTCCTAACTGTATCCAACTTAATAAATGGTACATGCTTCAAGGATGAGACCATTTTGTTTTGTCCATGAATCGCTTCGAAAGATAGAGTCAACACAAATATTGTAAAGACTAAGAGTACCTTTTTCATTGTAATATCTTTTTTCTTTAGGCATATCTTTGTTGCGAAACTAAAAATGGATTGCTTCATCAACTTAATGCTGCGTAAAGGATAGCCGAATGACATAGTTAGGAAACCTTTTATATAGCTATCCGCTTGCGAAGAATTAAATATTTCGATGTACATCATAAAATCTTTCTGTTTATGCATCAATTTTTTAGGAATGAGTGGTTGAGAAGAGTAATTAAGGGTATTGACAAGGAGTTATTTTGTGCAACAGTGAACCCCAATTTCGGTGTTCTAGAAAAAAATCTGAAAATCTATAACTTTACTTTTGAGATGCTAAAGCTATAAATCTTTATTGGCATACTAATTCCGGAATTTAGCAAAACCGAATTTTCTCCTAAAAGGACTTTTGAAGAACTATCATTTCTTGCGGTAAATTTTGAAGTAGTCCACGTATTATTTTCACCGCGGGAATTTATCTTATCTCCAACAAGTCTATTACGCCACGGGTTCGTAACAACGATATGGAATAAATTCTTTCCTTTTTTAACAAAATCAGTGATGTCAAGTTTATATGAGGGTTCCCAAATAGTAGCGACTTGTTTACCATTAACTTTAACATTGGCAGTGGAACCAAAACGATCTAACTGTAGATAGATGAGGTTTTCCTTACTAAGGAATGCCTCTGATAAGTCTATTTCCATTTGGTAACTAGCTGTTCCCGAGTAGTATTTTATTAAAGGATCTTCAAATTCGGTTAAGGAAATAAATCTGTTGATGTTAAAAGGAGTTATTTTATGTTCATTTTCTAATGTAATAGTACCCGTAGCTTCCCTAATTAAAATCTTCTGTGCGTCCTTAACAGAAATTTCAAATACTTTTCCGTTAGATGAATGCAACCTGTAATGCCCTCTAATTTCCGACATGATTTTAATTGAATTGTCTTTATCAAAATAAACAAAAGGCAAAACCGGGATATCTTCGGACTCAGTAGGAAAGAGTTGCTTTCCGTCTGTTCCGTTCATTTTGGTTAAATGAGCATCACCCTCTCCCTCCTTAAATACTACAAAAATGGATTGTTTAGGTCTCAGAAATAAAGGGAGCGTAGTTGTATTTGAGTTTGTAGAAAATAAAGCCGGGTTAAATATTTTACCCTCTATAGGATCCCATAGTGAAGGGATTTTATTTATGACACGAAAGCTTGCTTCAAATTGTATGGATTTATCGTTGCTTTTATTAACGAGATAATAAACATCATAATCATCTATCTTTTTATGGATGTACATTAGATCATCAATCTTTATACCCTTTACAATAAAATCCGGAATATAGTTTTCTTCATGCAACATACTTTCAAGTGGTTTTCCCCAAATAACTTTTCCCTTTACATAGTTGTTTTCAGAAATAGAATTCTCGCCAATGTTAGCCCACATTCTTGAAGCAATGTTTTGCAGGGCAGCATTATTACTATTGTAATCTTTGAGTGAAAGAGTTCTCAAAGGTTTTGGTCCTACTACAATTGCTCCATCTTTAACCAGGCTTTCAATTTTCTTTAAGGAAGTAATATCTATCATTTGATCTTGTAGTACCAGATACTGGAAAGTAAATCTTTCATCAAGCATTATTTTTCCATCTTTCACACTAATCCGGTTAAGCAGTACATCCGAATTACAATAAGTGAATTTCATCCCCGGCATAAGAAAGTTTTTTTTATTTGATTCTTCAAATTCATTTAAGTAAGAATTAAAAACAATATTTTCTGAGGGGAATTTATCGCCGACATACACTAAAACATCGGATACTGTTTTGCCTTTTTGCAGCAAATACTGAACTCGCGCTTGTTCATCAAAAAAAGAAAATGCGTGATGCCACCAACTATTATGTCGGTTAAATGTTAAGCCAAAAATTCCAAGCGTAAGCCCCGGTTTTAGCTCAGAAGGTTGATGAACATAACTATGCAATACAATAGAATTTACACCTTGAGTAAATGCGTTATCGCCATATAATTTCAAGTCCCACGGTGAATCGCTGTAAAGTGCCAATCCAGTATAAGATTCAGCCGCTACAACCGGCTTGCCGTATAAAAAAGCCGCATGTATTGCTAGTGCATTATCCAATTTATCTTTTGGAATAAAAGTATAAGGAGTATCAACTGCATCAAAGCGCGCCCAGAATTCCGTCATAGGCACATCACAATAACTATAGGATTTCAATATATCCAGAGGTGGATAATGTCCCCCTCCATAAATTCCTTCTTGGTACAATTTCATACCACGTTGATGACATAGCTTTGAAAAATGCTGGAAATAGTTAGCTTCAATTAAATCAGCAATAGTGCGTCTGAAATCATGCAAAAACGCTTCTGAATATTCACAGCTTTCCACAATTTCGCCGCAAAGAACAGGAATAAATGGACGTATATCATATCCTCTTCTTCGTTCAAATTCTTGCTTAAAATTTGCTGTCCAATTCTGGAGCATCGCTTCCCAGCTATCAATTAATAAGTAAGTAAATGTTTTACCTTTTAATTCACCAGCAGCATTTATCAATTTCTGCGGAAAATTTTTAAAATGAATATTTAAAGCGGTTGTATCCATTTTATCACATTCCAGCCCAACTCCAGCTTCAGTAGCCGGATTATTTGTTTTACCTGTCGTCGTATATCCAAATCGTATAAGTGTCCAATCACCAAGCGGAGCTCTCCAATTTAGAATACCATTTGAGTCCATCTTATCTGTTAAATCTAGAACATCTCCTCTACTTCTAATTATTTCATTATTAGAAAAAATTTCATGTTTATATGAGTAATAAAAATCTTCCATTTTATTTGCTTGAACGGCTACAGTTTTAGCTTGAAGTGCAGGTAGAAGTGGTTGATATAATCCTTTTTCATCTTTTCGTAATAAGGCGATTTCACTAATTAATAATTCTGCGTAATTCACTTCAGTGTTTAATATTTTTTTTATAGTAATTTTAAAATACTTTGCAGTGGTTTGGGGAAATGGAACCAGAAGAGGTTCATTAACAACGCTGTCTGTTACCTCTGCAATTTTTCTGAAGTTCTTCCCATCTTCAGAAGACTCAACTTTAAAAATTACTGGTAATATTGTTTTAAATTTAGGAAGGGAAACTTGTACAAGCAGAGCTTCTGCATTAAAATCCGATTTGAATTGGATTAAAATGGAATCACCAGTTTTCAATTTTATTACACTTGAGGGGCATCCATCCAGAAGATTTTGTACATCTTTACCATCATTAATCATTAAGTAAGGTTTTGCCAGTTTGAATGAATTTGGTTTTGATGATTTGTAAGCAATAACTAGATCATCTTGGTAGAAATTATTGTTGCCAATGGGTTTATCTAGTTTGAACAATGAATCTTTACCACCGGTAATGAAGCTTTTCCTCCAGACAAATTGTTTCATTGAATTTTCCGGAGTAATCCATGGACCACCACTTTCGCTCCAACCATCACAATTAGCAACTCCAATTTCCATATCCAATCTTTGTGCTTCTTTAAGAGCATATTGAAACATATTAAACCATTCAACAGAAGCAAATTGCACTATTGGGAAATTCAGTTTACCATTGAATCTATTCACATTTAATATGCTGGCGCTACGGATACCTTGCCGCTTCATAGCTTCAAGGTCTTTTGTTATTCCTTCCTTGCTGATATGTCCATCAACAAAATGCCACCAAGTAGAAATATGATTTTGAGAAGGGGGATTTTTGAAATCTGCGCAATTTAGCTCCACAGATTGATGAATATTCTGTGCGTTTATTCTAATTGATATGTAAATAAAGATATATATAAAGAACAGAATCTGATTTCTAAGATTTCCTATATTTTGTTTGCAAAGGTACATCGTAACTATCATATTTTAGTTTTGTTGAATGAACAGTATTTTATTGAAGGTAAAGATTTTCATAGGAATTATTTTTCAAATAGTTTTTTGTAAGAGTTCTTTTCACTTCTTTATACTGACGACCATTGTGTTTATTGCTCATGTTAATTGGATTCTATGGCACCGATATCCGGAGCGTTACCATTATAATCCAGATATACTTTTTCTCCTTGTTCCCATGATATATTTCTATCAACCGTTATTTTTTTTGAAATGTAGTCTACATCTACAATTATAACTCGGTGAGAAGCCACACGAATTGTGTCAGCCGGAACTATTCCATATCCGTTAGTAAAATAGAGTGCATCATCAACCGGTATTATTGTTCCCTCTCCGTGGAAAGTTGTTTTTGTTAATTCTCTTCCGGCATCTATACAAGGGCTACCATTCTTTAATTTATAATCGCCTTTATCGTGATCTATAAACAACGGATCAACTTCAATATTGCTTGAAGCCCATTCACTATAATTTTCTTGAAATTCTCTTGCAGAACTATTTTGTTGATCCGGCAGTCCTTGATCCATCTCCGGTTCGTTATAATAGATAACATCCGAGCCGACTTTGCCGCTGTATAAATTGTTATTATAAATTCTTCCGTGTTCTGGAGTTGCATTCCATATAAAAGCAATTTGAGTTGATGCTGCGGAATTAATTGTGTTGTGTAAGTTGGAGTTCAAATAGAAGATGTTATTGACAATAATGTTATCGCCGTAAGCCGCATCCGGATAATCGGGAAGTTGCGGATTGAACATATTTGTCCCAAACGTCATACCAAAACTATCATCTTCATTTTTTTTACTTTCAGCAACAACAATTCCTTTTGCCTCATTTTCGTTTATTTGGTTTATTACAAATTCATTTGCACCACATTCTGCAATAACATTATTATAAAAGCGGTTGTGTTCATCGTGCCATGCTTCCGGTGTTTTTGCTCTTCCTAAATAATTTGTCCAATTCATTCCTTCATTCACTCTTCTAAAAATATTTCTTCTTAAAATCGAATTGTTTCCTGCGTATTGAATGGCTTTACGGGGTGAGTATTCAAAAAGGTTATTTTCAATTAAATTATATTCTGAATGTTTGTATGGTGCATGGCGCTGACTTTCTACTTCCATTTCCCGCCACTGCCTGTTTAACAACTTATTATTCCTTACTACTGATTTCGTTACTCCTAATAATACTAGTCCGGTATGCGATGCATCTCCAAAGAAGTTTCCTTCCACTAAATGTTTTTCACCACCATCTAAGCTTACTAAATCAGTTCCTCCAGTAAAATAATTATTTACTATTTGTATCCCATCTCCAACATAATCAAAACGGCAATTGATCCATCCGCTTCCTTGATCGAAATAGCTGTTCCGGATTGTGATGTGATCACTTTTTACTCCCACAACCCATCGCTTCACATTTAATACTTTTATCCCATCCACCTCAACATATGAACGATGGTTTACAAAAACAGATGTTGGACCGCTTGATGATCTTCCATCCGAACTAATTTCATTTATATTTTGGAAAATAGCGTTCTGCTTATTTGCTGCGCGATAAAAAATGTAAGCTCCTTCTTTCCCGGAATTGTATGGAGCTATTGGTGTTCCTGTATATATACCATCCAAAAGAATTGCTGTATCACCCGGGAGTAATGAACGATTTGCCTTTTCCAGCGACCATGGAGATTCTTTTGTTCCGGCATTACTTGCTTTTCCTTCCGGGGATATATAATAAACTTGCGCTACCGTATAGTTAGAGAGAAGCAAAAACAGAAAAAAAGCAATTGCAACCGACTTTGCAAATAACTTGTCAAAACACTTACACATCAGTTACCTCCTTATTAAACTTCTTTGAGCTGTATTCATTTAGCTATAACAATTGATAATATTGAATAGCATTTTGTACTGTTGTACATCTAACTATTTGATATACATGATTTTAGTATTTCTTTGAATGTTACCCGCATGAATTGATAAGAAATATACTCCGCTAGAAACTCCACAACCATTCGTATCTCTTGCATTCCATAATAATTTATATGTTCCAGCTTTACGATATCCATAATCCAACTGAGAAACTTTCGCGCCGGTAATATCATAGACAGCTAAGTCAACATTTCCGGGTCTAGGCATTGTGTATTGCACAACAGTGCTGGGATTAAATGGATTAGGATAATTACATAAATACAATTCATTAGGTAATATTTGAGCATTAATACTCCGGATTCCAGTAGTGCCGTCATTGAATTCAAAGGCACCAATATCCGGGGCTGTACCGGAGAAAGTAATTCCTACATTAATCCCGGCATTAATTAGATCGCTGCTGTTTTGTAAATGTAAAAAGGAAGTAATCGGTAGTTTTCCATCAGGTTGACGCACACCTAACATTCCAAAGTCATTTAGACTAATAAAGTCATCTGAAGTAATTGCGACCTTGATTGTATTATCCCACGAATTGTGACTGCATAAGCTTAAGTCCGGAATTGCATTCATATAATTTGGATTATCATAATTATTGCCATATTCCCAACTATTAAAAAATTCATGTTTAATACCATCTGTATAATCAATTCCAAACGCTCTATTTGCATAAGAAACAGAATTAATCACGGATGATGGTCCAAGATTCATGTGGAAACCCGCAGCATTGTTTCCCCAAGTAATACATCTAACAACTTTATGTTTAACAGCATCTTGATTATAGCCCAGCTTAACACCATTTCCCCACAGCAAATTACTTCCATCAATTCGCGGCATTAGAGAATTGGGGGTTCCAGTTATAGATCCCGTTGAATCATCTTTTCCAGCAAATGCCGCCCAGCAATCAGCAAATTCTATTGGGCTGGTTACACCATAAAAATCATAATTATCGTCTAAGTTATTCCAACTCCGGCAACCGGTAAACCGAATATCTTTACCCGTGAAAACCCGCCAACCATCACCGTGCTGATATTGGTTCATTTTTTGGTTTTCGTTTTTTTGCCAAAGATGATTAGCATTATGATGTGCATCGCAGTTATTAAAAACAATATCATTACCTATCCAAACCATAAAACCATGCCCCGCCCGTGATGCTTGTTTTCCGTTATAACTACAATCTATAAAGGTAAAATCAAGAAACTCTCCCCCATCAACTAAGATACCGGCTCCACGCCCATTAGTTATTATTATAGGTCCCTCTATTTTCCAATACTTTGCACCACTAAACACTAATGTTGGCGTTGAGCCTTGTTCAATATTTCCCACTGGAATATTTTTCCCATCAATTACCGGTATTTCGCCATTGTAACTTCGCAACACATAATAAGCTAAATTATTTCCCTTTTTAGATAAGACAGTTTGTTTAGTAGGATAGTACTTACCACCTCGTAGAAAAAGAGTATCGCCAGGTTGAGCAATATCGTGAGCTTTTTGTATGGTTACAAAAGGTAATTCCAGTGTACCCGGATTATTGTCATTACCTTCCGGAGAGATATAATAATTTTTTGCTGTAAGAAGATTTGTTAAAAGTAATACAAATAAGATTACTGCTTTCGTGTTAGATTTTAGCATTTAGCCTTTTCCCTTTTTTACTAGATCATTTAGTTCTTGGAAGTTACGCCCCGGAGTACAGCACGTTATTAGCATCTTTTTCTTCTATAATTGATTTGTTTTTCCAGAATCTCTTTTACTTCTTTTTAAGTATCCGATTGAGTTAGATTAAAGAATTCTACAATGCAACTATTAACCATAAAGTAACATAATCCGAAAGTTTTTATCTCAAATACATCATCTTTATTGTTTTTTGGTGTTTATTAGAAGTAATTGTTAGAAGGTAAACACCGCTTGAAATATGATGACCGTTGTTATCTTTTGCATCCCATGAATAATTGTAATTTCCGGCGGACTTTTTCCCTCTGAATAATTCAGCAATTTTTTTCCCTACGATATCATAAACTGTTAATTCAACATCCGATTCTTCTGGTAAGGAGTATTGAATATTTGTAATAGGATTAAATGGATTGGGATAATTACTAAGATTAAATTCAACATATAATCCTTTATCTTCATCTCTTACTGAAACGGATTTCTGTACACCATAGATGTCTACTTCAGTTACGCTTACCCACTTAGCCCAAGGAGTATTTCCATTATTGCCATGAGTTACAATTCTAACATATCTGGCATCTTTATCTTCAAAATCGTAGATCGACTGAGCAAGTGTTGTACCATTACTTTGACCACGCCACACTTCTGCCCATGTTTTCCCATCATCTGATAATTCTATTTCAAAGAAAATTGCACGATTATTTCCATTATGTACACCAAGCGAAATAAATGATACTGTTTGTTTATCTCCTAAATCAAACTTTATCCATTGATCTCCTTCTGCTGCCCATAAGGTGACTAAGTCATTATCCCGAGTATTTATAGCTAAATTTTCCGGTTCCGGTTCTGCACTTGCTTCAAGAGACTTTACAGTAAGTTCAGTAATCTTATCTAGTTCTATTCCATAAACATCAACTTCCGTTATGCTCACCCACTTATCCCAAGGAGCGGCTCCGGTATTGCCATGTGTTACTAAACGAACATATCTTGCAGTAACATCAGCAAAATCATAGACTGATTGTGTTAACGTTGTTCCGTTACTTTGACCACCCCATACATTATCCCACCTTATACCATCTTGCGAAACTTCAATTTCAAAAACAATTTTTAAAGCATCTCCATTATGCACAGCAACAGAAACGTTGGATACGTACTGATTCTTTCCTAAATCATACATTATCCATTGATCTCCTTCTGCCGCCCATAAAGTAATCAGATCGTTATCCAGCGTATTTAAAGCTTTGTTTTCCGGTTCTGGTTCTGCACTAGCAACACAAGAGACTATTGGCAGCTCCTTATACTGTGTTGATTGCGCAATGCAATTTGAGGATAAGAAAAGTATCGTAGTAAAAGCAAATATGAGTATTCTTACTTGTAGTTTTGATATACTATTTCGTCTAACGTCTGATATAGCACTAGTATGCACTTGCATAATTATTTCTCCAGTTGAAAAAAATTTACATTAAGCACTTTATAGGTTTACTTTATACGTGTTAGAATTTACATCTGCATAAAAATCAATCGCTTGTTTAATTACATAAAGTCGAAACGTTTTTTGTGTTTCACTTTTTTGGCATTGATTCCACCGACATGCAATTAATTTTCATATAACTCTAGTTTTATGATGTATATCATAATTTCTTTGCAATTAGGTATCAATTTCGGAGGACTGAGTGGTTGAGTTGAGGAATCAATGGTTTAGATTTCGTTGTTTTTGTTAAGGATTTGTGAAGTACTTTTTATAGCATACTTATTACACAAATTATTTTTCAAACTTCATTCTCAGTAATTTCTGGCAAATAGAAAAACCATTATGTTGAGAGATTAAAGTTGATATAAAGAGTCAAAAATATCACTCACATTTTTAATCCAAATATATTTTATTGGTCTCTATCTGTTAGATATATAAAACAATTTCTGTCCGGCATGAATTGTTCTCTCTATTATTTTATATCCGCTTTCATTTTCATCGGGGAATGCAACAAAAATTTTAACTGGATTTTTCCATGCGGTATTAAGCTTACCGGTAACCGAGCCATCACTAAGAATTTGCCAATCGTCAAGTTCAACACCTCCCCCAGAAAAATGCAAATCTGTTCCGGCTAGAACCGGTGTAAATCCATTCCATTTGGCAATTCTTATAATACGGCTTTGGTGTGGTGGAATAGAGCCTACAACAACGGTGTCGTCTTTAGAGAAAATTCCCAGAACTTTCTGCGAAAAAAATTCAGAGATTATAAATTTATCCGAATCTAAAGACTCTATAGCTTGCCGCGAAAGACTGATCTTAAACTCTTTATTTACTTCTTCCAAATTCATAACTGAAATTGTATTCCAATGCTCAAGATTCTTACACACAGGTGTTACTTTTGTCAACATCTGCGAAGGGATGAATGTATTGTAAAGGTCAATTGGAGCAGACGGTGAATTTATTGTTGGAATAATGTGTCGTAAAAAATCTTTTCGTTCGGGTTGTAACTCATTTAAGTACTCGGAAAAGCATACCATACCTCCGCCAACATATTGGTTAAGAGAAAATGTGAGCGCTTCTTCATTTGTTAATTTTCCAAGAGACAGTTTATATGAAACGCTAGCTAGATCATGAAAAGGTGAACTTCTTTTTCTAATCATCAAGGCATCGGGATCAACGTGCCACAATCTGCTCATCCATGTTCGTAAAATGTTTTGTCTAAACGTAAATACTTGTTTTGGTTCCCATATCGAAACAACATCGCTTCCACTTCTTTGGGAATTTGCAATTCCTATCGAACCGCCAAAATGTCCTCCACATACAGAAATATATGATTCTGGACCTACACCTCTGCGAATTGCCTCAAGTCCCATGCGATAAGCTTCAAGTCTAGTTACTGTCGAGTCATAAAATTTAAAATTATCAAAAACAAATACCGAACGCATAAAATCTAATTTGAAATAAGAAAATCCATAATCATTTTTTAGCCTTCTAAAAACTTCTTCAATGTGGTCAACAACCCCTGGATAAGTCGGATCAAGAATCCACGCTTTTACTGCGTATCCAAATATTAATAAAGTATCTTCATCTGTTTTCAATAACCATTCGGGATGCTCTTTTGCTAAGTCTGAATTCATATCAACCAAAAAAGGAGCTGTCCAAATTCCGGGTATATATCCATTCTGTTTAATAATACTGGCAATATTATGCATTCCGCTTGGGAACGCTGATGTTGTTCTCCAGTAACCCCAATCACCACTTGCCCAGCAATCATCTATTAGAAATACGTCGAATGGCAAATGCTCATCTTGCAACGATTTTATATCATCGCGAAAGTATTGTTCATTGTATTCAATTCCGTGGAAATACCAAGTACAAAAGACAGAAGGCGCCATACCTTCCGGCTTTTTTACTCCATGATATTCACCGATTCTATCGGCAAATTCAGTAATCAGATAGTTAGGATTGTAGTCACACCTTATATAAACCCATTGACTAGTTCGTTCACCTCCGGATGGTAAAACAACTCCATCAAATTCGCATTTCGAGGTTAACGATGATAACTCTAAAACATGATTTGTCTTCTCAAATGCTAAGCCGAATTCAGCTAAATGACCGGTTTGACTTAAATAACCAATTAGTAAATCCGGAGTTCTTTTTTCTTCAGCATGAAAAATTGCGAATGGGTCAATTTTAATAGAGCCGGTATCAGAAGGGATAACAGAAGCCGGTTGATCATTTTTTTGCCTTTGCTGATAATGTACAATCCACTTAGAGGGATCTTTTTGTTCCTTAAAGACTAGTCCTTCTTCCCCTCTTACGTACAGTGGAAAAAGATTTAATAGTTGTATGTTCCTCCCGGATAAATTGGTAATCTTTTGTCTAACTGCAATTTCACTATTATCTGACGACACCCAATATTCGCGCGTTAATCTTAACCCGTTGCCTTCAAATGCATCAACAATACTTTTCCCATTTATTCCGGCAAGCGTTTTTTCTAATGATGTTCTTGTCTTATGGTGAAAATTATCCTCACTTAAATTCATATTTAGGATATCAGGAAATTTCCAACTATTTACTATCTGGATTCTATCATTTGAGAATATTGTATTTTCAAATGATTTAGGAATGTCAACGTTTAGTTTACATTGAGATTTCGATTGCGCGTAAATATCAATTGTGGTGAAGAAAACAATTGCTGTTAATATGACATACATTATTCCAAAGCATTTTTGCTTTTCAGTCATTTGATTTTCCTATTATCTTTTCAATTCTTTAGTAGTGTTTATTTCAAGTCTGTTTCCAACAAAGACGATGATTCCTTGTCAAGATATAACCATACCGAGTTATGCTGATTTAATATTGAAGCGGGAATTTGAGGTGTAGTTCCTTCAAGCACAGTATTTCTTACTGCTTTTGCTTTGCGTAAATCCGGGACAGAACAAATTATAACTTTAGATTTCATTATCTGCTTAATAGACATACTAATAGCTTTCATTGGAACTTCATCGAATGACCAGAACCATCCTTCATTCAATTGTTGTCTTCTACAATCATTATCCAGTTGAACAACTATATAAGCATCTTCTATCCCAAAATCAGCTGGAGGATCGTTAAAAGCGAGATGACCATTTTCGCCAATACCAACAAATGCCACATCAATTTCAACTTGTGATATAAGACTATTCAATCTGTTGCATTCACTCTCAACATCACCTTCTCCATCTACATAAACAAATTCTTTAAGAGATACTTTATTAATAAATCTTTCGTTTAAATACTTTCGAAAAGATGCCGGATGAGTTATTGATAATCCGATATATTCATCAAGATGAAAAGCTGTTACTTTAGACCAATCTATATCTTGTTCAACTAAAATATTAAGCAAATCAAATTGCGATGAACCCGTAGCAACGATAATGTTTGCTTCCTTTTTCTTTTCGATAGCATTTTTGATTTGTTCAGCACCTTTTGCCGCAGCTTTTTTACCTAATTCATATTTTGTTCCAGAAATAATTATTTCCATATTGTTCCCTAATGTGAGACTAAAGATTTATCGAATTAGTATTTCTTTCGAAAAAGATTTTTCATTTAGAAACTACTAGTTATAATCCAATTGATTTCAATGGATTAGAATATGTAAGTTTCATTGTTTCCTCGTTTCCAATGCCAAGAGCTTTCATCAAATTATCATTGCTTTTCTTCATTGTAATGGACGATCCGGCAAAATTGGATTTACCCGGTTCTCGCACGATTAAATCGTCGCCGACTTCAATAGTTAGATTACTTAAGGTGTATTCTCCCGGTATAGTTGCTGCTGCTGCCATGGCATCCGTTACTACAATGCTTTTTTCATAACCGAGCATGCTTAAATAATTTTTAAGTGCATAAAACGGAATGTGTATTCCATCTGCGATCAAACATACCCAAAGATGCTCTTTGACTGAGAGAACTTTTTGTAAAACATTATAATGTCTATCCAATAATTTTGGACAACCATTTCCAAAATGTGTGAACATACTTAAACCGTTATCAATAGCTCCTTGTAATTCCTTTAGTGTTGGATCGCAATGACCGGCAGCTACAACAATCTTATTCTTACTTAACATTGATATAGTTTTAAATCCGCTATCAACTTCTGGAGCTAAGGTGACTATACGCGTTAAGCCATCTGCGGCATCTAAAAGATGTTTCATTTTGTCAACATTGGCTTGCATAATAAATTCACTAGGATGCGCCCCTCTAAATCCATCTTGATTATTTATAAATGGACCTTCAATATGAAAGCCGCAAATTATTTCTTTGATTAAATCATCTTCATTTCGATATTTCGCTATTTTCTTCAAACGATACTTCATACTATCATATTCTGCTGTTATTATAGTTGCAAGAATACCTTTAACATCATCTGCTTGTAATTTTTCGCAGGCAAGATGTAGATCATCTATTCTTAAGTCATTCTGGTTAAAATCAGTCCCCGCATAACCATTCACTTGAATATCAAAATACATTTGCTTCATTATTACATCCTGTCTTTTCTATCTTCTTGTACAAAGTCAGATGATTCAATTCAGTTACTATAATTGTATTACTCCCCACGCTATTAGAATTAAAAGCAAAACAAAAAAGGTTGCAACTACAAAACCAATGATGTCCTCTCGATAACGTTGAAAGAAATTTATCCTTCGATCTCGCTTGAACCAACCGGTTAAATCTACAAGTAGTAAGTCTTTTCCATATTTTGCTGCATATGGTTTTCTACCAGCTTCTTGAGTAATATTATTATCGGATAAACATTTCATCTTCTCAAAAAATATTTCAACTTTGTTCTCATCTTCCTTATTTGTAAGAAGGCTTACCACAATAAGTGAACAAAAGCCTATTAACATCGCCCAGCCAAATATTTCCGGTGTCCAGTAATACACTAATTCATATTTCCCGGTATGAAGAAAGTTGAGGTAATAATAAACAATAAGAGATATAGCCAGACTGGAGACCGCTCCATAACGATTAGCCCGTTTCCATAAGATTCCTCCGAAAACCATTATCCCCATAAAAGCAGAAATAGTTTCAATAAATAGAAAAGCCTGCAAAACATTCTCTATGTATATAGAAAAACCAACCCCGAATAATGTTAGTAACAAACCTGATAAGCGCCCCATCAATAAGAGTTGCTTATCCGTTGGATTTATAGAAATAAATTCTTTATAAATATTTTGAGTAAAGATGGCTCCAGTATTAACCATAAAGTTTGAAGCAGAAGACATATTAGCAGCAAATACCGAAGCTATCATTAATCCGGTTAAACCGGGCATAAGTAGTATTTTAGAAGCATAACCAAAAGCCATTTCCGGGTCTTTTAATTGATAATTTTCCTGTATAACTACTGCTGCAACAATCAACCCAGTTAATGCCCAACCAATTGCTACAAAACGTTTTACAATTGAGCCGTATGTTTGTCCGATACGCCCTGCTCTTTCTGTTTCTCCGGTTGCACACATTGAAATCATATGCGGTTGAGCCGTAATGCCTACAATCCCATTTAGAGCTAACATAGAGATTGTAAATATCCCCATCCCCAACTGATCACTAAAAAGATAAAAGAAATTTTCGGGCAAGAGTGCTCTTATTCCCGAAAATCCGCCTACCTTATTTAATCCTGATGGAATAAGCATAAATGATAGAATAATGATCATAAGGGATTGTATAAAATTGGCATATGCAGATGCAATTAGCCCACCAAAAAAACTATATATAATGAAGGAAACACTCATAATAATTACACCTTCATTAATTGAGATAATTTCTCCGCACGCAATGGATATAACCTTAGCACCCCCTTTTAATAATGCCCCTTGCGCAAATACAAAAAAACAAATAGCAAAAATTGAATAAATTACACCTACAAAACGTCCATATCTATCGCTAACAATTTCTCCAACAGTAGTTCTTTCACTACGTCTATACCATGGGGCAATTAGCCAATAGAATGGAGTTATTAGCATGTTTTTCCACTGGTACCAAATAGCAGCAAACCCAAATTGATAACATGCACCTGTTTGTGAAACAAAGTTTTCGGCATGCGTTCCCGCTCCAAACGCTTGACCCACCATTATCCACCAATTGAATTTCCGTTCTCCCGTAAAATACCCATCACTATTCTTTATTCTTCTACTTAACCATATACCATAAGTAACTATTCCAAGGAAATAGCACATTATAACAACTAGGTCTATTACATGGAGTGTTTCCTTCATATTTATCCTTTTCTCTCCAATTAGGTATGACTTATTTTAAAATAATTTTTCTGAATTGACTCTGCATTCTTCAATTATTTTCATTAATTCCCTTGTCTCTTCAATAGAAACAAATGGTGCCATATCGAGCGAAAAATAGTCATAACATTTATCGTAATATTTTATTGGCTCAAAATTGGATATCGGAAATATTTTTTCCCGCCATGGAATATTTTGCTCATCGCAATACGATCTATCTTTTGCAGCTAAACTATTCTGGGCTTTAATTCCTTCAAATTCCTCAGTAAGATAGTATCTTACTTTCCATGAGTTCGAAGATTCATCTAAAATAATACTACCTCTCTCACCAAAAATCTGCCATTGGGGAACTGGATAAGCTGAAGCCATACTAATAGTGAGATCTAGTAAAATTCCATTTTCAGTTTCAATTAATACCTTTGCAACGTCTTCTGCATCACCAAGACTAATAATTTTTCTGAGATAGCAAGTAATATTTTTTAATTTGGAATTAGATAGATATAAAAGCTGATCTATAAAATGCGAACCGGAATTAGAAATTTCTCCACCACCGTATTTACGGAATGCCTGCCAATCTTCTCGGATTCTATAACGCGTCCAAGCTCGTTTAATCATGTACACCTTGCCTATTAAACCCTTCTCAATTATTTCTTTTAAGGCAACACCTTCGGCATAAGCCCTATGTGGCATATAGACCATGAGCTTTTTGTCATATTTTTTCATTGCATCAATCATTCTATCGGTTTCTTTTAAAGATATTGACACAGGTTTATCACAAAGAACATCCACGCCATATTTAAAAGCAGTTATAGCATGATCTGCATGGAAATGAGTTGGTGAAGCCAAAACAACCAGATCAACAACTTCATTTTCAAAGAGATTTTCGCAATCAGCGTAACCTTTAACCCCAAAATTTCTCTTAGCCTCATCCAGTCTCTCGAGTAACGGATCTACAACGGCTACAAGTTTGAATTTATCATTAGCAGTTATTTGCGGAATGTGCATTTGCCAACCGGCACGCCCAAGACCTATAACAGCTGTTCGTAATATTTTCATTTTTATATCCAGTTAATCAAATGCAAGGAAATGTTGTTTTTCTTATTCATTTATTTTTTTTCTTTTGCTTAGCAAGTACAACAGTAGTGCTAATATTAAAGTGAGGGAGGCATAGATAATTACAATAGCGGCTTCATCTTTGGAATTAAAAACAAGGAATAGTAAACTAAATAATCCCATAACAGCAGTTACTTTAGATAAAAAACCAAATACAACCGATTGAATATTTCCTAAAGAGCCAACTTCTTTTTGAACATCAATTGGGGTATTTAATTTTTTGAAAAAGTCGTCTCTGTTCTTTTTGTAAACTTCTTTTTCATTTAAAAAACGGTTAGATACATATTCTCCACCAAACATTATAATTATACTTAACGGAATGACATACATTATGTTTTCCGGAATACCCCATCCAAGTAAAAACCATCCGATTGTTCCAAGAATTAATGCAACTACAAAATATACCAATCCTGTCCAATGAGGTGTTTTTTTTAGAAATCCAATTAAAGCCGGAGGACCATAAGCAATGCTAATTATCGAATTAAAAGTAATCATTAAAGCAAAAGTACTTTTTCCACTGATACTCATAATTATTGCAATGACGGGAACAACAATACCTATTACCAGTGTTGTTATTCTTCCGATGAAAAGTAGTTGCTTATCATTTAGTTTTTTCTTTGTCAATTTTGGGACTACATCCATCGAAATTATTGAAGCAAAGAGATTATAAAATCCGGAAACGTTAGACATACTGGCGCTAAATATTGCTGCGATCATTATCCCGATTAAACCATGAGGTAATAACGTCATGCTTATCACAGCATAAGCACCTTCGTGAGGGTTTTGGGAATTTGGCCATACAGAGGCAATATCCGGATATAAAATCCGCGTGGCCATTGGTGGTATAAACCAAACAAATGCGCCTAATAAGAACAGAAAGAAATTAAGAAGGGATATTTTTTTTGCTGATTTTTCTGAATCAACACTGTAATAACGTTGTGCATGTGCTCTTGTATTATACCCAAAGATTACCATTGTAGTCCATGACATGAAGAACACCCAGCTGGAATATTCGGAATGACCAATCTCTAGCATTTGAGGTGGTAAGGCAGAAATAAATCCCGAAATTCCTCCAAACTTATTGAAAACAGATAGAGTAAGAATTATTGTAAAAGGTATCAGCATCAATCCTTGAATAAAGTCTGTAATAACAACTGCCCACAAACCACCAACCAAACAATAGATTAAAATTATTCCACCTGAAACTAGAATAATTACTTGAACCGGAATTTGTGTAGCTACAGAAACAAATTGACCCAATGCAAAAAGCCAAACAGCAACCATGAATAAATCAAAAAAGATTGTTGATAGTGCAAATGTCTGACGTGTTTTATTATCAAATCGCTGTTCTAAATACTCCATTGGTGAAGATATTCTTGATCTTCTCCATCGAACAGCAAAAAGCCAGTATCCAAAAATGAATGTCATTGCATTTCCGATGTACAGAAGGATTATTATTATTCCCTCGCTATAAGCAATACCTGAAGCCGCAGTGAAAGTCCACGCACTAAAACCAGCCATAAAGGCACTTAAACCGGAAACTAACCATGGAATTTTATTCCCACCTCTAAAAAAATCAGATGCTCCTTTATTGAATTTCATAAAATAAAATCCTACACCTAAAGAGATCAGTAGATAGACTGAAATGACTATATAATCTATTGGCAGAACTGTTTTCATTTTATTTCCTTCTTGGTGGTTTAATCAATAACAGCTAACCCATTTTTTAAATGGCGTAAATAATACGGTCTTAGCACTTTACAGATATTTTCTAACGATTCTTATTATTGAAAATACCTTTAGAAGTGTTATGCTTCAAAATATTAGTTATTAACGGCAAGCTTTAGAACTGAATGGTAAGCGATTACAACGGATCACAATTTAATTGCGAAAATATCTTCACAAATAGACTCTTATTAATTATTTTACTGAAGTTATGCACTTGGAGATTTCTTTGTGACTGTTGATAAAAAAATATATGTACTTGAGCCACAAGTGTGTTATTTCTCAAGTTGCACTAAAGATAATTCACGAAATTCAACTAATTAGCAACTTCAGTTAATTTAACATCATTGCATTTTCTTGAATATCAAAATCCTTTTTCAACACCGGGGAACCACTTAACGGCATTCTTATAAAAAATCTTTTCCAATACTTCTATTGGTAAAGCAAGTCCCCTAATTGAATATTGCGGCTTCGGTAAAGGAATATCACCAACAATCTGATTGCCAAAAGGAATTTCTTCTTCTGTAGAGAGATATTTAAAAAACAGATTTTGTCTTAGCTCCCATCGTTCCAGCGTTTTCGCAGCTTCATCATCGAAATCTTTTTTATCCTTTTCATTTTTTTCAACTATAGTTCCCGCTCCTAAATCGGTTCCAAATATTATTCTATCCTGGAATTGAATAAAAAAATCTCTAACTTTTTCTCTTGCTTGCCACATTAAGAATCTCATTCTTCCACCAATTTCAACAGCAAAGTTAGGGTACGTTTCCAACCTTTTTGCTATTTCATCAACATCAAATTCAAGGCTTCCAAGATGTGCCCCAACAAATCGGAGATTAGGATGCTTTGCAACAACATGGTCTCTGGCAGCCATAATATCACTATAAGAGGGCAATTCAGGTTTATCCCAAAAACTAAATTCCGGATGCTTACCCCAGTATCCTAATGGTTTACCGCTAGATGCCGGATGATCCGGCATCCAAGCTTGTATAGGTTCTCCTATATGAGCAATTAGAGTCTTTCCTTCACTTGCAATAAAATCAAAAATTGGGTCGAACATTGGGTCGTCTACCATAATGTACTTTGCGTTAGAATCTTGAATGCTCATTCCAATTTCTTTCCATATTTTCACACCAATTGCACCGTGGTCAAAATCATCTTTTAACTTTTTAATTACATTTTTCGTCCAATCCGGTTCATTTCTTTTGGTTAAATCAAATGTAGTGCACCAAGAGTAGTAACGGCTATTTTTTTTCGTAATGAACCTAGCACTATCAATTTCCACTTCCATGGATTCAAGATTTAATCCACCGGTACAAAGTGTATTCACTTTCATGTTATAATCATCCAGAAACTTTCTAATAAATGCTTCATCGCTCTTTATATGTGTATGAATATCAATTTTCTTTATAGACATTAAATGATCCATTTGCGCTACAACTTGTGTATAAGAAAAGATTGTTATAAAACCAACCAATGATGCAAGGTTTTTCAAAGCTTTACTCTTCAATTTCAATCTCCCTTTTTTGATTGCATTTCCAATATAACCTAGACTTTGTTTTCTTTCCGATTAATACTCGTTTATTGCTGTATTGCTTTAACTAATAGATACCCATCGAATTGAATATTTACTTTATTGCTGCCATTGATCATTCCAACAACACTGTTTTTTTCGTAATCGATTAGCTTGTACTTTTTGCTCTTATCTAATCCTCTGAATTCAATTTCTCCATACCAGTTCTTTGCATAGAAAGCATAGTACAGAACATTATCTTTTTGAATTACGTGAGCTTCCGGTTTATCGTAGGCAATGTCATATAAATTCAGATACTCCCCTTTGCTTAAATAATAATTATTGTAGGTCTTTATCCATTTTGAAATATATTCTTTCCTTTCCGGTGTTAGGTATGAAGGATATTTTACTCGTAAAAAATCTGCATTATCTTCTTCCCTTAGCACGAACATACTACCCGGAATTCCTCCAACCCCAATCATTGACGGATAGTTTGTTACATCAAAATGTCGTTCAACATGGTCTCCGTAGTATGCAGCGTTAGCTCCCATCAAAGCTTTTATTGTTTTTCCTCGGTGGCGTATTTGCCACGGATTATTAAAATCTGAAGACACCGGTTGGTTATAGTAAGGCATTTTATAAAATGACGGAAACATTCCACATGGACAAACTTCGATTATTGCATTTGGTTTTAATCTGGTGCTTTCTTCATAAATAATTTTGTAAATAAAAGGCAAGGCAGAGAATGAGTCTTCCGGGGATTTATGATTATGTGCTTCAGCATAACATTCGCTAGCAGCATTTATAAATTCTTGATCAAATTTAAACCCGTCAAATTCCCATTCTCCAATGAATTTTTTCACCATGTTTCTATAATACTCTTGTACTTCATTTAAAGCTGGACAAATAAGAGGCGTTATTTGTCTGTGCGCATATTCTGCGTTAATTGTCTTGCCATTTTTATCTTTTATTAACCAATCCGGGTGAGCTTTTGCAAGCTGAACTCCTGCAATTCCTGTAGCCAACCATAATTTTACTTTCAATCCATTTTCATGAAAAAACTTGACAAGGTTTTTAATATCACTTTCACCATTCGGAAAAGTATCGTCCCGGAGGGTATAGTCTCCATTGTAATAAAACCAGCCTGCATCAATTGTAACAACCTTAAACCCCAATTCTTTTGCAATAGGTATTATCTCGTATATATTTTTTAAAGAAAAATCTTCTCCAAATCCCCAACTGCACCAAATTGCTTCATAAGCATCTTCTGGCGGTTTAGGTATATTAAAACCTTTTCTCTCCATAACTTTTGCGAATGTTGCTAATCCGTTAAAATAATCCCCTTGGTGAACGCCAATAATAACCGGTATGCTCTTATAGGTATCTTTAAAAGAAATACTATCCCGTTTATATTCAATACCAATCTCTAGAAAGCCTTTCTTATCAACTTTTGCCGGGAGAGATATTAAGATTGGTTTTTCACTTAGGCTGCCAATAAAAAAGCCGGTTTCTTTACACCAAACATCTAGTAATGGTAGTCCACCTCCGGCTTCCCCAATATCAAGTTGTTGCCCTTGGTAATTTTCGCATGAGAATTTATCTGTTACAGGTAGAACCCAATCTGGTCTCTCTTTATAGGAACCGCCTTGAAAAATCCAAAAATCGTGTCTTTTATTGTTATTATTTATTTGGGACGCATCAAGAGTAAAACTGTTATTTACTTCTTTATCTATCCAAAGTTCTGAAGTGTTGCTTATGTTTTTATACGTAGTATTTATTTGAGCAGCATTCGGAAATTCTAAATAAACATCTATACAAACCGACTTTTCTATTCTTGAGTTTAATGGTCCGTCAGCTACTCCAGTTACAATTAATCTCTTCCCATTGCCAAAAATATTATCTAATGGCACAACCTTTATTGCAGTTTCGTCAACATAAAAGTCATCAACTGTTGTTCCGTTTACAATTAAATATTGCGGAGCTTCTCCAACAGTATTAAGATTGAGCAAAGAACCTTTTGATTTGCTGAATACTTGGAAGTGCATTTTTTTGTCACATTCAAGCTTAATGATATTATTTTCCAGGCAGTAGCGGTCTTTTGTTTTAGTAAACAAGATTTCTTTTTTTTCTGCGTTACAAGTAATTGCAAAAAAAAGAACAAGTAAGTAAACCTTATTGAATTTTAGCATTTTTGGATTCATTTTTTTTCGTAATGATTGATAACACTTAAAAATGATGTTTTACTGTGGGCTAATCAAGAGGATTGAACTGAACGGTAAATAAAGGATACGAGTGGTTAGAATTTAGAGAGATTTCTTCTGGAGGAATATACTTTTATTATACTTTTAAATAAGTCATAGTCTTTTCTAAGTGAATCAATAACAATTTGCGCGGGAACTTTTAGAAATTCTAATCCTTTATCTGCCCCGCCAAGGTCATATTCTGCATGAAGAGAAAATGGAACATCTACTTGTAATCTATTAATAGATTCAAAAAATAATTCGAAATTAACCATACCCTCACCTAAAGGCATATATTTTAATTTTTGTTTTCCGTTTTCAACAATCCATACAGCGTCTTTTATATCTATGGAATGAACATAAGGTGCAACAAGTTCTAATCCATATATCCATGAATTAGCCGATTCAATCGTTGCGTTCAAAATATCATACTGACAACCGAGCCACGGAGAATTGATTTCATTAAGCACGAGTCCAAGATCCCAAACTGGAGAGCCAAACCAAATACCATCGTGATTTTGATAGCTCCCTTTAATATTGTATTGTTCATTCATCGCAGCTAAATCTTTCAATTGTTTCTTAATACTATTGTAATTTTGAAAAAAATCTTTTCTTTTAGAATAATTATACCATCCCATCCTATAAGATTGTATTCCCAATTTACTAGCAGTTTTTAGAATTTTTTTTGCAGTTATGCTCTTTGCATTTTTAATATCTGTACAAAGCATTATAATTTTTAGACCGCTCTTTTCACATATTTCAACAACTTTAGGTAAATCTTCTTCCACTCGTTCTGGCAAAACATGTCCATTTTGTCTAACCGTCAGATCCACTCCATCAAAACCAATACTCTTAGCCGTTTCTGCCATTTTTTGCCAATTAAGCCAGTTCAAATGTTTTGAGAATAATGCAAAGTGTTTTGATTTCATCAGGTTAGTTTTTTAAAAGTGGCTATCTGTATTTGTTTTACAAATAGCCACTCATAATTAGTAGGAGGCACCACTAACAATTAATTTATTTGATACTATTTTACCAACAACATTTTTTTTGTTGATGAAAAACTTCCAGCTTTCAAAGTATAGAAATAAACACCGGTTGTGAATGAAGAACGAAGAGTGGTGAACGTAGAATTGTAAACTCCGGGTTGTTTGAATTCATTTACCAGAGTTGCAACTTCTCTTCCTAATACATCATACACTTTTAGGCTTACTTGGCTTGCCGCTTGAATCTTATAGCTAATCGTAGTTTCCGGATTGAATGGATTCGGATAGTTTTGTTCTAAACTGAACTGAACAGGAAGATCATTTTCTTTTTCAATACCAACCGGTTTCCAATCCGGGAACCATCTTCTATCTCCAACCGGACCACCATCCGAGGCACCCTTATACGCATTTGAAGTTTTTGCATATGCAGCATTAAAAGTTCCCATAAAGTAGCTGTAAATTTTGCGGTCGAAATCAAATAGTTTAGTAGTAAGGTTAGTAAAATTTGCTCCAGCAGGGTCTCTGTACCAATTCATTAAAGCAATTGGCAAATTAGGTTTATTAACCAATGCTAATCCATTTTCTTTGATAAATGCAGTAGTAGGGTTTGAGATTTTTCCGGTAATATGGTCTGTTAACGGATAAGGTTCCAATAAATTATTTTTACTCCACCAATCTAGCTGTTCTTGAGTGTAGGTATAGTAGTTATTTGTAACAACAAAACTTGTAGTTGTGTTTGGAACGCAAGAAATCATAGTCATTTTAGCTTTTCCATTTGTATCCTTTTCACCGCTGCCGTCAAATTCTGCTGTACGACCAACATCTGTCAAATCTCTTCCAAAAGTGAAAGCATCAAAAAAGAAATTGTCTTTTATAATAACTTTATCGCCAACTACACCTAATTCAAGAATACCGTTGAAAGACATACAATCAACAAGTGTGTTATTACTGAACTCAAAATATTTTATAGCAGCAGTTCCACTTCTATGGCGAACTACTCTATCCTGTACATTCACAATTGTATTATTTCTGAAAATTGCTGTATCGCATGAACCACCTCTAAGATCTATTCCTTTTCCCGTACCAAAACTCGATAATTGAATAAACCCAATATTTGCTAATATAGAATTTGTAATTTTCAATAATCTTAGGGGGCTATTTGTACGAATAATCTGACCACTAATATCAGTTAGAATACAATCGTCAATAACCAAATCGTGACCGGAAGAATTAGTGAAAAATATAGAATTAGAAACGTAAGTTGAACTTTCCTCAGGTTTACCAGTTATAACAACACCTTTAATAGATATTTTACCATCTACTTCAAAAGGTGAAAAGGGATAATTGCCGGATGCACTGTTTTGGGCTAATAAAATAATCGGTCTGGCGCCGGTACCTGCTTCTGCTTCAATTCTTATATCAAAGCCTTTGTTGTAGATATCATAGTCAATATAGTATTTTGAATCTCTCTTCAAGACATACACTCTTTCAAGATCAACCCGGGTTTTTCCATCTGCAAGAACATCATTTAGAATAGTTGTTGTAAGCATTTGATTAACAGGTGCTATCAGTCTATGGTTGGTTTGAGCCCAACTTGAAGATAAAAACAAGAATAAAACAAGAACACCTGTAGTATTAAGTATTCTTTTTAACATGTTACCTCCTGATTATAATGTTCGATTGTTTAAGTACAGAGAATAATTACAACAATGAATTGTTTATAAATCAACCCGTATTCCCAAATCGGCTGTAACACCATATCTGTAAGAATAGAGGGGCAAATTCCAACCATACAAATTGTTTTGTAACATACTACCTTCAGAAAAATCTGTGAGATTATTTACATTCAGTGATAAGGAAAGATTCTTGAATATTTGTTGCTTTAATGCAATATCCCATCTACTAAAAGATTTTTGATATCGCTCTTGTTTTCCATCGCTATCATATTGAAATGTATACTGACCTTGGAAGAAGACTGATACCCTAGCTGAGAAACCATCAATATCATAACCTAATGCAACGTTTCCAAAGGTTTCCGGTTGTCCTTCCAGTTTTGTCTTTTCTTCTGTTAGCTCTGTAGTATATTTGGGAGGAAACGAAGAAGCAATTTGGAAAACCCTTGTTTGATAAGCATATGTTTCTGATCTATTAAAAGAAAAATTATAAGTGAGCACAATATTCCTTAGTAAACCCGGCAAAAAGAGGAAATTAATTTGATGTTCAAATTCGAAACCCCAAACCTTTGTATCTCGTTTAGAGTTATATGGGTAAGTAAGTGTGTACCGAGTAAAAGGGATAGCCCAATCAATGCCAAGGGCTTTGGGTATTTCGGGATTGTTTTGTACAGTAATACCATTTGTAAAATGGTACATGTCCTTTATAACTTTATAGTAGCCAGATATGGTAACAAGCCCAATAGTGTTATTAAAAATCGATGTACTAATCTCATAGTTCCATGCTTTAGCTGCTTTAAGATTTGGATTTCCTAATGTTACTGATGAAGGATTGCCTGACTGCCCAATATATTTTAATAATCTCTCATTAAAATTTGGTCTTGCTAAGGCTTTATAAGCTGCAAGTCTCACATTTAAAAAATCGAATGGAGCTAAATTCATTTGAAAGTTTGGCAGCCAAATAGTTTCATTATAAGTTGATGTAGTGTCAAAAACGGTTCCGGGTCTCAACGAATATCCGCTTAACTCAGCAATTGAATATCTGGATTTATACTCGTTATTTTCATTCTCGAAACGTAAACCAGTAATTATGGTAACTAAATTACCCGCTTTAAAAGTATTCATAATATATCCCGATCCAATTCTTTCAACCAAATCGTAATAATTTAGAATCTCTGCGGCATCAACATCATACTCGTATTTTTTTCCGGCAGCATCAATTCTACCATTTTTATTTAGTTGATACCATTCCTTAACTAAATCGGCATTTAGTAATGGATTTAGGCTATACAGATTGAACAAGTCCCGTGTACTAACTTCGTTGCCAAGAAAATTATTTAGTGTAATTCTCTCTCCGGCATATTTTAATTTCTCAAAACTTGTTCCGGTAAAGTCTTTTTTTACTATGGTTCCATTATCAAGAAGAGTATACTCAGGTAATTTCATATTATAATACGGAGCTCTGGATTTAAAACTGTTTCGTGACCTATCAACAGATTTATACTTACCTCCAACCTTAAGTTCTCCAGTTAAATATTCTGTTAAAGAATATTTTTTTGTGAGATTCAGGAATGCTGCTTTATCTTTTTGAATATTTCTTTGCTCACTGAAATAACCCCAGTCCATAAATGCTTTATCGAAATTATTAACTGCATAAGGTATTATATCTTCTGGTGAACCATGGAATAGTGAACTTGGAATACTTCTCATACCCTGTACATAAATAGGATTGTTATTACTATCATACTGAATTTCAGTAGCTTCTAAAAAGTCCAGTTGATAATCGTATGGATTTTCCGAAAGTGATTGAGCAAATGACAATCCCCAATTAATATCAAGCCCAAATAAATAGTTGTCGCCAGTGATAGCGCTATTAAAAGAATTTATTTTAGTATCAACAATATTGAGCTCGTAGTTTACATCATCGTTAAGTGGGTAATTCCTTAAATAATTTAGACTATTTCTGTTGGTTTGGTTAAAGATACTGCTGATTTTAATTGAGCCATTATCGGGTGTGTTAAAATCTAATAGAAGGCTAATTCCATTTCTTTTTCTAATTTCATTTTTATAGATGAGATCAAAATTGGCTATACGATAATCCTTACCTCCATCTACTTGGGTCTCATACCCTATTTTAGTACGTTCATTACTTCTATTTCTTTGCTCGAAATTGCCAGTGAGTTGAATGCCAAAAACATTATCAAAGAATCTTTCACCGTATTTTAGAGAAAAATCATATTGCTTTACTGTTTTATCAAGATGATTATAAATTCCAGTTGACTCAATCTTAATGAGTCTTTCTAACGGAGCTTTTTTAGTAACCAAGTTTACACTTCCAGCAATAGCATCGGCATCTTTGTCAGAAGTTAACGCTTTATATAATTCGATTCCGGCAAGAGAGCCTTGCGAAATCATACTTAAATCTACGCCACGTTCATCAGCATCGGTAGAAGCTATTCTAACTCCATCAACTGTTATAGAAGTAAATTTATCACTCATTCCTCTTAGAACTATTTTATTTGCTTCACCTCCATCACGTTGTATTGCAACACCTGGTAAACGTCCAATCGCTTCAGCGGCATTAGCATCCGGTAATTCTTGTATTTTTTCTTCAGATATTATATTAACTATTGTATTAGAGTTTAACTGTTGATTAATAGCAGCAACTTGTCCCCTAGCTTGTCCGTAAATAACAATTTCTTTACCTTCAATAACATCCGGTTCTAAACTAATTTCAAAGTATGTTGGAACGTTTGAAATGATTAATATCGAATCGACTTTTTCTTTATATCCTATGTATCTAACCTTTATTTTACAAATTCTAGCAGCAACTTTTCTAAAATTAAATTTTCCTTCTAAGTCAGTTGAAGTTCCAGTGGATGTTCCATCAATAAGAACAATAGCTCCAGGTAATGTGGCTCCCGTAGAAGCTTCTTTAACAAGACCAACTATACTTCCATCCTGAGCTTGTAGACTTACTAAGTACAAAAAAGAGAAAAACACTGTTGCAATTATAGAATTACGGTTCATTATACTCTCCGTAGAGTGTGGTACATGTTTTAAAATATCTATTCTTAACTATCAACTTTTGTATGATCATTAAAACTCTTTAAAATCCTTCATTAGATAACGTTTTTACTCTTGCTCATAATTCTTGAAACTAAGATAAATTGAAAGGACAACGTTAAGCTATCATAATGGAATGAACGGAAAACATGGGTAATAAACGGTTCTAATATTAATTGTATAAGATATGTTAACATATTGACTGAATTCTCATAAGGTTCCCCGTTAAATATTTGGTTTAATTCAGTAGTAATGCATTTAGGGAATATAGTATCAACTATTTTTTTGTGTGAGGGATTTTCCAAATTTCAGATTCAGTCCTTACACTTTTTATTATACTCTGCATTCTATCCATAATTTCCGGATGTTGGTTAGAGATATCAATTGTTTCCGCAATATCGTTTTCTAGATTATACAATTCCCATTTAGAGTTTAAGCTTGGTTTTACAAATTTATAATTTTCAATGCGTAATGCTTGCTTAAAATTTTCTTTTTCGAAATATTCCCAATATAGATATTTATGTTTCTTCTGAGACTTACCTAATAATTCGGGCAAGAAAGATATCCCATCAATATCATTATTAATTTTAATCTTGGCGATTTCACAAGCAGTCGGCAGAAAATCCCACAAGGCAGAGATATGATTAGATTTTGAACCGGACCTAATTTTACCAGGACACCAAGCTATAAGTGGAACACGAATACCTCCTTCAAACATATCTCTTTTAATTCCACGAAAAGGACCGGAACTTTTAAAGAATTCAGGTTGGGCTCCTCCTTCCTTATGAGGTCCGTTATCACTAGTAAAAAAAACTATAGTTTTTTCGGCAATACCAAGTTCAGACAGTTTATCAATTAATCTTCCTATATCTTTATCCATTCTCGTGATCATTGATGCTTTACCCTTTTCAGCAAAAGGCCAATCTTTATCTTTGTATTCACCTAAATCCGGTACCTCCATTCCTATATCCAGTCCATTATCTCCACCCCGGTTATTTGCATGGGGAATAGTAAGTGCCAAATAAAGAAAAAAGGGATTGTTTTTATTTTTCTCGACATATCCTAAAGCCTCTTCAGCAAAAAGATCATGTGAGTATTGTGTTCTTTCAAATGAAATGCCCTCACCATCTAGCCTCGGATTTTCAACTTTATTGCCTTTGAGGTTTATTATTTTTTCATTTCTTATCAAGTATTCGGGATAATAATTATGGGCGTGGCGCTGATCTAAATATCCGAAGAAATAATCAAATCCACGTTTTGTTGGCATGCCCTCAGTATCCAATCCACCGAGTCCCCATTTTCCAATTAGCCCGGTTTTATATCCAGCCTCTTTTAAATATTCTGCAACTGTTTTGGATTCTTTTGGTAAAGGAATTTGACTTGTTTCACTTACATCTTTATTCCCTCTTATAAAGGAATGCCCCGTATGTAAACCTGTCATCAGAGAGCATCTCGAAGGAGCGCAAACTGTACTCCCCGCATAATGATCAGAGAATAACATTCCCTCTCTTGCTAACTTATCAATATTGGGGGTCTTAATTCTTTTTTGTCCATAACATCCGACTTCTCCATAACCGAGATCATCAGCGAGAATTATAATAATATTGGGTTTATCAGAGCGTATGTTATTGACCGAGATTGCTTTAGAAGAGAGCATTGCAGTTGCAAGAGTTCCAGAGGTAACAATACCAAGAAATTTACGACGACTTATATTTACCATCTATATCACCAACCTATATTAGCTATATTCTATTGAGAGTTTCCTCATCAAAGGAAATCTCAATAAATTTCGTAAAAAATATTTTATTAGAATAACTTCTCTTTTATTAGCTGCTGAATTTCTAAGAGTCTCACAAATCAATCTATATGAATAACACAAAAACATCATTTATTTACTATGAATTATCACACAAATAAATATCCGATTCAAATACTTGGGAATAAATGGTTGACTACAGACATGAATGGTTACATCAAAGCTTTTGGCGCTAACTTTTCTCAGGTAATCTTTCTTATATTTTATATATTACAACGAAATATAATTGCGAAAAATTAATGAGTTTTACATATCAACATAGTAGTGGAAATTACGATTCAGTCAATTCAACAACTCAAATAATATCAAAAACAAATCGCATCATCCGGTTAATGTTCTTTTTTGTTTATTCCTTTCTTTGCTTTCATAATAATATCGCTCAAGAAAAGAGATTTCAGTTTTTTCATATTACTAAGAATGACGGATTATCACAAAATATTGTTAACTGCATATTCCAGGATAGTAGGGGTTTCATTTGGATAGGTACAAATGAAGGGCTAAATAAATATGATGGATATGATTTTATAATATTTGATAAGGGTTTAACGAATGGGAACACTCTTTCCGACGATGTAATTCAAACTATTTTTGAAGATAGCACAAACAACCTATGGATTGGAACCGGGAGTGGAGGAATAAACATATATAACAGAAAATTAGATAAGATTACTTTCTTAGATATTGAAATAAAAACTTGGCATCGTCAGGATATAAAGAATATAAAGTCAATCCTAAAGGATAAAGATGGGTTCATTTGGTTTATAGCTGGAAATACAATAGTAAAAATGGATATAAATAGGAAGATAATCGCTTACTACATTCCACCTCATATAAAAAAAACAAGTTCTGCATTTGGAGAAATAACAACTCTTTTTATCGATAGTAAAAATAATTTATGGTTTGGAACATCAGAGAATGGTTTGGGCCTTTTTGACCGACAGAAAGAGAATTTCAAATATTTTTCGAACGATCCAAACAATAATTTTTCTATAAGTGACAACGATATAAGAAGCATTTATGAAGATAAGGAGGGCAATCTTTGGATAGGAACATATAATGGTGGTTTAAACAAATTTGATATTAATAGGAATGTGTTTAAAAAGTTTCTACCCGATCCAATTATAAGCGAAAGTTTTACCATTAGAAGTATTTGTGAAGACGAGCTGAACAATTTATGGTTAGCAACACGACGAGGATTATATCTCTTTAATAAGAGAAATCATTCATTTGTAAATTTTAACCAAAATCTCAATAATCCATTCAGCTTAAGTAATAACAATATTCAAACTATTTATAAAGATAGAAATCTGAACACCTGGATTGGGACGAAAAATGGTATAAATCTATGCAAAAAAGAAAGTATACCGTTCACTTACTATCGTACTAATTCTCAAAACAAAAAATGTTTAAATAGCGCTTCAATTACTTCCATTTTCGAGGACAATCGCGGACAAATTTTATTTGGAACCTCTGAGGGCGGATTAAACGTCCTCAACAAGAAGACAGGTTTCTTTAAATACTTTACTCGTGAAATTAATAACCCTAATAGCATTTCAAGTAATAGCATAACATGTTTGAATGAAGACAGTAATGGAAATCTATGGGTCGGCACTTCTCATGGTGGATTAAATCTTTTTATTAGCGACACTAAGGGATTTGTAAATTATAAACAGTATCCAAATCGCCCATTAATATACCAAGATCATATCAACACAATTTTAATTACTCAAAAAGATTTTCTTTGGATTGCTACGGAAAAAGATATTCTTAAGTTTGATATTCATAGTAAAACTTTCAAAGCTTTGCATTTGTTTAACGGACAACCTGAAATAAGAATCACAAAAATGTTCAAAGAACACAACAATACAATTTGGGTGGGAACAGGAAATAGTAAAATTTATAAAATTAACACATCTACTTTGCAAAAATGGGAGTATAAGCTACCAACAACTAGTAACGTAACTAGGATAAACGATATTCTGTTTGATAATGGAAATTTATGGATTGGAACAACAGGAGGAGGACTGTTTTTTTATAATAATAAGCAAAACAAATATTTGATATACAGAAAGCAGGATGGACTTCCTAACAATTACATCACCGGAATACTCAAAGATAATTATGAGAACATTTGGTTAAGTACATTAGATGGACTTTCGAAGTTTAAAAGTTCTACAAAGAAATTTATTAATTTTTATAAAGAAGATGGATTGCAAAACAATCAGTTTTCGTTCGGAAATTTAAAATGCCGCACAGGAGAAATTATTTTAGGCGATATTGACGGAGCAATTTCTTTTGACCCAAAATATATTGCAAGCGAAAGATTTTCGGCACCTGTTTTATTAACAGATTTTAAAGTGTTTAATCAATTGGTACCAATAGGTGGTGATAATCCAATTTTACAATCTCATATTAGTGAAGCCCATGATATATCCCTTTCATATGATCAGTCCTCTTTCACTTTTACATTTGCAGCTTTAGATTATAAAGCAAGCGAGAAAATAGAATATGCATATATGATGGATGGATTTGAAAAGGACTGGAATTATGTTGGAAATAGAAGGTTTGCAACTTATACAAATTTGAATCATGGGAATTATACTTTTAAAGTAAAGGCAGCTTCCAATACATCTCAGTGGAGTTTTAACCAGGCTTCAATCAATATTCGCATTTCTCCTCCGTATTGGGATACTTGGTGGTTTAGAATCTTGATATTTACTTTTTTGGCATTCCTCATTTGGCTATTTTCTAATTATTTAATTCAAAAAAGAAATTTAGTAAAAGCAATGGTTTTGGCTAATTCAACACAATTGAAATTACTACGCAATCAAATGAATCCTCATTTTTTGCTAAACACATTTAGTAGTATACGCGCATTAGTATTGATCGATAAGGAAAAAGCGTGGGAAATGATTTCAAGATTATCGGAATTTTTTAGGTATATACTTCTTAATTACAGCAGAGAAAATGATACTTTGAATGAAGAGATTGAAGCCGTAAAAAACTATTTAAGTATTCAACAGGTTTGTTTTCACGAAACATTAGATGTATGCTTCAACATAGATCCAAAAGCAACAGAACTTGTTGTCCCCTCATTTATTTTTCAACCACTTATAGAGAATGCTATTAAATATGGCTCTCAAACTTGTTTGGATGATTTAAAAATTAGGATTAAGATAGCCTATGAAAGAGAAATACTAATAATTGATGTTGCAAATACCGGTCATTTGGTAACTGATAAGCTTGATCCTACAGATGAAATCAGTGAGCATGGGACATCAATTGTCAATATAAAAAAGAGATTAGACATTCTTTTCAAAAATAAGTTCGCCTTTCAATTATTTGGAAATAATGGGTGGGTGCACGCTATTATTCAAATTAATTATTCGCATAATAAGAGTGAGATGGACTTACATTGTAATGAGATTGGATCCTCTAAATGTTGAAAGTAACTAAGATATCTCATCCCATCAACAGAGAATTGATTTTAGTTTAGCTGCATGTCTACGGCTCATTATGAAGGGTTCTTCTATTTCACCAACATACACTTCATGAGTGTTGTTATTACATTTTTTAACTTTTTTAACGTATTCAAAATTTACAATTGTGGAACGATGAATACGTAAGAAATACTTTTCCGGAAGAATTTGTTCCCATTCAAGTAGCGTTTTAGATACAAGGTCCTTTCTGTTATTAGATCGCATGATGTATGTATATTTTCCAACAGCACTAATGCATTGCAACGTATCAACTTTAATAAACTTTAATGAGCGGTTTACCATCAAATAAATTACATCATCATAGTTTACTCTTAAATTAATAACTTCTTCGGGTTTATCCGGTGGAGTTAATCTCTTTATCGCATCTGCAAGTCTGTCTTTATTTATTGGTTTGAGTAAATAATCAACCGCATTTACTTCGAATGCTCTTAAAGCGTATTTATCATAAGCAGTAATAAAAATGACCTTTGAAGTTATATCTATGCGCTCAAATATTTTAAAACCCGTTTCGTGTTTTAACCTAATATCAAGAAAAATAACATCCGGTTTCTTTTCTTCAATTAAGGAAACAGCGTCATCCACATTAGAAGCTTCTCCAATAACTTCAATATTATGAAAATCCTGTAGTAATATTTTCAGTTCTCCTCGGATAGCCTTAGAATCGTCTATAATGATTGTTTTTAGAGTATTCATTAATGATCTCTATGAATAATTGATGATTAAAAATAGTAAAATATTATTCAGTTTACTTTAATTCTGTCTGTTGTCCTTATTCATAATTCACTACGAGCTAACTTTTGGTAAAAATTAGCGCAGAAACGAATAAGTTTCCCAAAATCTCACGTAAAATTAGTTGAATTTTTTGGTCATTAGTTCATAAGAAGAAGAATTATAATTGAATAGATCTGTCCTTATTCAAAACCTCGTCTAGCTAAGAAGCAACCATTCCGACTTAAAATCGCTATTTTTGCTCTCCATAAATCAACATGCCAAAAACACATTATGCTCAAATTTTTGCTCGATTTTTTCAAAGCAAGACCACAACTACAGCTTGAAATTATTTCCCTCCGGAAACAATTGGAAATTCTAAAGCGAAATTCAAAAAAGATTCATGTTACACGATGGGATAAACTCTTCTTTTCTACAATCGTCTCCTTCTTTATGAATTGGAAGGAAAGCCTGATTATTATTAAACCCGAGACTATAATCCGGTGGCACAGAAAGAGATTTTATCAGCATCTTTTGGGAAAACGTAAAAAGGAAGCTGGGAGACCCAGAGTTCCGAAGGAGATCATTGAACTTATTAAAAGAATTGCTGGCGAAAATCCAATGTGGGGTGTTCCTCGCATTCATGGTGAGATTCTAAAATTAGGATTCAAGTTTTCTCAGGCTACTGTTTGGAGATATACTCCAAAAGACAAGAATAATAAAACTGGGCAACGCTGGAAAACCTTTCTCAAGAACCATGCTTCAGAAATTATTTCAATCGACTTCTTTTGTGTTCCAACTATTAACTTCAAATTGTTTCAAGTGGAGGGAATAATTATATTTCATATGAATATAATTGAGACAACAAGTTTACCGTATATCTGTCATTTGTTAACCCCAATAAAATAATTATCGTGAAAAGAATAAATAAAATATTGTCAACGAAATATTTTCATGCAGTTGCTGTTGTATATCTTGCATTTTTTCTTTTCTTAAGTTCCGGGAATGAACTTCTTCATAATCACAAAACTAATGAACCCGAACGCGATGACTGCCCGGCTCTAATTATTTCCCAAACCTTCAGCAATGGAATTACAGTAAATATTGAACTACAAAGTGTATTCATCGTTGAATCCAAGATATATACTCCTCAAATATTACCAGTCTTTCAAAACAAACCAAGTTTACACTTCTTAAGAGGTCCTCCGCTAGTTTGACATATACCTGGAATTATAAAAAAGTATTGTCAATCAATTAACGGAGATTTTTATGCGTTCAACTAAGATCAACCGGCTATTCCCGGTTGTTATTATATTTTATCTATTTACTATAAACATTTTAAATGCAGAAAATTATAACAGTAAAATAAAAGGGAAGGTTCTATCAATTGATGGCATAGCGCTTTATGGTGCACATATTGCTTTACCTTCACTTAGCCGAGGAACTGCAACAAATGACAAAGGCGAGTTTTTTCTCACAAATATTCCAAATGGCAAACACAGACTTGTAATTAGTTATATCGGTTACGAATCTGAAATTAGAATAATTGACTTTGAGAATGATAAGATTGTAGATCTTGTTGTAAATCTAAAACCAACCACAATTCAAACCGAGGCAATCATCGTCACGGGGAATCCTTATGCAACCGATCCATTAAATAGTCCGCAAGATGTAAGTTCTTTAAGCGGTAGAGAAAAACTAAAATCGGAAGCATCATCGCTTGGAAAAACTCTGGAGAATATGCCGGGTATTTATAATCTTTCAGCCGGTTCCGTTGCTGGGAAACCGGTAGTACGCGGTCATACAGGAGAGCGTGTTTTAATTCTAAGCGATGGAGTTGCTCAGGAATACCAGCAATATGGTGAACGTCACTCGCCAAATATTGAAGCATCAAACTATGAGAGAATTGAAGTAATAAAAGGAGCTGCGAGTTTGTTATATGGATCGGATGCAATGGGAGGCGCTGTAAATTTAACACCACATCCTTTTCATTTTTCGCAAGAGAGTGATTTGGAGTTTAACGGTTCTTTACCCGTAGGTTATTTCTCCAATAACAACGAATATATGAGCGGGCTTAAATTAACCGGTTCAACAGAATTTTTTTCAGTTAATGCAAATATTGTTAGAAGAAAAGCGGATAATTTTAACACCCCGGATGCCGCCAAATATTCGGAAACACTTAAACGGGGAGATCCAAAATTCACCGGTGAAATATTAAACACTAACTTCGAGCAACTAAACAGTTCGTTGGGCGTTGGTTATTTATCACCAATAGGAATTTTCTCTGTTGACTATGATCATTATTTGAATAAGAATAATTTTCTTTTACCAACAGGTGGACCAATAGGACTTCAACTCGAAAATCACATTCTAAATGTCAAAGGGAATATACCTTTGGGTAATATTATTATTAAACCAAAATTCAGTTATCAAAGGAATCACAGACAAGCAACACCAGCGGGTTTAAGTTATTCAACATTACCCGATGCCGCTGCTGTAGATTTAATTCTTGATGTTTACACAACACGCGTTGAGGTTGAAAATGTTGATGTTATAAATCTATCCGGAACGATAGGTGCAGAAGTAAAATACTATGACCACAAGAACATTGGAAAAGTACCTTTACAGCCAACCGGCAATTTTGCTAATTACGCTTTATTCCTTTTTGAAGAATGGCAAAGAGAAAAATTAATTCTAAATTTTGGTGCCCGCTTCGATTACAGAGACCAGATATTTTATGGAACAACCACAAATCCTCTTTTAGTAAAAGATGACAAGCGAGATTACGTCAATTTTTCCGGTTCGTTTGGGGCAGCTTATAAATTCACGGATCGATTAACTGTAACCGGAAATGTAAGCAGGGGATTCAGAACGCCAAGTTTTTATAATCTTTATGTTTACGGTGAACATGGAGGTGTATTTGCTTTTCAGATCGGGAATCCGAATCTAAAAAACGAGACTTCGCTTGACTTGAGTTCATCAATTAGATTTAGAAATGAGATATTGAATGCAAACATTTCAGTTTTTCATAATACTATAGATAATTACATTTTTCTTTACAACGCACCAGATCATCCGCTTGCACCGGCAAATGCCGCTTTTGTTTTTGCTCATGCTCAAGCCGATGCTGTAATAAACGGATTAGAGTTATCCATTGATGCCGGTGTGTTTAATTGGCTTTTGTTTTCCGGAAGTTATTCGCTGATTGAAAGTGAATTTACCTCTGGTTCTTGGAAGGAAGGTGAATTACCATTAATGCCTCCTAATAGATTAACAGTTGGAGCGAAATTTTTACTGCCAAGTTATGCTGTAATTAAATCGCCATACATTTCAATAGATACCAAATTTGTATCAAGCAAAAACGCAGCTGGTATTTATGAGCCATTTGGTCAATTCGATGATGGGATCGGTCCAGATATTCCATTTGGTGTATGCTCAACAACAAAATACAATGTGTTTGATTTTGGTTTAGGATTTGACCTTTGTTTATACGATCGACCAATAAGTTTTGATTTAACGGTTACAAATCTTTTTGATAAAGTTTACTGCGATTTTCTTGATACATACAAAGGATATGCATTGTCACCTGGAAGAAGTATAAATCTAAAATTGAATGTGCCTTTTTAATTTTAGTTAACTGTAATTTATGTGAGGTGTTGTTGGATTTTTGTAGATGCAAAAACAACACCTCACTTTTCTTACATAGTTATAACGTTTATGTTGATGTAATAAAATTAAAATACTCTATAGGGCTTCTAATGAAAAAAACAATCTTAATTGCTTTTATTGCTATAAGCATTTGTAATATTATCAATGCACAACATTATGGTGCAGATAAATTTCCACAAAGAATAATACTCAACATTACAGATCAACCATGTTCGAGCATCGGTGTAACGTGGCGAGCAAATGGTGAATTCGCAGATTCGAAAATTCAGTATACAACCGCTAATGATTGGACGGAATTTAAGGATTCCGTAAAAAGTGTATATCCTAAGGTTGAAAAAGTTACGCTGAAGGAAAATGTTTGCGTATTTCATTATTCCGGAGTTATTAACAATTTACTTCCCAACACATCATATCAATATCGTGTTGGGCATGATTCTATCTGGAGCGAGTGGATCCAATTTAGAACTGCAAAGAATGAAAATGCACCTTTTTCATTTGTGTATTTGGGTGACCCACAAAATGATATTAAGAGTTATTGTACAAGGGTATTTCGCGAGGCTTATAAAAAATCTCCCGATTCTAACTTTTGGCTTTTTGTTGGCGATCTAATTACTACACCACAATATGATAGCTTGTGGAACGATCTTTTCTATTCTTTTGGATTTATACCAACAACAATCCCATTTGCATTGTTACCGGGGAACCACGAGTACCCAACTATTAAGCGAGGCGAAGAAAAGAAAAAAGAATTTACGCCGTACTGGCGACTGCATTTTACATTACCAGAAAACGGTATTAAAGGATTAGAAGAAACTTCATACTATTATGATTACCAAGGGACTAGATTTATAATGCTAAATGGGAATGAAAAGTTGACTGAACAGGCAGAATGGATGGAAAAACTTTTAGCAGATAACCCCAACAAATGGACAATAGTTTCCATGCATCAACCACTTTATTCAACCGGTTTAGATAGAGACGGCAAGCAGTATAGAAAAGCATTTCTAAGTTTATACGACAAGTATGGGGTGGATTTAGTTTTACAAGGTCACGATCATAACTATGCGAGAAGTTATAAACTGTACAATGGAAACATTGTTGGTGAAAAAGATAAGGGAACAATTTATGTCAGCTCGGTGAGTGGAACAAAACACTACGAGCTAAATTCAAAGCATCTTGGACTGATGGAAAAGAAGGGGGGCAAAGTTCAACTTTATCAAATTATCTCAATAGATGGAAATAATCTTTCTTTTAAGTCTTATACTGTAACCGGAACATTGTATGATTCTTTTGTAATAACTAAGTGATGGTTAAATATTTACAGCCAGAGCAGAGGCTTAACTTTTCAATTCTTTTTTATAATTAATTCAATAATAATGCAGCACCAATAAGGATAATACTTACCGCTACAATCTTTCTGGGTAAATTTTCTTCACTAAACAATTTACCGCCAGACACTACTGCGAATAGAATGGAAAGCCGTTTTACCGAAAGGACCATAGCAACCGGGGCAAGTTTTGTGGCTTCAATTTGTGTATAACGGTAAATAACTGTGAAGATCGAAATTGCCATGAGCAAATAGAATATTTTTTTATCGATGTTCTTAATTTGGTCGGCAATTTTTCTACGCTTCAGCATTACAATAAAAGAGAAGATGATTACATAAAACAGCTGCTGAAAAGCCATGAATGTATAGGGCGAAAGTTTGTATCCCTTTAATAGAACGCGATCTAGAAGTGATGTAACAGTAAATAAGATTAAAGCGACGAATACATAAGAGTATTTTGAAAAACTGAATAGAGTCTTGAACGGATTCAGTAAATTATTGTTCCCTTTCCTCAATTCTAAAACGTAAGCCCCAATAACCATCAACATAATACCGAGCCATTCTATGAGACTGAGTATATCGTTGATGAAAATTACTCCAGCTATAGCAACTAATCCGGGCGATAATGCAAGGAGAGGAAGTGCTTCGCTTATTTCCAAATTTTTTATTGAATACATAACGCTCAAAAAAGCGCCGGCGCTTAATATAGTTTTCAAAAAAAGAATAGAAAGACTTACATAGGAAATTTCTGATAGTTGAATTGAAAAGAAAAATGGAACTGAAAGAAGAAAAGTTACAAATGATACAATTAATGAAAAATCCAATACGTTTAAGGAAAACAGAACCTTTTTTTCGGAAACAGCCGATGCCGCAGAAAAGATTGCTGAAATAAATGCTAGAGTAAACCAATCCATCGTTGAACCAGAGTCAATTAAAATTTGGCAAGCAGTTTAAGAAAAATATTTCTGCCCGGCTCTATTGTTATATTACCTCTAGTTGTTGAAAGGTGATTGCGATATTCTTTATCAAAGACATTTTCGATACCAGTTAAAAATCTAAAATACACTGAGCTATAATTGAAGCTTCCGAAATCGAGATAAACATTAAAGTAGGCATAACCGGGTGTGCTAATTTCACCGGCGGCAACTTTGTTTTGCGCTGCGAAAACAGATGATGAGAACTCAGCTTTCATTTTATTAAATAATGAGAATCTGATACCAAGATTACCATTCAATGGTGGAATTTCCGGTAGGTTTATGTTTGCAGTAATATCATCTCCTTTTACATAAGAAAGAGTTGCATAGAAAACATTATCCTTATAGAAATTATAATCTGCATGAAGATCAAATCCGTACAAACGCGATTTGCCAATGTTGGTTTTAATATAGGCGGTTCTTCCCTCAAAATATCCGGGAAGTTCCGTAACAAGATCGTTGAAGAAATTGAAAAATATACTTGACACAATTTTAAGTTGTGAAGAATAAAAGCGAATACCGAGATCAGCAGAGCTACCTTTCTCCGGTTTCAGATTAGGATCGCCTACGCGAACATAACTTCCTTGATCGATGTATTGAAATCTTTCTTCAAGCGATGGCGAACGAAAAGACAAACCAAGACTAAGCGTAAAATCAAAATCAGAAGTTGCTGAATATTTTAGACCGACGTTTCCACTGTAAGAAATGTTAGTTGAGTTGATCTTATTCCAGATTACTTTTTGTCCGGACGGAGAGTAATTAATAGCACCGTTTACTATTTCATAAATTGGATTTAGTACTGACTCGCCATTCACAGTAATTTTATCGATCCGCGCCCCAAGTGTTGCAGTTAATTTATCTTTGAGTAATTCAGCATCGTCTTGAGCAAATACACCTAAACTTTTATACTTTGAATCGGGTAATGGTTTTTCGCCTACAACTTTATTAGTGGTATTTGCTACGTTTCCTTGTGGGTTAAGCACTTCAATCAATTGGTGTTTTTCTCTCTGCCCGGTATAGGTTCTGTCCCAATAGTCCACGCCAACTAATAGATTATTATTTTCCGCCAACAATAAATTTCCATGAATCTGAAAGTTATTGTTAGCATGTTCAGCACTTGGAGTAATTTTCAAAACGCTAATTCTTTTAGCCGGAGAGGTACCGCTTGCGGCAATATTTTGAACAGTATGAGGAATATTTTCAACATTCCGCTCAATAAATTGATAAGAATATTTTGCGGAAAATTTATAAAAAACTTTTGAGATATTCTGAACTTCATAACCGGCAGAAATTAATTGGCGTTTTTCATCCGGGTAGCGAACCTCGGCAATATCCGGAAAAACAGAAGCACCGGGAATTCCAACATCTGTTGCTTTGAATAATTGATAATCAATTTTGAGTAAATGATTATTAAACGGTATAAAATTTAATGCGCCGGTAAAACTATAATCCTCAAACTGGCTGTTCTTTAATTCACCTCTGGGAGTTTGAGTGTTCCGGGCTTTTCTATAAGAGCCGGAAAGCTTGGAAGACCAGAAGGTATTACCAGCGGAAAGAAGACCCGACATTGAAGAAAGATGATTTACCGAACTGAATCTGGATGATAAATTTCCATTCAAAGAAAACTCATTATTTAACGGAGCGGATTTTGTAATAACATTTACAATACCTCCGGTTGCGCCGGAACCGTAAATAGAAGAAGAAGCGCCTTTAATTATTTCGATTCTCTCGATATCATCTAGATTAACCATTGAAAGCCGTGCAGCAATATCAGTTGAGGTAGCTATTCTATTCCCATCAATTAGAGTTACAACATTTTCCCGGTTTAAGCCGCGTATACTGATTTCAGTTCCCCAAATACCATCTCGCAAAAGTGAAATACCCGGTTCATTTTTAAGTACATCGGACATGGATTGAAGCGGTTTACTTTCAAACTGCTCTTTAGCAACCAAGATTTCTGAATATGGAGAATTGCGAAGATAATTGTCTGTTCTGCCCGTGCTTACAATTACTTCATCAAGTTCTATCGGCGATGGCTCCAGAAAAAAATCTTTAATACTGGAAACCGAATTGACGTTCAGAGTTACAGAGAGCGGTTTATATCCAAGACGAGAGACTTTTACATTATAATTGCCTTCCGGTATTTCTTTTATTGTGTAGTACCCTTCGTTATTAGTGTAAACCAAATAATTGTGCGCAATTGAAACAGCAGCTCCATGAATGGCGTTACCACTTCTAGAATCTATTATTTTCCCTTTAAGGAAAATATTTTGAGCGGCAATATTACCCGTTACAAAAAATAAAATAAATAGTACTGATTTGATGTTCATTTTATTCACGCAACTTCTAAAGCTTGATTTAAATCAGCTATAATATCAACAACATCTTCTATTCCTACCGATAAGCGAACCAAATCATCAGTAATACCGGCTTTAAGTTTATCTTCTTTGCTAACTGCCGCGTGAGTCATTGAAGCCGGATGCTGAATAAGAGTTTCGACACCACCTAACGAGACTGCAAGAGTAGCTAAGTGAACGTTATCCATTAGCTTGCGTCCAGCCTCGAGACCACCCTTAACACCAAAACTAATCATTGAACCAAAGCCGGTCATTTGAGCTTTAGCCAATTCAAATTGTGGGTGTGATTCCAGTCCCGGATATTTTACCCATGCAATTTTTGGATGCCCTTCCAAAAAGCGGGCAACCTTAAGTGCATTCTCTTGATTACGCTCAACACGAAGAGATAAAGTTTTAACTCCACGGAGAACCATGTATGCTTGATGAGGATCCACATTACAACCCATATAAACCATCGAGTGACGAATCTTTTCATAAATACTTTTTTCTTTTGCAACTACTATCCCACCAACAATATCGGCATGACCATTAATGAATTTTGTTACCGAGTGTAATACAACATCCGCACCCAAGTTAAGTGGTTTCTGTAAATAAGGAGTGGCAAAAGTATTATCAACAACTAATATGAGCTTATGTTCTTTTGCTATTTCGGAACATGCTTGAATATCTGTTATTTCCATTGTTGGGTTTGCTGGAGTTTCAATATAAAGCACTTTTGTATTTTTCTTAATAGCTGACGAAATCAGATTTATATCTGAAGTGTTGATAAAATCCGCTTCTACACCAAAGCGGGAAAAATCTTTTTCCAAAACACCTCTAGCTGGACCATAAACAGAAGCAGTGCTAATTATATGGCTTCCTGTACCTAACAGAGCCATGTAAACACTTGTAATTGCAGACATACCGGAGCTTGTTGCAATTCCATCATAACCGTTTTCCAAATCTGCGATATTTTTTTCTAGCGCTCTTATAGTTGGGTTTGCAATTCTTGTATAAATATAACCATCACTTGCACCGGAGAAACAATCAGCGCCATGTTGTGCATTCTTAAATTTGAATGTGGAAGTCTGATAAATAGGAACAACAGCACTCCCAAATTGATCATCAAATCCCCCGCTGTGAACCAGCTTTGTATCAAAGCTCATGTTTTTAGTATTCATAACTCTTCATTTTTTGTTTGATAATAATTTATTTGTAAATATTTTTTTGACTACTTCAAAAGTTCATCAATCCTACCTTTATACATTCTTTTGGTTGTTAAATTCATAAGCACACATTTTTGTGTTGACGTAAAAACAATAGTATCCTCAAGTCTTATCTCTGCATAGAGAACAATAACACCATGAGAATATTTATCGACAATGATCTTGCCTATTGGTTTATCAAACAAGGTGATTTGCTTTTTATACTTCATTTCTGTGTGAGCTACAACAGGATAGTAATTTAATTCCAACATTTTATCCAAGGGACACATTCTTGAGAATAGTAAATTGCGCAGATCTTCAAGCCAGCGTAAGTAAACAATATTATTTACATGGTCGGCTATATCAATATCGTAGGTAGTAACTTTTATTTCAGTTTCGACTGAAAGAACCCCTATATTTTCTATATGTAGTGCTGAGGAATAGTTCATTTCTTTTTCCCGGTGACAATAAAACCATTGTTAAGTTTAGTATTTACTTCTTGTACTCCGGTAAAAGAGCTAATCAAAAAGTTTCTAATTTCATTGGTAGATGTTTTTCCACGCCGATGAAGTTTGTTATATCTAATTGAGTGTACTTTATCCAATACATCAAATCCTTCCGGGTTAAAATCGGCGATAAGTAGTTTCGCATTTGGAGAGCTAATTCTTCTTATTTCAGCAAGACAAAAATCCGGATTATCAAGTTCGTGTAGAGTATTAATGCAAACAATATTTTCGACAACGTTACTCTTAAAGGGCAATCTTTCCATGTTCAACTGTATGTAAGTAACTCTATCCAAGTGCTTATTTGAAATCCTTCTATCACTTTCAATCTTCAAATCAAAACTCAGATCACCAGTAATAACTTTGGCGAAAATTCTGGATAGAAGAGAAACAGCTCTTCCGGTTCCGGTAGCAACATCAAGGATTTTACCGTTTGTAAAATTTGCCTCAGTTATCATTGTGTTGCATTCGTCCAACAAGTCGTAACCCCATGTTTTAAGTAGTATATCACTTTCGGATTTTGAAATATCCATGTAATCAATCATCAATATCCCAGTATATAAATGAAAAGTCCAATCGATAGACCAAAAATAAAGTTGAACATTTTTATGCGTAATGAATCTTTAACTGAATAAGATAACATTGGCAGCATTCCATGACCATCTTGAACAATTGAACTGGTAAAGAGAACTGAGAATGGAATCAAACCTTTTGCAAAGAGCATTACAAAGATTAAATGAGGTCCGGATTCCGGAATGATACCTATGAGTGCACTTAGAATTAAAAGCCAAAGCATATATTCGGCGGTGATACTTTTCAAATCAACAAAGCTCATTGAAAATTCAACTATAAGAAGTGCACCAAAGGTCCAGAGAAATGTTTTTAGCAAATGTCCTTTGACTATATGCGCCCAGATATGATCTTTTAAGTAATGCTTGTAACCTTTTTCTTCCGGGTGAAACTGTTTTATCTCGCAATCTGTGCATGTTTTTATGTTGAATTTCCTCACAAAGTAATCCGTAAGATATCCTACGACAATTCCAAGGATGAAAAGTATAACAAACATTATAATTGCTGTTTTTGGAAACATTGCCAGCATTATAAATTGCTCGTCTCCGGCGGTTGCAAACATTAACCCGGTAAGAGCTCCAAAACTTATCATTCCGTGAATGTAAAGTGAAACACCGGCGAAGGAACCCAAACAACCGGGAGCCGCACCAAGAAGAGAAGCAATAAAGTACTGCTTCCATTTAGCGCCTTCTTTAAGAATTGATTCGAGCTTACCTTTTGTTTTTACATTTATAAAATCAACGGCAATCATCATCACTAAAACAAAGATTGTAACCTTTAGCGATTCTTTTAATACATTTATAATAATATCCATTTCATATTCCATTTATGTCCGAACAACCATATTTTGATGCGTATTACTATTTAGGAATTTTCTTAAGTCAAATTTGTGAATAATATCGCAATCGCAGTTTATTCCATTACTTCTAAAAAACTCGATAATGGACTTCACTTCTTCGTCTTTGTGAGTTCCTTTTAAATGCCACTCTGTTTTTTCAAAATTTTGCTGGCATTGACCTTCAAAAGAAAACATTTCATATAAGTATGCTTGTAAAAAAGCAACTTCATGAATTGGAATTGGTAATTCAGGTTCTTTCATAAAAACTTCCTTCAAAAAGCGAGATTGAATTTTTGTTCATTGTTTATTTCAACATTGTCTCCGGCATTTTAACAGCAATCACTTTACCTCTGGCGGTGATTTCGCCATTTGCTAAGACAATAATTTCCGATATAACTTTTTTACTTTTCAATTCTAGTAAGTTGCCTCTTAGTTCAAGTTCAATACCAAGTGGAGTTGGCTTTAAATAATCAACTTGGAGAGATGCTGTTACAAAACGAAAAGGAGGCATTGACCCAAAATCTCTATTTTCTGCTCGATATGCAGCTAACGCTGCTGTTCCGGTTCCATGGCAATCAATTAATGAAGCTATCAATCCGCCGTAAACGTAACCGGGAATTGCTGTGTGAAAAGGTTCGGGCGTAAAGTGGGCAATTGTTTCATCGCCATGCCAATAGCTTTTTATTTGATGTCCATGTTCGTTAAGTTTTCCGCATCCGTAACAATGTGCCACATCATCCGGATAATAATCTTGAACTGCTATTGATTTCATAGAATAATCCTCTTGCCTCAAATTTGTTGATTTGGTATTTCACTTGTCAAATCTGCATCATTCAATTTCAATGATTTTCCCCAGCCCAACTTCTTGATAATTATCACCAAACTGGTTGTTAAATAATTTACGGGCAGCTTCACCCGTGCAATGTGTTGGTGCAACTCTCAAAACATCCATTTCATAAATATTAGTAACTATTATACTTGACTCTTCTTCACTTAGCCTATGCAAATGAAAACCACCAATCACAAGGGAGATATTCTTGTCGGGAAATTTGCTTTTTGCTTGTTTTAGAATCTCTAGAATTCCGGGATGAGCACAGCCGGTTACTACAATAAGCTCATTCGATATTCTCATAACAAGCGATTGTTCGGGAATTATACCAGCCATTTCGCCAAGTGAATATATATTCGGTATAATTTCTATTGATTCGGAAACTGAAACCGGTTCTGCACCGGCGTTTACTATTACATCAATTATTTCTTGCGGAAAAGAATGTGGATAATAAACTTTCACTTTTGAATTCGCTTGAAGAAAATCTTTTAATCCACCCGTATGATCGTGGTGGAAGTGAGATAAAAAAACAATATCAATGCTTTTGGGATCAATACCGAGTTTTTCCATATTATCTAATAGTATTTTTCCGTTATCGCCGGTGTCAAACAATAATTTTGTATTTGCGAATTCTACCAAACATGAAAAGCCCCAATCGGTCTGTAAATTATTTACTAGAGGATTATTGTCGTATAAAACAGTTAGTCTAATATTTGTCTTCATAGTAATTCCGAAATTTATTCCTTAATCGAGTTTCTAAATAAGTAAATAATTACTACGGTAAAAGTATTGCCGCAGCTATTACTGTTGTCCACAATCCTTTTTTATCACCTTCTGCCGTTTGAGTAACATTAAATGTTTTTACAATCTTACCGGACATTTTGAATACTTGCTCTCTTTCATTCCAATCGGTTTCAGAATCAAACTCAACGCCAAGTGTAGTGGCTAACATTTGAGCTGCTAAATCCTCGGCGTAATCTCCGGCAATTTTTTCTTTAACACCATAAGGATGATATTCGGAAAGATATCCGTAATGTTTTCCATCTGCCGGAATAGCCGCACCAATAGAAGAAGCGATTAAACGATTCGGTTCATTAGTTGCATTTCTTGCCATTACTGCAAAAGTAATTTGTCCGGCTTTAATTTCTTTTAATCCTTGTTGCCTCGAAATAATCTTACAGCCGGGAGGAAAAATACTGCTAACAGTTACCAAATTACATATTTCAATTCCGGCATTTCTTAAGGCTGCTTCAAAAGAACTGAGATATTCTTTGTGTCTGCCCACTCCTTTAGTGAAAAAAATTTTTTTAGGTACGAACAATTTTCTCTCCTATAATTTATTTAGATAAATAACTGTTAATAGCATCTTTAACTTTGAGACTTCCTTTCAATCCGTCAACAATAATGATGTCTGACTTTTTTAAGGCAACTTCTGCTTTATCACCAACATGCCCGGTTAGTAAAACTTCCGCACCTTTATTAATGATTAATTCTGCTGCTTTGGGACCGGCACCGCTCTGCATTTGTTCGCCTAAATTTGATACGGCTTCAAACTTCATAGTTTCAGAATCTACAATTAAAAAGTATTGGCAGCGACCAAACTGTTCGCTTACTAGCGCATCCATTGACCCACCCGTTGATGTTATTGCAATTTTCATTTATTACTTCCTTTTATTTATATGACTTTTAATACCCAGCCAAATGTTTTCGATTTGTTTTCCGAGCTCATGATTAAATTCTACTATTGTTTTGCCTAATTGCAACGAGCAAACAAAATCATGATGAAATGGCAGATAACCTAAAACATCAACATTGTTTTTTTTCGCCAATTCATTGATTTTTTCCGTTACCTCTAGATTCAAATTATATTTATTGATGATGATTCCGTGCGCATACTTCATCTTTTTTAATAGTTCGAGAAGCCTTGTTAAATCGTGCAAACCGGAAAGCGTTGGCTCTGCTACTATAGCAACGAAATCAGTACCGGAAAGACTAGCGTTTACCGGACAACCGATTCCGGGTGGTCCATCTATTATTATCCATTCAGTTGTTTCCGAAATATTTTCGGTTGCTGCTTTTTTAATTTCGCTAACAAGTTTGCCGGAGTTTCCTTCACCGGGAATTAGTTTTGCATAAATAAACTTCGATTCGTCTTCGAGTACACCGGAATAAAAGTCTCCAGTCTTGTGGTAATCGAAAGAAATTGCTTGTTCCGGACAAACCTTAGCGCAAAATCCGCAGCCCTCGCAACCAATAACATCAACCTTAAAATTATGTACTGCATCAAATCTGCAAATTTCTTCGCAGAGTCCGCATTCGCTACAACTCCCAGAATCTATCTCTGCTTTCTTTCCGCCATAAAATTGTTTCTGAGTTTCAATTATGGGTTTCAATAGAAGATATAGATTCGCAGCATCAACATCGCAATCAATAACAATTTTGTTTTTTATCAATTTGGAAATAGAGGCGGTAAAAGTAGTTTTACCGGTTCCACCTTTACCGCTTAGAACCAACACTTGAGAATAATTTTGAATTTCGCTCACAGTTCAAGTACTCTAATCTTTGATGATTGATTTAAGGACTTTATTTTTATCTAATTTTTTTGAACAGAAGAACCAATCTTGGCAAACTAGGTCGTCCTTACCTTCCATTCTTTCTTTAGCTGCGCCGCATGAGCCGGCCGGAGAAATGATAACGTCATCACCAGGCTGCCAATCAGCCGGAGTAGCAACGGAAAAATTATCTGCTGTCTGAAGTGCTATTACAACCCGATATAGTTCATCAAAATTTCTACCTAAGCTTAATGGATAGTAAATGATGGTCCGTATGATTCCTTTCGGATCAATAACAAAAACTGCTCTTACTGCTTTTGTAGAACTTTCTCCCGGCTGAATCATTCCATACTTTGTAGCAATTTCCATTGTGATATCTTCAATCAAAGGAAAATTGACCTCGACATTTTTCATGCCTTTGTATTCAATTTTTTCTTTAATTGTTCTTAGCCATGCAATGTGGCTGTATATTCCATCAATAGATAGACCGACCAACTTGCAATTAGCTTTCATAAATTTTTCTTCTAAAAAAGCGAAGGTTATAAATTCAGAAGTACAAACCGGAGTAAAATCAGCCGGATGACTAAAAAGTATTACCCAACTTCCGGCAAATTGTTCGGGAAAATTGATATCTCCTTGTGTTGTTACAGCCTTAAATTCCGGCGCCTTTTCTCCGATACGCGGCATTGTAAATACTAGAGAACCATTGTTGTTTTCCATAACGGACTCCTTTTTAATGTAATGTAGTATTGCTTTTATCTACTGCAACTAGTGCATGTATTTTCTTTACGATATTTTTAAGCTCTTCATTCAGTACAGTTAAAAACACATCCGGCATTTTCCCATTTGAATAATCTTCTGCTATTCTCTTATCGAATGGAATTTTCATCAGAACATTTATCTTAACTTCGTTCAAATAGTTATCAAGTTCCGTGTATGATTCTTCATACTTATTAATAACAACGCCAAAAGGAATTTTTAGAATTTGTAAAACTTCGATTGCAAGCCGCAAATCATGCAATCCAAACGGACTGGATTCTGTAACAAGAAGGCAAAAATCAGAATCTCTTACAGCTTCAACCATAGAACAAGATGTTCCCGGAGGGGAATCAATTATGTTCAGTTTATTTTCTTGAATTTTCTTTTTGACATCTTTGATTACGGGAGAAGCTGAAGCTTCACCAATATTTAGAACTCCATCGTAAAACTCTATGTCATTAAATTCTGAAAATCCTTCCCGGACTATTCCAATTGTTTTTCTCTTCTCTGTTATCGCTTTTTCGTGACACAAATATTCACAAGCTCCACATCCATGACAGAGTTCTTCTATAAGGAATATTTCTGATCCCAAATTAATCAACGCATGAAACTCGCAAACTTGCGCACACTTACCGCAATATGTGCATTTGGAATAATCAATTTCCGGAAGACTCTTTGTACTTGGAACTTCCGTTTGAAATTGAGAATGAAGTAAAATGTGTCCATTTGGTTCTTCTACATCGCAGTCTAAGTAAACACTTCCGGGATTAACGGATGCTAGACTTGTTGCAACTGTTGTTTTGCCGGTTCCTCCTTTACCAGATGCAATAGATATTATCACTTCAATTCCTTAATGACAATTATGACTGTGTTCGTGATCGTGCTTGCATGCTTCGTAACCGGCAAGTTCTCCTTGATTATAACGCTTCAAAGCTTCTTCGAAAAGGAGTCCGGGTGCCGTGATTACATCAATACCAAATGAAAGAAAGTTTGACACTGCTTTCTGTCCCATGCCTCCGGCTATAATTGTATTCACGTTGAATTGCTTAACATATCCGGGTAATTGACATACACCACTGTGCTCTCCGACTAGAGGATTAAAAAATGTTTCGGTCTTTAACACGTTTTTTTGTTCATCGAGTTCGCAAACATAAAATTTTGAACACCTTCCGAAATGTTCAGCTACTCTTTCTTCTGCGCCTATTTCTTCAATTGCTACCGCTATTCTCTTGTTCATATATTTCCTTTTTATCATTGACAAGTTTTTTAATTATAAATTTCCCGCCGCTTCTTTTTCGCTTTCTACCGAACGAGTTATCTTTAGCGGCTTCTTCCAACAGATAAAGTTTCTCCTCACTAAAAAGTTTTATTGCTTCAACGGCGGTTGCTTCACCGGATTGATAAATTTTTATTTTGGCAGATGAAAGAAACCGGAAAGGATTTCTTCCAATCTGCTTAACTATTAATACATCTGCGCAATTTTCTATCAGAAGTTTTGCAGATTGTATCCCGGCACCACCTAATTCAGATGCAAATGGATTACTCAATACCACTTCAGATTTATCTGTCGAATTATGAAGTAAGAAAAAGAAACTTTTTCCAAAAACATCCGAAAGATTAGAGTTTCTTTCCGGTTTTGATATTGCTACAGCTATTATCATTCATGCCCTTGAATCTTCAGTTGAAATATTCCTCTCTTTGTTTGGGGTTATATTCAACAAGAATTAATTCTGCCTTCCGTTTCCCTTTCCACTTCCTTTTCTGCCGCCGGCACACTTTCCTTTACCGCCACCGCGTGGTTTACCACCACGACCAACTCCTAAAACAACTTCTTTGTTTTCGGCAGTAAGATTTTCTGTTTGAGATTCTTTTGTTGATCTGCAACGACCAAGTCTTCTTCCAGTCATTGGACCTTTTCCTTCCGGACCGGTACTATTTAAACCAGGCATTATTGCCTCCTTATATTTTTGTTATTAGTTGTTTTAATCGTAAGCCAATCTTATTTCTTTCTCTTTTAATGTTGGTTTGGTAAGCTCATTCCATTCCGGAGTGCACCATGTGTTCAGATCAGTATGAGTTAAAAAATACTTTTCCGGAATTGGATGAGTACCAACAACAACCTTTAAATCATATTTGCTTTCAATAAACTTTTTGAAATGATCTATGTAAGGACATGGTGGATATCCAACCACCATTCCGGTTGCTAGATGAATAACTTCAGCGCCATTTTTCTTTAATTCTTCCGGCGCATATTCTATATTACCACCGGGGCAACCGCCACAAGTTGTATAGCCTACCATCTCAATTTCTCGATCCTCGTAAATATCAAAAGCTCCGTCTCTTTCCTTAATTGATCTGAAACATTTTCCGCCAGTGCAGCTTTTGTATCTATCGCATATAATTATTCCAATTTTTACTTTGTCATTCATGTATCGCTCTCTTAGAATTTTCTTCCTTTTACTTTCATTGGGTCGCCCGAATATCCCAACGCTTTCCAATCTAACCGCCCTTCTTTACTGTGACATGAATTACATTTTAAGGCTTTATCTTTTGGTGCAACCATGTGATTTATGGGCCAATACATTTCAGTTTCTATAAAAGAATAGCTTCCAGAAAAAGGAAGGTCAACTTCTTTCATACCGATCTGCGAGGCTGTGTTCCAATCGTAAGTCTTCCAGTATCCACCTTCACCAAAAAGTTTTGGAACAATCAAATAATTATTCTGTGTTTCATAAATTTGTTTCCCGCGCATTACTTTAAAAGGTGCAATCTTAGCTTTCGGATCTTTAATATCGCCGTTGAGTTTATTTAGCATAACAATTTTTTCCGGCTCTACTTTATTTCCTAAAGAATAGTACGTGGCACTGCCGTTATACCACTTATAAGTAGGAACAATGTTCTTTGCCCACTTAAATTCACCCTTCATTTTGTTGTAGGTTTCTTTGCCAAGTTCATCTTTGGATTCCGATCTATCTTCACCGGCTTTTGACCAATCCCACCAAACTTTTGTTGGTTCAACCCGTGCAAATTCCGGAATGTGACAAGTTTCGCAAGAAACAGAAACTATATGTTTATTAAGTGTTTTGTTTTTGTGGATTTCATTTTTATGACAGTCAGTACAGTAAATATGGTTTGCATTTGCAGCCATCGATCCGTGGCTAGCGCCCATAATTTTATGTTCTTTTGTTTGATGGCACTCTATGCATTGATATCCAAGTTTGCCCATGTGAATATCCGTTTCCGGTTTCGGATCATATAAACTATCATCCATATCTCCATGTTTTACTCCGGTACCGCCGCCGCCATCAAAATGGCAAATACCGCAGTTCTTACGTGACGCTTTTCCAACGCTTTGTGCAGACACTAAAAGATCAACTTTCGGATCAGGCATTCCAGCTCCGGTTGGAGTTTTTTTATAGGTTCCGGTTTGATCATGGCATACTAAGCAATCAACATTTTCTTCTTTGTTAAAATCGAACGATGAATCTTTCCATCCATACCCAACATGACAGCTAGTGCATCTTGGGTAATTTGAAGTAATAGCAAGACAGAAATTATTTATGAAATTCTTTTTCCCAAATTGTTTTTCGTTGTGCTGGCTATCTTCAAATTTTTCATCCAGCCAAGTCCAGTGACTTGTTTTCATAACTTCTTTTGCAGCGGATTCATGGCATGTTAAACAGATTTTTGTTACATCTTGCGGAGTTGCAATTGGACCATTCACTAATTCTTTATGAGTTTGAGCAAACAGCCCAATGCTGAAGAAAAAAAGTGCAATTAATGTTTTGTTTTGCATGTGATACTCCGATGTTTTTTCTCTGATATACAATTACCACTTACAATCATTTTATTGTTAATTCTTGTTGATAATGTTCTTCGATCAAAGCCATAATTGATTTAAAGACATTCGTTACTTCACAGTTTGGTTTTTCCAAGACAATCGGTTTGCCGCTATCACCAAGAATCCGTGCATCAATATCGATAGGTATTGAACCGAGAAACGGAACGTTGTATTTGTTAGCTAATTTTTCTCCGCCGCCAGAACCGAATAGTTCAATAACAGCACTGCAATGTGGGCAGACCAAGCCGGCCATATTTTCAACAACACCGATGTAAGGTATTCCCAGTTTTTGTGCCATGTTAATTGCGCGTTCTGCATCAAGAACAGATACTTCTTGTGGAGTTGTTACCACAACTGCATAGTCGGGTTTCATTTGTTGAGCGATTGTTAAAATTTCATCGCCAGTGCCGGGAGGTAGATCGGCAATTAAATAATCAAGCTCGCCCCATTCAACATCTGCAAGAAATTGGTTAATTACTTTTGAACGCATTGGCCCCCGCCAAATTAAAGGTTGCCCGTTTTTGATTAAACTAGCCATCGAAATTATTTTGGCTCCATATTTTTCAAAAGGAACAATTTTTTCATTTAGATAAATAATATCTCCTTCGATATTTAGCATTTTCGGAACATTAGGACCTGTAATATCTGCATCAAGAATTCCGGTTGAAAAACCTTCTGATTGCAAACTGTAAGCGAGATTTACACTTACTGTTGTCTTACCTACGCCACCTTTGCCGCTAAATACCGCAATTCGATGTTTAATTTTTGAGACACTTTCTTGAATTCGTTTTTCTTCTTCATCAAATGCTTTTTGTTTTTCCTTATCGTTCATTAACTCCTCTACTTTTAACTCAATAAGATTTATTACGTTTATTAATTTTGCCTAATAGTTTATTGCTCTCTTTTCCTCAAATTCATTCTTGTTAAATAGCATTGTCCCTTTACCAACGGGTAAACCGCAATGCTTCGATATTACCTCACACTTAACTTTAAAAAGGAAATAAATGGGGCGTGTTTCATCTATTAAAGTTTCATAATTGCCTTGCCCTTTCGAGATTACAAGATCGGCTCTGTTATATAATTCTAAAAATTCCGGAGTGCATTCGCTTAAGTCGGTTCCGGCGATAGTACTACCACTTTCAATAACTGAGCATATTTTGTCAATTTCTAAGTTTTGGGCTTCATCAAGAGTTATATCATTTAATATTGCTTTGGAACGAACTGCAAAAACAATTCTCTTTGGTAGTAATTTAGATAGCAGAAGCTTGTCAAAAATTGCTTCTTCGTAATTATCCCCTATGTAAAGAATTAATTTAGCTTTAGCGAGATCATCCTTAAAATTCGTTAGTGTAACGCTATCGATATGTGTTTCATCTATGCTTCGTATTTCATGTTCAAGATTGAAATCTGGACTCGCTCCAAAATCTATAATGTTACCCATAATTGCTGCGCGTATAGCTACTTCGAGTTTATCTTCTGAATTTTCTATCATACTGCTTAATACCGGAATATACTTTTCGGCTTTAGCAATATTTTTCTTTTTAATTGATTTATAGGGATCAATTTCTCCGGTATGTTCAATAATTATTTCTTGAATCTTTCTTGAAAAAAATGGAGCGGCTAAATCATGATTAACAAATTTTGTTTTTTCGCAGACATCTTTAAGAATACTTAACTGTAGAGATTTATCCCCATCGCCAAAAAATTTGGCTGAGTTATATGCTTGATTAACTATACAAGGAATACAAGCCGGATCAAATATCATTTCTAAACCTTTCTAATTGATTAGCAAAGAACTTTCGGCTAAGCGTTCTGCCGAGGTTAGTGCAAAAAACTCTTTTTCATTATGATTTATTTTTTCTACAATATTATTTTTTAACATACCAGCCAGCTTTTCTTTATCTGCATCATTTTTTATGAAATTAGTAACGGACTCTACACTTATGGGATGAATTGAGAGCAGTCCTAAGAACTCATTTTCAAAATCATCGGTTGCAAAAAACTCCTCTTTCTCCGGGCAGCATAATAAAACCGAGTTAGCAACTTTCTCTTTAATTATTAAGCCAAGTTGTTTTAAAGCCTCATCATCCGGTGTAACCGCATAGTTTTCGGCTGATGGATACATCGGGGTCATAAAATATGATACGCCATGTTTTAATGAATTCAAGAATTCCGCGAGGCTTTCTATTTCACTTACGTTATCATTAAAATTTTTGATTAGCATGGTTTCGGTGGTTAATGTGCCTTGAAATTTTTTTGAGAATTGTGTAATACCTTCGAGAATCAGATCGTAGTCCAATCTTCTGTGTGGGCGATTCATCTTTTGCCATGTTGCTTCGTTCACGGTATCAATTTTCAAAGAAACATAATCTGCAAACATTAACTCTTCTTGAATATTATCACCCCACACAAGAGATGAATTAGTGAATACCGCGATCTTGTAGCCAAATTCACGAAGGAGTAAAATCTCTTTTGAAAGACTTGAATCAAGTGTAGGTGCGCCGCTTCCAGCAAAAGCTATGTAATCTATCTGTTTCCCATTTTTCTTTAACTCTTCCAATTTGTTTTTCACGAATAAATGAAGTTCATAGGGTGAAAGGCAATAATTTGTGCAGATGGAACAGCATGCTGTTTTTCCAGAAGGGCAATAAATGCAATTGTAAGAACAGACTTTAGGTTTGATGTTATTTATTCCAAGAACATAGCCCAATCTTCTGGAACGCACCGGTCCATAAACAACTTTGCACTTTAGAGATTTATTGGAAAGAATATTTCGTTCCAATTTAAGGCAAAGCGATTCAGCTTTTTGTCTGAACCAAGAGACATTTCCTCTTTCCATGGTATTTATTTCTCCTATTAGAACTGCTAAGTAGCCTTACTAATACTAGAATCATTCCAAAATAAAAACTCGATTTTCCACTGATTTCGTAGCATGAAAGTTTGAGGCATTGCGAAATCACAACGTATTTTGCAATGAATTGCATATATGCAAGGCTTCATCTAAATTGCAATAGTAATAAGTGAGGACACTATGATTGAAGTACAGCAAATTATTGATAAAAATAAGGAAGCGGTTATAATTCCCGATGGAATAGCCGTTATTGGTAAGGATTTGAAGATCATCGTTTTCAACGAAGCCGCTTCAAGAATTAGCGGTTATGGTGAAGAAGAAATTATTGAGTCAGACTGTAAACTTCTGTTCCGTGAGTGCATTGATGATTTTAAATATATTTCTCAATCGCTGGAAAGCAACCGCGTTTTTACAAACCTAGCAATTAACATCACAGATAAGAAAGGCAGCGTAAAAAACGTACTTGCATCTATAACTCCAATCACAAAAGAGAATTCTGTTTTGAGTGTTGTTTTTGTTTTTCGGGATACAAAAGAAATGTTATCATTATCCGAAGAACTTGAAGAGAGAACTTTGGAGCTTATAGATCAAAAGAACAAATTGGACGCAATTTTCAACAGCAATATCGAGGGAACATTTACAATTGATAACGAATGGAATGTAACTTCATTCAACGCCTCGGCAGAAAAAATAACCGGATATAAAAGAAACGAGGCCGTGGGTAAAAAATGCTGGAATATTTTTAATTCATCTCTTTGCCGCAACGGATGCCACATGGAGCAAACGATGCAAAAAGGTAAACCAATGATTGGTAATGAATTGGAGATATTACACAAGGGTGGGAGAAAAACTCCTATTCGTGTAAATTCTGCAATTCTTGTTAATAACAAAAAAGAAAACATTGGAGCTGTTGAAACATTTATAGACATATCGGAAATAAAAAACTTGTCTGCACATCTAAGTGAATTTTTTAAGTATGAAAATATAGTGGGAAGAAATAAAGACATTGCACAAATATTTTCTATGCTTGAAAGTGTGGCACAGACTGATACGTCTGTTTTAATTACCGGCGAAAGCGGAACGGGAAAAGAATTAGCAGCGCGGGCAATTCATTTGAATAGTTCACGAAGAACCGGACCGTTTATAGCCGTTAATTGTAGTGCATTTGTTGAATCGCTAATAGAAAGCGAATTATTTGGACATGAAAAAGGATCATTTACGGGCGCAATAAAAACTAAGATTGGAAGGTTTGAACTTGCTCACGGCGGGACCTTGTTTTTGGATGAGATAGGCGACCTATCAATTGCGGTTCAAACAAAATTGCTGCGAGTATTGGAAAAGCATGAATTCGAGAGAGTGGGAGGGAATAAATCAATAAAAATGGAAACAAGAATAATAGCGGCGACTAACAAGATTCTTTCGGACGAAATTTCAGCGGGAAGATTCAGAGAGGATCTATTTTATAGAATTAATGTGATTAATATTCATCTCCCGCCTCTTAGAGAAAGAATGGATGACCTTCCGCTGCTTGTTAATCACTTTATTGATAGCTTCAACAAAAAATTCAACAAGCATATTAAACAGTTTTCATCTGAAGCCTATGATCTTTTGATGGATTATAATTGGGCGGGCAACATAAGAGAACTGGAGAATGTGATAGAACACAGTTTTGTTCTCTGTAATGGTGAAGTAATTCAAATTGAGTGCCTTCCCAAAAGACTAAGAGAACCAAGCAAGAAAAATATTTCGTCCACTAATTCCGGTACACAAAAAGGATTTCAAGAAACTGAAAAAGATTTGATAATTTCTGTATTGAAAAAGAATAATTGGAATCGCACAAAAGCAGCAAAAGAATTAGAAATTGATCCTTCAACTCTATGGAGGAAAATGAAAAAGCATAAAATTACCTAGACTGTAGCGATTATACTTCATAATTTTTCATGAAGGTATTAAAACTCTAACCGCGAATTAAATAATGATAATGATCTGAAATCACAATTATATAACTTCTCTAATTTATACGTCAAAACTCATTTGCTCAGAATTTATCCTAAGCATTTCAACGCAACTTTCTCAAACTAAATTTTTTCATGAAAATTTATGGCATAAGAATGATATATAAACAAACATGGAGTTTGTATGTCATTCACACTCGTGGCAGAATCAAATGCTATAAGTGTAAGAAGGAATGGCATAAAAGAAAAGATAGTATACTTGCATCGCTAAAATTAAATAACGGGCTTTTTATAGCAGCTGTCAAACTGTTCGCTGATGGTAGTAGCATTAACGATGCCGGGAATGAATTGGGCGTTGAAAAGAAAACAATTAGCAGGTTATTTAAAACATTTGGTGCAACACTTTCACCACAGCCGTTTAGCAAAAAAGTATTTCCCAAAGGATTTATAGTGTCTGTTAATTCATCAAATCAAATTGCAATCAGCCCAATTTATCAAATGGCTACACCATCTATCATTCGTGAAAAAAATCTGCTAATTACTGTCAAAAGAAAAAGAGAAATAGATAATAACTACAGTTTTGAGGTGGAGAAAAAAGAAAATTCTAGAGGACAAAAAGAATTCAACCAACTTGATAGATTTATAAACTTCGTGAATTATAATTCTCAATTTTTTCGAGGCTTCCAAGAAATCGATTTTATTTATTTCTTGTATGAAACATTGCTTAGATTTAATAATCAGGGTAAAAATTGTTTCCCGGAAATACTGAAAAAAATTGCTGTTTCATCAAGGGTGGTTGATTTGACACCCCCCTCGTGAAATTGACTTTTCAGTGAACATTTTTGTGCCAATTTTTTGCCAAGTCCACATAAAATACACCCAATTTAGGCAACTAAGGCGACCCCCTATTAAAGGAAAAACCTCGAAAACAGCCTTATTTTGCTATAATTGAGGTTTTATTTTTACTAGAGGAGAGTGAGGGATTCTACTGACTCTCAAATTTATTGCGTTTTTAGCCTAAATTCGTAGTTTTTCAAAATGTTGTTACCATTTTGTGACCAACTCATTTACAAATAGATCCTACTACACCGTCTACACAGAAACTAATAATTTTCTCACTACTCCCCTACCTTACTTCAATATCTCTATAGTTTACTATTAAACATCTACTTCTGTAAACAGTTCACAGCAATTAGTTTTCATTTTAAGTTACATTCTCGGTTACTTTTTTAATCTCGATAGATTTGGTAAGAAACTCTTCTACCGTCATTTCATTAAGGTAAACCATACCGTGCGCCGCTCTTACTCTTGGAATTTGATGATTGAGAAAAAAATCTTTTCCAAGACATAAACGTATCGTCTTATATTGATCTACTTGAATATTTTGCGCGAGCCTAAAGAACGGACCATCATATTCATAACTTGGAAAACTGGCATCTTTCTGTGAACCGTAACTATTCATAAATGTGTTCTCTGCAATAGCAAAGGAATTGAGGCTCACCGGAATATAAATGTTTGCTTCAGCCGGATGGAATCTATACCAAACATTTCTGTAACCCCAAATCTTTAATTTAGATAAATCATTTTCCCTCCCGTATAATTTAAGAGCTTCGCTAATTGCTTGTAAAACTTTATAATGAGTGTCCGGTCCGCTTCCTTCGGGATCCAGAGCAACCGTAATAATTGTTGGTTTTACTTTCTGCAATAAGTTTAGAATCGGGAGAACATCACGGTTAACTTCAGGCGTTTCGGTAAACATTTCACCTTGATAAAATCCAAGGCGCATGTGAGAAACGCTATCGCTGTTAAACCCAAAATATGCCCAAATAATTTCTTCTTCCCATTCTCTTAGCATTCCCTTTAGTTTTTGAACATGAGGAATATCTTTCTTTCCGGGATATTGTGTTTTGAAGTAATTTATCAGCTCATCAACACGGTCGATTATGTACAGCAAATTATCTTCTTCATAAATCTCAACAATATTGCGCAGCATTCTTCTTGCCGTAGCTTCTCTTTTAATGGTTCTGCTTCTCGCGGCTAAACCATCAAGGAATAAATTTACATCGCGGTTTTTCCCTATTTGAAATGCCGGATCAAAATACTTTTCAGAAAAGCGGGATTTGAATTCATCATTATCTAAATGCTCTCTCAAACTCTGCATCAGATTAAGCATGTAATCATTTGTTACAGCAGTGAATCCGCTTGTTAGAGTTGTAAAATGATGCTTATTAGAAGCAGTTCTAACAGAATGCACAATTGAAGGAAGATAGCCCAGCATTATATCGTCATGGTGAGGAGCAGTATGAAGAATCGATTGGTTTTCAACCAGCGAAATGCCTTTGCCAAATCTTTCGAGCACGGAATTATGAATTAACTGATTTACCTCCGCCGCACTCTTTCCCGTTTTTTCCAGAACGAGTTTTCCAAATTTATCAGATTGGTAATCTTCATCCGTTAAGCATAAAACTTCCTTTTGTTTTTCAACAGCAAGATTTATAATTGATCTTTCTATTGAAAACTGCGATAGTGATTCTTCTTCCAGCATATCGGCG
>JAZDFQ010000106.1:0-27054 GCA_043807765.1 Ignavibacteriota bacterium
ATCTTGAACAACATTGCCAATAAAATCTTAAAGCTTACTTGTGCTGTTATTAATTCTAAAACATCTTTTATTAACAATTATCAATCGGTCAATCCTATGATGCTTAAAACCGCTTGACTTTGTCATAATATTCAGTGTGACCGACAAACAGTTTTTCAGAAGTATCAATTAGTGATAGTTTTGAGTAATGAGTATCAAGAATGGAAATAGCGGAATTCAATTTGGGAGATATGAATTAAAATGATGAAATGGGGATTTTAGCTCTTGCAAAGGCAAATTCATTTGCTGGAATAGGAAATGAAACCGTGCAATGCCCGTTTTAAGTTCTGCAAAACGAAATAAAACTCTGCAAAACAAATTGTAAGCTCTGCAAAGGCAAATAAAATCCCGTAATGAGAAAAATTTTGTAGAAATTACCGATACGCTTGACGCGAAGCACATTTTAAGCTCTGCAAAGCTAAATGAAAAGGTGCAAAACGAAATATTTTCTTGAAAAAGAGAATATTCCTTTGCAAAACCAAATATTTTTACGGTAATGCCCTTTTTGAATGATTTTTGCACTTTTCACCGAAAACTTGCTTAATTGAACGCTGATTGCGGTGATAATCCGGATGGCGGCCTACATATCTTTGAAAAATCTCTCGTTTGTCATTCTGAACCCGCGTTAGCTGCAATTTACTCAATACTACATACTAGCCGTTTTGTGAAGTATTTGTAAACCGTTAAAACGGTTAGGTTATATGTTCGTTTTTCATATTAACCCACGGATTAATCCGTGGGTTAATAAAGACAAACATTTCCTTTTCGAAACTGTTTCAACAGTTTTTTCGATAAATTTTTAATTCACATAATCGGCTATATACAAAAAACTAAGTACTCAAACTCTACCCTCAAAATCTTTCCTTGATTATCCAAATTCGAATTACTAAGTTGCAAAAAGACAACGGGGTTTCATTCTCAAACAGCCGCCGGGGAAACCAAGTAACTGCAAGAAGTACGAATTATGATTTTGGAATTGTGAAGGAACACCAGATAGATCCATACTAAAAGAAGAAAAAATAGTTGGTACGTTATCACGCAAAAAAGTGAGTTTTTAATAAATAAATAAAACAAAAGCCGGTAGATATGATGCACGGGAGTGCGAATGTCTGGCGGGTTAATTAATAGTTAGTTGCTCTTGAATGACTACAAAAATATTAGGTGAAAAATGAAATATGCTATTGTTCACATATCTGATATTCATTACAGAAAAGAAGAGCCTGAAGGGGTTTCAACAGTATTAAAGGCATTTCTTACTGACTTAAAGAACCAGAAGTCTATGTTACAAGAATATTTATTTTTATTAGCAATCTCTGGCGATATTGTTTTTGCTGGAATAGATACTGGAGCTTATGAAGGTTTTTCCAATGAATTGGATGAAGAATTAAATAAAATAGGCTTGAGCAAAGAGTATAGGCTAATTGTTCCGGGGAATCACGATGTAGACCAAGATATTGTAAAGAGTAACCTCGCCGATCTGAAAAAAGTAAATGAAAATTATTCTGTTAGCGAGAGAACATTTAATGACTTTATTTCAACTAATAATATTCTTGATAGAAAATTTGATAATTATAAATTGTTTGAATCCGATTTTGCAAAGTATGGAATAAATTATTCGAGCATTGGTAATGGCTGGGAAATTAATTCAAGTTTAGGCGTTTTTTGTCTAAATTCTGCAATAACTTCTTTTGGCGGTGTTGATAAAATTGATGATGAAAAAAAATTATCCATTGGCACTAGAACTTTGGTTGATTGGTGTAATAAAAAAAATACAAATACCAATATACTATTGCTTCATCATCCAATTAATTATCTAAATAAATGGAGTAAAGATGAACTAACAACCTTAATAGAAAACAATTTTATTTTATGCTTAAGTGGTCACAATCATGAAAAAGATGTTTTTTATAATAGGTTTTCACAAAATGCTGTTATTTGTTCTGCGCCTCAATTATTCACAAAGAAGGATGAAAAACTTGGTTATTCAATTATTATCATAAATGAAAATCAAATTGAAAAAATCATTTATAGACAATATTTCCAAAATACCTTTCTAAAGGGTTCAATATTTTCTGGAAATGATGAGGGTATTATATTTCCTCCAAAGATATATTCCAAAGTCAAAGAGATTAGGAATGTTGAATATTTAGAGAGAAAACTCTCAAATGCTTTAGTTTCTTTTAAAAATCAACCGGAAATATTCATCGAACCAAAGATATCAAAAACGCGAGAGTTTAATAATGATGATAATATTTTACAAGCCATAATTCGAGAACCAAAATCTTCTATTATTTTATCACAGCCACAATTTGGTCTTACCAGTCTTTCTCATTATATGCGATTAGAAGCTTATAAAGTAAATTCTTTTTGGATTTATATTGATGCATCTCATTCAAAAGCTAGAAATATTTTAAAGGACATTAACGATCAAATACAAGATTTTGAAAAAAAGCGAGAGGATATTCAATGCATAATAATTGATTCTTGGAACGAGTCCATTATAGATCATCAAAATATATTAAAAATTATTGACGAAGAATTTGAAGACGTGCCAATATTATTAATGATTGGATACTGGGGTTTCGCTTATAGTTCTGAATTTAGCTTTTCAAGCCTAAAACACAGCTTCGTTACATTACATCTTCAAGCTCTGAAGAGAGAAAAAGTTAGAGAATTTGTCTCTAAGTATAATAATATAAGGAAGATTGCTAACGAGGATGACATTGTTTCAAAAGTTGTTAAAGACTTAGAGGTATTAAATATTCATCGAACTCCATTGAACTGTTTTACATTATTAAAAGTATTTGAAAAAGATTTTAATAAAAATATGCTTAATAGAACAAAAATGATTAAATCCGTTCTGTTTGTTCTATTTACAGATATTGAAGCATTTAGTTATTCATCAAAAAAACCTGATGAAGATGATGTTGAATTTCTACTAGGTGATTTTTGTAAAGAATTAATTCAAAAATGCGCTACTAAATTTTCTGTGAAAGAATTAATTACTCATATGAAAAGTTGTGCTGAAAAGAATTTAATAACTGTCGATGTTGAAACAATAGTTAACATTTTAGAATCCAATAACATACTTTTACGTTATAATGACGAAATGGAATTCAAACATTGTTTTTGGATTTATTACTTTGCTGGAACATATATGTACAAAGATGATAAATTCAAAGAATATATACTTACTGACAGAAAATATGTTAATTATCCGGAAGTTATAGAGTTTTATACTGGTATTGATGGTAAAAGAGAATGTGCAATAACTATACTCCTTAAAGAAACTACAGAATTAACTAACATAGTAAATGGTAAGATTGGTATTCCTGATGAATTTAATCCTTTTGATAGCATAATCTGGAATCCAACAGAGGAGGCGATTAATATAATTCGTCAAGAAATCTCCGAAAAAGTACAAAGTTCAAATTTACCAACCAGCATAAAAGATCAACATGCTGATTCCACTTATAATTCGGAAGCTCCCTATGATCAGACCATTAATAGTTTTTTAAATGAGTTCTCGGTCGTAAGCCTTATACAAAGTATAAAGGCTTCTTCAAGAGCGTTAAGAAATAGTAATTATATTTTGCCGGAGTTAAAACTAGAAATATTTAAAGCCATAATTATTGGATGGGAACAAATATCGAGAGTAATATTTTGGTTGTCCCCAGCATTAGCTGACCGGGGACGCGTATCTTATGACGGTATTAGTTTTATTCTGGAAGATGGTTTTACTGGTTCATTTATCGAGAAGTTAAAAAAAATATATCTTGCAAACCCTATGAATGTTGTGGATCATTTGAAAGATGATATTTCATCAAATAAAATTGGACCTGTTTTTTATAATAACTTAAAAAGCAATGCATCACTTCTCCAAAAGCATTTTATCTCACTTTTTTTAATTAAAGAAAGACCAGATGAATGGTATGATCACATTTTTGATTACATGAATCACTTACATGTAAATTCATTTTATTTAAGAGATTTGTACGATACAATAACAGAGGAAATTAAAAATGGTTTTTTAGATCCTCAAGAAAAAAGTCACTTAAAAACATTAATGCTTATTCTTAATGCAAAAATAGAATATGCTCCAAAAGGTAAAGTAAAAGTGATACCTCAAAATATGATTATGAATGCAAAAAATGTGTTGCCTATTGATAAAATACTTGCTTCTCCTAAGAAGGATAGATTTATAAAATAATAATTCAATAAATGTTTGTATTTCATTGACTAAATAAAAAATAATTATCTACGCAACTAACAAGCCGCTCAACACGGACAGCCCCGCAAAGAACGCGGGGTATACTGTTTTTCAGTGCGGCATTTGTAAAATTATAAAGTTGCGTTTGCAAAGCTAAGTTGCTCTTTATGCTAGGTTGTTCTAAGAAACATTTTTATCCCGTAAAAAGCACGGGACAGGTAAATAAAAGTTATTGCGGTTATTGGGCATTGCTGTTCCCCGTAAAAGGCACGGGGCAGGCTGGGCTGCCCCCGCATAAAGCGCCCCGCAAAGAACGCGGGGTAAACTCGGGCAGGCTGGTTAGCGGAAACGTCGTTAGGCGGTATTAAACAATCGAATTGTATGAATATGAAATTGAATTTTAATAAAGTAAGGTTTTTAACTCAGACCATTTTTATATGGTTATCATTGTTCACAATTCAAGCCAATGCCCAAGACACACTTCAAGGAGTCAATGATATGAATAAGCAACTTGTGTATAGTTTCATTGATGCTATCAATGAGCACAATGTAGATAAGCTCTGTTCGCTAATGACAGATGATCACAAATTCATTGATTCTCAAGGAAACGAGGCTGTGGGTAAAGAAATAATGAGAGGTGGATGGATTGGTTACTTTCAATTGTTTCCCGATTATAAAATTGAGGTAACCGAGATATTTACTAATGATGATATTGTTGCTGCATTTGGTTTTGCTAGTGGAACATATCAAGGTCAAAGTGACAGAAAAGAAAACTACTGGCATCTACCTGCTTCTTGGAAAGCAATTATCAAAAACGGAAAAATAGATTTGTGGCAAGTTTATGCAGATTCAAAAATTCCTTTTGACATTGTAAATAAAAATACAAAGCAATAACCGCCTAACACGCAAATCAAACCGACCGCGTCTCCCTAAAAAGCACGGGCTGGTTCGCTGCAGTCTTATTGAGTCGCATTAAGGTTTGGCTTTTCAGAATGAGCTTGTTGTGTAAAGTTGATTCAGTTCTTTAAACTGATCCCTCGCAGAATAACTGCGGGACAAGTTGGGCGGAGCGTTAGGCAACATAGTTATGTGCGTAAAATTTACATCACAAATATTCGGTTTAATATGGGTTATTACATTGAGTTAAAAAGTATAAGCATTGACAGCTACAATAGAATTTTAGAAACCGGCGACCTTTTGCCAAGCCGAAATATCTTAAAGGATAATATCGAAAATAATTTCGCGCTTATTAAAGAACAGAATATTCGAAATTTGGACGAGTTGTTAAACTCTCTTAAAAACAAAAAAAAATTGCATGACTTTTCCATACAAAGCGGTATATCCGAGAATTATTTAACAATACTGACGCGAGAAATAAAGAGCATGCTGCCGAGCCCAAATAAAATCAAAGATTTTCCGAATACTTCAAATAGCCTGATAACTAAACTTGAAAACCTAGGCATTAAAAACACATTGCAATTATTTGAAAGTGTGTTAACGGCAAAAAGCAGATTGGAGTTATCCCGACGGACCGGAATTGAAGAAAAAGATATTCTACGTCTTACAAGATTAACCGACCTTTCAAGAATAAGATGGGTAAACCATACTTTTGCGTATGTATTGTTGGAAGCCTCTTATGATTCGGTTAAAAAGGTAGCAAGTGCAAACTACAAAGTATTATATGAAACAGTTAAAAAGTTGAACGAAGAAAAAGCTATTTATAAAGGGAATATAGGTCTGCACGATATGAAACTTTGTGTTGAAGCGGCAAAGCAAGTACCGCTTGATATAAAATATTGACCGGAGTATACATTATTCCCGTCTCGTTAGAACTTACGTCCTTGACGCGCCAAGTGTTAAGTACTTAATGTCGGGACAAAAGTCCCGACACAACTGCAACACCTTACACACAAGTATTTTTAATTTAGTAATGTATATTATGGATCCACGAAAGAACACAGCGCGATTTTATGATACTGTTAGTCATCCAATAAATAACGAAGCATTTTACTTAGAAAGAATAAAATCGCTTAAAGCAAAAAATGTTTTGGAACTTGGTTGCGGAACCGGACGTATTCTTGTGCCTTTGGCAAAGTCATGCGATAAAATTGTTGGTGTAGATTACTCTCAAGAAATGCTCAAGGTATGTGAAGAAAAGTTAGCAAATGAAGGAATCACAAACTCCAAAACCTTCGAAGGAAATATCACCAGTCTTAATCTTGGCGAAACATTCGATCTTGTCATTGCCCCTTATAGAGTCATACAATCATTAGAAACAGATGAAGAAGTTCATGGTTTTCTTGAAACGATATCTCTCCATCTGAAGCCCACCGGCAGAGGAATTTTGAATGCTTTTAGACCAAAAATATCTGCTGAAGAGATGAGATCAAGCTGGTGTAAACCCGATGAAATCGTTGACCAAGAGATCATACTTAAAGACGGTAGTCGTTTAGTTTACTCTTTTAGACAACACAAAATCAATAAAGAAAAGCTGGTAATCTATCCGGATATTATTTATCGAAAATATCTTAAAGATGTTTTGGTTGAAGAGGTGATTCATCCTATCAAAATGCGTTGTTATTATCCGGATGAGTTCAAACAACTTATAACAAATTTGGGTTTTACTATTACAAAATCATGGGGCGGTTATAATAATGAAGAATATGGAGTTGGACCAGAGCTTGTGATTGAATTCAAAAAAAAGTAGCGTCTTAGCCCGTCTGCCCGTAAAGAGCACTAGGTAAACTCTGTTAGGCGCAATTAAGTTATAGATCAAAAGTAGAGAATCAAAATGAAAACAATAATGTTTCTTACAGTAATCACATTCCTTCTTTTATCCATCACTTCAGTTACACTTACTCAGGATTCTTTTGCTAGGAGAATTAGCAGAAGTGATATAGAAAAGATTAAAAAAATAATGAATCAAGAAAAATGCTTTGATATAAAGAGTAAATTATATGTAATAAATGATTCTTACTGTTTTTGGATAAGAGAAGGTAAATGCAGCGATAACAGTTACTCCTACAATTTGTATGGCCCTAAAGCAAAGCTTCTATGTTATCAAAGGGAGACAATAGCCGGCACAGATAAAAAATGTGATAAACAAACCGACAAGTTGTTTGCAACAATTATTGGGAATCTAGAAAAAGATAACTTTGGACTTGGTGCAAACAGCAACATAAGAATGGTTTATGAATTAAAATAAAATTCAATTCCCGTCGCGTCAGAACTTATGTCCTTGATGCGCCAAGTGTTAACTATTTTCATAGTAGACTGACCACAGAACTTTATTTTTAGAGTTGAGGCAACTGTTGAATAAATAAATTAGATTCAGACAACAGAAACCGTCACCCTTAGGATTATTATGGAATGGAAGATTGCCGTCCACAGAGACGAGAAGTATATCGAAGTTTTAACGCGTGGAACAGCCGATAGAGAAAGTTCCTTAAACATGGCCAAGGATATTGCCGATACAATGAAACGCAACAGATTAACAAAGGCATTAATAGATCATCGGGGTATTAATTCTGTATCCGGAGAAATTGTTGAAATATACGAACGCCCGAAAATATTGAAATTCATTGGCTTAATATTAAGAATACAAATTGCCGAGATTATAAATCCAGAACACAAAGATCATTTTGAATTTTTAGAAACTGTTTTTGTTAACAGAGGTTATTCATTTTCTATTTTCTATAAAAAGGATAAGGCTTTTGAGTGGCTGCTGGAATAACCATTTTCTAAAGTAATTATACAGCCACTAGACTAAAGTTTCACTTTATTTACTGAAGTTACGCACTTTGTGATTTCTTGGTGCTTTTGTGACTTGGTGGCAAAAGAAAATATAAGAAATCGAGCCACTAGGGCACAAAGTCACCAAGTTTCACTAAGAAAACTTTATAAAGTTCAGCTCTTGCGTAACTTCAGTTATTTAGTATTCTTTATTTGTATGAAATAAAAAACAATTCAGATGTCACTCGTTTTTTATAACGGAGGACAAAATGGAAAGTGTTAAAGATTACTACAATAGGATTGGCTGGACAAAAAAGAAGGGCAAGTATGTAGATTCGATATCATTCACTACTAATGTAGGGGCTGAATATCAGAAAGCTTGTCACAACAGACTTCGGGAAATGATCGGTAGTCCGGAACTTCTCCTCGATGTGGCATGCGGGGCACATCCATTTAACTCCAAAGCTAAGACGCAATTATGTATCGACTTCAGTATAACAGCAATTCTAGAAGCAAGAAAGAATAAACCGGAAGGACTTTTTGTTTTAGGTGATATAACTTCACTTCCAATTAAAGACAATTCTGTTACAGATACTGTTTCAATGCACACAATATATCATGTACATAAAGAGAAGCAGAAAACCGCAATAGAAGAGATTATAAGAGTTACAAGGGGAAAATGTTACGTTGTGTATAACGCGGGAAAGCATGCAAAACTTGTAAATATTTTAACACTCCCCTTGCAATTGTGGAATTGGACAGAAAAAAGAGCCAATCCAAACAGCAAAAGAAAAGTCTATTTTTACGCACACAGTTACAAATGGCTTGAACATTTTGGAGAAATTAAAACATACCGCTTACTAAATGAAAACGGAATTAAGTTATACAGAAAACTATTATGGCTGGTAAAAAAAATAGAAATGCAGTTGCCAAAGCAATCTTATCATCCACTGCTAATTATAGACAAAAAAAATGAAAAAAAATCCTAGTATATCCGTGCACAGCAACAATGCCGGCAGATATGATGAGCAAATAAAAGAGTACAACAACTTTGTTCACGATGTGCTATTCGGTATGATGTTTGAGTTTGTTAAGCCGAAACAGAAACTTCTGGATATCGGAATAGGAACCGGTTTATCGTCAATTCGGTTTTCAGAATTAGGCGTAAACATTTACGGTTTGGATGCATCGCAAGAGATGCTCGAGTTATGCAAAGCTAAATTATTTGCAAAACAACTCAAGATTTTTGACATCACTAAGGATGCCATTCCATACAGAGACAACTTTTTTCACCTTGCCGTTGCAATTGGTATCCTTAACTTTTTTCCATCATTAAGCTCCATCTTTCTGCAAGTAGAAAGGATTATGAAGAATAATGGAATTTTTACATTCACAATTCTACCAAACATTGAGTTACTGAAAACCGGGCAGAAGAAATTGCCAAGTTTCACAAAGCAACAAACGCCATGGGGTGTTCCAATTTACAAACACTCGGCAGAGTATATATGTCATCTTTTGAAATTGCACAGCTTTGAACTTCTGAAGGAACAATTAATAGTAGTTAGAACCGGTGAACTTGATACACCGGATATGCTTCTTTCTCTTATTGTGGCTAAAGCAAATAAGTAACTGAAGTTACGCAAGAGCTGAACTTTATGAAGTTTTCTTAGTGAAACTTGGTGACTTTGAGCCCTAGTGGCTCGATTTCTTATATTCTCTTTTGCCACCAAGTCACAAAAGCACCAAGAAATCACAAAGAGCGTAACTTCAGTAAGTAATTAAAGATTTTCATTATGAATTTTGGAGCTATTATGAAGAGAATACTACTTACCATCTTAACAATTTCATTATTTATTTCTTGCGTTGATAAAAGCTTAGTCTCGTATAATGGGAAAGGCACTGTAGCCGTTTACCTACTTAGCGACGGAAAACTATACGCAACAGACGCGGCAAAGAAAGATTTATCTACACTTCAATTGGCGAATGAACCACTGTTTACTTCCAAAGAAATGAGCTACTACAAATGGAATTCGCATGAATTTTATATTGATTCTGTATACGCTAAAAAAGTTAGAGATGTTGCAAATGGAAGTAAAAGCGTTTTTGGAATTCCGTTTGTTGTAACAGTTGACAATGAAAGAATCTATCTAGGAGCATTCTGGTTTTTATATTCCTCTCTCGCTCCCTCCTTCCCAACTATTGATGTGACTTATTCCGACTCACCTTTGCAGAAAAAATTTATTATCGATCCGGCCTGGACAGATGGCACCCCCGAAAGAAGAAATGATGGAAGAATTTATCAAGCCTTAAAGGCAGAAGGAATTTTAATTGAGTGATTTGGAGAATTCATCATTATGTTTCAAAACATTTCACTATATCTTTTAATAATTTAGTTACACTAAACAACAAAAGGATTGGCAATGAACCGTAAACTCCCCTCAATTTTCTTTTTATTTATTTTTTCATTTGGAATTATTTCCGCACAAGAAACAAAGCCTTTAGCAGCAGATGAAATTATGAAGACCGCTTACGCTAAAGCCGGCGAGACAAATAAAAATGTATTTCTGATATTTCATGCATCATGGTGCAGCTGGTGCAAACGTTTAGATAAAGCAATGAATTCTGATGAATTGAAGAAACTTTTCGAAGATAATTACATTGTTACACATCTGGACGTTCTTGAACGAAATGAAAAGATAGAATTACTTGAAAATCCGGGCGGCAAGGAATTAATGGCAATACTTAGCGGAGAGAAATCCGGTTTGCCTTTCTATGCATTCTTAGATAGTAAAGGAAAGATGATTGCAAATTCAAATGTTATGGATAAGGAATCGAACATAGGTTATCCTGGCAGTGAAGAAGAAATTGCTGCGTTTGCCAAGTTGTTAAAGCTATCTTCAAAATTGAGCGATGAGCAGCTTTCAAAAATCACAGAATATTTAATAGCTAATGCACCAAAACCGAGAGCTAGTTCTTCCAATATGCCGGTAATTAAGCCAGATTCTAAGGTAGAATCAAAAATGTCGGTTGCAAAAAAAGATACTTCAAAAAAATCGAAAATGCCTGTCATCGAAAAGAACTAGTTTTGTTTCATAGCTATGAGTTTTTTTGCTTATAGCTATTATGAATCTTTATCAGTTCTAATCCGTTTAATCAGTTAAATCCGCGTTCTATATTTTTTTTGAAATACACTACTTTTTATAAACACTGTTTAGCACCTACACTCAGCAAAAATTCTTAACTTTGTCATAAGAGAATTACAAGCGAAAGAAAAAGATTTTGCATCTAAAACAACACATAAAGGAAACACTTAAGCTCGCGCTACCGATTTCATTCGGTCAACTTGGCCATGTAATGATGGGAGTTGTTGACAGTATGATGGTTGGAAAAATAGGCACAGTTCCACTCGCTGCAGCAGCTCTTGTAAACGGACTGTTCTTCTTAGTTCTTGTTATAGGTATTGGTGTTTCAATGGCTGCAACACCGCTTATTTCAATGGCAAAAGGAGCGAAGAATTATGATGAATGCGGAAGAACACTGAATCATTCCCTTTTAGTTAATTTTTGTTTTTCAATCGTACTAAGTGTACTAACATTTGGAATGTCTTATCTAATACCATTCTTAAACCAGCCCAAAGAAGTTGTTGCTGAAGCAATTCCCTATTTACAAGTACTATCATTCTCCGTAATTCCATTCATGCTTTTTCAAACATACAGACAATTTTTGGAAGGACTTTCGATACCAAATCCTCCTATGGTTATTGCATTGCTTGCTAACCTATTAAATGCACTTCTCAACTGGATATTCATCTACGGGAAATTAGGAATTCCTTCAATGGGATTATTCGGCGCCGGAATTGCAACTACCTCAACCAGATGGATTATGGCTGCTACCTTAATTCTTTTTGTAATGAATTATAAAAAAGTGCAGTCATACAATCCGAAAATAAATTTTTCAAGAATCGATAGATCGTTGGTTAAAAAAATAATTAGCATCGGCTTACCTAGTGGATTTCAATATTTTCTCGAAGTAGCGGCATTCTCTTTTGCAGCAATTATGATTGGCTGGATAGGAAGCAAACATCTCGCGGCTCATCAAATTGCAATTAACATGGCTTCCGTTACTTATATGATTATCCTCGGTATTTCTGCTGCCGGAACAATTCGCGTAGGCGGTTTTGTTGGCGAGAATGACTGGAAGAAAGTCCGCTATGCCGGTTTCACTTCGCTTGGCATTGCTGTCTCAATTATGTTTTGCTTCGGTATTGTATTTATTACTTTTAATTCATCATTACCCTATTACTATGTAAACGATTCCAAAGTAATTGAAATTGCTTCGCACTTATTAATCATTGCCGCGCTGTTTCAAATATTTGACGGAATGCAAGCAAGCGGAGTTGGTATTTTGCGTGGACTTACAGATGTAAAAGTTCCTCTCTTAATTTCATTGTTAGCTTACTGGGTAATTGGAATTCCAATTGGAGCTCTGCTTGGTTTTTATTACAAGCTAGGCGCGGTCGGCGTTTGGATTGGATTGCTTTTGGGTTTGGCGTTTGTCGGCTTAACAATGCTTTTCCGCTTTCACTTGAAAACTAAACATCATTCTTAAGAATCAACATCTAAAATTATTCATATCTTTGTGCGCAAAAAAATTGAAAGAAAGTTTTAATGAAACGAATTGCTGCTCTTCTGGTGATTTTCGCTGCTTCATTGTGGGGAATTGATGGTATTGTTTTACGTCCGACACTTTACAGTCTGCCGGTTCCCTTGGTTGTTTTAATAGAAAGTGGAATTGTTGCACTGCTTCTTTCACCTATACTATATAGACAATTCTCTGCAATAAAAAATTTGAGTAAAAAAGACTGGATTTCATTTATCGGCGTAGGTTTACTAGGTGGCGCAATTGGAACAATGGCAATTACAAAAGCTCTCTTCTATGTAAATTATGTTCATCTTTCCGTTGTAATCCTTATACAGAAACTTCAACCGGTATTTGCTCTTGGACTCGCGGCAATAATTTTAAAAGAGCGACTTCCGAAAATATTTTTTTTGTGGGCTGCATTAGCAATAGCTGGCGCTTACATAATGACTTTTGGTTATAGTTTACCAAACTTAACCACCGGAGACAAAACAATAGTCGCTGCCGCGTTATCCTTAGTTGCTGCAATCAGTTTTGGTTCCTCTACAGTATTAAGCAAATTAGCTTTGAAAAATGTCGGATTCGAACTAGGCACCTATTTAAGATTCTTGCTTTCTGCTTTGATTATGTTAGTAATTGCTTTCAGCTACGGAGATGTGTCAAAGATTAATCAAGTTTCGCAGACTCAGTGGGGAGTGTTTTTGTTAATAGCATTTACAACCGGCGGCGCGGCAATATTTTTATACTACTATGGTTTGAAAAAAATTTCTGCTTCAGTAGCTACTATTTGCGAACTCGCGTTTCCGTTAACCGCTGTTATTCTAGATTATTTTGTTAGAGGAACAGTACTAAGCATTATCCAATGGGTTGGCGTTGCTCTTCTTGTATATAGCATAATTAGAGTAAGCGGAATTACATTTTCATCAGATCAAGAAAAGAGCAGTTAATTACTCTTTTGGTTTTTCGTTCCAAACTTCAATCATGATTTTCCAATCATCGCTCTGCTTTTGCCAAACACGCAAATAATAATTTTCTTTTTCAGCTTTGGAGGACGCGTCAGTATATTTAACAGTTCCGTAAGCATAAATAAAATCATTAGCTGAAGAGATACCGCCTTCCATTACACTATATAAAGCATAATCAGAAACATTCTTTGAAAAAAACATCCTAATACTTTCATCTCCATCTATCGGTTGAAATCCATCAATAAGAAGTCTAGAGTCGATGAAATAACTTTTACTTCTCTCTTCAGATTGAGAACGATCAAACTTACCTTCAAACTGTTTTACAAATATTTTATTTCCAAGCGGTGTAACTGGAGATGCAGAGCTACTAATGTTAGCATCAACTTGTAATGATTTTTTGGTTACAACCGGCTTTTCATTTGAGATTCCAAAGTCGATAAGGAATTTCCATGAATTATCTTTTTGTTTTCTCCAAACAGTACAGAAGTTACCATACCAGATGTCAGCAGTGTCACCTTTCTCTTTTCTGAAACTTGCCGGACCGGTTGTATAGCCAATATCTCCGCTTGAAGATATTCCCGCACGTTCCGGATACCAAATAAGCCAGCCGTTATTAGGTTTAGATTTCTCTAAAAATGTTTTGCCATTTACAGGATGGGGGCGGAAAATTATTCCTTCATCATCAATGAATGAGAGGAATGCATCGCGAGTAGTTCCAATTTTAGCTTGTTCAGCAAAGTCATACTCATGCTTAACCATATTATATAGATCATATGATTGGGCATATAATAGATTCACCAAGAAAAATATCGAGCACATTACCTTTTTCATGAAAACTCCATAATTCATTCAAATCTATTTACAATTTTGATTGAATCAAATACCAAAATTTTACTTACCCTTTTTCTCAAACTTGATTGAAACAGAATTAATGCAATACCGTTGCCCGGTTGGTTTCGGTCCATCATCAAATATGTGTCCCAAATGCCCGCCGCAATTTGCACACATTACTTCAACTCGATTCATACCAAAACTAAAATCAGATTTGGTAATAACATTTTTATTGTTAATTACATCGCTGAAACTAGGCCACCCGCAGCCCGCATCAAATTTAGTATTTGAATCGAAGAGAATTTGACCGCATGCAGCACACTTGTAAACACCTTCATCAAACTTATCCCAATATTTCCCAGTAAAGGGCCGCTCGGTTCCTTTCTCTCTTAGTACCTTATATTCTTCCGGAGATAAAATTTCTTTCCACTCCTTATCAGTCTTCTCTTGTTTAGGATTCATCTGTTTTCCTTTCTCGGTAGAATTGCCTTTTTTATCTTGAGCAGTAAGAAGTACGATTGCAAATAGGGAAAGAATTCCCAATACTAAAAACGCTTTTTGAATTTTGCTTGACATGACTTCCTTTCTTAACTACTGGTTACTAAATACGATACAAAATAAATATCATCTTAGTTTCTTTTGGTATGCCTCGGTCTCTTCAATACTATTGAAGTAACCTATTCTTACACGGTACCATGTTCCTTTTCGTTCGGAAACGTAAGCATCCGAAATAAAAGCATTATGACCTTGGGCTTTTAATTTAGCCGCTTCACTTTCTGCCTTGGTTTTATTTTTCCACGATGAAACTTGGAAAGAGTATTTACTTCCGTCATAGAAAATCGTGTTTTTCGGATTGGTTTCAACAGAACCTAAATTTGCCTCTTTTCGTTTAGAGGTTAAGGCTTTAATCGCTTCTTCTTTTTTCTTCGCTGACTGATCAACCACTCTAACGCTTGTATCTTTTTCAGCCGGTTTTGAAATCGGAGTTTTTATAACCGGTTCGCTTTTAACAATCTCCGGTCTCTGAACCGGCTTTTTTTCTTTTTCAATTTCATTTTTAACAACTGGCAATATTGGTGTTGAATCTTTTGCAAACTGTTTATCTATAATTGTCTTTGTACGATCACCTTGTTTGCTAAAATCCTTTTCTGCAATGGTTTTTTCGCCCCGATTAATAAACTTCAAACAATAATCATAAATATTGGAAACCACTTGGTTGCTGTCTATTGGGATTGCGTAAGTTTCTCCGCTCCCGGAAAGCCCCGGCAAAGATGATTCACCAAGAATCTTAAGTTTATCATCATAATATAAAGTGCCAACGGTAGAATACTTCTGCAAACTAAGGTTAAAAAGTATTTGCGATTTTACACTTGAGGCTAGTTTATTAAGGGATTCTATCGTCTGGGGAGTTGTGAAATAAGTAATGCTCAATACAGAAATTTGATTTTGAAACTGCTTAATAGTTGAGGTATCAACAAAAACCTTCTGGTCGCTAAGATCAAGGACAGTTACCCATTTATGCCCCGGATTTTGGGCAACTAAAGGAGCGATCACAAGCACTAATAATAAAAAGATTACTTTTTTCATTTTAGCAGATAATTGTTAACCAAAATTTAAGAAAATTTACTTTTAGATAATCTTTTATAAGAAGTTGTTCCAAAGAAGAGAAGTTATCTTGACAAAAATACTTGGATGTGCTATTTTGCTCGCAACTTTTTAGAAGATATATGCTTACTGAATTCGGGAAAATTTTCATATTCATCATTCTTGCAATAATCTTCGTAATTATTACTCTAACCATTAACAAGCTACTTAGACCTAACCGACCTTCTCGTGAAAAACAGAAAACTTACGAGTGCGGAGAAGAACCGGAAGGTTCACCTTGGGTTAAGTTCAACATACGTTTTTATGTTGTGGCGTTGATATTCCTCATTTTCGATGTGGAAGTTGTACTTCTCTTCCCTTGGGCGCTTACTTACAAAGATTTTGGTTTCTACGGCTTCGCTGTTGGTATCATTTTCTTGCTTGTTCTGTTCTTAGGAATGGCTTACGAATGGAGAAAAGGAGATTTGGAATGGGCTCGTCCTACACCAAAAGCTCCAAATTTGAGTGAATTAATGAAGAAAGAAGCTGAAATCAAGTAATATTCGGCATTTTTGCTAACAAAATTGATGATTGAAAAATGGGTTTATTAGATAAAGAATTTTCTGATGGCAATATTGTCATCGCTCCGGTTGAAGACGTATTAAATTGGGCTAGACTTTCTTCCATTTGGCAGTTAGGCTTCGGTCTAGCTTGCTGTGCTATCGAAATGATGGCTACTTCCGCTTCCCATTATGATTTTGACCGTTTTGGAGTTATTCCTCGTAATACTCCCCGTCAAGCCGATGCAATTATTATCTCCGGTACAGTTACACTTAAAATGGCAACCCGTATAAAAAGATTATATGAGCAGATTCCCGATCCTAAATACATCATTTCTATGGGAAGCTGTGCTAATTGCGGTGGTCCTTACTGGGAACATGGCTATCATGTTCTAAAGGGAATCGATAGAGTTATTCCGGTTGATGTTTACGTACCGGGCTGCCCTCCACGTCCCGAAGCATTATTAGAAGGTTTACTAAAACTACGCGATAAAATTCGACACGAAACTTTGAGAAAAAAATCAGTATGAAAAACGCCGAAGAAATTTTTGAAGTACTAAAGCAGCAGTTCGGAGATGCAATTATTGGTTTAGATAAAGACACTCCAACCGAACCAATTATTTCAGCAGATCCGCTTCAAATTCATAAAATTGCTGCTTTTTTGCGCGAAACAGAGGAATTGAAGTTTGACAGCTTAATGTGCCTTTCCGGTGCAGATGATGCTAATGGAACAAAAGCTAAAGATGCAGATGGATTTGATGTTATACAAGGTGGAACTCTCAGCGTATATTATCATTTAGATTCTGTTGAATTGAAGCAGAAAATAACTTTAAAAGTCTCAACAGATAGAGAGAATCCTAAAGTTGAATCTGTAGAAAACATTTGGAAATGCGCAGACTGGCACGAACGAGAAGCTTTTGATTTGTATGGAATTGTTTTCCTTAATCATCCCGATTTAAGAAGAATACTTATGCCGTATGATTGGGAAGCCGGCTACCCATTGAGAAAAGATTATAAGAATCCCGAATTTTACCAAGGAATGAAAGTACCTTATTAGGCACAAGGTATTAGGTGTTAGGGACAAGGCTTTGAAGTGAGAAATTTTAAGGAATTAAAAATCTGGCAAAAGTCCAGAGAACTTGTAAAAAACGTTTATTCAATTACTGAAAATTTTCCAGTTGGTGAGAGATTTGGCTTAATCTCTCATATGAGAAGAGCAGCAGTTTCAATTGTATCGAATATAGCGGAAGGCTCTGGGAAAGAATCTGAAAAGGAATTTTTAAGATTTCTTGAAACAGCTTATTCTTCTGCTTTTGAATTAGAAACACAATTTATTCTGTGTGAAGATTTAGGTTTTCTTGATCATAATGAGAATGAAATTATTTTAGGACTCATTCAAGAAATTCAAAAAATGATTTATAGTTTTTCGAAATCAATTAAAAGTAACATTAAATGAAGTAACCTTGCTGCTTGAAGCTTGGTACTTGTGGCTAACAGAATGTCTCTCAAAACTGAAACAATGGTATTAAACATGGGTCCACAGCACCCTTCTACACACGGCGTGCTAAGACTCGAAGTTGAACTTGAAGGCGAAGTAATTAAAAAAGTTATTCCGCATCTTGGTTATCTACACCGCTGCTTCGAAAAACACGCCGAAGCAATGCAGTACAATCAAGTTGTTCCATATACTGACCGGTTAGATTATCTTGCTGCTATGGGTAATAACTTTGGTTACGTTCTTACTGTTGAAAAGCTACTTGGAATTCAAGTACCGGAACGTGTAGAGTATATCCGTGTAATTATGGCCGAGCTTCAAAGAATTGCATCACATACTGTTGCTATTGCTACTAACGGTGCCGATATAGGCGCGTTGACTCCTTTCCTCTATTTATTCCGCGACCGCGAGCATATTCTTACAATTTTTGAAGAGACTTGCGGCGCAAGAATGCTCTATAATTATATGTGGATTGGCGGACTTTCACATGATATCCATCCGGATTTTGTTAGAAAGACAAAAGAATTCGTTAATTACTTCAAGAGTACAATTGTAGAAGTTGATAATCTCCTCAGTTACAATAAAATTTTTATTGAAAGAACTGCTAACGTTGGTGTTCTTCCGGCAGACGTTGCAATCAATTTCGGTGCAACCGGACCGGTTCTTCGCGGTAGTGGCGTAAAATTCGACTTAAGAAAAGATGATCCTTATTCCATCTATAATAAATTTGATTTCGAAGTTCCGGTTGGCTTAGGCTTGCAAGGAACAGTAGGCGATTGCTGGGACAGATACTATGTAAGAATGAGAGAGATGGAACAGAGTTTAAGAATTATTGAACAAGCCATTGATAACATACCCGAAGGCGATGTTCAATCTGCAATACCAAAAAGAATTAAACCGCCTAAAGGTACATCATACGCAAGAGTTGAAAATCCTCGCGGCGAACTTGGATACTTTTTAATCAGCGACGGCAACACTAATCCTTTCCGCTTAAAGGTTCGTGCGCCCTCTTTTGTTAACTTAGAAGTTTTTGGAGAATTGTGTAAAGGTCATTTAGTTGCCGACGTTATTGCGATTCTCGGAAGTATAGATATTGTTCTAGGAGAAGTGGATAGATAATGTATCAATTCTTTTTTGAATTAACCGGAAATGTCATAATCTCGACATTAGCAGTAGCACTTGTTCCACTCATTTGTGTTTTGCTCGTTACTCTTTTCGGCGTTTGGCTCGAAAGAAAAGTTTCGGCATGGATGCAAGACCGTGTTGGGCCTAACCGTATTGGACCTTATGGAATTTTTCAATGCGTTGCTGACTTTGTAAAAATGCTTCAGAAAGAAGATGCTGTTTCTTCCCAGATTGACGGCGTTCTTTATAACATTGCCCCGGTATTAGTTTTTGCCGGAAGCTTTGCAGCATTTGCTGTTATTCCTTTTGCGGCAACAATTGTAGGCAGCGATATTCAAGTTGGTTTATTCTACATGCTGGCAGTTTCAAGCTTTGTAGTTGCCGGTATTTTAATGGGCGGCTGGTCTTCCAACAATAAATATTCTTTACTCGGCTCAATGCGTTCCGTAGCGCAAATTATCAGCTACGAAATTCCAACTGCGCTTGTAGTTCTCTCAATGGTAATGTTAACCGGAACACTTAGCTTAACACAAATCAGCGAGCTTCAGACCGGAAATTTTTGGCATTGGAACATTTTCGGCGGACCGGGCTGGGAGCTTTCAAAGTTTTTATTAATTCCTTTTATGATTGTTGGCTTTATTATCCTCTTCATCAGTACACTTGCAGAAGTTAACAGAACTCCATTCGATATTCCCGAAGCTGAATCTGAACTAGTTGCCGGTTATTTCACAGAGTATTGCGGTATGAAGTATGGAATGTTCATGCTTGCCGAGTATGGAAATATGTTTGCTGTTTCTCTTCTTATTTCGATTCTTTTCTTCGGCGGATATCAATCACCATTCGGTTATCTCGGAAACGTATTAGGCATTAAATGGCTCGTTTCACTCGAACAATTCGGCTGGTTTTTCGCTAAAGGATGGTTTTTCATTTTTGTACAGATGTGGTTAAGATGGACACTTCCGCGCTTGCGTGTTGATCAGCTTATGACACTTTGCTGGAAATATTTGATTCCTTTTGCTGTTGTTAACTTAGTAATCATTGGAATAATTTCTTTATTGTAATAAATCGGAAGTCTCTTTGCAGAAATGCAAAAAGACGGAATTGAGTTTATGAGAGAATACTTTAAAAATACGTGGGACGGTCTTTACACCGTTCTGGTTGGAATGCGGATTACTTTCAAACATTTATTTACACCGGCTGTAACTATTCAGTATCCGGAAGTAAAAGTTAAATTGCCGGATCGTGTTAGAAACAGATTGTATGTAAATATTGATGATTGTATCGGCTGCGATCAATGCGCTCGTGCTTGTCCCGTTAGCTGTATCGAAATTGATACCGTAAAGAGCATTCCGGGTGAAGATTTGGGAACAACATCTAACGGAAAGAAAAAAGCTCTCTGGGTAACTAAGTTTAATATTGATATAGCTAAATGCTGTTACTGCCAGCTGTGTGTTTTCCCTTGTCCAACTGAATGTATTTACATGACTGACATTTATGAGTTTGCAGAATTTGAAAGAGCAAACTTGCTATTTAAGTTTTCCGCTTTAAACGGAGAAGAAGCAGCACAGAAAAAAGTTAATTACGAAAAATTCCAAGCTGAGAAAGAAGCTCAAAAAGCCGCCGCTGCCGCAGCAGCTGCCGCTAAGCCGAAACCGGAAGCACCGGCTCAGCCATCTGCTAACTGAAAAGTAACCGAATAATAAAATGAATTACTACGACATTATTTTTTATCTCTTTGCATTAATTACTTTAGTTTCTGCTTGGTTTGTTGTAACCACAAGAAACGTAATTTACTCTGCCTTCTTCCTTTTATTCACTTTCTTTGGCGTTGCCGGTATTTACGTTTTACTTGCTGCAGATTTTATTGCGGTGGTTCAAATAATGGTTTACGTTGGCGGAATTCTAATTTTACTTTTGTTTGGAGTTATGCTTACAAACAAAATGACCAATGTTGATATCAGAACCGGCGCTACTCATCTTCTTCCCGCCTCTATTGCTACCGGAATTTTGATGGGCGCAGTTGTTTCTGTTATGGTGTTTACCGAATGGAAAATTCAACCGACGGAAGCACCGGTTACAACTTTAAAAGCTTTGGGTACTCTTCTTCTTACAGATTACGTTTTGGTTTTTGAATTATTAGGATTACTTCTTCTTGTTGCCCTAATAGGCGCTGCTTCTATAGCAAGAAGAGAAAAAGAATAAATTTAGGTACAAGGCATGAGGCACAAGGGACAAGTTTTTAGCTTGAACCTTATACCTTGATGCTAAACATGCAAATAAGGAGTTCGTCTTGTTACAAGTTGGTTTAACTCACTTTTTAGTTGTTAGTGCGGTTTTATTCTCTCTGGGTGTTTACGGAATTGTCACACGCAAAAACGCCGTAATGGTTTTAATGGGAATCGAATTAATTCTTAATTCGGCTAACATTAACTTTATTGCTTTTGCCCGTTTTGGCAACTTTGGTTACAGCGGACAGATAAATGCACTTTTTGTAATTGTTCTTGCCGCCGCAGAAGCCGCAATTGCACTTGCAATCGTTTTAAATATTTATAAGACATTCTCAAACGTTAACGTTGACGAAATAGATCACTTAAAAGACTAAGTCATGAGCGAAAGTTTACTTATTAATTTATCCGTTGCCATTCTCTTTCTTCCCTTATTGGGATTCATAGTAGTAGTATTACTCGGAAAGAGATTTCCCAAACTATATTTGTTGGAAGTAGGAATACTCTCAGTCGCGTTTATTCTATCTTTGATAGTTATGTACGCAAAGCTTGCTTACTTCCCCAAAGACATCATTGCTGAATTCACATGGATTACAATGGGAAGCGCGCCGTTTGCCGGTTCGTTTAACATTGATCTTGGAATCAAGATAGACAACATTACAGTGATGATGCTCTTTGTTGTTAATATAATTAGCATGCTTGTTCACTTTTTCTCGATCGAATACATGCGCGGCGATAAGAGATACACTCGTTACTTCTCGTACTTGGGCTTGTTCACTTTTTCTATGTTAGGAATCGTACTTACACACAATATCTTAATGATGTACATCTTCTGGGAATTAGTTGGTGTTTCTTCATACTTGTTAATTGGCTTCTGGTACGAAAAGAAATCCGCTTCCGATGCCGGTAAAAAAGCTTTTATCGTAAATAGAATTGGTGATATTGGAATGTTCATTGGAATTTTAATTCTTTGGACTAACTACAAAACATTTACTTTCGATGCTATCTACTCGCAAATGGCTGCCGGAGTTATGCCGTTTGGTAGTTCTGCTTGGTTAACCGCTGCCGGAATTTTAATTTTTATGGGCGCTGTTGGTAAATCAGCTCAGTTCCCTCTTCATGTTTGGCTGCCCGATGCTATGGAAGGTCCAACACCGGTTTCTGCGTTAATTCACGCTGCTACAATGGTTGCTGCCGGTGTTTATCTTGTTACAAGAATTTTTGTAATGCTCACTGCTGATGCAATGTTGGTGATTGCTGTTGTTGGCGCCTTTACTTCTCTTGTTGCAGCAACAATCGCTCTCACACAAAACGATATTAAAAAAGTTTTAGCATACTCAACTGTTAGCCAGTTGGGGTACATGGTAATGTCTCTTGGTGTTGGCGCTTATGCGTTTGCATTCTTTCATTTGGTAACACATGCTTTCTTCAAAGCTTGCATGTTCCTTGGTTCCGGTTCGGTTATTCACGCAATGCACCATGAGCAAGATATCCGCAACATGGGCGGTTTGAAAAAGAAAATGCCAATTACTTATTACACATTTTTGATTTCTACTCTGGCAATTTCCGGTATTCCTCTTACTTCCGGTTTCTTAAGTAAGGATGGAATTCTTGCCGGCACTTTAGCTTTTGGTAAACTTACCGGACATTGGTTAATTCCTATTATGGCATTTACAGTTGCCGGAATGACTGCATTCTACATGTTCCGTTTAGTACTTTTAACTTTCCATGGCGAGCCTAGAGATCATCATAAGTTTGATCATGCGCATGAATCACCAAAGTTATTGGTTGCACCGCTTGTTGTTCTTGCCGGACTTTCAATTTTTATTTGGTACACACCAAATCCAATTGGTGCAGATGCCGGATGGGTTCTTAGCAGCTGGATAAAAACTCCCGCTCAAGTTGTTCCAAACGATACCCGCTATGAATTTATGAGACCAAGTACAGAAGAAGCTAAGTCAGAAGTTCATGGTGAGATTACTCATTCCGTTGAATACACAGAAACAATGCATTGGGCACATTACAAAGCTATGATTGCTTCATTAGTTGTTGCCGGACTTGGAATTTTACTCGCGTTCATGTTCTACTTATGGAAGAAACTTGATGCTGATAAATTGGCAGAGAAAATTAAACCGCTCTACAATTTCTCTCTTAATAAATGGTATTTAGATGAAGTTTATGATGCGACTGCAATAAACGGAACTTTGCAAACCGGCAACGGACTTTCTTGGTTCGACCAAAAAGTTATTGACGGCGCTGTTAACGGTACTGCTTGGTTAACAAGATTTACTTCTAAACTAAGCGGCTTGTTCGATACTTACGTAGTAGATGGTTTAGTAAACTTTACTGCTTTCTTTAGCGGATTTGTTGGTTTATCATTTAGAAAATTACAGACTGGTAAAGTTCAGACATATATTGTTTTTGTTGTGTTCGGAATAATTGTTCTCTTATTGCTTTTTAAACCGTTTTAATACTTTTGCGCCTCTGCGCCTTAGCGAGACACTTTTTTTTCTCGCAAAGACGCTAAGCTGCCAATAAAATTGTAAATAATAAGCTGAAAGCAGACTGCCGACAGCTGATAGCTAAAATAAATATAGGTTCGTAAACATGATTGGATTTCCGATTCTTTCGTTAATTACTTTCCTCCCGGTACTGGGAATGATTTTAATTCTCTTTATTCCTAAGGAACAACCGAAAACAGTAAAATATTTGAGTTTGGCAATTACTGGTATTCAGCTTGTTCTTGCAATCATTCTTCTTGCTAATTACAATTACGGTATGGCGGGAGTTTATGAAGAAAAATCATTTCAGTTCATCGAGAAATTCCGCTGGATTAACATTACCGGCATTTCTTGGCTTGGAACTGTAAAGATAGATTACTTCTTAGGACTCGATGGTTTAAGCATGCCAATGGTTCTCTTAACAGCAATCATTTCCTTCATCGCTTGTATTTCTTCATGGACAATTACAAAATCCGTTAAAGGATTCTTTGCTTTGTTCTTGCTGCTTGATACCGGAATGATGGGCGTGTTTGTAGCTCTCGATTTCTTCTTGTTCTACGTATTCTGGGAATTAATGTTGCTGCCTATGTACTTCTTAATTGGTATTTGGGGCGGTCCAAGAAAAGAATATGCGGCTATCAAGTTTTTCATCTATACTTTATTCGGCAGCGTGTTCATCCTTTTAGTTATGATCGGCTTATACTTCTCTACTACAGAAACTTTAGCAGACGGATCGAAAGTTCTTACTTTCAATCTTCTTGCAATGATGAACAAATCCAACGCAACTCCGGATGGAATTCTTTCGCTGCTTAATCCCAACAATTATAGATTAATTGCATACATAGCTTTGTTTGTCGGCTTCGCTATTAAAATTCCGATGTTTCCTTTCCACACTTGGTTGCCCGATGCACACGTTGAAGCTCCAACACCAATATCTGTTATTCTTGCCGGCGTTCTCTTAAAGATGGGTACTTACGGAATTTTGAGAATCAACTATCCAATTTTCCCGGAAGTTACAATTCAATTAATGTGGTGGATTGGTTTATTCGGAATGATAAACATCATCTACGGCGCACTTGTAGCTTTGGCTCAAAAAGATTTCAAGAAACTTATTGCTTATTCATCCGTATCGCACATGGGTTACGTTCTATTAGGAATGGCTTCGTTAACAACCACCGGCGTGAACGGCGCTATCTTCCAAATGTTTAACCACGGTACAATCACTGCAATGCTCTTCTTGATTGTAGGCGTTGTTTACGACCGCGCTCATACAAGAGGCTTATATGATTTTGGCGGACTTGCAACACAACTTCCGGTTTATACTGGATTTGTAACAGTTGCTTTTTTCGCGGCAATAGGTTTACCAAGCATGAGCGGTTTCGTTTCGGAAGCATTGGTTTTTGTTGGTGCTTTTGGTGTTGAAACTACAAGAACAATTGCAATGATCTCCACTATCGGCATTTTATTAGGTGCCGGTTATATGTTGTGGACTCTTCAAAGAGTTTTCTTTGGTCCGCTTAATGAAAAATGGGCAACAATGACTGACCTTGACAAAAGAGAATTGGCGATGTTTATTCCTTTAACTGTTATCATCTTCTACTTAGGAATTAATCCTTCTGCGATGCTTAACATTATGAATACATCGGTTAACTCTTTGGTAAGTTTTGTAGTAAACGGAATATAATTTTTGTGTCACACTGAGCGAAGTCGAAGTGTGACTTTATAGCAAGTGTCATTTCTCGACTTCGCTCGAAATGACTTTGAATTACTTATTAATCGAGACATTTGAAAAATTGTTCATTTGTCATTCTGAACGAAGTGAAGAATCTCATTTGATAATAAATCGAGATATTTCGCTTTGCTCAATATGACAAAGCTGAATATTTCAGAGTTCTCTAATCTTTAGTGGATAAAATTTTACGATGGCAAATTTATATCAGTCATTAGAACTAATTCGTCCGGAAATAATTCTTTCAATCGCGTTATTGGTACTTGTTACTTGCGATCTGATTTTCCATAAAAACAAAAAGTACATCCCCTACATTGCGCTTGGCGGCTTAATTCTTACCGGAATTTTTGTTGTCGCCAATTCAAGTGCATCCGGCTTTGCGTTCATCCAATCAGAATTGATGGGCAAGATAGGTCTGCTGGCAATTGATAATTTCGGTACTTACTTCAAAGCACTTATCATTATCACTTCTATTCTAATTGTCTTCTTCTCTTTTTCATCAGAAGAAATTCAAAAGATTACTGATAGAATTGGTGAATACTACGCACTTATATTTGGAATGATTCTAGGCATGTTCTTTATTGTTTCATCTGTGGATTTGATTCTAATCTATCTTTCGCTCGAATTGATGTCCCTCTCCTCTTATGTTTTATCGGGATTCACAAAACTACGCGACCGCAACAGCGAAGCCGCCCTAAAATATTTAATCTTCGGTGCAGTTTCTTCCGGTTTAATGTTGTTTGGTATTTCTCTTGTTTACGGTTTAACCGGCAGTACAAATTTGTACGTAATTAATATGATGCTTCAATCTCCAAATGCCAACTTGTTTACACTTGCCTTCGCAAATATTTTGATCTTTGCCGGCATTGGTTATAAAATTTCTTCCGCGCCGTTCCATTTCTGGACTCCGGACGTTTACGAAGGCGCACCTATTACAATTACGGCTTATCTTTCCGTTGCAAGTAAAGCAGCCGGATTCGCTCTCTTAATACGCTTCATCAAAACTACTTATGTTTCTTTTGTTGATCCGGTTGGTAATTGGCAGCTTCTTCCCGTATTTGATTGGAAGTCAATTCTAATTGTAATTTCTATCTTAACAATGACGCTCGGCAATTTCTCCGCTCTCTGGCAGAATAATCTAAAAAGAATGCTCGCGTTCTCCTCTATTGCACATGCCGGTTATTTACTTCTCGGTTTGGTAGTATTTTCCAATGGCGGTATGCTTGCAATCTTAATTTACTTTGCAATTTATCTGTTGATGAATCTCGGCGCCTTTTTAATTGTAATGCTTATTGCTAACAAAACCGGTTCTGAAGATATTGATGATTACAACGGCTTAGGTCATTCATCTCCATACATCGGTATTGCAATGGTTATCTTCTTAATCTCATTAACCGGCTTACCGCCAACCGCCGGTTTC
>JAZDFQ010000107.1:0-2569 GCA_043807765.1 Ignavibacteriota bacterium
CGAATTACGCTTTAGTTCAATAGACATAATAGTAGACGCAAAATTTGAGATTTTGTTACACTTAGTATTACACTTAATGCGGCGTAAATATTACACTTTATTACACAGTGTAATTGTAGCAGAAAAAACAAAAAGAGGCAAATGCCTCTTAAGTTTAAAGTTAAAAGTTGTAAAGTTATCAAGTATGAAATAGCTTTTCGTTAACTTTTAGCAAGCGATAATAATTCAAATTTCTCAATTTTCATAACCTAATTAACATTAGATTTGTTTGTCTTCCGACTTGATAACTTTATAACTTGATAACTTTATAACTTCAAACTCTTTAAGTATTCTCTGAAATCACCATTTAATTCCTTGTGTTTTAACGCAAAATCGACATTGGCTTTTAAAAGTCCGATCTTACTGCCGCAGTCATAGCGCTCTCCTTCAAATTCCAAGCCATAAACTGGCTTATTCTTCATTAAAACCGCTTTTAAAGCGTCTGCCAAACGAATCTCGCCATCGTTTCCCGGGCTAACAGTTTCCAGCGCGTCAAAAACTTCTTTAGTAATGACATATTTACCAACAATTGTCAAATCTGAGGGAGCGTCTTCTACTTTGGGCTTTTCCACAATGTCCTGCAATTGGTATGTTTTTGACTCTATTTTAACCCCCTTAACAACGCCATAACGGGAAACTTCTGATTTCGGCACTTTTTCCAGCGCAACCACCGAATCGCCATATTTTTCATAAACATCCATTAATTGCTTGATGCAAGGCACTTTGGAATCAATAATATCATCGCCAAAAAGAATAGCGCATGGCTCATTGCCAACCAAATGCCTGGCGCAACTAATCGCATGGCCGTCGCCAAGCGGCTTGGGCTGGCGAACATAGGCGAACTTTGCCAGACGAGAAATATTATAGATTTCTTTTAAAAGTTCGTGCTTGTGCTTTTCCACCAAGTTGTATTCCAGTTCAAACGAATCGTCAAAATGATCTTCGATCGAGCGCTTGCCGCGGCCGGTTACGAAAATAATTTCTGTAATGCCGGCTTTTACCGCTTCTTCGACCAAGTACTGAATAATCGGCTTATCGACAATCGGCAGCATTTCTTTGGGAAGGGCTTTGGTTACGGGCAAAAATCTTGTGCCAAAACCCGCTACGGGTAAAATTGCTTTAGTGATTTTTTGCATAAAATCTTATTAGCTTATTAACATATTAACTTTTTAACATTTATTTCAATGATTGAATAGATTGCCAAAGCATTGCTCCTATTTCTTCGGCTAGTTTTAATGCTTTTTGATAATCTGTTTTATTTAAATATCCTTCCGCTAGCGTAAAATGTAATAGATATTTTGATTCTTTTAACGAACCATAAGATATTTCCCAAAAATTTAATTTTACAGCTTTTCTTTGGCGAGCAAACCCTTCAATATAATTTAAAATGACTGACAATGCAGATCTTCGAAGCTGCGAAGTAGTGCCAAATAACTCCTCCCTTGGAAAACTCTTGCTTATACTATAGGTCAAATGAGCATACTCATCCATTTTCTTTTTTAGCTGCTCAGTAAAATCATTACCCATATGTTAAAATGCTAACATGCTAATATGTTAACACGACCTACAATTCCACTTGCGAATTATCGCCAATTATCAATTTATGTCCGCCGGGAAATGTTTCACGCACCGGCGTAATCGTAGCGTTTTTCCCGATTAAGCTGTCGGTAATCCGCTTATCGGTATTGATATCGACATCATCAAAAACTATCGAATGATCTATTTCAGCGCCGTAAATTTCCACTCTATCGCCAATGGAAGTATAAGGGCCGATATACGCATCTTGTATTATCGTCGAATTTCCGATAATCACCGGCCCGCGAATCAAGCTTTTTCCCCGTATCTCGGAATTATCGCCTACAATAACATTACCCTGCAAAACAACGCCCGTCTCAATTTTTGCCGCGGGACTAATCTTAGTTTCCATCTTGCTCAACACCAGTTGATTTCCATCAAGCAGATCGTAAGGCTTGCCGGTATCTTTCCACCAGCCTGTTATCTCGGAATATCCGACTTTAAAACCTCTGCTTATTAATTCCGAATGCAAATCGGAAATCTCCAATTCTCCCCTGGCGCTCGGCTTTAAATCTTTAAGAATTCCAAAAACATTATGGTCATAAATATAAATTCCGGTTACCGCAAAATTACTTTTGGGATTTTGCGGCTTTTCTTCCACTTTTAAAATCTTGCCATCTTTTATTTCCGGCACCCCGAATCTTTCCGGGTCTTTGACTTTTGACAGCGCCAAAAGGCAATTTAATTTTTCTTTCTTGAATTTTTCGATAAACCCGCCAATGCTGCTCAAAACAATGTTGTCGCCCAAATAAAAAATAAACGGATCTTTCTCGAGAAAAGATTCGGCAATTTTAACCGCATGAGCTATCCCCAATGGCCCGCCGCGCTGCTCAATATAAGTTATTTTTAAACCCCATTTTTTGCCATCGCCGACCGCTTTGGGAAAAATATTATCCCCGGTATTCAAAATAATGCCGACTTCTTTGATGCCGGTTTCAGCGATTTTTTCCAGCGC
>JAZDFQ010000108.1:0-36874 GCA_043807765.1 Ignavibacteriota bacterium
AGGTTACCCCGGAACGGTCAATGTTACGGTTACTTACACACTAACTGAAAAAAACGAACTGGTTATTGATTATAGCGGGGTAACAGACAAAACTACAATTCTAAATCCAACACATCATTCATACTTCAATCTATCTGGTGATTTTACAAAAACAATTCTCGATCACCAGCTTATGTTAAATGCTGATTCTATGACCCCGGTTAATAAAGGATTGATTACTACCGGCGATCTTACAAAAGTAGAAACCACACCGTTCGATTTTAGAAGATTAACTCCAATTGGAAAAAATATTAATGCTGATAATGAACAGATAAAATTCGGATTAGGTTATGATCATAATTGGGTAATTAATAACTGGGATAAATCGGTTAAGAAAATTGGTGAATTATACGAACCAGCTTCCGGAAGAGTTATGGAAATTTTTTCAGACCAACCCGGCATACAATTTTATTCCGGAAATTTTCTTGATAGTAGTATAAGAGGAAAGCATGGTGTTGTTTATAAATATCGAACCGGACTTTGTTTGGAAACTCAACATTTCCCGGACTCGCCGAACAAGCCAAACTTTCCATCGGTAAAGGTAAAACCCGGCGAGCAATACAAACAAAAAACTATTTATAAATTCTCAACTAAAAAAGAGAGCTAAAAATGTCAGTTTTACAAACACTAGACTGGTTAGTAATAGCAGGTTATTTCACCATAGTATTGGGATTAGCCTTCTGGGTAATGAAAAAAAAACAAAAAACATCTACAGATTATTTTTTAGCTGGAAGACATTTGGGTTGGTTTATTGTTGGTGCATCTATTTTTGCTTCGAACATTGGCTCCGAGCATTTGGTTGGACTAGCCGGCTCCGGCGCAACTGATGGTGTTGCAATGGCACATTACGAACTACATGCTTGGTGTTTACTCATTCTAGGATGGGTGATGGTTCCATTCTATCTTCGCTCCAAAGTATTTACCATGCCGGAGTTTTTAGAAAGAAGATTTAATCCAAGAGCTAGGACAGTCCTTTCTGCAATTTCTTTAGTTGCCTACGTTTTAACAAAAATTGCAGTTGGTGTTTTTGCCGGCGGTGTAGTTTTTTCTGTGTTGCTTCCAGAAATGAACTTTTTAGGACTGGATAGCTTCTGGATAGGATCAATTCTTGTAATTGTTATTACCGGACTTTATACTGTAGTTGGTGGTATGACTGCGGTAGCATATACCGAAGCCTTGCAAACTATCATCTTGATAATTGGTTCTGCTTTAGTAACTTTTTTTGGATTACAAGCATTAGGCGGTTGGGGTGAGTTAAAAGCAATTGTTGGCGGAGAAATGTTCAACCTTTGGAAGCCGTTAGTTCCAGCCGGAATAGAAGGAACATGGGCGCCAGTTAAAGAAGTTGGAAGAATGGCTTGGTATTTCAATGATAATTACCCTTGGATAGGAATGTTGTTCGCAGCACCTATTATTGGATTATGGTATTGGACAACCGACCAATACATTGTTCAGAGAACATTATCAGCTTCAAATGAAACCGAAGCACGTCGTGGTTCAATTGCGGCGTCATTCTTCAAATTATTGCCTGTTTTTATTTTTATTATTCCCGGAATAATAAGTTATGCATTAGCCGTTAGTGGAAAGATTCCGGCGCTTCAGGCACAATTAATAGGCGCTGATGGAAAAATAATAAGAGATAATGCACAACAAGCGTTTCCGTTAATGGTAGCTCATGTATTACCTGTTGGCGTTAGAGGCATGGTTGTAGCTGGTTTACTAGCTGCGTTAATGAGTTCGCTTGCCGGAGTATTTAATGCTTGTTCAACACTTTTTACAATAGATTTCTATCAGAGATTAAGACCAAACGTAACTCAAGAAAAATTAGTTTGGGTAGGTAGAGTAGCAACAGTAGTTATGGTAATTGTTGGGTTAATGTGGCTTCCGGTCATACGTGGCGGCAAAGGGTTGTATGATTATCTTCAAGGAATACAAGCATATTTAGCTCCGCCGATCTTTGTTGTTTTCTTTGCCGGAGTATTTCATAAAAGGTTAAATGCAAAAGGCGCTCTTGCCGCACTTTATACTGGGTTTGCGCTAGGTTTAATAAGATTAGCTATAGATACACCGGTAAAATTAGTTAAGGGGTTTTCATATTCGGAAGGTTCATTGCTTTGGATTATCAACAATATATTTTTCCAGTACTATGGATTATTGATTTTCATAATCAGCTTATTAGTTATGGTAGTAGTTAGTTATATGACTGAAGTACCGGATTATTCAAAAATTAGCGGATTAACTTTTGGAACAAGAACTGAGGAACAGAAAAAAGCAACGAGAGATAGTTGGAGCGCTGTAGATGTAATTTTTTCAGTTATTGTTATCGCTCTTATCTTAATAGCTTATATCTATTTCTCGGGTTAGTAATTTTTTGGGAATATGATGAATAAAACAAATAAATACGTAATCGGACTAGACTTCGGCACTAATTCTTGCCGTGCGCTAATAGTAGATGTTGAGAACGGAAATGAACTTGCTTCTCATGTGTTTGCTTATCCTAGCGGAGAAGCCGGAGTAATTGTTGATGATAAAGACCCGAATCTTGCAAGGCAAAATCCGGCAGATTATTTAATTGGAATTGAAGAAACAGTTAAAGCGGCAATTTCGAAAGCCAAAAGTGTTGATGAAAAATTTAATGCCGGAGATGTTATTGGAATTGGTGTTGATACAACCGGAAGCAGTCCAATGCCGATAGATGAACAAGGCGGTGCGTTGTGCTTCAAGGAAGAGTTTAAAAATAATCCGGCGGCTTATGTTTGGCTCTGGAAAGACCATACAAGCTACCAAGAAGCGGCGCAGATTACTGAACTCGCAGCGAAAATTCGTCCGCAATATCTTGCTAAAATAGGCGGCGTTTATTCTTCGGAATGGTGGTGGAGCAAAATTTTGCATTGCAAAATCGTTGCGCCGGAAGTTTACAATGCAGCTTATAGTTGGGTAGAAATTTGCGATTGGATTCCCGCAAACTTAGTTGGTGATTTGAAACCGGAAAATCTAAAAAGAAGTATTTGCGCCGCCGGACACAAAGCAATGTTTAACAGTTCTTGGGATGGTTTGCCGGATAAAGAATTTTTAGATGAGCTTTCATACGGCTTAAGTGAGTTGAGAGACCGTTTGTTTCCTCAAGCATATTCTGCCGAACACAAAATCGGAAATCTTTCTGCTGAGTGGGCGGAGAAACTTGGACTCTCAACAAATATAGCTGTTGCAGTTGGCGCGTTTGATGCACACATGGGAGCTGTAGGTGCCGGTGTTAAAGAAGGTACACTTGTAAAAATTCTTGGCACAAGCACATGCGATATTATGATTTCGCCAAAACAAAAATCTTTGAACGATATACCCGGCGTTTGCGGAATCGTTGATGGTTCGGTAATGAATAATTATTTTGGAATTGAAGCCGGGCAATCCGCTGTTGGAGATATTTTTTTGTGGTTTGTTAACAATCTCGTTCCGGAAAGCTACGGTATAACTCAAGAGGAAAAGTTTAAGAATCTTGAAAGCGAAGCTGCAAAACTAAAACCCGGCGAAACAGGTTTGCTTTCTCTTGATTGGAATAACGGCAACAGAACAATTCTTGTTGATGTTCGCTTGAGCGGATTGCTTCTAGGACAAACACTCTACACTCAACCGCATGAAATTTACCGCGCTCTAATTGAAGCAACTGCTTTCGGTGCACTCGCAATTATTGACCGCATTGAAGAGTATGGTGTTCCGATTAAAGAAGTTGTAAACTGCGGCGGACTCGCGAGCAAAAATTCTTTACTAATGCAAATCTATTCCGATATAACAAACCGTCCGATGAAGATTTCCAAAAGCGATCAAACACCGGCCCTTGGCGCGGCAATGTTTTCTGCTGTAGCTGCGGGTAAAAACACCGGCGGCTATGATTCTATTGAAGAAGCTCAAAAATGTATGACCGGAACAACCTACGTTTTTAATCCTATTCATGAAAATGTTGATGTATATAAAAAACTCTACAAATTATATAAACAAATGCATGATGGTTTTGGCACAAAGGAATGGAACGGCGGCATGTATAACGTTATGAAAGAGTTGCTGAACATCCGTGATGAAGTGAGAAGGAGTAAATGATGCTAGAAAAACTTAAGGAAGAAGTTTTACAAGCGAATCAAGACCTTGTTAAATATGGATTGGTAGTTCTAACATGGGGAAACGTAAGCGGAATTGACCGTGAGAAAAATCTTGTTGTTATAAAACCAAGCGGTGTTGATTACGACAAGCTTACTCTTAATGATATGGTTGTTGTTGATATGAAGGGCAATGTTGTTGAAAGTGATAAGAGACCTTCTTCCGATACGCCGACTCACTTAGAACTTTACAAAGCGTTTCCTAAAATTGGCGGAGTTACTCACACACACAGCAAATACGCAACAATGTTTGCGCAAGCATGTATGGAAATTCCTTGTCTCGGTACAACTCATGCAGATCATTTTTACGGCTCAATTCCAATTACCCGTTTTCTTCATAAGAAAGAAGTGGAAGAGGAATACGAATTAAACACCGGTAAAGTTATTGTTGAATGTTTCAAAAAGCTTGATCCTACAACAATGCCGGGTGTGCTAGTGGCTGGGCACGCGCCTTTCGCATTCGGAAAGGACGCTTCGGATTCTGTGCGAAACGCATTCATATTAGAACGCGTTGCGGAGATGGCGCTTGGAACATTTCAAATTGATCAAGAGGCTCAGTCTCTTCCAAATTACATTTTAGAAAAACACTATCAAAGAAAACATGGTCCAAATTCTTATTACGGACAAGACAAAAAATAATATCGCATAAAGGAAACGAGATGATAGACTTAAAACATTATGAAGTATGGTTCGCCACAGGAAGCCAGCATTTGTATGGACCGAAAACCTTGCAGCAAGTGGCAGAAAATTCTCAAGCAATTGTTGATGGATTGAACGGCTCAAACTGTGTGCCTGTAAAAGTTGTTTTCAAGCCGGTATTAACTACGCCGGAATCAATTACAACACTTTTGACGGAAGCAAACTCTTCCTCGAAATGCATTGGCTTAATCACATGGATGCACACCTTCTCTCCGGCTAAAATGTGGATCAACGGATTGAAAATTTTGCAAAAGCCGTTTCTTCATCTTCACACACAATTTAACCGTGATATTCCGTGGAACTCGATTGATATGGATTTTATGAATCTCAATCAATCCGCGCACGGCGACCGCGAGTTTGGTTTTATCTGCACAAGAATGAAGAAGGCGAGAAAAGTTGTTGTTGGGCACTGGCAGGATGAAAACATTCAAAACCAAATTGCGCAATGGCAGAGAGTTGCTCTCGCGTGGGCAGAAACGCAATCTTTAAAAGTTGCCCGTTTCGGTGATAACATGCGTTTCGTTGCCGTTACCGAAGGAGACAAAGTTGAATCTGAAATTCAGTTCGGTTACTCCGTTAATGGTTTTGGTGTTGGCGATTTAGTAAAGGTTGTAAACTCTGTTAGCGATAAAGAAATAGATCAGCTTGTTGATTTGTACTTTACAACTTATGATGTTGCTAAAGAAGCTCAAAAAGGTGGAGCCAAATTTGATAACTTGCGCGAGACTGCCAGAATTGAATTAGGTATGCGTAAGTTTTTGGAGACCGGCGGATTCAAAGCCTTTACGACAACGTTTGAAGATTTACACGGATTAAAACAATTGCCCGGACTTGCCGTTCAAAGGTTGATGGCTGATGGTTACGGATTTGGCGCGGAAGGCGATTGGAAAACCGCTGCATTATTACGCGCGGCTAAAGTTATGTCTGTTGGTTTGCAAGGTGGTACATCATTCATGGAAGATTATACTTACCACATGAACCCCGCCGGTATGCAAGTTCTAGGGGCGCATATGCTTGAAGTTTGCTCTTCAATTGCTTCCGATAAACCTAGATTAGAAGTTCATCAATTAGGAATTGGCGGAAAAGATGATCCTCCAAGATTAGTATTCAACGTTCCAACCGGACTAGCATTGAACGCATCGTTAATACACATGGGTAACCGTTTTAGAATAATTGTTAACGAGGTAGATGTAGTTAAACCGGAACATGATTTGCCAAAACTTCCGGTTGCAAGAGCGCTTTGGGTTCCAAAACCAAATCTACAAATTGGCGCTGCCGCGTGGATTCTAGCCGGCGGTGCTCATCATACTGTTTTCAGTCAAGCTATTACTTCTGAATACTTTGAAGACTTTGCTGAGATTGCCGGAATTGAATATGTATTAATTGATAGCTCGACAAAACTTACTGATTTCAAAAAAGAACTAAGATGGAATGAGCTGTACTATAGATAACATTCAAAAACCTAAATGACATTATTATTTTTCATAAATCCGCTTTAGATATTTCAAAGCGGATTTGTTTTTATATCAAGTACTCTATTGATAGACCATTTCACATCTTCGAAAACTCCAATCTAATTACTTGAAATACAGAAAGATTATTAGTTGATAGCTATGGAGCCCTCTGAATAATAAATTTAGTGTTATACTTAGTACTTAGAAGTGTGACAATTAGTTTGTAGTGTCATGGTTCAACATGCTCACCATGACCTAGCCTTAATATTTCAGAGGCCACTATTATACATTAATTGCAAACCTTTAACGCTAACTTCGGGTTAAAGATTCATTAGCTTCGAGAAAATTTAGTAATTTTTGATGTACTCTTTTTTACAAAAGATATGCTTAGGCAAAAAGTTACACACATAGTTAAGGCTGATACAGTTCCCGGAAATTATGAGCTTAATTTTAACGGAACTAAGTTAATAAACGGAGTTTATTTTCTTGTGCTTCTGACCGGAAGTTTTTGAAGACCCGGAAAATGGTACTCCCAAATGAACAATTCTAATTGATGTGAGAATTTTATGAAACTAACTATACTACTCACTTTATTCTTTTTCCTACTAAACACACCAACAAATGCAGCATCAAATTCAATTTCATCACCTAATAAAGTACTTAAGCTTAGTTTTCAAATTCAAAGTGATGGTGCGCCAACTTACGAACTTACACGCAGAGGCGTAAATGTAATTCATCAAAGTAAGCTCGGACTTTTGCTGAAAGATGCTGCTACACTCAAGGATGGTTTTTCTATTGCCAAGATTGATTCATCAGTAGTTGATGAAACTTGGAATCCGGTTTGGGGCGAAGTAAAAACTATTCGTAATAATTATAGAGAACTAAAAGTTACTCTCTTGCAAAAAGCGGCAGATAGACAAATCATTTTAACGTTCCGTCTTTTTGATGAGGGGCTTGGTTTTAGATACGAATTCCCGGCACAGAAAAATCTATCATACTTTGTTGTAAGCGATGAACTTACTCAATTTAATTTGGGAGAAGATTGTTCCGCGTTTTGGATTCCGGGAGATTTTGATTCTAACGAACATGTTTATTCTAAAACTACACTTAGCCAAGTAGATGCTACAAAAGGAGCGAATGCAAGTGAAATTTCTTCCAAGAGAATAATTGGAAAGAATTTTGTGCAGTCTCCACTGATGATGAAATCAAAAAACGGATTGTACATAAACATCTTCGAAGCCGCTTTAGTAGATTATTCTGCAATGCATTTAGAAATTGATCAGCAGAAATTTATTCTAAAAGCACATCTTACTCCCGATGCTGTTGGCAACAAAGCTTATATGCAGACTCCTTGTAAAACTCCTTGGCGGACAATCATTGTAAGCGATAAGGCTACAGATATACTTGCGTCAAAAATGATTTTGAATCTCAACGAACCATCAAAAATTGAGAATACTGATTGGATAAAACCAATGAAGTATGTCGGTATCTGGTGGGAAATGCACATTAACAAATCAACTTGGAATTATGCTGATGCAAGCAATATAAAGCTAAAAGATTTTGATTGGGGTTCTCTAAAACCAAACGGAAAGCATGGCGCTACAACTGCAAACACAAAGCGGTATATAGATTTTGCAGCAGAAAATGGTTTCGGCGGAGTGTTAATCGAAGGCTGGAATGTTGGCTGGGAAGATTGGTTCGGTCAGTGGAAAGAAGAAGTTTTTGACTTCGTAACACCTTACCCGGATTTTGATGTTGCAGAACTAAGTAGGTACGCCAAATCTAAAAATGTAAAACTAATTATGCATCACGAGACTTCATCTTCGGCAACTAATTATGAACGCCGAATGGATGAAGCTTATGCTTTTATGAAAAAGTACGATTATCCGGCTGTTAAAACCGGTTACGTAGGAAAAATAATTCCTCATGGTGAATGGCACGATGGTCAGTGGATGGTTCAGCATTACGTAAGAGTAGCTGAAAAACTTGCTCAAAACAAATTGATGCTAGATGCACATGAGCCGGTTCGTCCAACCGGATTACACCGTACATATCCAAATTGGCTTGCATGCGAAGCAGCGCGCGGTAACGAGTTTAATGCATGGAGCATTGGTAATCCGCCAGAACATGAAACCATTCTTCCATTTACAAGATTGCTTGGCGGACCGATGGATTATACTCCGGGAATTTTCCAGATCAAGATGAGTTATTACGATAAGAATAGGAAAGAACAAGTCCACACTACACTTGTTAAGCAACTCGCTCTTTATTTGACAATGTATTCGCCATTACAAATGGTATCGGATTTGCCGGAGAACTACGAGAAACATCTTGATGCATTTCAGTTCATAAAAGATGTAGCTGTTGATTGGGACGATAGCAAATATTTGGAAGCTGAACCCGGCGATTACATTACTGTTGCGCGCAAAGCTAAAGAAACCAACAATTGGTTTATCGGCTCAATCACAGATGAAAATGAAAGAGTAGTAGATATTCCGCTAAATTTTTTAGATAATAAGAAATCTTACACAGCCACAATTTACGCAGATGGAAAAGATGCCCATTGGGAAAAAAATCCGATGGCATACGAGATCACTAAGAAAAAAGTAACATCAAAAGATAGAATTAGTGTTCATTTAGCGCCGAGCGGTGGTTTAGCTGTAAGTATAATTGAACAGAGTAAAAGTGATAAATAGAATTTATAATCAAACCAAAACCAGCTGACTGAAACATTCAAACATTTTGTTTTGCATTTGAATGTTTCAGTTCACTAATCTATCTTCATCTATTATTTTACAAAAAAACTGAAAATGAAATGGAAATATTATCTCTAGAAGAAGCTAGAATTATCGGTTCACTAATTGAAAAAGAGTATACTACTCCCGAGTATTATCCTCTTACAATTAATTCGCTAACAAATGCTTGCAACCAAAAATCCAGCAGAAATCCGGTTGTTTCATACAATGAAGTTTTAGTTGAGATAACAATTCAGAAATTAAGAGATAAATCTCTAGTTGCTAAAGTTACCGGACCGGATTTAAGAGTACCTAAATATAGACAGCAATTTTCTCAGTATCTCAATCTGACGAAGCAACAAATAGCAGTTTTATGTGTTTTGCTTCTGCGTGGCGCCCAAACAATTGGAGAGATTAAAGGCAGATGTTATAGAATATATGAGTTTAAGGATTTGGCCGAAACGGAAGAAATACTAGATGGCTTGATAAATATGGAAGGAGGGGCTTATGTAATTAAACTGCCAAAAGAGTCGGGCAGAGAAAACAGATATACGCATTTGTTCTGCGGCGAACCTCAGATTATCGAGCAAGTAAAAGAACTAGACACAAATGAACGAGTAGCCTCATTAGAAAAAGAAGTTGATGCATTAAAAGAATCTTATAATAATTTGAAAACCGAATTCGAGAATTTTAAGAAATCATTTGAATAAAAATATAACATCATTTCCAGCAGAATATTCTGCTCTTTATTTTATCGTTGTTATTTTCTTGATAGCATAAATTAGTAGTTGTAACGCTTACCTATTTTTTGGTCAAATTGCTTACTTCTGAAGTTAAACATTAAGCCCTACTTCTATTTCGTATTGTTGACATTCATGTCTCAATAAATTAATTTTTCAATGAATTTGGGGCCCAATTTTAAAGTGGGGAACAATCAAATTTTATCTGGTTGCATCATAGAAGTCAATCATAAAAATAACCGGTAATATAAGTTGGACCAATAACCAATTTGAAAACGAAACTGTATAGTGATCAAGTCTCTTCATTTTATTGGGGACACTTGGATTAATTGAAACCGTTTATAATACTCCATTTATGAGGTAAGCAATGAAATCGAATTCCATTATTTGTTATATGGTTGTCATATTTATTTCCCTTACAAATATTCTGATGGCGCAAGCACCAAATCCACCAATCAAGTGGGGAGAAATACCTACGACGTATTTGGAAATGAAAGAATTCCCTAAGGACTCCAATGCATCGGTTTTAATACTTTGTGATTATGGCGAATCCAGTTTCGATAATGATTTTAATATACTTTTTGAACGTCATCTAAGGATTAAAATTCTAAAGAAAAATGGTTTCGATTGGGGTACTCGTGTAATTGGATTATATACAAAGGGAAACTCTGAACGTTTAGATAAGCTTGAAGCTCGTACCTATTGGCTTAATGATAAGAAAGAAATTGAGTTTCAAGAGTTGAAAGACTCGGATGTTTATGAAGAAGAAGTAAGCTCTACTTATACCCAAATGAAGTTCACGTTGCCTAATTTATCAGTAGGATGTGTATTAGATATCCGCTATACGGTGAAACTAAAAAGTATTTACTTAATGAGAGATTGGGTATTCCAGCATTCAGAACCGTGCCTACACAGCGAGTACAGAGTAACATACCCGCAAATGTTAGCATATACTTTTGTATCAACCGGATTCGAAAGATTTGATAGATCTGATGATATTCCGGTAACTCAAATATTTAATGGTCCCGCTCTTCAGTATGTTCACGATAATGTCACAAACTGCTGGTTCAAAAGGTGGGTAGTAAAAAATTTACCGGCTATACGAGAAGAACCATTCATCTCGACTACAAGAAATTATCTTACAAAAATTGATTGTCAATTAGCCGGTTACAGTTTTAACGGAATAAAAACATATTTAATGAAAACATGGGACGTACTAAACCAAGAATTAATCGACGCGGATTATTTTGGTGATAAAATAGATGATACCGGCAAGGTAACAGATTTAGCAGAGGGGCTGACAAAAAACTTATCTTCAACGGAAGATAAAATAAAAGCTATCTACAAATGGGTTGCCAGTTCAATTACATGTACCGGCGCAAATTCTTTCAGCGCAAAAAATGATGTTAATGATGTGCTTGATGATAAAAAAGGGAATAATGCAGAAATTACATTTTTGTTTCTTTCTCTTCTTAAAAGTTTGGAAATTTATGCTGAACCGGTAATTCTTAGCACAAGGGACAATGGCAATATCCAAGATGCCTATCCAATAATTTCTCAATTCAATTACGTTATTGCTAGAGTTAAGTACAATAATGAATTGGTGTACTTAGATGTTACCGATCCACTCCGTCCTTTTGATTTACTGCCTGTCAAAGTATTAAATGTTAGGGGTCTGGTTGTTAAGGAAGTAAGCCCGGAATGGGTTAAAATCAATTCCAATAAAGGAAAAAATTCTTCAACAACTGTAACTGTAAATTTTCAGAATGATGGGAAAATTTTCGGGACTATTAATGATGAATACAACGATTATGGAGCTTTTTTAACAAGGAAAGCAATCTCCGAAAAAAAGGATATTGAAGTGCCTAAACTAATGTGGGAAGTAGATAAAATTGGTTTAGAAGTTGACTCGGTTGAAATAAGTGGAAGAAAGGATATTGACAAACCTTTGACAGTAAAGACAAAGTATAACTCGTCAAGCTACGCAACTGTGAATAGTGACATCATTTATATTAATCCATTTGTAATTAATAGAATGGAATCAAGTCCTTTTAATACTACTATAAGAAGATTTCCAATTGATTATGCTTTCAAAAGAAATCACTCAACTACTATCGTTATCAACATCCCGGAAGGATTTGAAATAAAAGAAAACATATCAAATAAATCTTTAACAGTTTCTCCAAGTTTATTAACCTATAACAGAGTAGTAACAACTGAACCCAACAAGATCATTATTACAACTTCTTTCGAAGTTAAGGAAAGTTTAATTGATCCGAATAAATATCCACGATTATTCGACTTTTATAATCTTGTTGTATCATCACAAGCCGAACAAATTGTACTAAAAAAAACTTCTAGTATGAGTACTAAATAATATCCATTATACTAAAGAATAATCAAATGAAAAAGAATCTCTTTATTATCATAATAGTATGTTTAACCTCAATTGTAAGCTATTCTAAACCAATTGATAGACGAACTAACTATTCGGTGTCTCTAATTCCCGCTAAACTAAAGAGTGATTTTGAGGCTGTTACTCGTTTGCATGAAACAGTTTTCATAGTAGAAGATAATGAAAGTGCCAAATTGAAAGTTCGAATTGCTGCAACAATTTTTTCTCAAGAACAGAAGGATTATGGAATTCTGGTTTTACCTTATGATAAGTTTTCATCGGTTGAAACTCTTGAGGGAACAATATATGATTCGACTAACAATGTTATAGGTGAACTTGAGGATAAAGATATTTCCGATTATAGTGAGTATAGCCAGTATTCACTTTACGAAGATAGCAGAGTAAAAATCGCAAAATTATTTCATAATCAATTTCCCTATACAATTGAATACTATTATGAAATATCATATTCGGGATTCATTAATTGGCCGGTTTGGTATGCTCAAAACGATAAGAATCCGGTTCAACTGTGCAGTTTCAAAGTTTTGCTAGAATCAGGTAATCATTTACGTTATTGGACAAATAAGAAACTCGATCCGATAGTAACAAAAAAAGAAGAGAGTCTGGAATACTATTGGGAAGTGAAAAATATATCCGGCCTTGATGATGACAACAACGATCTGGTAGACTTAACTCATGTTGTCTATATAGCTCCAAATGAATTCACATTAGCCGGTAAATCTGGAGACATGTCTTCGTGGAAAGCCCTTGGTGATTGGTATTACAGTCTCTTAAGAGAGAAGAATTCTTTACCTAAGAGTGCTATTGATGAGGTTTCATCTTTAGTCAGTCCTAATGATAATATACACCTAAAAATTTCTAAGATATACTCCTACTTTCAATCCAAAACTAGATATGTAAGCATTCAACTTGGCATTGGAGGCTGGGAACCATTTGATGCATCGTTCGTTCACGAAAGGGGCTACGGTGATTGTAAAGCATTGGCAAATTATTTAGTCTCTTTATTAAATGCAGTTGGTATTAATGCTTATAATGTACTAATTAAAAATGGAGCGGAAAAAATACCGTTGGTTCAAGAGTTTCCATGTAATCAGTTCAATCACGTTGTAGTTTGCATCCCAACGGAAAAGGATACAATTTGGTTAGAAGCAACCAGCCAAACATTACTTGCTGATCATATAGGGTATAGTAATGAAAACCGAAAGGCTTTGATGATAAATTCTGACGGCGGAAATATTATTTTTACTCCAACTTCAATGCCTCAAGAAAATGTACAGTCTAGGAAAATGGCGGTTACGATAAATAGCTCGGGACATTGCGATTTTCTTGCAACAACAATATATACTGGGAATCAAAGAGACAGAGTAGTAAGTTCAATTGATCAAAAAACTTTGGAAGAAAGAGTGCTTTGGCTTAAAGATGCAACTAGATTACCAAATCTCAACATAAATAACTATCAATTTGCTAAAACCGAAAACGACGGTTACTCTATTTCTATCGATGGTTCAATTTATAAATATGCGTCGACCAGCAATACAAGATTATTCTTTAAGCCAAATATTCTTGAGCGATACGAATTAACCTATTCATCCAATAAAGAACGGGTCTCGCCAATAAAATTTCCCTATCCTTATACAGATGTTGATACTGTAATCTATTCGCTCCCATCGAATTACAGTATAGAAATGCAACCAACTGAAGTGCATTTAGAATCTCCGTTCGGTACTTACGATTGTAATCTAGCACTCAACAAGGAAAACAAAATTGTATTTACAAGGAAGTTGAAAATTGTTGGATATAAATTTGATGCGACTTTGTATACAGAGTATAAAAAGTTTTTTACTAAAATTATGGAGTCTGATAAATCTCAGATTGTATTGGTAAAGAAAATGTAAAATGCATTTGTTAACCCTTACTAAGCTGCACTACTCACTGTTTATCTACAACCGATTTTGGAATACCTATCAAACTTATTATTCAAACTAGCACAAGTACTTTACATAGTCTTTTTTTGCCTTCTCCTTTTCTTCTAAATGAAAGCTTTTGTCTAGTTAGAACAGATTCAGTTTTACAGAAAGTGTTTTCTCCGAGTTCTGCACTTTTTCTTCGTTGCAAGAAGAAGTTGATGGTGTGCTGCAGTAACAAGATATGCTGCTGATGAAAAACCTTTGTGTGTTGCTATGAATGAGGAAGATACGATTCTAAAATTCAGTGACTACAGAGAAGGTTATAGTTGGGTTACCGGGGGAACCTATTCTTTTTCTCCAAGAATATTTTATGAAATGGAATATGCGCTGGAAGCCGGTATTTCAAAATTTCGCAATTTTCTGAGGCTCCTTGTTACTCGGAATTATTTATTGAAGGGGTACACTTTTTCAAAAATTATTTCAGTTGATAAGGCAGCAGATGTTAAAAGAGCAGAGGAATTTCTGAAGTCCGCTAATTATTAATAATCAGAGACCTCTGAAATATTGCAATTATTGTCTTTGCGAACGAAGGGAAGCCAACTCAAAACTATCTTTTGAATCAAAAATCTAGATTGCTTCTTCATTTCATTCCTCGCTATGACATTCAAAAATAATTTTTCAGAGGTCTCAATAAGTCACTAAAGTTACGCATGAGATGTATTTCACTAATTTATCTTAATAAAACTTGGTGCCTTTGTGGCTCAATTGCTGTTAAGTCATAAAAACACTAAAAAACCAATGTGCGCGTAGCTTCGATTTGTTATTACAATTAGTTTTCTTGCCTTAAGCTATCTCATTATTCTTATCAAGTTTGTATTTTAAGATTGGTTATCGAGACTTATCTTTTTTCACAAAAGACTTTGGTGAATAATCTATAATGATAAAACACAAACGAACAGCTTTAGTACTTGGCAGCGGCGGGGCAAGAGGGCTAGCTCATATTGGTGTTATTAAAGCACTCGAAGAAAATCGTGTGCCAATTGATATAATTACGGGAACTAGTATCGGTGCATTTATCGGAGGGTTGTATGCATCGGGTGTTTCTATAAAGGAAATGGAAAAAATTGTTGCCGAAGTTGATAAAGTATTTGTCGCTAAAATTCTTGTTCCAAAGCTATTTGCGCCCGGTTTAATAAACAATAAACGTGTTGTTGAGTTTATAAAAGGACTGGTCGGAGATATAAAAATTGAAAACCTAAAAATTCCGTTTGCTTGCGTTGCGACCGATCTTATAACTGGTGAAGAAGTTATATTTAGCAAGGGTAGTCTTGCTGATGCAATTATGGCTAGCACAGCGATACCTACAATATTCCAACCAGTGCAGATTAATAACCGCTATTTGCTTGACGGCGGATTAAGCAATCCATTGCCAATTAGTGTTGCGCTCGAAATGAAAGCTCAGAAAATTATTGTAGTTAATGTTTCTCCAAATCCCAAGCGGATAACCGGAAAAATCAAAAAAAGAAAAACGGAAGAATTTAAGTCGTTGATCAAAACACTGCCGGAAATGTTCTCAAATATGTTGAATAACAATCTTCGGTTATCTGCGAGTATCGATAAAACAACTAAGAAAAAGTCTGCTGTTAAAACCGAAGTATACTCGCTTACATTGCTGAATGTTTTTTTACAATCAATTGCAATAAGTACAAACAGTTTGATTGAACAGCGACTTCTTCATTCGAAGCCTGATGTTCTTATCTTGCCGAAAATAGAAGATTATGATATGCTGGAGTTTTATAAAGGTACGGAAATAATTAAGCGTGGTTATGACGAGGCAGTTAAATCGATGCAGTCGATTCATGAATTAATTGTTAAGCAGATATCTATCCCTAAATGATGTCCAAACTATGTTAAAAGCAACATGAAACATTAAAAACAAATAGTAGTGTGGCTTTATGTTTTTTAAGTACATAAATTTGCCATAGAAACTCTTTATTAGGAAAGGGGAATTATGAATTACTCTTTTAGGTATAAGAAAAGCTTCTTATTAATAACACTCTTTTTTATAAATAACTTAACCAGCCTTTTTGCACAATGGGAAAAAACAAGTTGTCCAGTTACATCACCTTCTTCATTTGCGGTGAGCGATACTTGTGCTTATGTAAGTTCAGGTGAGAATATCTGGCGATCATTTGATAACTGCGGAAGTTGGGAATTATTTAACATCAATGTCGCGGATGCTAAGATAAACGACCTCATGATAGATGGAGATATAATTTACGTTTCCACAAATAAAGGAGTTTATTATTCCAAACTGACTGGTAATGTTTGGCAATTGTTAAATTCAATTTTTGATAACAAAAAAATACGCAATGTAAGAAGTGACTCCGGAGTTTTATATGTAATTCCGAGTGTGGCAGTAGATATTTATAAATCAGAAGATGGAGGGAAAAACTGGAAAATTATTAACAATGGAATTTCCGGATTATATGTAACATCATTTATAGCATCGAATAATGAATTATACATAACCACCATTGATGGTGTTTTCATTTCAACAAACAGTGGCGAGAAGTGGATAAAAACGAATAGTTACATTGGGTCATATATTGTTTCATCAGCGAAAGTAGATTCTCTACTTATTGCCGGAATATACTACTCGGGTGGCTTTCAAAGTGAACCGCCACAATCAGATGGCGGTATTGTGGTATCAAAAGATATGGGCAAGAATTGGGTGAGATTAACAATCCCTTCTTATGAGCGCCGTTCTGTAAAATCACTTAGCTACAAGGACAGTGTACTATATTCTTCTTCAGTAGATCGAATAATGATTTCTCATGATGGGGGAAAAACATTCCGGGAGATGGAAATTCCGGTTACGGTTAGAAATTTTTCTTGGACACATCCGGATGAAAAGTATCTTTACGTCGCCAATAGCAACGATGGTCTTTGGAGAATAAAAAGAGCAGACATTACTACGAGTATTAATGAGGACGTGCGAATAGTATCCGATGACTATAGGCTCAAGCAGAATTATCCCAATCCTTTTAATCCTTCCACTGTAATTGAATACTCTTTAAATAAAGATTCATATGTTAAGGTGTCGATCATAGATGTATTGGGAAAGGAGCTAGCAGTTTTAGTAAATGGGGAAAAGAAAGAAGGAGTTTATTCAGAAAAATTTGATGGCGGCAGTTTAAGCAGCGGTGTGTACTTTTGTGTACTTAGAACAAATAATAAAGTTGAATCTAGAAAAATGTTATTGCTGAAGTAATAGCGGCGGAGATACAATCGGAATGTATGGTAAAAATCTTGACATTTCATTCTTTTTGCAACTAGCTTCTTATACAATGGCATTTATGGTTATCGGTTACATTGTATGAATAATTATTCGCCGCAAGGTTCGTATTTGATTCTACTTCCTTGCTGCTTATTCATTGAAAGTACATAAAAAACTTGAGTGGTGATTAACGGTTATAATTTAGTAGTAATAAATTCACAACAGTAGGAGTGAGTAAATTGCGAGTAACTTCTAGTGGATGTATTCAGAGTTGAAAAATAGAATATTTAAAAGTGATCTATCATATCTAATTCGTGTAGCCTTTGTGGTAGTTACTTTAGAATGTTATTATTTTCTGCACGTATTTTTAAGAGGCTCAACAAATTTATAATAACTGAATTGTGGGAATGAGATGACAATTACAAAATCAGTTCTAAATAATAATGTAGCTCTCTCGATTGAAGGATCTATGGATACCTACCATAGTGTTCAATTATCAGATGAGCTGGATCAAATATTCTCTGAAGGAATATTTAATATCTATTTTGATATGAAAGAGCTTAGCTACATCAGTAGCTCCGGTTTAAGAGTATTAATTGCTGCTCAGAAAAAAGCAACAGCAGCCGGTACCATATTGGAATTCTCGGGATTAAATGATACAGTTAAAGAGATTTTCAAGATAACCGGGTTCGATAGAATACTAACAATTCGCTAACCTTATTTCCGATTATAACATTGGGTTTACTCGGAAATCAATATAGAAGGTAATCTAAGGCCATTTAATTATCGTATAAAAATCTTTCATTCTTCATATTTAATTGATATTTTCTAAGTGTAAGAGAGAACATTATCTCACTAATAGAAATGAGGGTCAAATGAAGTACCCTTCTTTGAAAAATTTTATCAATGGTAAAGCCGTCGAGGGAAGTGAAAGAACTATTGACGTAATTTCACCGTTAGATGGATCAATCATTTCAACTGTCCCAATATCCGGAATGGATGCTGTAAATCAAGCTGTACAATCTGCTCAAAGTGCATTCCCTAAGTGGTCTGCAACTCCAATCAAAGAACGCTCTCAAGTTTTTTACAAGTACAAAACACTGCTCGAAAAAAACACTAATGAACTTGCTGAATTAATCCATGAAGAAAATGGAAAAACTATTTCCGAGAGTATAGCAGAAATAGAAAAGAGCATTGAAGTAACTGAGTTCGCATGCTCACTTGAGCAGCTTGCTGCTGGCGAAGTTATGGAAGTTAGCAGAGGAGTTGAATGCAGGTCGGAACGCTTTCCGGTTGGTGTTGTTGCGTGTATTACACCTTTTAATTTCCCCAATATGGTACCTAACTGGACAATTCCAAATGCGCTTGTATTAGGAAATTGCATGATTCTAAAACCGTCAGAGCATGTTCCAATTAGTGCTAACAAAATTGCTGAACTGCTAAAAGAAGCCGGTTTACCGGATGGTGTTTTCAATGTTGTTCATGGCGCACAAGAAGTTGTTGAAGCTATTTGCGATCATTCCGGTATTCAAGCAGTTTCATTTGTAGGTTCTACAAAAGTTGCTAAGATTGTTTATATCCGTGCTACTTCAAATCTCAAAAGAGCTGTAACACTTGGTGGTGCTAAGAATCATCTTATTGTTCTGCCCGATGCTAACGTTGCTATGACAGCATCTAATGTAGCTGCATCAATGTCTGGTTGTGCCGGACAAAGATGCATGGCCGCGTCTGCAATGGTTGCAGTTGGAAATATCGATCATATCATTACCCAACTGGTTGAAGAAGCAAAAAAGATTATTCCCGGGAAAAATCTCGGCTCTGTTATTTCACTTCAAGCTAAAGAGAGGATTGAAAGCTATATAACAGAAGCAGAACAAGCCGGTGCAAAGATTCTTCTTGATGGAAGAAACTGTGTAGTCTCTGGCAAAGTAAATGGATTTTATGTGGGTCCTACTGTAATAGATCATGTAAAACCGGAAATGAGAATCGCAAAGGAAGAAGTTTTTGGACCTGTGCTTGCAATAATTAGAGCGGATAATGTTGATACAGCTCTTTCAATTCAGCAAAGTTCATTATACGGAAACGCTGCCGCAGTATTCACGCAAAGTGGAGGAATGGCGAGATATATTAGTGAACAAGCAAGTGCGGGAATGATAGGCGTCAATATTGGTGTTCCGGTTCCGCGCGAACCTTTCTCTTTTGGCGGATGGAACGAATCCAAGTTTGGAACTTGTGACATTACCGGCAAGAGTTCGATTGAGTTTTGGACTAAGCTGAAAAAAACTACAGTAAAGTGGAACCCGGAATCGCAAATTAACTGGATGAGTTAATAAATAGTATCAAGAAAATAGAAATTAGTAAGTAGTTGGAATATGAGTAACGTTAAAGAATACAGAGGCTATAAGGATTTGATAGTCTTTCAGACTTCATATCAACTTGCTTTGGAAATATTTGAATTAAGTAAGAGTTTTCCAAAAGAAGAAAAGTATTCCTTAGTAGATCAAATCAGACGATCTTCGAGATCCGTTTGTGCAAATATTGCTGAGGCTTGGTATAGAAGAAGATATCCTAAATTGTTTATTAGCAAACTAACAGATTCAGCGGGTGAAACCGGTGAGACTGAAGTATGGATTGATTTTTCATATAATCATCACTATATAAACGAAGAGCGACGAAGTAAACTACTGACAAAATATCATGAAGTAGGTAAGATGTTAAATAGTATGATCAATCAGCCCGAAAAATTCTGTTACTGATAACTACTTACTACATACTTTATACTTTTTTACAATAAGAAGAGGGTACGATTATGAGTCGAATAGCAAGGGGCGGTTTAATTCAGGCAACTCTTTCAATCTCATCTGAAGAGCCTATCGAAAAAGTAAAACAATCCATGATTGAAAAACATTTGTTAATGATTGATCAAGCCGCTGCAAAAGGTGTTCAAATACTTTGTATGCAAGAGCTTTTTTATGGTCCATATTTCTGCGCTGAGCAAAAGACCAAATGGTATTCTTTAGTCGAGAACATTCCTAACGGACCAACTGTTAAGCTAATGCAAGAAGTTGCCAAAAAACATTCTATGGTAATTGTTGTTCCTATTTATGAGGAAGAAATTAGAGGAGTTTATTATAACACAGCGGCCGTGATTGATGCCGATGGAAAATATCTTGGTAAATACCGCAAGCATCATATTCCTCATTGCGATCCCGGTTTCTGGGAAAAATTTTATTTCAAGCCGGGCAATCTTGGTTTTCCGGTTTTCAAGACAGCTTACGCGGATATTGGCGTTTACATTTGTTACGACCGCCATTTCCCGGAAGGAGCTAGGGTACTTGGATTAAACGGTGCTGAAATTGTTTTCAATCCTTCGGCGACTGTGGCTGGGCTTTCGGAATACTTGTGGGAATTAGAACAACCGGCTCACGCAGTTGCTAATGGATATTTTGTTGGGGCAATAAATCGCGTTGGAACAGAAGCTCCTTGGAATATTGGTGAATTCTATGGTAAAAGTTATTTCTGTAGTCCCAGAGGGAAAATTATTTCTCAAGCAAGCAGAGATAAAGATGAGCTAGTTGTAGCTGATCTTAATCTAGATGAAATTCTTGAAGTGAGAAACGTTTGGCAGTTTTATAGAGATAGAAGACCGGAAACTTATGGAGCGATAACGGATATTCAGAAATAATCAGAATTCTTATTACTGACTACTTAGTTCTTATTTCAAAAGTCGTTTTATTATAGAGGTGCCCCTTGACTCCCGAAGAAATTGTTGCAGTTACTGCCAAGCATACTTATGGAACTTGGAGATATCAAAAAAACTGGACTCCGCTAAATGTAGTAGATGCCGAAGGCTGTTATTTCTACGATGCAGCCGGGAAAAAATATCTTGATCTTTCTGCACAACTGATGTGCGTTACACTTGGACATAAAAACAAGGCTGTTATTCAAGCAATAATTGATCAAGCCAATAAGCTCCCTTATGCCGCACCCGGTTTTGCAACAGATGTTCGTGCGGAGTTAAGCAAACTATTATTGGAAGTATTACCAAAGGGTTTAGAGAAATTTTATTTTTCTACATCCGGAACAGAGGCAAATGAAGCTGCAATTAAAATTGCAAGAATGTATACCGGCAAATACAAAATTATTTCCCGTTATAATTCATATCATGGTTCTACCGCAGCTTCAATTGCCGCAACCGGAGACCCAAGAAGGTGGGCTGTTGAACCATCGGGAAAGATTGATGGAGTAATCTTTGCGCCGGAATGTAATTGCTATCGCTGTCCGTTAAATCATTCATATCCGGAATGTGAAATTGCTTGTGCAAATTACATTGAGCACATGATTAAAAATGAGAGCAATGTTGCGGCGATTATTCTGGAGCCAGTTGTTGGTACAAATGGAGTATTAATTCCGCCAAAAAAATACTTGCCGAGATTAAGAAAGATTTGCGATGATAATAACGTTTTACTTATTGCCGATGAAGTAATGAGCGGCTGGGGCAGAACGGGAAAGTGGTTTGCGGTTGATCATTGGAATGTTGAACCAGATATTCTCACAACTGCAAAAGGAATTACTTCTGCTTACGTTCCTCTTGGGTTAACTGCAACGACGATGAAAATAGCCGACTATTTTAACGATCATTATTTCTCTCACGGACATACGTATGAAGCGCATCCGTTAACATTAGCACCGGCAATAGCAGCGATCAATGAGTTGCGAAATAATAATTTAATAAAGCGCGCAGTTGAAATGGGTGAATATCTTGGTGAAAAACTAAAGGCATTGAAAGCTAGTCATCAATCGATTGGTGATGTTCGCGGTATTGGACTCTTTTATGCAGTAGAATTGGTGAAGAATCAAAAAACAAAAGAGCTTTTCAACACTAAAGAAGATAAAGTTAGCGGAAAACCTCTGCTGGTCGATAAAATCTCGGCTGAGATGATGAAACGAGGTGTTTATGTTCAATCGTGGGTTAGCCATTTTGTTATAGCTCCGCCACTAATTATTACCAAAGAAGAAATTGATTTCGCCGTTGAAAAACTTGATGAATGCTTGCTGATAGCTGATGAAGCATTAAATAGCTAATTGTTCTATTTCACTGTTCAGATTGGAAATAAATATGAAAAACATCGCTCCAAAACTTGCGGGTGAACAATACGAGAAAAATTTTTCTGATCTGCATCCGCCGTTTACTCAAAGTTCAGCTACTGCAGAAGCAAATCGTTGTCTCTACTGCTACGATTCTCCTTGCATGAAAGCTTGTCCGACTCACATTGATATCGCAACATTTATCAAAAAGATTTCTTCCGGAAATTTATTTGGCTCGGCAAAAACAATTTATGAATCTAATTGGGTTCCGCTCACTTGTGCAAAAGCTTGTCCGGTAGCAATGCTGTGTGAAGGAGCTTGCGTCTATAATGCCAAGGGAGAAAAACCAATTGAGATAGGCAGACTTCAGCGCTTTGTAATAGATAAATACTTTGAAACCGGAATGAAAAAGCTTTTTGATATAGCACCCGGTAATGGAAAATCTGTTGGCGTTGTTGGCTCCGGTCCAGCTGGATTAGCATGCAGTGCAGAACTTGCTCTGCTGGGATACAATGTTACGATTTATGAAACCAACAAAATCCCGGGCGGATTGAACACATGGGGAATCGCTCCATACAAAATGAGAAGAGAAGATAGTTTGAAGGAAGTTGAATTAGTAAAAAGTTTTGGAGTAAATCTGAAGACAGAAGTTACGATTGGGAAAACATTTCAAGTTGATGAACTCTTGAAACAGCATGATGCAGTATTTCTTGGAGTTGGTTTAGGTGAAAGTCCGCAGTTATCAATACCCGGAGAAGAATTATCCGGTGTAGTTGGCGCACTCGATTTTATAGAAAAAGTTAAATCGGAAAATTGGCAAGATGTTCCGGTTGGTAAGAGAGTTGCAGTAATTGGTGCCGGTAATACTTCGATAGATGCAGCAACAGAAGCAAAAAGGTTAGGCGCTGAACAAGTTTACATTATTTATCGAAGAAGTGATGTTGAAATGTCTGCTTACGATTTTGAATATGATCTTGCAAAGAAAGATGGAATTGCTTTCTATTTCCTTACTTCTCCAAAGAGAATTATCGGTAAAGAGTCTGTTGAAGGAATTGAGTGTGTAAAAATGAAACTTGGTGAACCAGATAAACGTGGAAAAAGAAAACCAGTTACAATACCGGATTCCGAATTCACAATTCCAGTTGATATGATTATTAAAGCTATTGGGCAAGAAACTAAGTCAAGTTTTCTTAGCACGATTCCAAATCTAAATCTTGATGAAGAGGGCTGTGTTATCGTTGATTCACATACTTTTCAAACTACAAATCCCAAAATATTTGCCGGAGGTGATTGTATTAACGGAGGCAAAGAAGTTGTAAATGCTGCTTACGATGGTAAACAAGCAGCTCACGGTATTGATAAATATTTATCACCTGCGAAAGGAGGAAACTAACAATGGTTGATCTTTCTGTTAATTGTGCTGGAATAAAATCTCCAAATCCTTTCTGGCTTGCATCAGCGCCTCCTTCTAATTCCGGTTATCAAAACTGTAAAGCATTCGAACAAGGCTGGGGCGGAACTGTCTGGAAAACTATTGGGGAACCGGTGATGAACGTCTTTAACCGTTACGGCGGATTAGATTACAACGGTCAAAAGATTTTTGGTTTGAACAATATAGAACTTATTAGTGATAGACCAATTGAGGTCAATCTCAAAGAAATTGCCGATACAAAAAAGCTTTGGCCCGATAGAGCAGTCGTTGTTTCTTTAATGGTAGAATCAAAAAGAGAAACATGGCATGACATTGTTAAACGCACTATTGATACCGGCTGTGATGGAATAGAACTGAATTATGGTTGTCCTCATGGAATGAGTGAACGTGGAATGGGAGCCGCTGTTGGTCAAGTTCCGGAATATTGCAAGATGATTACAGAATGGGTTACGGAAGTTTCTACAATTCCGGTTATTGTAAAGCTTACTCCAAACATCAGTAATATTCAATTGCCGGCACGCGCTGCCAAAGCTGCTGGCGCAAACGGAATTTCTCTCATCAACACAATTAACAGTATCATCGGTGTTAATCTTGATACATTCGAATTGAAACCGAACGTTGGCGGATTGGGCGGACACGGCGGCTATGCCGGTCCGGCAGTAAAACCAATTGCACTGCATTTACTCTCTCAAGTTGCTCTTGATAAAGAAGTTAATCTTCCAATCTCCGGAATTGGGGGAATTAGTAATTGGCGGGATGCTTTAGAATTTATTTTGCTTGGCGCATCAAGCGTGCAAGTTTGTACTGCAGTTATGCATCACGGTTTTAGAATTGTTCAAGATATGATTGACGGAATGTCTAACTGGATGGAGTCGAAAGGAATAACTTCTTTGGATCAGATTAGAGGGAAATCCTTACCCCGCATAAATGATTTTGGTAATTTTGATTTGCTAAACAGAACGATTGCTAGAATTGATCAATCGAAATGTATTCACTGCAATTTATGCTACATAGCCTGTGAGGATACTGCTCATCAATGTATTGATCTAACTCATGAAAACGGGCAAACCAAAACCGAAGTACGCGAACAAGATTGTGTTGGCTGTGCATTATGCTCATTAGTTTGTCCGGTAGATAATTGTATTTCAATGGTTCGAATTGATGACGGTTCAGCATCGAAAACATGGAATCAGTTAACAGAAGAGTTTAAACAAAGCGGAATTCCTATGACATGGGAAAACCTAGCGGAGTTTCAACATAAGTATGGCATTGAAATTCATTAACAAGTCTTTCTGAGATAGACATGGTTAAGAGCAAAATATCCAAAGCGCAATTAGCCTTATACAAACGCATCGAAGGAATGATTTTTACTCTGCGCGGAGAAAAAATTATTCTTGATAGTGATCTTGCTGCAATATATGGAGTGACTACAGCTAGATTAAACCAGCAAATAAAAAGAAACAAGGAAAGATTTCCTGATGATTTCTTATTTACTCTTACCAAAAAAGAGTTTGAACATTTGATGTTGCAAATTGCAACATCAAACCCGGTGCGAGGTGGTAGAAGGAAACTTCCTTTTGTATTTACTGAACATGGTGCAATTATGGCCGCAAATATTTTGAATAGTAGTAAGGCTGTTCAAATGAGTGTATTAGTTGTTCGTGCGTTTGTGCAAATCCGAAAAAGTATTGTTGTTTATAGTGAACTTCACAAAAGGTTAACCGAGCTTGAACGGAAAATCGTTAATCATGATTGTGATATTCAAGCAATTGTTGAAGCTATTCGGCAATTAATGGAAACACCAGAAAAATCCAAACGTACTTATGGTTTCAAAATTGAAGAACCAAGAACTAATTATTCTGCTAAAAGAAAAACTAATAAAATGAAATAAATACTTGAATCGAGGTAGAAATGTCTGTACTAATTAAAAGCGGAAGAATCATTACGGCAGAGCAAGATTACATAGCCGATATATACATCGAGAATGAAAAGATTACAACCATCGGTACTTCGCTTAGTATTCAAGCTGATAAAACGATTGATGCTAAAGGGAAGTATGTTATCCCCGGCGGTATCGATGTTCATACGCATCTGGATATGCCTTTCGGCGGAACTACATCAAGCGATGATTTTGAAACCGGAACAATCGCGGCAGCTTTTGGCGGAACAACATCATTAATTGATTTTGCAATTCAGCCTAAAGGAAAAAGTATGAGAGAAGGGCTGGACATTTGGCGCTGCAAAGCCGAAGGAAAAGCTTGCATAGATTATGGATTCCATATAATTATTACCGACTTGCCCGATGAACGCTTAGGTGAAATGGACGATATGATTGCGGAAGGTGTTACCAGTTTCAAACTATTCCTTGCGTATCCAAATGTGCTTATGGTTGATGATGCTACAATATTCAAAGCCTTGAAAAAGACATCTCAAAACGGAGGCTTGGTTTGTATGCACGCGGAAAATGGAATGGTGATTGATCACATTGTAAAGGAAACTGTTGCTAAAGGAAATTTATCTCCGTTGTATCATGCATTAAGCAGACCGGCTGCGGCAGAAGGTGAATCTACTAACAGAGCAATCGCTTTGGCAGAAATGGCCGGAAGTCCAATTTATATTGTTCACCTTACTTGTAACGATGCTTTAACTAAAGTTAGTGAAGCTAGATGGAAAGGTCTACCGGTTTACGCTGAAACTTGTCCTCAATACTTGTACCTATCAATAGATGACATTTCGAAACCGGAATTTGAAGGCGCTAAATATGTTTTCTCTCCGCCGGTAAGGGAAAAGTGGAATCAAGAAAAACTTTGGAACGGATTACAGCATAATGATCTTCAAGTTGTCTCTACGGATCATTGTCCATTTAATTTTAAAGGCCAGAAAGAATTAGGTAAAAATGATTTTACAAAAATTCCTAACGGTGGACCGGGACTAGAAAACCGAATGCACTTGATCTATCAAGGCGGCGTTAACGATAAACGATTTTCATTGAATAGATGGGTTGAACTCACATCTACAAATCCGGCTAAAATATTTGGTATGTATCCGCGTAAAGGAACGATTGCACCCGGTTCCGATGCAGATATTGTAATTTGGGATCCACAGAGAGAACTTACAATTTCAGCAAAGACCCATCACATGAGAGTTGACTATTCTATGTTTGAAGGAATGAAAGTAAAAGGGGACGCTGAATTGGTTATCTCTAGAGGGGAAGTAATTGTTGAAAACAAAAAATTCCTTGGCAAAAAGGGTAGAGGAAATTTTGTAAAGAGAGATATCCATACAAAGTTGTAATTGATTAGTTTTTACTAAAGCATAAAAAAAATATCAAAGAAAGGCTGTTATGGAAAAATTCTTTTCAGAAGGCTTGGTTGAAACTAATTTATCCACTCTTACAGATACTAAACTTTTTAATAAGGATCTCTCTCCAACAAAGATTAGTGAAAGAAGCTGGGGAACGTATCACATCGCATCGCTCTGGATAGGTATGAGCGTTTGCATAACTACTTACATGCTTGCAAGCGGATTGATTGCCGGAGGAATGAATTGGTGGCAAGCACTAATGACAATAGCGATAGGCAATACTATTGTTTTAATTCCTATGATTCTAAACGCACATGCCGGTACTAAATATGGAATTCCATTTCCAATTCTTGCGCGTGGGGCGTTCGGTACAATTGGTTCAAATGTTCCGGCACTTCTCCGCGCTATTGTTGCTTGCGGCTGGTTCGGAATTCAAACTTGGATTGGCGGTCAAGCTCTAAATTCACTTATTAGTGTTCTCATTCCACAATGGGGAGCTTGGAATTTAAGTTCGGCAGTAAGCTTTATAATCTTTTGGGCAATGAATGTTTATTTTATTGTGAAGGGAATGGAATCCATTAAAAGATTGGAAGCACTTGGAGCTCCGTTTCTTTTAATTGTTGGAATTGCTCTTCTTGTATGGGCTTATGTCCAAGGAGGCGGGTGGGGACCAATTCTTAGTCAACCAAGCAAATTTCAAACTGTTGGAGAGTTCTGGAAGTTTTTCATTCCTTCACTTACCGGTATGGTTGGATATTGGGCTACTCTTTCGTTAAACATTCCGGATTTTTCAAGATATGCTAAAAGTCAAAAAGCTCAGATGCTTGGACAAGCAATTGGCTTGCCTCCCTCAATGGTTTTGTATTCATTTATAGGTGTAGCTGTAACTTCTGCTACCGTAGTTATATTTGGGGAGGCAATTTGGGATCCGGTTATTCTCTTAACAAAATTTAATAATCCCATTATTGTTATAATCTCATTACTAGCGCTGATGGTTGCAACACTTACAACAAACATTGCCGCTAATGTGGTCTCTCCGGCAAACGATTTTGCCAATCTGTATCCAAAGAAAATTACTTTTGTACGTGGCGGATTAATGACCGCTGTACTTGGAATAATGATAATGCCATGGAAACTACTCTCTGACTATAGTGCCTACATTTTTGGCTGGCTTGTTGGTTATTCCGGCTTCTTAGGACCAATCGCCGGTATTCTAATTTGTGATTATTTCCTCATAAAGAAAAAGAAGTTGAATGTTCTTGATCTATACCGAAGGAACGGCGAGTATGAGTTTACCAACGGCTTTAACCTAAAAGCAATTTACGCTCTTCTATCCGGCGTCTTTATAGCCTTAATAGGCTTACTGGTTCCTTCTTTAAGATTTCTCTACGATTATGCTTGGTTTGTAGGTTTTGTTGTTTCGTTTACTGTATATCTGCTAATTATGAGAAAAAACGACTGAGATATTTTCTATAGTATAGTGAAGAATAGGATATACCGGACACCCATCAGTGCTACTATTCCTAGAAATATAATTTGACAGACTATCCGAAAAAGCTTATTTTATAATCAGAATAAAAAATCCTATATAAAAATACTTACTGCTAAATGTATAGATAATCAGTATTTAAAAATAGGACATATTGTTCTTTATATATCTAATTCAAAATAAATATTGAAGAAAAAATAAAAGCCGGAGTCATAAAATGAATACTATACTAACAAACTTGCCCGGAGATTTCCCGCAAAAGAAAATTAAAGATATAGTTGCGGAGAATTTTCATGCTGTAGAATTATTTGAAAAGTACAAAATTGATTTTTGCTGTAAGGGCCACAGAAGTGTCCAAGAGGCACTAGATGAAAAAAAACTCTCAATACCTAAATTCTACAAAGAATTAAAAAATGTTTATCAATCAAGCTCAGCAGAAAAACATAATTACAATGAATGGGAACTTGTAGCTCTTTTTGAGTATGTAGTTAATACACACCATACTTATGTTAAGAGTGCTATACCGCTAATAACGTTACACATCGAAAAAGTAATTAATGCTCACGCAAAAAAATATCCCTTTTTATTGGAAGTCCAGCACGTTTTTGGCTTAGTCGCAAATGAAATGAATGGCCATATGAAGAAAGAGGAGAATATTCTTTTCCCATTGATAAAGTATTTAGTTGATACTCAAAAATTTAATGAGAAGCCTAAAACCGGTGGATTTGGAACAATAAAAAATCCGATTAGGCAGATGGAAGCAGAACATGTTTCTGCCGGCGGTGCAACAGAAAAATTGAGAGAGTTAACTGACGATTATCAACTGCCGGAAGATGCATGTACAACATTCCAAGTATTGTATAAAGAACTAAATGAGTTCGAAGTAGATTTGCACAAGCATGTTCATCTAGAGAATAACATTTTGTTTCCCCGTGCTATCAAACTGGAAGAAGAGTTACTTAATATTTAATTAGAAAGGGACATCATGTTTTCAACCGTAAGATATTTTACAAAAACGAGTATCATCTTTCTACTGTTGGGAATACTAACCGGAGTATATATGTTGTTTTCTAAACTATATCTAAACATATGGCCTCATCCAGAAATGGTTTCAGCGCATACTCATATTATTCTCTCCGGTTCTGTAATGATGATGATTATGGGTGTTGCGTTATGGTTTTTTCCGCGTCCGGATAAAAATGATACTCTATATAAACCGGAATTGATTTTAGCGAGCTACTTTATGTGACGGGCTCAGTTCTAATACGTTTTACTGCACAAATATATTCTTCATTTGTAATACCGGATGAAATAGTGAAGTTCGTTTTATTTATATCGGCTCTGGGCCAAGTCCTTGGTATGCTTGTCTTTTTCGTATCGATGTGGGGGAGAATAAGATCGGTTGGAAGTCACATTCGCGAAGCAAAGGGAGAAAAGTTTTAACGGTACTTTCTAAACAATATGTTTTACAAATAATAAGGAGTTAGTATGAAAAAATATTGGATAGCTTTTACGCTGGTAACAGTTATTTCCTTTGCAATCTTAGGGTGGATAGGAATTAAAATTTACCAAGAGGCTCCTCCAATTCCCGAGAAAATTCTCACTACGGAAGGCAATGTTGTTCTTACTAAAAATGACATTCAAGAAGGACAGAATATTTGGCAAGCGCTTGGAGGAATGGAAGTTGGTTCGGTTTGGGGACACGGTAGTTACGTGGCGCCCGACTGGACAGCCGATTGGCTTCATAGAGAAGCTGTATATGTTTTGAATTCTTGGGCGCAAGCTGAATCCGGAAAAGAATATTCAAAGCTCGGTAATGAAGAACAAGCGGCTCTGCAATCTAGATTATCAAAAATGTTCAGAACAAATTCTTATGATAAAACAACCGGGATAATCACGATTGATTCGGTTCGTGCAAAAGCCATAGCTGAAAACACAAAATACTACAGCGATGTATTTTCGAATGGCAGAGATGAGTATGCGATTCCCAAAGACGCTGTTACAGATATAGAAAAACTAAGAAAACTTGGGGCATTTTTCTTTTGGTCATCTTGGGCTGCTTCAACCAATAGACCGAATGACGATATTACTTACACAAGCAATTGGCCTCACGAAGAACTTGTAGATAATAAACCGACCGGAGAAGCAGTAGTTTGGACCGGCGTAAGTATTATAATGCTGCTTGCCGGTATAGGCGGAATGATCTGGCATTACGGTTCAAAAGAAAAAGAAAAACCTTTCGAAGATGTACCGGCAAACGATCCTTTGCTTGGGTCTGTTTTAACTCCGTCTCAAAAAGCTGTAATCAAGTATTTCTGGATAGTTTCCGGCTTATTCTTACTTCAAATAATCTTGGGAATAATCACTGCACATTACGGAGTTGAAGGGAATGGCTTTTACGGAATTCCTCTCGCAAAGTTTTTGCCTTATACAATTACAAGAACATGGCATACACAATTGGGAATATTCTGGATAGCAACCGCGTGGCTTGCTTCCGGTCTTTACATTGGACCGGCTGTAAGCGGCGTTGAACCAAAATATCAGAAGCTTGGAGTAAATGTTCTATTTGGTGCTCTCTTGTTCGTTGTGCTCGGTTCAATGGCGGGTGAGTGGTTAAGTGTTATGAATTTAATGCCGGACAGCAGCTGGTTTTTATTTGGACATAGCGGATATGAGTACATCGATCTTGGAAGGTTTTTCCAGATAGCGCTTTTTGTTGGACTCTTGCTGTGGTTAGTTTTAATGGTAAGAGCAATTAAACCGGCATTAAAGAGAAAGGACGATCAGCGACAAATACTGACATTGTTCTTAATCTCATCTGTTGCGATTGCCTCTTTCTACGGAGCTGCACTTATGTATGGCAAGCACACTAACTTGGCAATTGCGGAATACTGGCGCTGGTGGGTTGTTCATCTTTGGGTAGAAGGATTCTTCGAAGTATTCGCAACTGTGGTTATTGCATTCTTATTTGCACGACTTAAACTTATTAGTCTAAAAACTACAGCGAGCGCAACACTGCTTGCTTCAACAATATTTTTATCGGGTGGAATTATAGGAACGCTTCATCATTTATATTTTAGCGGAACTCCAATGATTGCTCTGGCGTTCGGTTCTGTCTTTAGTGCGCTGGAAGTTGTTCCCCTTATTTTTGTTGGATATGAAGCATGGGAAAACATTAGAATATCCAGATCAAAAGCATGGGTACAAAAATATAAATGGCCTATCTACTACTTTGTAGCCGTTTCTTTCTGGAATATGCTTGGTGCCGGTTTATTCGGATTTATGATTAATCCGCCGATTGCTCTTTACTATATGCAAGGATTGAATACAACTCCGGTTCATGGCCACGCTGCGTTGTTTGGTGTTTATGGAATGCTGGGCATTGGCTTAATGCTTTTCACGTTAAGAGCAATTAGACCCGAAATTGAATGGAGCGAGAAGGCGTTAAAATTTTCTTTCTGGTCAATAAATATCGGTTTGTTTGCAATGGTTACTATCAGTCTGCTGCCGGTAGGATTGATGCAAACATGGGCGTCTGTTAAATATGGTTATTGGTATGCAAGAAGTGCAGAGTTTTTGCAAACTCCATTGATGGATGCGTTAAGATGGTCGCGCGCATTTGGTGATACAATTTTTGGTATTGGCGCGATTGTGCTGGTTTATTTTGTATTCAGCTTATCAATTAAATTCTTGAAAAAAGAAAAGTAACACGCAATCTAGCTAGGAGGGTTTTACCAATCCTCCTAGCAAATTTTTTTATGGGAAAACTGAACCAAAATTATAGTAGCTGCCGATTCACAATACTAACTGCAAAACATTTCTTCCAGTTTCTTCATGTCTCAATTCGTAATTCTCCATTCTCAATTGCTTCTATTGACATTCCAACACTTTAAATCTAATTTCACATTGCAACAAGGCGGGTTCCATTCTAAACAACTTCGGGGGAACCGAAAAACAGTTCTTAGTTTTTAGTTATGAGTTTTGAATTAAAGGCGGTAACAAATAAACTTTTTCATTGTGATAAATGCTTTACTTAACTGAAGTACTCACTTTAGAATTTCTTTGTGCCTTTGTGACTTGGTGGCAAAAAAAAGAAATTGAGCCACGAAGGCACTAAGTCACAAAATTAAACTTGTGGGTAACTTCAGTTACTTGATAAAAGATTCGCTAATTAATCTTTCATAAGAACCAATGTTTGGAGCTTGTTATGATTTCTAAATTTAAAAACATTTTTATGGTAGTGTTAATATTTGTCACAGCATTCGCAGTCACGGCTTCTAAGCCGGTTGATATTATTGGATTATGGGAAGGCAAGACTGTCGATGGTGAAATTATTAAGCTGAAATTCTTGAAGAACAATCAGACAGAGCTTTATAAAAGCAAAAGCGGCAGAATAAACGGGGAAATTGGTGCCGCCATGTTCTGGCCGACTTATAAAATTGATTTCTCTACAGATCCAATTCAACTAGATCTTGTTTTTGCGGATTCAGATGGGAATGCTGCACAAACACAACTATGTATAGTTAAATTTAATGGCGAGAACAAAATCGAAATCGGCTTTTCTAAGACTTTTGATAAACGCGCTGCTGATTTTAGCAGTAAAGAAGTTGGCGCAATTTGGGCTCTGGAAAGGAAGTAGTTTTTTATTTAACTAAATAAATTGTAATAGGAATGACACACGAGAGTGTGAATTTATAGCGGTTAACTAATAGTTAGGCATAAATAATTATGGAAGTAAGATTAGTTGCAATATTAGCTATAAAGATTTTCGAAGGGAATGAATCACTTGTTAATAATATTGTGAATAATAAAATGATTTTTAATTTCCCAATATTTGACACAACATATCCTGCCGCTGTTATAGATAACTCTTCAATAGATATACTAATTGATGCAGAAAAAAAGTATTATGAAAAACTTGAGAAAAGGGGGGATGTAAAACCATTTTTATTAATTAGCACATTTAATATTCCATATGTAAAAGAAGATAATATTTCAGAAATTGGTGATAAAGGAGTGATTGTAAATTCTAAGAAATATATAAATATTAATGAGTTTTTCGCGGAAGAAACATTTTACAAACGAATTATAGATTTGATAATCTCACACAATCTTTCTTTTTGTGGCGGTATAAATATTCTTGAAGGGAGATTGTTTAGAAATGGCATAAAAGTTAATGATTATGATATAATTTATAGTGATTTAGAATTTGGTAAAGAATTAGCAAATAAAATTGGCTGGCCCATATTATCAAACCTTCATATTGAAAAAACATTTTGTTGGTTAATGAAATTTAGCAAATCATTGGATATTGTCAGTGATTCTAAGATTGGACGAGCAGTTAATGCTTTTACTTATTTATTCCATCAATCCTTACTTTATGAAAATGATTTGAATGATTTAGTATGGTCATTAGTTGGACTAGAAGCAATTTATGCTGATGGAAATACTGATTTGCAAAATCAACTAGATTATAAGAGCCAATTAATACTAGGTGAACGTCAAGAGTTTAAAAAGATTATTAAAAAAATGTATGATTATCGTTCTAGGTATGTTCATGGGGAGTTAAATTTCGCTAGCCAATTTAGCACTAAAGATTCAGTAGATTTTTACAATAAATTTTACTCGGATATGCTCGAAGCTTCAAATACAGCTATTGGAACATTTGTGGCGTCTCTCCAATATTTTGTTATTAACGATATAATTGATATTAACTTTTTGAAGACATATAATTATGAGATTACTACATCAAAAAGTAAAATTGAGTAATTATGCCTAACCAGCTTTTCCACCCGTCGCGTTTTCAATGCGTCATTTTTCAAATTTTAGGGTTAGGTAAAAAAGTAAGCATTGTTTGTAAGGTTGTTCTGTTAAATAAATATGTTAATAAATATTGGTATTAGCTTTTCATATCGACATTGCTGTTCTGGCGGCGGTTTAGTTGCAACGCTGATATAAGGCTTGAGAGTTGATCCAATGTTGATATTGATTTAGACTACTATAAGGGCTATATTATAGTCGCAAAATGAAAGGGCATAAAATGAAATTTAGTGAAGCTGTAAAACCAATTAGTTATCTAAAAACCCATGCCTCTGAGGTTGTTCGGGATGTTTCAGAAAACCGGAAAACATTAATCATTACTCATAATGGTGAAGCAAAAGTTATTCTTCAAGATGTTAAAGTGTATGAGAATACACAAGAGAGTATTGCTCTATTAAAAATACTTGCATTGAGTGGAAGAGAAATCAAAAAGGGTAATTATAAAACACTTGAAAAATCGTTTGTAAATGTTCGAAATCGTATAGATGATTTTAAACGGGGACAACGTGAAGTTCAAAGTTAATATTGTTTCTTCTGCTGAAGAAGATTTATTTGAAATCTATCAATATGTTTTCTTCAATGATTCAGAAGAAAAAGCTGAAAAATTATACTCAAAATTGTATGAAAAATGTTTATCTCTTCAAGAATATCCCAATCGTGGTCATGTCCCTCCAGAATTAAGCCTACTTGGTATAGGTGATTTCTTAGAACTAACATATAAACCATATCGCATTATTTATCAAATTATAGAAAAAGTAGTTTTTATCCATTGTGTATTAGATGGACGTAGAGATATGCAAAAACTGTTACAAGAAAGATTAATGCGAGAGTAAAACGCCATATATCCCGCTGCTCAATACGTACATCCCCGGCAAGTCGGGGTAGACTGTTTTTCAGGGCGGCATTTGTGTCATTACATAGTTGTGTTTACAAATATCAGTTGCTTTTTAAGGTAGCCTGTTCTAAGAAACATATTTATAAATAAAAAGTTGTTTCAACTATTCGGCATTGCTGTTATGGGCTGCCGGTTAGCGGCAACGTCGTTACAAACGTTCATTCCAATTCCTCTTTAATAAATACATTTCAATTAAACTGGGAGAAAAAAGATGCCCGCGTTTCCAAAACCAAAATTCGCATTCACTTACAACTTACAAGAGGAGATAGATAATCTCCGTCAGCATAAGCAAGCGCGCCAAATACCGGCTAAAGATGATGAACATTTATTATTAGCCACATGGAACATTGCCAACTTCGGCATTCAGCAGAGGAGAGATGATGATCTTAAACTTATAGCTGAGATTGTAAGCTGGTTCGATGTTGTAGCACTGCAAGAGGTACGGCAAAATCTTAGCGATCTTAAAAAACTTCTTTCGTTGCTTGGTCATAATTATTCAACCGTATTTACCGATGCTTCCGGCAATAACGAGCGCATGGTGTTCATTTACGATATCTCTAAAATTAAAACCAGAGAGTTGGTTGGTGAAGTAGCACCTTATGTTAGTGATTTGAAAAATATCAAATTTGAGGGTGTGAAAACCAAGTTCGACGGGTTCGATAGGAATCCGTTTGTTCAATCTTTCAACTGGAACAATTTAGATTTTAGTTTGGCCAATGTTCACCTTTATTATGGCTCGGCAAAAGATTCTAAGAAAAGTATGGAGAGACGGCAGTTGGAAACTTTTGCCGTTGCTAGATGGGCTAAAATGCAGAAAGAGCAAAAGTATAACGCGGAAGAAAACATCATTTTACTTGGCGATTTCAATCTGCCTCACATGGAGCCGGACGATCCGATTTATAAGTCGTTAACTAAGTTCGGAATGATCTTAACAGAACATTCCACATTAATTGGCGCAACACTTCCTTCGGAAGCAAAATCGAGAACAACAGATGTATTCCAGTATGATCAGATAGCCTTCTTCCCGAATTTGAATCATCATTACACAAGCGAAACCGGAACGTTTGATTTTGACGGCGCTATATTCAAAAAACTTTGGCAAGAAGTTGAAGAGAAGAAAAAGAAGCAGTCACAGTTTACTGGTTATGTTAAATACTATCTGTCGGATCATAGACCGTTATGGGGAAGATTTAAGTAGGATTAGTGCTGGCGCCATGTCTTATGTTTTGTGCCTCGGCTCCTCGCTTCGCACTAGTCGAAGCGGGCGCTTGGTATGACAAATAATAATTAGAGACTGCTGAAAAATTATAGATAATTTAAAAACTTTTATGATAATAGCGTTGTAAGAGAGTAAACAAAAAAGAGAATCTGATGCGCACCAACAAGATCAGTAATGTGGATTTGTTTACCCAAGCAGCCAACGAAGGCT
>JAZDFQ010000109.1:0-118453 GCA_043807765.1 Ignavibacteriota bacterium
ATCCATCCCACTGTATTAAATGACTTGTGAAAAAGTAAGGGCGTAAATTTTGCAGAAAATCCACCGGAATTGCAGATAGAATTAAGAACACAATTATTACCGCCATCGTTGTAACAATTGGTCCAATTGCATTGCTTACCAACGAAGAGAAAAATATTGAGAATGCCATCACAGTCATCATACTTAAAGCTGCATACGCATAAGCCGAAGCCATTCTCCACATAACGTCACTAGGGGCGTAAATAATTATTTTTTCTTTGAAGACAATCAACTCGCCGGAACCAAAGAAAATTAAACTGCCGCCAAGACTAATTGCGAGCAAGAAAAGAATAAATAGGAATGTGTAAGCGAATCCGGCTAAATATTTTGAAGTTACCAACGATAACCTGGAAACCGGCCGGGTAAGCAGCATTCTATATGTACCGGCAGTAGCTTCTCCGGCAAAAAGATCGCCGCCGACAAGTACAATCAAGAATGGAATATGCACGAACATAGCGTTCAGAATTAAATACGCAACAACATAGCCGTTAAAGAAATTTCCTTGCAGCGTAAATTGATCGCTAAGGCTGCGTGTAGTTGACTGCACAAAATCATCTTGTGTAAAATAAAGTGCAAGCTGAACAATCAAAGTCATGCCGAACAAAGCGATAAAGCCAATATAAGTTCTCCACTTCCTAAATATTTTTTGGAGTTCTATAAAAACTAGAGTCATCATTTCTGACCTCCTTCTGTAATTTTTAAGAAGAAGTCTTCCAGAGAACGAACCGGAACAACTGAACCAACCATAAAACCCTTGTCGTTTAAGTATCTGTTCAATTCGGCAACATCGCTTTTTAGCATATCAAATTGCATCTCATTTTTAACACTGGTCTTGTAAACTTCCGCCCATTTTGAATTTTTGATTTCCACTACTGCATCATCAATTCTATCTACTTCAAGTGAGACAGACATTTTATCAACGTTTAACAACTCATCAACCGTTCCTTCAACTTGAGTTGTTCCTTTGCTAAGAATAATCATGCGGGTTGCAATAATTTCCACTTCTCGAAGAATGTGAGAGCTGAGAAAAATTGTTTTATTTTTTGTCTTGCTTAGAAAAAGAATCAAATCACGAATCTCTTTCATTCCTTGCGGATCTAAGCCGGTTGTTGGTTCATCAAGTATTATCAGTTCCGGATCGTGAAGCAATGCTTGCGCGATTCCAAGCCTCTGCTTCATTCCATGAGAGAAAGTTTTAACCTTACTCTTGTAACGCTTTTCCAAACCAACGAGCTCAAGCATTTCCATAATTTTCTTTTTAGATGCATCAGCTCCGGAAAGCTTGCCAAGAATTTCTAGATTTTTATAAGCGGAGAGATACATATAGAAATCGGGCTTTTCAACAATGGCTCCAACTTTGCGGAGAATTTCGCTTCTGTTTTTCTCCAGCGGCATTCCAAATATTTTTATCGAACCTTCATTTGGTTTAATCAACGAGAGAAGCATTCTAATAGTAGTGCTCTTCCCGGCACCATTTGGCCCAAGAAATCCAAACACATCTCCGCGATAAACATTGAGATCGAGATTATTTACTGCTGTGAGGCTCCTAAATTTTTTAGTGAGCCCGCGAACTTCAATTACATGTTCGGAATTCATATTCCTCCGAATCGTTTAGAAATAAGACGAATGTACGCATGCGTTAGTTGCGCAAAACGCACATTCTGAAATTAATTTTCTATGAGTTTCTTTTTGCCGAACTGATACTCGAGAGGGATGTATTTAATAAGAAAGAACGCGGGTATAGAGGCAATAATCACCCAAACAAAAAAGAATTTATATCCAATGGCTTCTTGAATAAGTCCGCTGATCATTCCGGGCAGCATCATTCCAAGCGCCATAAAACCGGCTGCAAGTGCATAATGCGAAGTTCTGTATTCTCCAGTCGATATATAGATCATGTACATCAAATAAAATGTTAACCCAAACCCATAACCAAACGATTCAAAAGCAACACATGCATAAACTATCCAAGTTTGTTCCGGTTGAAGCCAAGCTAAAAATACATATGCTAAATCGGGAACGGTTAATGCGAAAAGCATTGCCCACATCCAATGTTTCAATCCCCTTTTGACAACTAGTAAACCGCCGAGTATTCCGCCAAGCAAAAGTGCAACAGTTCCGGCAAGTCCGTTTACCAAACCAACATCTGTGGTTGATAATCCCAATCCGCCAAGTTTTCTCGGATCCATTAGAAATACTGTTACAATTTTTTCAAGCTGAGCTTGACCAAAATTGTAAAAAAGTAAAAATAAAATTATGACGATGATTTTTTTCTTTTCAAAAAATCTTGCAAAGCTACGGAAGAATTCTTTTCCTGTTGAAGAAACTCTTCTGTTTCCGGCAGGCTTGTCATCATCCGGTTCAGGTAAAATTGCTCTGTGATAAAAGAAGAAGAGAACGAAAACAGAGGCTAAAGCAATAAATGTTATAGTCCAAGCAAGTGGAATTTGCTGCGATTGGGCTTTAAATATAGCAACTGTTTTCTTTGCCACATTTGAATCGAGTTGTAGAACAGTAAATGCAGGCTTATCCCAATTCTTATCCGTGAAGCGAAGGTCTTTACCTTCAATTACTTTTATTCCATCTTGTCCTTCAAGAAAATCAACATTAATAAAAAACTCGCTTCCCTCATTTGGTTTTTTTGAAAGCACAAACTTTACAATGCCAATATTTCCGGTCAAATCTTGCACGTTGGAAGTATCCGGCAGCTCAAGCTGCTCCCGAGAAAAGCCATTCATAATGTTAAAACTTTGTGCGAAATGTTTATAAAAACCAATCTGTTCACGGGTTTTTGGACGTGTACTGATTTCAACGTAAGAAGGTTTTGCTACAAGACGCAACATTCCGGAAAGTTCTTTAGCTTTTACGGAATCAACTTTTATTGTTTCTTCAAAAAATTTATTTGGATTAGCAACAACTCTAAATTCAGCAGGCGAAAGTGAGAGTAAACTTTCTAACTGTCCGGCAAACAACACTATCACTAATTGCCCAACTACCAAAGCTATTTTATAAAACGAAGAGCGGAATCCAATAAAAAAAGATTGTTTGCTTTCTTTTAATCCGAGTAGGTAAAAACCATCAACAGCAACATCATGTGTAGCAGAAGCAAAAGCTAGAATCCACAAAAAAATTAGAGAGAATTGAAAAAAGTCGGGAACGGGAATTGTTAAACCTACACCGGCAAGAGCTACACCAATCGCTAACTGCATCAGTAAAATCCAGTTTCGCTTTGTTCCAACAACATCAATGAGAGGTGCCCAAAATGGTTTTATAACCCAGGGCAGATATAACCAGCCGGTATAAAGTGTAATATCGGCGTTGGTGATTCCCATCCGTTTAAACATTATTACAGAAAGAAACATTACAATAGCAAAGGGTAATCCTTCAGCAAAATAGAGAGATGGAATCCAGCCCCAAGAACTTTTGGTCTTTTCAGTAGCGACTTCTTGTGTATTCATATTCAAATCGGGATAATTTATAGTGATTGGAAATTTACTTGTTATGAAGTAAAGCTTTCACTCAGCTCATTTCAATTTTGATGCTAAAATAGGCAAAATGATAGGAACAAAAAAGATTCCAACAACAAGTTGAACTACTTACAAATACTAATTAGATTTATACGTGAGATTAAAACCAGTCAAAGCAATAACCATCGAGAGGATTAAGCCATGAATTTATTAAAACTATCAAGACTTGCTGCGCTTTTTTTAGTTGTTATTATAATTTCCGTCGGCTGCAAAAAGGATGATAACCCAACAGAAAGTTCAAACAGTACTTTTGTTGGAACATGGAAATTAACCAAACTAAGCGCTATGGTTGGGACTACACCAATAGAAATGACACCAGAGCAAGCCGGTACCCAAATGACAATTGTTGCTAATCAAGACAATTCATTTACGATGACAACCACAGACGGAACCGGAACCAAAACCAATACCGGAACGTGGAGTACTACCAGCACCCTACTGACTCTAAAATTTTCCGATGGCACAAGCGCTACTTACGATTACACGCTTTCCGGCACAACGCTTAAAATCAAGAATTATCCTTATACACACGAAACGTTTGGCAATCTTTTACTCACTTTAGATTTTACAAAGCAATAATTAATTAGTCCGCTACAAAATAGCGGACTAACCACTTCATCATAATTTCACCATTGCTAAACTTACTTGAGGTAAACCATTTTTTTCGTTTCGGAAAATGATGGTGTTTGAATTCTGTAGAAGTAAACTCCGCTAGGTAGATTTTTGGGTTGATAGATATAATGATACAATCCCGATGTTAAATTTTCCGAAAGAATTGTTTCAATTTCTCTACCGAGTATATCATAGACTTTTAACTCAAGTGGCTCGTCATTCTTAAGATAAAACTCTATAACCGTTCCGCTGTTAAATGGATTAGGATAATTGTCAACTAGATCACCTTCAGAAAAAACGGTTGCTTTTGAAGATTCTAACTTTGTTTTGAAAATTCCCGGTAAATAATTTTGCTTTACAAAAAGATAATCTCCGACTATATCGGCTATTCCAATTGGATTGGTTAATCCCAATTCAGCTTTCTTAAATGTCTTTCCATAATCAAAACTTTGATACAGTCCCGTACCAGAATTGACAAACATCATTCCTTCGGTCGAATAAAAAATATTTGAACTGCCGGTCTGCAAAGATATTTTACTCCATTTACCGACACACGAAACGAAAATCCCGTTCGAAGTTGTGGCGTAAACATTTCCCCAAGGGCTGATACTTAAATTGTATATTTCATAGTCCATGGTTTGAACATTCTGCCAAGTGCGCCCTTGGTCTAAAGATTTATAAATGTTATGTCCAATAGAGAAATAAATTTCGCTTTCATCTCGAATTTCGAGATTAGCGATATTCCAAATTTCAGTGCCGGGATAAGTCCATGTTTTCTCCCAGCTGATGCCTGCATCATTTGAGACAAACATACAGTCCTTATCCATTGAATAGCATAAAAACTTTTCTTTACTAATTGTTTTAAAAACAACCGGACTATTCGGTACGGGATTATTTATTTCGTGCCACGAATTTCCTTCATCCGAAGAAATTACTATTCGGGCACCAATTAAAAATGCGGAGATTACACCAGATTGATGGAAAGTTGCTCCCCAAAAATAATTCGAAGGAGAAACATCCTGCCAGCTAAATCCTAAGTCTGGACTATTAAAAATTTTGGAAAAATGTGACACAAATAATTTTGAGCCAAAGTGGTTTATTTGGCTAACATAACTAAACAATCCGCGGTTACACTTTTCCCATAAATTGCTGAATGAATTAAATCTATAAATACCATCTGCATCTATCGAACATAAATAGTTACCTGCTTTATCCACAAGAAAATCTCTTACTATATTTTTGAATGTCCACTCGATGTTCCATGTTTTTCCTTCATCCATACTTTTATAAAACGAGTTGCCTTCTCCGACAATTATTCCTTTCTCTTGAAGGTTTTTTATAGCGTGATAAAATGGAGAAGCCTTTGGAAAATTAATCTCCGTCCAAGTATTTCCAAAGTCAGTGCTTTTTCTAAACCGGGTGTACGTTAGCAGATAAAGATTATTTTTTGAATCTTCAATTATCTGAGCATCCCGAAGTCCAAAACCAAGATTATTTATTTTCCAACTCTTTCCGGCATCTACGCTTGTTAGTATAGTACTATCTGAAGCAACTGCAAGAAACCTTTGATCATCATATAAATAGAAATTATAAATAGGTTTTGTAAAATTTGAAAGCGAACTCCACGTTGCTCCATCATCTTTTGAAATCATTAAACTACCGTTCGGTTTTATTCCATACAAATCCCCTTTTGAATTTATTTGCTGAGGAAGAGCTTCAATACTATTCCAATTTTTCCCGTTCACATCCGAACAATATGCAGAGTCGTTGGCAGAAGGATTATCTACAAAAACAAAAATCTTTCCAGACGGGTGAATAAAGTATTTATCAATTGATCTATATTCATTTCCGAACAGTGGGACATCCACCAGACTCCAATCAACACCTTTATTAGTTGACTTATACATTAAATTGCCGTCGCAAATAAAGAAATTTCCTTTAGAATCTGCTAGAATAGTTGAAAAGACTCCTCCATCTGGTCCAATCTGTTCCCAATTCAACTGTTGTGCAAACGATCTGGAAAAAATAGAAAGTGAAAATGCTATGAGAAGTGCTGTCCGGAGTTTCATTACTGCCCCGCAAAAAAGTTATTGAGAATTTTCTATTAGAATGTAGGAATTATTGCCTTAAACCTCTACATCAAAAAACGATATCAAGATGACGGGTCTGTTAAGCTAGAGAAATACATTAAACTTTTTCTAAACTAAACCGATAATAGAAATGGAATAGTTTACACTTTTTCGGATGAATGATGTCTTTAGAGGTAATAAATAGTCTCTCACAAGTTGCTAACACACAATTAGCAGCAAAACGTGTATCTGTTCCGGAAGAGACAAGGAGAGAATTTTCCGAGAAGCTTTTTTCTCCGGCAAAACAAGATGAAGCCAAATCGCTTCTTGTTTCAGAAAAACTAGATGATAGTAAATTTTTGCAGTTAACAGATGTCCGTTACCAGATCAACACGCCGGTTGCGACGCTGTTAACTACAGCAAAAGTATTTAATGAAACAGAACTAGTAAAAAAAACTAGTGACGTTAAAAATGAGAATCGTAAAAGCGCTGAAGTTGACGAGTATGATGAAAAAGAAAAAGATGAAGAAAGCGGTTCCGGATTTTATATTGTAGCAAATCAAACATCGGTTAAGGCGCGCAAGTTGCTGCCTAAAAGCCAAACCGACTTATTGAGAGAGCAAATTTCACTTGCATATCATTCAACTATGAGAAAAGAAAACGGAACGCTAGTTAATCTTACTTTCTAAGAATGTAAAAATCTTTTTTCTTGTAGAGTTTAGCGCCTTTAAGTCGTTCATCCCCAATTTGAGTATCAACAAAATGTTTTTCCGGTTTACCTTTTACATCTAGAACTTCGTAGCCAACAATTCCCTTTTTAATCAAGGCAGAAAGCATTTTGAGAAACTCTTTTCTTTCGGCTTCGTTAAGCTCGCCAACATCTAGTCTATCGGAATCGCCAAGATTCAAAAACTTATCAACCTTATCGTAAACTTTGGCAGTATTGGAAATCTCAACGGAATCGCTTTTGGTTTCGCTGCCGGTTAATATTTTTTCTTGCGGTTTCTTCTCCCAGACAAAAGAAGTGAACGAACCGATTTTCGATATAGACTGCATGGCAATTTCGATTTTTGGTTATTATCGAAAATTCTGAAACTAAGTTGAAGGCTCTTCAAATTCGATTAGTACTCTTGCGGAAGCTCTTTCATCTGCGCGTAAGTGAAAACGGGTCCATCTTTGCAAACGTAAACGTTGCCAACATTGCAGCGCCCGCATTTGCCAAGCCCGCACTTCATTCTATTTTCCAAAGTGGTGATTATGTTTTCTTCTGCGAAGCCCAGCTTTAGTAAAACCGGAATTGTAAACTTTATCATAATTGGCGGACCGCAAACTATTGCAACAGTATTTTCACTTTTGGGCGCAACTTTTTCAACAATTGCGGGAACGAAACCAATCTCGCCATCCCAATCGGGTGTTTCGCCGCCGGGATCAACAGTTACTACTGTTTTAATGTCAGACCGTTCTTTCCACTCTTTCAACTCACGTTTGTAAACCAAATCTTTGCAAGAGCGTGCACCATAAACAATTGTTATGTCCTTAAATTGATCGCGCAGATCGAGCGTATTCCATATTACGCAACGCACTGGTGCAAGACCAATTCCACCAGATATGAACAAAACATTCTTCCCTTTCATTTCTTCTACCGGAAAATAATTTCCGTATGGTCCGCGGAAACCGATTGTATCGCCAATGCTTAATCTTTTTAACGCAGTGGTAACTTTTCCAATTTGTTTGAATGAACATTCTATATAATCTTCTCTTGTTGGAGACGAAGCGATGCAGAAAGTTGATTCGCCTTCTCCGAAAACCGAGTACTCACCAAACTGTCCGGCTTTGAATGAAAAACTTTTAGCAATGTTCTCGTCGCGAAATTTTAGACGAAATGTTTTTGTATCAAAAGTTTCTTCGATGATGTCGGTTATTTCCATCAATTCCGGTTTGTAAATGTTGTTACTGCACATATTTGTTTCCTTTTTTTATGCTGATCCCGCGAAGCGGGAGAAGAATCTCCTACTTATTAATATCGAGATACTTCGTTTCACTCAGTATTAAAGAGATGTCTATTCCAACCGGACAGCCGCGGCTGCATCTTCCGCATCCGGTGCAAAGTGTTTCGCTAAATTTATCGTGATAATATTTGAACTTGTGAGCGATGCGTTGGCGGTAACGTTTGCCTTGCGTTTCGCGGGGGTTGTGTCCCGAGCTATGAAGCGTGAACAAACCAAACTGGCAAGCATCCCAATTTTTCATTCTGCGTCCGCAAGTGTAATCGCATTCTTCGTCAACGATATCAAAGCAATGACACACCGGACAAGCAAACGCACATTGACCGCAACCTAAACAAGTTTCGCCAACTTTATCGAACAACTTGTGTTCAAAGTTTGCTGTAATCCACTCTTTTACTTTTGCTGGCTCAAATTTCTTTTCCGACGATTTTATTTTTGAGAGAACTTCCGAAGTAACTTTAGGATTTCCTTCGCTCAAATAATTCATAAACGGCTGAATAAATTCTTTTCCTTTTTCGGAAATGATTTTAAGAGCAAAGTTTTTATCATCAAGTGGAACAAGAGACAAATCCGAGCCGGCTTCTGATGTAGGAGCTAATCCAACTGATGTACAAAAGCAAAATTCATCTTGGAAATTGCACGCAACACCAATTACAATTGAACGCTCGGCCCTTTCATTGTAGAATTTGTCTTTGTAATCCCAGTTAAAAACGTGACTCATAATTTCTATTGAACGCGCATCGCAAGGTTTAGCGCCCAAGAAAACCAATTTTTGTTCATCAAGTCTGGGTTCGATTAAATCATAATTGTCTTTATTATTTCTGAAGTAAAATATCGGTTCTGCTTTAGCAAACACAAATTCTTTATAAGAAAGATTAGACGGGACACTTTCACTGTTGACAATAATTTCATCAGCAACAATTAACCTTTTCCATCCAACTGCTTTCGCGTCTTGTCCGATGACAATGTGATTTGCTTGAATCAAATCCGCAACAAGCGCTTTCAAATTTTCTTGGCTAATTAATTTTTCTTCCACTGTTTCTCCTTGTCATTCTTAAGTCTTTGAAATTGAAAAATCTCTAGCTCTTATTTATAGAGATTCTTCTTCCCGATAAATCGGGACTCAGAATGACATATCACTTAATAAAATCTTCACGATCGTTTACGTCGTAAGTTCCAACCAAAGTTGGTGTATTCAAATTCATGCCGGCCACGTAATCAAATTCTTTCTTCGCGGTCATGTCCATTTTTCTATTTAGTAGAGAAAGAGGAATTTCCGCCGGACAAGCACGTTCGCATTCATTACAGCCAACGCATCTTCCGGCAAGATGAAACGCACGAATCATATTCCATGCAAAATTACCGCGTGTATGCGCGCTGCTTTCAACCCAGCGGGGAACGGATTTATCCGCGATGCACTTTTCGCAGTAGCACATTGGGCAAGCCTGGCGGCAAGCATAACACTTAACACATTTCTCAAATTCCGCTTCCCAGAAATCAAAACGCTCATCTGCTGTCATCGAATCTATTTTCTGCATCAAAGCGAAATTTTTGTCTTCACGTTTTGGTGTTTCTTCCAGCGTTCCTAAAAGAGTGTGATGCAGATGCGGTGTATGAACTGAACAATGCAAACATTTAGTAGCAACAGTATTTTCGTTAAACTCTTCACCGAGATCGGAAACAACTCCGCTGCAATTCATTCCAATAATGTAAACATCATCCTTGTTCACTTGGTTTTCTTGAATAAGCTGAACGATGGCTTTTACATCGCAGCCTTTTGCAACTATTCCAACAACGCCATTACGCTTAAACTCTTTGCGCGTTAGGTACATCGCCAGATTGTTTACACAAAATTTATTGAACACGAGTTTATCGGCGTCTTCAACATTGCGCGCAATGAATGGTTTTGTTCTGTTAGGAGTTGTTCCTTGCGCGAAACCAATAACAACTTTTACCGTTCCGTTTTGAAGAAGCTCTTTAGCTTTTTCTCTAAGCTCATTCATGAATTACAAACTCCTCATTTATCTTTGCGTACTTTTCAAACTTACCTTGTTCTCTAACTTTCTCAACAACTTCTGTAACTACATCAACAAATTTTTTCCCTTCTGAAGCGGAAACCCAAGAGAAGTGCAAGCGTGTTGAATCAATTCCAACAAAGTCCAATAGTTCTTTGAAGAGAATCCATCTTCTGCGCGCGTGAAAGTTTCCGGTGTTGTAGTGGCAATCGTTTGGATGGCAGCCGGAAATTAAAACTCCATCTGCACCTTTCTCAAACGCTTTGATGATGAACACCGGATCAATTCTTCCTGTGCACGGAACGCGAATCATTTTGATATTTGGCGCATATTTCAAGCGCGATGTTCCGGCGAGATCGGCTCCGGTGTACGTACACCAGTTGCAAACGAATGCCGCAATTTTTGGTTCAAACTTTTTTTCTTCCATTTTCTTTCCTTTGCGTTCTTCGCGGCTTTGCGAGAAAAAATATCTCGCTAAGACGCAGAGGCGCTAAGTTTATAAAGCGTTTATTTCTGCATAAATTTGTTCATCGTTAAAGCCAATCAACTCGACAGACTTTGATGGACACACAGCGTTGCACGTGCCACACCCTTGGCATAAGCCCGAGTTAACATAAGCTATCACTTTAACAACATTTCCGTTTCGGTCTTTTACTTCTTTCTTTTCTATCGCATTGTATGCGCAAACTTTTTGGCAATAAAAACATCCGGCACAAACAGATTCATTTACTTTCGCAATAGTTGGTTCACGTTCTAGAAAATCTGAACCGAATAAGACAAGCGATTTACTTGCAGCAGCAGATGCCATCGCTACGGATTCGGGAATATCTTTTGGTGATTGGCAAGCGCCGGCAAGAAAAACTCCCGCCGTGCTTACTTCAACTGGACGAAGTTTAGGATGCGCTTCATTATAGAAACCATATTTATCGTAAGACATACCAATTGTCTGCGCTAGCTTTGCAGCGTTAGGCTGTGCAATCATAGCCGTTGCAAGCACAACCATATCTGCATCAATAGTAACGGGCATATTGCTAAGCGTGTCTTCCCCTTTAACAATATATTTTCCATTCTCTTCGTATATGCGGGAAACTCTTCCACGGATATATTTAACATGATCTTCTTCAATTGCACGGCGGACAAATTCATCGTAACCTTTTCCTCCGGCACGAATGTCCATGTAGAAAACATAAGCCTCACCTTCGTGAACTTTGTGTTTGTAAAGCATCGCGTGTTTTGCGGTGTACATACAGCAAATTTTGCTGCAATAAGAAAATCCTTTTGCTTCATCGCGAGAACCGACACACTGTATGAAAACAATTTTCTTCGGAACAGTTTTATCTGACGGACGAAGGATTTCTCCGGAGGTTGGACCGGAAGCACTTGCAATTCTTTCAAACTGAAGTCCATCAATTACATCTTTATATTTTCCGTAACCATACTCGCCGTAACCTTTTATTTCGCTTTCTTCCGGTTTCTTATCTATTGTATAGAGTTTGTAGCCGGTTGCAACTATGATGGAGCCAACATCTTCTGTAACAAAAGAGTCTTCTTGATTAAACATGATAGCTTCGCGCCCGCAAACTTTAACACACATCTGGCATTTGCCGGTTTGGTAATATGTGCAAACGCTTCTATCAATCACCGGAATGTTTGGAACTGCTTGCGGAAACGGAACATAGATTGCCGGACGGAATGCTAAGTTCTCTTCAAACTCGCTATATGCTTTTTTCTTGATTGGACATTTCTGCTGGCAATTGCCGCATCCGTTACATTTTGTTTCGTCAATCGAGCGGGCTTTTTTTCTAACTGTTACTTTGAAATTACCGATGAATCCTTCTACGTTTTCAACTTCGGAATAAGTGAGCAATTTTATTTTTGGATGCTGGTAAACTTCTACCATTCTCGGAGTAAGAATACACTGCGAGCAATCAAGCGTGGGAAATGTTTCGCTAAGCTGGCTCATGTGTCCGCCAATTGAGGGCTCTTTTTCAACTAGCACAACTTCAAATCCGGCATTTGCAATATCAAGCGCGGCTTGAATTCCGGATATTCCTCCGCCAATAACAAGCGAACGCTTTGTAACCGGAACGCGGATTGGAGATAGAGGATTGTTGCGCTTTACTTTTTCTACAGCGATGCGTGTTAAGTCAATCGCTTTCTTTGTTGCTTCAATTCTATCTTCGTGAACCCAAGAACAATGTTCACGCAAGTTTGCCATTTCAAATAAATAGGGATTAAGCCCGGCATCAGCACAAGCTTTGCGGAAAGTTTTTTCATGCATATGTGGCGAACAAGAACCAACTACAACCGCATCAAGATTTTTCTCTTTGATTGCTTTCTTAACAATGTTCTGTCCGGGATCCGAGCACATGTATTTGTTATCAACCGAGTAAGCAACGCCGGGAAATCTACCGCATGTTTCAGCAACAGCTGCGCAATCAACTGTTCTGCCAATGTTTTCACCGCAGTGACAAATAAAAACGCCAATTCTCATGATGACCTTCCTACTTTTTGAAGCAGCGGTTCTGCCGAGACAAAATGCAAATCAACACCAAGCTCTTTTGGTGAAACACCAAGAGCAAGTCCTATAAACTCCGACAAGTACAACACCGGAATTTCCGTGTGGTTTTTCATCGCACGCTGGCGCATATCCAAATTGGAATGACACATCGGGCATGCAACCACTACTACATCTGCACCATGAAGTTTTGCATCATCTAAAATTTTCTTAGAGAGATCTACAACAATTTCTTTGTGAGCAATTGAGTGAGCACCGCCGCAGCATTCCATTTTATAATTCCACTCAACAGCTTCGGCACCGGCAGCTTTTATAATTTCTTCCATTGTTGTCGGCTGTTCCGCATCATCAAAGTGTGTAATATCAAATGGACGAACAAGCAAGCAGCCATAGTAACATGCAACTTTAATTCCGCTAAGGTTGGTAGTTTTCAACTCAGAGATTTTATTGGCGCCGATTCTTTGAAATAACTCAACAATGTTTATAATCTCTGTTGAATAATTTACCGGGCGTTCGATTAGATCTGAAACTTGTTTTGCTAGAGGAGGATTTGCACTGAGTTCGTGTTTGGCTACAACCATTCTGTTATAGCAAGCTGCACATGGCGCAAACAGTTCTTTGATTTTTTGATTTTCTGCAATGGAAAGATTAATTGCGGGAAGTGCAATAGACATCAAATGATTTGTTGCATGAGCAGAAGTCGCGCCGCAGCAAGACCAATCATTCAGTTCTTCGAGCTCAACATCAAGCTTTTGTAAAATCTTTCTTAACGAAAGATCGTACTCTTTTCCGGTTCCCGTTAGAGAGCAGCCGGGATAGTAACCTATTTTCAAGGGAATGCCTTATCTATTTCTCAAAAACTTTCTTTATCTGCTTCTTATCTTTTATTTGGTGAGGCAGTAAACTAAGTTTTCCTTTCAACAGCATTTCGGGCGCAACATCAACATCTTGAAACAGGTTTAGTGTTTTTAATTTATACTCTCTAACTAATCCAAATTCAAAAGCTCTTCCATATTTTTTAATCTGATTAAGAAAAGCTCTATGAAAAGCCACAGTATCTTTCTCAGCAATTTCAACATTCTCTTCTAAAGAAATTTGCCTCAAAGCATCCATAAATTTCGCGATATCAAAATTTTGAGGACAGCGCGAGCTGCAAGTTAAACATCCGGCGCACAGCCATGGGGTCTTTGATTGAAGAGCTTGATCATCAAATCCTAACTGAGCAAATCTTACTACTTGATTTGGAGAATCATCCATATAACTTCTTACCGGGCATCCGGCAGAACATTTTCCGCATTGGTAACATAACATTGGAGATTGATTTGTGAGTCTTTCGATTTTGTCGGAGAGAGTTTCGACATGAACTGATGATGTATGCATTCGATTCACTTTAAGGAAAACCGTTTATTAATCAATGAGTTTTCTAAACTAACTGCTGTGTTGCTAAACAAAAATCTATTTTTGTCTTACAAATTCTGCATAATCATTATTAAAGTATACCTTCAAATATTGTGCCTTCATTTTTATTTAATTTTTGCACCATTCTCAGATAAATGTTTTTCGTTTATGAGAATCCATTTGCAAAAACAAGAAATTTACTTTTGTGGTTTTAATTATTATGAAACCCAAAAAAAATCAAAAATGCTTTAGCGAAAAGTTAATAAGCCGGTATATCTTGTTCTCGATTAGTATTTGACTAAAATTGTGAATTCAGAGTTGATCTTCTAATAAATATTTTTTCAACGAAGTTCAAAAAATGAATTGATAGCTTCTACTAAATCATTAAATATGGAAAAGACTTTGTCCATATATGTAATTAAAAAAAGAGTTGATTGGTTTTCCTTATCATATACCAACACCATCTCTCCATTAGCTTCAACGAGTAACCGCAAGGATTTTACAATTGCACCCAAGAAAGTGGAATCAATTAATACACATGCTCGTAAATCAATTATTATTCTTCTGTGCCCATTTTGAATTGCTTTTTCTATGTGTGTAATAAAATTTTTTGGATTCTCAAGAGTGGCTCGTTTTAGATTTATTAAGACAATTAGTATTCCTTTAGTTTCTGCATTTGAAAATATTGAAGACGAGTCTATATATAGTCCTAAGGCATCTATATCTTTTGTTTGTTGTTGTGAAGTGTTGACTAAACTACTAGCAGAAATAGTACTGTTTCCAAATGAAAAATCATTTCCTTTGTTTTCATAAACAACAAACTCAATTATCAATGATGATTTTACCGCAATTGCTTTTCTTTTTCTTACTTTACTATTATTGACTATTTCATCAATTCCAAAATACTCCTTATCACAAAATGTTTTTACTTCTGATTGATAAGTTGATAAAATTTCGCCGCTAACAATTAAGAATACAGAATTAACTTTATCACCTTCCTTAAAAATTATTTCATTTTTTTCATAATACTTTGAATTACTGGAAAAAGCTGTTAGGCATTTATCAAGCTGTTGATTATCTGCTAATTTATTTGCGCTTATTAAAAGTGAAATTAGTTTATCTTTTTGCATGTTCTGCTCAAAAAAAAATGAAACATTAAGTGGCAAGTAATTCAATTACTATTAATGTAAAATCATCCTCAAACTTATTTAACATACTATTTTCTTTTAGCTTGGAACATACGAATTGGAGAGATTTTTCTTTTTGATTGCAAGATTGAATAATATCCACAAACTCCTCGAATTTAAAACACTCTCCATTTCGTTTCTCGAATTCAAAACTCCCATCACTAAAAAGATAAATTTTATCCCCATGTTTAAGATTATAAGTTTCATTATCATATCGATAATTACGAATAGCGCCAATCATCATATCCTTTGTGCCAAGTTTCACAAATTGTTCACCGCTAAAACAAAGTGCGGGTGGATGAAAAGCTGTTGCATAAGTTAATACTTTTGTTTCTATATTAATTACACCATACCATAATGAAAAACATTTACCCTCATGATCATCCATGTCAAAATTTGAATTAAGGTTATTTAATACCATTGCCGGATTTGAAAAGTCTGTGTTAGGCAATGTTTTTGTCTTCAATATGTCAAAGATAGATGTAGTTAACAAAGAAGATCCAATACCATGTCCGCTAACATCTATCAAATAAAGAACAAAAGTCTTTTCATTTAACCAGTAATAATTAAATGAGTCTCCGCCCAGACGAAGAGATGGAATAAATTCCCAATCGGTTTTTATTGGTGATACAAGCTTTTTCGGTAAAATTGATTCGATGTAATTTGCGGCAGTAGCCATTTCGGAATCTAGTAAGTTATACAAATCACCAAGCTCTTGAGTCCTTTCTTTTACCACAATTTCAAGCCTTCTATTTTCTTTTTTGATCTTATATGATCGCCATTCGATGAACAAAAATAGACCGGCAGAAAACATTGCAAAATAGGCTATGTAAGCCCATGTTGTTTTCCACCATGGTGGAGTGATAATTAATTTTAATGATATTCCCTCTTCATTCCATATACCAGCATTGTTAGAAGCTTTTACATGAAAGATGTATTCACCCGGATCGAGGTTGGTAAAAGTAGCAGTACGCTTCGATCCGCAATAAATCCAATCCTTATTAAATCCATCCATTATGTATGCATACTGATTATTAAATGGCGCAGTAAACTCAAGCGCTGCGAATTCAAAGGTTATAACATTTTGTGTATAGTCCAAAATTAGTTGTTTTGCTTGCGTAATCGATTCCTTTAGTGGTGAGTTAACATCATTTAATAAAACACTTTTGTTAAATAAAAGTAAATCTGTAATTACAACTGTTGGAATGTTTTTATTTGGGGCAAGATTATCGGGATTAAAAACATTGCAGCCATTTATACCGCCAAAGTAAAAATTGCCTTGCTTATCGATAAAAGATTCATTCCGGTTAAATTCATTATCCTGCAAGCCATGTTGCGCGTTGTAGGCACGGATTTTATTTGTTGTAGGATCAAATCTTGCAATTCCTTTGTTGGTACTCATCCAAAGATTTCCCTTCTGATCCGGCAGAATATTGTAAACAACATTGTTTGGTAAACCTTCTTTTTCGGTTATATGCGTGAAAGTCTTCTTAAAAGTTTCAAACTTATTTAAGCCGCCACCGTCTGTTCCAATCCAAATGATATTTTTATTAAAAGGATCTTTAGTAATACATAGAATTGCGTTGTTGCTTATTGAGTTCGGATTGTTAACATCAGAATGAAAGTAAGTAATTGAATAATCCTTTTTATCAGCTTTTAACGGAACATCCTTCCATGCTTGTCTCCACTTCTCGGCAAGATCAACTTTTATCAATCCAAGAGTAGGCGTACCAAGCCAAATAACACCATTAGCATCTTCAAGCATTGCACTGATATCATGATATTCTGTTGAATTTATAAACCATTTTGAATCCGGGTATAGTCCCAGAAACTTGAATCCGCTTCCATCTTCTTTTGTATTCAATCTAAGAACACCTTTATGAGTGCTGATCCATAGTTCTCCATTGGATAATTTCTGCATTTGCCATAATGCAGGTAAACCTTTATAATCGGAATAAATCTTCTTCAAGCTTGATTCTAAAAGTCCGGCATATCGTTTAATAATTTTATTATCTTTTAGAGAATAATGAACAATATCACGATCAGTTACTGAAATCCATAATGTACTATCCGGTTCAAGAATTATTGAACGTGGACATATCCATGCCGGATTAAAATATTTTTTTGTCTTTTCAGAAAAGCGAAATAAATCATCAACCATAAAATTGATTAATGGTTTGTGGTGTTTTCCGAATAATTCTCTTTTCGGATCATATTTAAGTATACCATATCCGCTTGCTCCAATCCACAATACTCCAGAACGATCTACAAATAAACGTACCGCACCATTCATCAGTTTTTGTATTTCCGGATTATCAGGATTATTATACGAAGTTAAGTTACCTGTTGAAGTTGAATATTTTACAAGTGAGCCGGTTGCGCTGACCCAAATATCACCATCTTTTGTTTCTGCGTAAGTGTAATATGCCCACCAATCGAATGGAAAACTGTAAGTTGTAAAACGCCCGGTCCGGTAATCAAATTTTGTTATTCCGTTTTTGGTTTTTACGAACAGATTTTTCTCACGAATATTTTCGGAAGATTTATCATATTTATTGTATTCATTTGGTTCATCAATTCCCTTAACAACCTCAGGGTCAATAAATTTGAATATATATTTTTCATTTTCTTCTTTACTCTCTGAAGGAATTGCTATCGTTAAGTTTCCGCTAGATTCAAACAATATCCTACCTTTTTTAGCATTACACATATTGTAAACAGTACCTAAGCTTTTATTAATAACTTCATTTTCCGAAGTCTGGCGCACAATATTTTTTGTTTTTGGATCAAAAAGCAACAGTCCTTGACCGGATGTTCCTATTAACAATTTCTTTTCTTTGTTAAGATAAAGAGAGTTGATAGCAAAAATTTCTTTCGATTTAAAATCTCTTACAGTATTAGGATATCGTATAAATGTTTCGGTGTTTCTATCAAACTTATTTACTCCTCCTGCGGCTGTACCAACCCATAAGTTTGAATCCGGGTCTTCGTATATACAAGTTACATAGTTGTGAGAAAGTGATGTGGAATCTAGTGGATCATTGCGGTAAACTTTGAATGAGTAGCCGTCAAAGCGGTTCAATCCATCTTTTGTTCCAAACCACATAAAACCGCAGTAGTCTTGCTGAATTGAATAAATATAGTTCTGTGATAATCCTTGAATACCCGAGTATAATTCAGCATCAAACTGGCATGTGGATTGTAAGAAAGGAAATGCATTGCTTGTTTTAGAATTCTTTACAGTGTTTTTACTTTGCTTACTTTCTAAAGATTTTTTTTGGGTTGCAAAATGCTTTTGGTTATTGTTTTCATTTTCAGATAATATAAAATCATTACTATCACATCTGCCCGATCCGTCTTTTGTTTCAACACAGTTTAATCCCTCTTTATACCGAAATATATTTTTAATTGTACGTTTTGCTAAACCTTCGTTTGAATAAATAGACTCGAATTTATGTAGGCTGTTTTGTGACTGAAAGGCTGCTGATAGTAAAAAGGAAAACACAAAAAATAGAACAAAAAGTAACTTTAAAATAAATCTACTTTTCGTACAATATTTTTTTAGTCGAGAAAACCCCATTTGTCTTGTCACTTAAGTAAAAACAATCTATAAACACCCGTTATGTGAATTTATCATTATGATGCCAAAAGCAATTCTTTAGCCAAATTATTGAATGCGGATTCAACGTCTTTGCCATGATTTCCGCAATTAAATTTCGAATAATTGCTTCAACTTCCTTTTGAAAAATTCTGAATCCGGTTCACACAACTGGTTTCAACTATCATAAAATTCAAGAAACATGGACAGAAACCCACAAGCAAGAATAGTGTGAATATGCTATTTACTAATACAACAACTCTGATTGCATGTTAAGAATTTCTTATTTTAGACACAATAATAATATTGTCGAGTAATAATTTAATTGGTTTAAAATTTTTGATAAATACGGTTTTTATTCTAAACCAATATTCGATATTATATTGATAATCTCAAAAGCATTATATTTTAAAAAACAAATTAGGTGAATGCATGAAAGGCATTGTTCTAGCTGGCGGTTCCGGTACCAGAATGTACCCAATGACGAAAGTCTATAGTAAACAATTGGTAACCATCTATGATAAGCCGCTAATATACTATCCGCTTTCAATATTGATGCTCGCAGGTATTAAGGAGATTTTAATTATTTCGAATGATGAAACTATTCCACTTTATAAGAAGTTGTTTGGAGACGGCCACAACATTGGACTCGACATTCACTACGTTGTACAGCCTGCACCAAACGGAATTGCGCAGTCATTCATACTTGGGGAAGATTTTATCGGCAGTGATTCTGTTTCCTTAATTTTGGGTGATAACATTTTTTACGGCACGCTCGATTTCTTTTATAAATCCGTAGAACAAAACAATGTTGGCGCAACAATCTTTGCGTACCAAGTTACCGATCCGGAACGATACGGAATTGTTGAATTCGATCAATCCGGCAAAGCAATTAGCATTGAAGAAAAACCCTCTCAGCCTAAATCCAACTATGCAGTTCCCGGTTTGTATGTTTATGATAATAAAGTAGTTGAGATTTCCAAGAACTTAAAACCATCGGCACGTGGAGAACTTGAGATTACCGATGTGAATAGAGTTTACCTTGAGCGAAGTGAGTTGAAGGTTCAGAAAGTTGGACGTGGGGTTGCATGGCTTGATACCGGAACACCGGAAGCACTTCTTAAAGCCGCCCAATTCTTCGGCGTTATTGAAGATAGACAAGGATTAAAAGTAGCTTGTATAGAAGAGATTGCTTTTGCAAAGGGATTTATTGATAAAGAACAATTCGCGCAAGTCATCAGTTCTATTCCGAAGTCTTTGTACAGAGAGTATTTGGAACGAATTTCAGTTGAAGAATAGCTGAATGAATTGATGAAAAGATTATATAAACCTTTTTTGTTAATGGCCGGCTGGATCTGTGTCGGACTGGGTATAATCGGGGCAATACTTCCTTTAATGCCAAGCACTGTCTTTTTTATACTAGCGGCAGCCGCGTTTTCCAAAAGCTCAGACCGGTTTTACCACAGACTCCTAAACGACCAGTTCGTTGGCGGTCATGTTCGTAATTTTTTAGAGAAGCGGGGAATGCCTTTACGGGCGAAGTACATTTCAATTTTTATGCTCTTCTTCACAATAACAATATCAATCTATTTTTCCACAAGAAATCCTTTTGCAATCGCTATGCTTTTATCAATAGCTTTTGGCGTTGCCGGATACATTATATCGCTTAATACGATTAGAAATAAATCATTTTAAAAAGAATAATAATTGCTCATATTCCTGCTTAAGATTAGGTAAAACATTGCACAAAGTTTATTATCTTTGCTTCAACCTAAATTAAACCAGCCACTTAAGGAGTTGTTTTAGATGGGATTATTTTCATCCAAGACAAAAGAAGAAATAGAGAAGCTAATCGAAGAAAACGATGAGCTAAAGAACACTCTACACTCTATTTTGCAAAAAAACCAAAGCTTAACTGAAATTGAGAGAAGAATCACTGAAGCAAGAAAAGAATTTGACGAAGTGAATTCTCAGAAAGAACAAGTTAAAAATGAGTTACAATCATTCAGCGAGGATCAATCTTCAAAATCCGAAAGACTAAATGAACTGAATGATGAAATTCAAAAATTGGAAGAAAAAAAATCTTTGCTGGAATCTTCGGTTTCCACACTTGAAAGCAACTCACAAGCTTCAGAAGAAATGTTGATGGCACTGGCCTCTAAAGAGAGAGAATTGATCGAGCATGAATCCAAAATAGAAATTCTCAAAATTGAAGAGTCCAGAATTCAGAATTTGCTTTCGCAATATGGCGATGATATTGAAGAGTCGGTTAAGAAAATAAAAGAAACAGAAGTTGAAGTTACCGAACGATTAAACCAGCTTAAGAATGAGGAAGTAAAACGCAACCAAACAATTAAGCAGTTGGAAGAGAAGATAAGTCTTAGCGAAGAAATTAAATCGAATTTGGAGAATTCTCTTTCGGGAATAATTGGACAGTTATCAGAAAAAGAGAAAATGTTTAACGAATTCTCCGAGAAGCGCGATTCGCTTCTTGATGAACTTCGCTTTAAGCAAAAAGAGTATGATGAGTTTGACAATAGATACAGTTTCGCAAAAGAGAATATTCAGAAAATTGAAACCGAAGCTAATGAACTTAATGAACGCAAGGTTTCTTTAGCTGAAGAAATAAAAGAATTCGAATCCGTAAAGACCGAAATTCAAGAAAAAGTGCTTAAGCTTAAGAGCGAAGAGGTTGCACTTGCCGATATGATTAAGCAGAAACAAAAAACTATAGAAGAACTTGATAAACGCAAACTTGATCTTGAAGAAAGCCAATTAAGAATTGATGGAAATCTTTCGCAAATTTTCTCCCGCTTTAACGAAGAAACAAGCAATTATAAAGCGAAGCTCAACTCGATTCGTCAAGAAATTTTAGAAAAGGAAAAAGAATTAGTCAGCAAAGAAAGAGTTTTGCTTGAAAAATCATCTCAAATAGCAGAATACAGCGGTTTAACAAAAGTTTTACAGAAAGAACGCACCAATGCCGAAATGCTAGTAGCAAATCTGAGGGAAGAGCAAACCAGAATTAACGAAGAACTACTCGCCGTTAGGGAATCAGTTAACAAGCACAAACTCATGCTTCAGCAATTAAAGAACGAAAATCTTTCTTATGAATCCAGACGCGATCTACTTCAAAAAGAAATAAAACAGCTTCTCTCTCAAACCAACGATGAGTATTCTGTTTTAACCGAGAACAAATTAAGCATCAACGAAGAAATTAGTATTCGTTCAAAGGAACTTGAAGACACAATCAATCAGGCCGCAGATCTTCGCAACCAATTGAAAGAACTGAAAAGCGAAACAGCAAAAGTTGAAACACACAAAGAGGAGATGTCTTCCAAGATAAGTGAACTTATCGCAATGGAAAAGAATTTACGTTTCAAGATTGCGGAACACGAAAAGAAATCGGAAAATAACATTCAACAGAATAATTAAGCTGAACTAGACGCATTTTAATTAGCTTACATTAATCCCGGAAAGAATTGCAGTGAAAAATTGGTTTACACGTTATAATCCTTTTAAAATTATTGCAATATCAGCATTTTGCCTAGTAACGGTTTTTGCTCAACAGAAACCTCAGCCAATCGATACTCTTCGCTACAAAAAGAATCCTTTGTATGATCAGCAAATCGCATTGTATAACATTTACAAGCAACGCCAGGCTGATATTGTGATGTTTGGAAACTCGCTAACTCACGGCGCTTCATGGAGTGATTTACTTGGAAGATCTAATGTTGCGCAGATGGGAATTACCAGCGACATAGTTAGAGGCTACTTAAATAGAACAAACTTTGTTTTACGCTATCGCCCGAAAATTGTTTTTATCATGGGCGGTGTTAATGATATTTACAACTGGACTCCGGTTGAAGAAATTTTTTCTGTCTACGTTAGAATTATTGAGCAATTCAAAGCGAAGAATATCATTCCAGTGATTCAATCGACTACATATTCTGCCAAGAACTATGCTAAGGATTGGGGCGGAACTCCGGAAACAAATGCAGGCAGAAATCGCGAAGTAGATAAACTAAACAAAATGCTTTCCGATTACGCAAAGAAGAACAATTTTGATTATATAGACATCATTTCGCAACTTTCCCGTAACGGTTACTTGAAAGATGAAATTACTTGGGATGGAATCCATTTTAAAGCCGACGCCTATAAAGTTTGGGTTCGCGAAGTTGAAAAAGTATTGACAAAATATAAGCTTTAGTAATAGTGGGCAAATCACCAAATAATCAAAAAGAAGTTCTTAAAGAGCTTCAAACTATTCCGGGCATCGGGAAAGCGTGCTCGCTCGATCTTTTGCAGCTGGGAATTAGAAGTGTTGCAGATCTCAAAGACAAAAATCCGGCGAAACTTTATAGCAAGCTAAATAGTATTACCGGAATGCAGCACGATATATGCATGTTATATGTTTTACGATGCGCAGTGTACTTTGCCAGCGAGAAAAAATTAAGCAAGCCAAAACTCAATTGGTGGTACTGGAAGAACAAAAGCTATAACGAATAAATTTATATAAAGGAATTGTCTTAATGGAAAACAAAATTAAACAGCCGCTTTACATTGTCGCTTTAACCGCGCTACTGCTTGTTGCACTCTCATTTGTTAAGGTTGAATATCTTATTGAGAAATTAAATTTCACGGTTAGAACCGTAGATGTCTTAATGGACATAAAAGAGATACCTCTTGAAGAACCGGCACTGAATTCATTAACTGCTACGCCACTATACAACAAAGCTTCTCTTAACATTATTCCTCTATTCTCAAAAGCGGCTGAGGCAATTGCCGAAATGTTTATTGGATCAGCGCCGATACAAGGACAAGCTACTCCAATAACTGGAAACACAAAACAGCTTAGCCATTTCTTCGAAGCTGTAAAACTTGCAAAATCTAAGAGCGTTCGTGTTGCTCACTTCGGAGATTCCGCTATTGAAGGTGATTTAATTACTGCCGATATGCGGGAAACGATGCAAAATAAATTTGGAGGCAATGGCGTTGGCTGGCTTGGAATTGTTTCTCAAGACATTACATTTAGATTAACAACAAAGCATTCCTTTTCTCAAGGCAACTGGATCACTGCCGCTGCTTACACGAATAATCCAAAGGGCTTACCGCTTGGAATCAGTGCTGAAGCTGTTGTTCCTAAAGGAAATGCCTGGGTACAGTATGAAACTACACCGATGAGAAGATATCTCCGTGATTTTAACGTTGTTAAAGTTTATTACACAAACGCCAAAGCATCAACAATAAATTATTCGTTTGACGGCGGAGCTAAACAAGTAATGGCACTTAAACCGGGCGCCGGACTTCAAGAATTAATTTTAAAACCAGCCGGCAAAGCCAAGTCAATTAAGTTGGAATTTCCCATTGCAGAACAAGCAACATTTTTTGGTGTAACATTAGAAAACGCTCCGGGTGTTTACGTAGATAATTTTCCTCTCCGCGGAAACAGCGGAGTTGATCTTCAGCAGATAAGCGTTCCTATGCTTAAAGAATTTGCAAAGTATATGGATTATAAGTTGATCATACTTGAATTTGGATTGAACATCGCCGGCAATAAGACAGATTACACTTGGTACGAAAGAGAAATGACAAAAGTTATTAATAATTTCAAAGCAGCTTTTCCTAAAGCCAGCATTGTACTTGTTTCTGTTCATGATAAATCTATGAAGAAAGGAAGTTCTTTTGTTACCGATCCGGCAATTACCAGATTAGTTGAATCGCAGAAAAATTTAGCAAAGACAACAGATGTTGCAATTTGGAGTTTATTTGATGCAATGGGAGGACAGAATTCTATGCCTACATGGGTTAACGCAAATCCTCCATTAGCATTTAAGGATTACATCCACTTTAATGATCAAGGCGCAAAAAAAGTAGCTCAGCTATTTACAGATGCATTATTCAACCAAATGAATATGAGCAAATAAAATGAGTGATTTTAATTTCAACATAGAAGAAGCAAATACACTTTGGAAGCGATGGGCGTTAAACGCAAAAAAATATCCGGACCGTGATGCGATCATTCATTGGGTCGCAGAAGAAGAGCCATTGCGTTGGACATTCAGTACATTGCTCAATTCAGCTAAAAAATTCTCTGTACACGTTAGAGCCGCCGGAATAAAACCGGGAGATGTCTGCGCAATTGTAATGCGCCACAATCCTAATTTCTATCCGATGTATATGGGCATTAGCCGTACGGCAGCATTGCCGGCTTGCTTAGCTTATCCGAATCCACGTTTACATCCGGATAAATTCCGGCAAGGAATTGAAGGAATGTCTCAGCGTTCCGGTCTGGATTACATTTTAACCGAACGTGAGCTTGAACCTTTAATTCGCCCATTAGTTGAAAAATCGGGAAGCACAATTAAAGCCATTCTCTTCCCCCTTGAATGGGATACACAAAGCGAAATTGATCCTTTAGCTGATGACGAGATTGAAGCAATCGCTAATAGTGTAAAAGAAACAGAACCATTTTTACTTCAGCATTCAAGCGGAACAACCGGATTGCAAAAACCAGTTGTGCTATCGCATAATGCAGTACTTAATCATGTAAAACATTACGGAAAAGCTATCGGGTTTTCAGAAAATGATAAGATCGTAAGTTGGCTTCCATTGTATCATGATATGGGATTAATTGGCGCTTATCATCTTCCGCTTGCTTTCGGAATTCCATCCATACAGATTGATCCGTTTCAATGGGTGCTTGCGCCGGTAATTCAGCTCGAAGCAATCTCAAAAGAAAAAGCGACTGTACTCTGGCTTCCGAATTTTGCTTACAACATATTTGCTGAAAAAGTTGATGAAGAAGAATTGGAAGGAATCGATCTCTCAAGTGTTCGCAGAGTTATAAACGCAAGCGAACCAATCCGTCACGATAGTCATCAGAAATTTGCAGATCGATTTGTAAAATATGGTTTTAATCCATTGGCATTAACCGGAATGTATGGAATGGCTGAGACTACATTAGCTTGCTGCCAAACCGAAGAAGGAAAACCAATTTCGGAAGTTGCGGCCGATAGAAATGCACTTTCGAATGGGAAGTTTAAATTTGCCGAAGGTGATGCTGTTGTTCGTATTTGCGTTTCTTCGGGCAAGTTGATTGATGAATGCCAAATGAGAATTGTTGACGAGAATAGAAAAGAAATTGAAGATGGTCTTGTTGGCGAGGTTGCAGTTCATTCTATATCTATGTTTGATGGTTATAGAAACTATCCCGAAAAAACCGCTGAGGTCTTTGTTGACGGCTGGTATTATACCGGAGATTACGGATTTAAACACCAAGATGAGTTTTATATTATCGGTAGAAAGAAAGACATTATCATTGTGGCCGGTAAGAATATTTATCCGGAAGATATTGAAAACGTTGTGAACCAGGTTGAAGGTGTTGTCCCCGGAAGAGTAATAGCTTTTGGTGAAGATGATGAATCCATGGGAACTGAACAAGTTGCTGTTGTTGCCGAAACCAAAGCAGAAACAGAAGAAGAGAAAAAGAATGTTCGCATGGCAATGCTGCGCGCCGGAATGAGCATCGATATAAATATTCACAAAGTGTACTTGGTTCCATCTCGCTGGCTTATTAAAAGCTCCGCAGGTAAACCAAGCCGTAAAGCAAACAAAGATAGATTAACCAGTGGAACCGACCCACAAGTCTGGAGCAAATAATGATATCAGCAGAATTAAAAGCAGTAATTCTAAAGCAGCTCAACCTTGACGATTTTAATCTTCAAGATGATACAATTGCGCCGCAAGTTCCGGGCTGGGATTCTCTCAATCACATCAACATAATTGTTGCTGTCGAAGAAAAATTTGGAGTAAAATTTAAAAGCCGAGAGTTACTTCAGCTAAAGTGTGTTGGCGATTTACAAAAACTTGTTGATTCAAAATTAGGTAAATGATTCTTCCATTAGCGTTCCTTGCGCGTCCTTCGCGTCCTTGCGTGGAAAAGAGTAAATCTTTTACGCAAAGAACGCCAAGCTAACGCAAAGCCGCAAAAATAAAACCATTCTATGTTCAACATTAATCTGCAATACGTGTGGGATTTGCTAAAGTACAATCCCGCCGATCCGCTAATATTCAGCACAAGTTTGTTTCTCTTTTTGTTTTTGTTCTTCCTAGTCTTTTATAATCTGTTCGGCAAGAACAAAATGATCCGGCTTGGATTGCTAATTGTATTTTCTCTGTACTTCTATTATAAATCAGCCGGTTACTACGCGGGAATCCTTGTTGTATCTGCTATAGTAAATTTCTTCTTCGCAAAGTTTATGGCATCTACCGAAAAGCTTTCGTGGAAACGGGTTCATCTTATTATAGCAGTACTGCTTAATCTTGGAATATTGGGTTACTTTAAATACACCAACTTTATTTACCAGATCATTTCCGAAATGAACAACGCTCAGTTCGAGCCGCTTTCAATCTTTCTTCCTATTGGAATTTCTTTCTACACCTTTAAATCGCTCAATTATGTTTTTGATGTTTACCTAGAAAACATGGAGCCAACAACAAGTTTTCGAGACTTTTCCGTTTACGTTTTTTTCTTCCCAAATTTATTAATGGGACCAATAGACCGCGCTTCGGATTTTTTGCCGCAAGTTCAAAAAGAACTTTATCTCTCTAAGGAAGATTTAGGCAAAGCCACGCTGTTAATTATTGCAGGCTTGTTCAAAAAAGTTGTTATAGCGGATTACATAAGTCTGAATTTTGTTGACCGTATTTTTGATTTTCCACTTCGCTACACCGGTGTTGAAAATCTTTTAGCAATCTACGGTTACGCATTGCAAATCTATTGCGATTTCTCCGGCTACACAGATATGGCCATTGGCGTTGCCCTCTTTCTCGGCTTCAAGCTGATGGACAATTTTAATTCGCCATTTAAAGCTAACAGCATAGCCGACTTTTGGCGCCGATGGCATATTTCCCTCAGCAAATGGCTGCTTGATTATCTTTTCAAACCGATGCAGTATAGCATGCGCTCGTTAAAAATTTGGGCTAACGTAATTGCTCTTTTTGTAACATTTGTTATTTGCGGACTTTGGCATGGCGGCGCGTGGAATTTTATTATATGGGGCGCATTGCATGGCTTCATGATGTCTTTCAGTTTACTAGTACAGAAGCCAAAACAAAAACTTTACAAGTTTCTGAAAATCAACGACTCAAAAATTTTACGTTTCGTGCAAACAGTAATCACCTTCCACTTGATTGCCGCTTCGTTTATTATTTTCCGTACAAACGACATACAGGTAATTAAAGATATGTTTTCGCAAATGTTCACTTTCTTCCACGCGGAAGTGTTTTTTCAGTTTGCAGAGAAGCTACCCATTATTTTGGGATTGATGTTAATCGGTTACATTTTGCATTTTATGCCGGTAAAAGTAGAAAACGGTTTCAGAAAGCTTATTGTTTCGCTCCCTTGGTTTGCTCAAGCAATATTGCTGGTTATTGTTATCTGGGTTGCGGCGCAATTTAAATCTGCAGACATAACACCGTTTATATACTTCCAGTTTTAAAAAAAATTGGAGATGTCGTGCTTAGCAACTTTACACTACGTTTAGGCGGAATTGCCCTATGCTTTCTTTTATCTGTCAGTTGCGAAAGATCTGTATTTACCGGATATGAAGAGCCGGCAGAAATTGAGAATTGTAAAGTTTTTATTGCTAGTGATCCTACCAAAGCTTCAATATTCTTAAATGGAAAAAATACCGGTAAGTTAACCCCAGACACACTTACATGGCTAAGTTCTGGTGAAAATAAAATAACTCTTAAAACAGATTACTTCGACGACACTACAGCCACAGTTATTCTTTCAAAAAGTAATCTAGCCAATCTATACATTAATTTTGAAGCCAACTCAAGAGCATTTGGAAAATTAAATTGTATTTCTTTTCCAACTGGTGCCGAAATATTCTTGGATGGAACGCCTACGAATAGTAAGACCCCATTTATTATCAAAAATGTACAACCCGGCTCTCATTATGTGAAGTTCAAATATCCCTATCATAGAGACGATAGTATTTCTGTGAAAGCATTAAGCTCAACGATGGTAACAGCTTATTTAGATATTGAAGATACTTCCAAATGGGTAAGCTATAACATTAAAAATTCTCCTATTCTATCTAATACTGTCAACTCAATCGCCGTTGATCATAAAAACAATATTTGGATTGGAACCGACAAAGGTCTTAACAAAAAAAGTGGAAACAAATGGACAAACTTTACGACTACTAATTCAATATTACAGGCCAACGCCATTAACCATGTAGCCATTGATAATAATGATGGGGTCTGGTTATCAACTGCAAAAGGAATTTATTTATTGAAAAATTCCGTCATAGCAGATTATTCTTTAAATCTGGCAAACAAAAACATAAAAATGATAGTCTGCAGTAAGAAAGATACAATTTGGGCGGCCGCGACAGGTGTTGGTTTATGTAAATTCGTTGGTGACAAATGGGTTGTATATAGCACTTTAAATTCTGGCTTGAAAAATAATAATATAAGCTGCATGGTAGCTGACCCGTATGAGAACATTTGGATAGGCTACGCTCCTTATGGAATATCTTTTTTTAATCGGTTTCAATGGAGCTACCAAGAAGAACTTCGCGGAATATATTCTCTACTTATTGATGATAATGAAAAGGTATGGGCTGGAACAATTCTTTATCCAATGGGCTATGGTTATGTATTTTATCATAATGGCGAGAAGTGGGTTATGATAAATAAACGAGAATTAACGATGTCCAACTTAACGCTGGCATTGTATAGCTCAAAAAGCAAAGTATTTACAGGTACCTTGAATGGTTTGGGAATTATAAACGAATATACAGATGTTAAATTTTTCGAGAAGGGAAACCTCTATTTAGATCCTCTTAGAGTTCAATCTCTAACAACAGACTCAAACGGAAATTTGTGGTTTGGCACACCATATCACGGCTGCGGAGTTTTGAAAAGGGAAAATCTGTAAAGCTAATTTTTGTTCTTTATCTTTACTATTGATTTAAGTCTGCTGATAAAGGGGTTAATAGTATCGCAAAATTCGAAAAAGAATATTTTTAACAGTACGTTTTTCAAATGTAATTTCCTCCCAATATGAGCCATAATCCTTCATCTTTCTCAAAATTTACATAAATTAGGTGGCGGAAAGCCAAATAACGCAACATTTCAACGGCTTGATTTTTGCACGTATTGTTACTTAAATAAAACAAGAATATGCTCTCAAGAAAAATTTTTCTAATCATCTTAGTTTTAATTGCTCCACTTCTTTTTGCGCAGCAAAAAGCAAACATTGCCGATGGACTTAAAAGAACCGCCCTTTCTCATATGGGCGCCGGCAGATATGGTGAAGCAATTGATCAGCTAAACAAATTTATAACTGCACTTCCGCAAGAACCGGAAGGATATTATTTACGTGCTCAGTGCTTAGAGAAACGCCAGTCATACGAACCGGCAAGGCTAGATTACAGACGCGCAATAAGAATCCAAACCAACGCAACACAACGTGCAAAGTACGAACAAGATTTGCAGAAGATGCTTACAGTTTGGTATGCAATTCTTAACAAAAAAATTGAAGGCCACAGACGCGAAATAGCAATTGATCCAAACAAACCATACAACTATCTCGAAATCGGAAAATCTTATAAGTGGATGGAAATTTGGGATAAAGCAGAACTATGGTATGATGAATATTTGATGCGAGATGATAATGCTTCTCCGGATGAAATTTTACGTTACACCGAAATCTTAGCCAAAACCGGCAACCTTGTTAAAGGGGAAAAAATTCTTAAGAAGTACACCGACCGCTATCCGCAAGATTGGCGTTTATGGAGTCGCTATGGCTACTTCACTTTATGGCTTGGCAAATATCAAATTGCAAAAAAAGCTTTCGAAACAGCTCTTTCTTACAAGCCATTCTTCAAAGAAGCTGAAGACGGATTAGATATTGTTAATAGTCAAGCATATCTAATACAAGAAGATAAACGCGCTTACGAAAAAGAATACCCAATTGATAGATTCTATAGACTTTTACGCAGAAAGCCAAATGATATTGAGACGAGATTTAAACTAGTTGATGAGTTATTTAATGCTAATAGATTAGAAGAGGCTTATGAACAACTTAAGATTATAGGGGTTACTAAAAGTGAAGATGACCGATATAAAGAAAAATGGGATCTTGTTACAGCATATAGAGACAGTGTTTATCACGACAAACTGAACAAAGCAAAAGCAACACTGCTACAAAATGAATATGATAAAGAAGCTTTAAAGACGATTGCAAACTATTATGATTTTCTTCAGAATTATGATAGCGCTATGGTTATGCTGGATAAATATTTTGAAAAATATCCGGACGAACAAGATCAAGAATTACGTTTTCGATACGCTAAAATATCCGCATGGGGACGCGATTTTGATAAATCAATTAACATCACAGACAACTTGTTGGTTAGCTACCCTAACAATTTGGATTACCAACTTTTTAGAGCACAGGTATCCGTTTGGACAAATCGGGACGCAGATATAGCCGAGAAGTATCTTGATAATGTTTTGCAAGCAAGGCCGAATGATTTGCAAGCGATTATTTCCAAAGCTTCCTTGATTCTGATCAAACAAGATTTTGAAGGTGCGCAATCACTTGCAGATCAGGCTAAAGGGATTGATCCAAACAATGATGATGTTATAAAACTTCAATCTAATATTGATTGGCAGAAGATGCGCGCAGAGGAAGAAAAGCTCTATGCAATTCTAGAGCTTGGAAGACAGCGTGTTCAAGATGGCGATCCCGCCGGGGCAATTCAGTATTATGAAGAATACATGGGCAAAACCGACGCAAACGATTTGATCAAAAAAGAATTTGGCGATGTATTATTTGCAGCTAAAGATTATAACCGTGCATTAGATACATATAATCAGCTTCTTACCGGCGCCGATAATTACGAAGCACAAATGCAGCGTGCAAAACTTTTTTATGCAATGGGAGATTCGGTAAGCGCAGTAAGTGAATTTAAACAGCTTGTTAAAAAAGATTCTGCCGATTTTGAAGCCAATTTATACTTGGCAGATTCGTATGCAAAGATGTCGGAAAGTGATTCTGCGCGAACAATATATAATACTCTTTTAGATACATGGCAGCTAGATTCAACGCAGACACAAATGGTTAATATGCGGAAAGGCTGGCTTCCTGTAACTGGCATCCAGGCAATTTTTGAAACATTTCCAAACTATGTAGCCCTAGCCCCTTCAGTAATTTATTATGCTGATAACTTGAGTTTCAGAATGCTTGCGGCTGGTGCCCGACTTGATCTCGGTCTAACAAAGTTTCTTTCGTTCGGAGTCTCTTTTGGACGAACTCAATTAAAAGCTAATGCTGCAAGTTTGGACCAAGATATTATTGATACGATACCGAATTTTTATACCGACCAACGCTTTACAACTTTTAAAGGACATGTGTTTATTAAATTCTCCGAACAATTTAATATGGGTATAGGAGTAGGCAAAAGTAATTCGCAAGGATATTTTTCTCGCGACGAACAAGATGCGTTTTTCAAATTTGAGCGACGTGACACTGCAAGCGTGACACTTCAATATCAAAATTCGGATGCTTCACTAATTCTCTATTCCCCATATTTAATTAGCATTCGACAAATGGCTCGCCTATATAAACTGCAAGGTTATTACCGGCACAGGGATGGAATGAAGATAGAAGGGAGTTTTCAATATCTTGGTGTTGATGATGGAAACGAAGGAAATGATTTTTATTTAAGGCTGGGCAGATACTTCTATAAAGATTTAATTGTTGGTTATGAATATGCCTATGATAATTTCAAATGGAAATCACCCTATTATTATTCGCCGAGAAATTTCGAATCGCACAGTATTTGGCTTGATAATGAACTTGATCGGAAACAAAACCTTCGTGTAACAATCGGTGGTAAACTTGGAATTATACCGCAGAACAGTTTAATTGTTCTGGAAGGACATTTCGAAGGCGAATACAAACCACTGCCAAACCTTCTTATATCCGGTCGAGTTGGAATTGGTAGTACTTCGCGCGATAATTCCAGTTACCGGTTTTTCTCAGGCCAGCTTTCAATCTACTGGACCGTATTCTAAGAAGACGTAAATAATGTTTTTATGAGCCCCATGAGTATTAACACAATTTTATGGTGAGCTTGCCGAACCATGATATTATGGATTCAAGAATCACACTTCGGCAAGCTCAGTGTTACATTAAAATGAATTTTAAGAGGATTCTTTGTAACAATTTCCCGGAGTATTCTTGAAAAAACTTTTTCTTATTACCCTTTTGACTTTTTTTTCTGCTTACGCTCAGGAAATCACTTTCTCCGGAGACGCTAGACCGGCTGGAATAATAATAGCTAAAGGGGAAAACATAACTTCCGCAACACTGAATAAGCAAAAGCTGCTAGTTGATAAAGATGGAACATTTGTTTTTGGATTCGATTGTGATGCAAAAGGAAAATTTATTCTTCGTGTTAAACAAAAAAAGCAGAAAGAAAAAATCTTTACTTACACATTAGAGCAAAAAGAATATGAAAAACAGTCACTCTCTATACCAAGTAAATTTGTTACCCCGCCTAAAAGATTCCTAAAACAAATAAAGAATGAAACTGCTAAAATGAAAAACGCCCGCGCTAAAATGACAGGTGTTAAAACTGCGTTTTATAAAGAGGGATTTGCCATTCCGGTTGATAGTGTTAGAATTACTGCTGTGTTTGGCGGTCAACGAATTCTGAATGGCCAGAAGAAAAAAGACCACAACGGTATTGATTTTGGCGGTAAAGAAGGTGATTCTGTTTATGCAATCACCGATGGAATTGTTCGTTTAGCCGGAGAAAAATATTACTACAACGGCAACTTCGTTTTGTTAGATCACGGACAAGGTTTAAGCAGCGTATATCTTCACCTTAGCAAGCTTCACGTAAAAAACAATCAGCCAATAAGGAAAGGAGAATTGATTGGTGAAGTCGGCGCAACCGGAAGAGCGACCGGACCACATCTTCATTTAGGAATTCAATGGTACAAGAAAAGAATTGACCCGGCAAACATTTTGAATCTGGATTTAGAGTAGCTCACGGATTGAATCTAGCACTTTAACGCCAAGCGTTTCCAATCTTTTCTTATCGTAATGCCCGCTGGAAAGTAAAACGCAATCAGCGCCCATTTCGGTGGCAACCTCAAAATCATGCTCGGTATCACCAATCATTAACGTTTCTCCTTTCCCGTTGCCAAGCCTTTTAATAAGCCGCTGCCCAAGATGAAGCTTACTTGCTGCGTAAATGTTATCCAAGCCAACTATGTGTGTAAAATATCTTGTCAATCCAAAGTGTTCTACCATTTCGTCAAGTGTGTGTTGACTGTAAGCGGATAGAATTGACTGCCCGATTCCCAAACTTTTTATTTTTTCCAGTACTTCTACAATACCGGGATAAACGTTGCATTCAAATTTGCGCTGTTCGTATCCATCCATCCATTTTTTGCCAACTATTTCAAAAGACTCAGTCTCAAAATCGAAGCCGAGAGCCGCATAATAGTTTTTAACCGGAATTGTAAAGATGTTTTTATATTCATCTTTGGAAATTGTTTTAAGGTTTTGCTCCTTTAAGAGCCAGTTGATCAGTTCTACACACAAATCTACATCGTCTATAATTGTGCCGTTCCAATCCCAAATAATATGTTTATAGTTTTTAATCATGGTGAGCAAATTTATTTGAAAAAAGCGGAAAAGAAAAATTTCAATTATGAAAACGTTTGTTCGTTCTTTTACAACAAATATTCACCTACCGCAACTGTTTTAGTCAACTCTAAAAAGAGATTCCCGATGATATAGTGGTAAATAAGTATAATATGAATAAGGAGGTGTTGTGAAAAAGTTGTTAGTTGTTTTCTTATTTATCATTAGCTCAACTGCTAATGCACAAGTAAAACCAGATTACTCACCTCAGCTTACGGGTTATGTTAGAGCATGGTACCAAGCTGATTATAGCACAAACTCACGTCAATATTTAGTAAAGCAAGCACGCATAAGCATTGCCGGCTCTGTTAACGAATATGCCGGATATAAGTTTCTGGCAGATTTAGCTCGTTTAGGAAAGCTTACTTCAACTACCGCTACAGTTAATAATACCAGCGTGGTTAAGAGTGTAACGGCAAGTTTCCCGGAAATTCTTCTTGATGCCGCTGCGGTAATTACACCTTTCAAAAATTTCGACATTGTAGCTGGACAGTTCAAAGTTCCTTTTAGCACAGACAATCTAAAATCCGATCAAAACCATGAGTTTGCGAACCGACCTTTACTTGGAAGTGTTTCTCCGAATGGGCGCGATATTGGTTTTACAATGAATTACAAATTTAAGGGAGCGGTTAACGCAGAGCTTGTTGCGGGATCATTTAACGGCGCTGGTCTTAATAAAGCAGAGACTGATAAAACTATGGATTATGTTTTGAGAGCGGTTGTTTCTCCGGTCAAGGATTTGAATTTTGCCGCAAGTTACTATAATGGAAAAGTTCTCGGCGGCAATCAAAATTTAGCTGGTTTTAGTGGTGAATATAAATACAACTCTTTGCTAGTTGGTGGCGAGTTTGCCAACAAAACTCTTTCTACACTTACCGGCGATGTAACGGGAAATTCTTACGAAGTTTTTGCTACTTATAGTTTTGCAGCAAGTGATGGTTTCTTAAAAGAAATCATTCCGGCATTCCGTTACGAATCTTACGATCCGGACACAGATAAAAACAGCAACGAAGTTGGAAGAATAACTTTAGGTGTAACGTTCGAATTTGCCAAAATTACTTTTGCTCATTTCAGAATTAACTACGAAAAATTCGACTGCAAAGATGGGACAGCTAACCCGGATAAACTGATTTTAGAAATACAGACTAAATTCTAGCCCGTTTCCGTAAGTAAGAAAGGAAGGCTTCATTACTATTCACTATTATCAGATCAAAAGTAGGGCTTGCTAATGCAAGCTCTGTAAGTTAGTTTGCATATGTAATTCTTCCCTTTCCTCCTTTAACCTATTTTAAGGAGGTGTAAAATGAAAGCTGTAACATCATACGAAAAAGCCCGCATCTATATTCAGAAAAGCTCGGAAGAAGATTTAATTGCACAAAGAAGACGACAAAATCCGGGTCCGGTAATAACAATTTCTAGAGAAACCGGAATTGGCGCCGGTGCTATTTGCCAAAGTTTGACGGAATATTTTAATTCACGCGCAGTTGAACATTACGATGACTGGACCTACTTCGACAAAGATTTAATGGAAAAAGTGATGCAAGACCACAATTTGCCAGATCATTTTAAAAAATTGTTAAGTGAACAGACTCCGGCAAAAATGGATGCATGGTTCGGAGAAATGCTTGGCATCTCTCCCTCCAGACTGTCGTTACTTCATAAAACTTCCCAAACAATTAAAAGTCTATCTTCTTTTGGGAATGTTATTCTTGTAGGACGCGGAGCCAATATCATTACCGCCAAATTTGATAACGCGTTTCATATTCGTTTAGTGGCGCCATTTGTCCACAGAATTGAAACTGCCATGCTTCTCTATAATCTTGATAAAAAATCTGCGGCAGAATTTATCAAACACGAAGATGAGGCAAGAAAGCTTTACATCTTAAAATATTTTCACAAAAACATTGAAGACCCGCTTCTCTATCATGTAATTATCAATACTCAGTTTTTCTCCTTTGAAGAAATCGCCACAATGATAGGGCAATGTGTTATTAAAAGGTTTCCAAAATTTTTTCATTCGCGCTTTGCTACTGCAATTGAGAACTGATTCGGATTATTACAGATTCCGTTGATTTTGAGAGAAGTAATTCTGTTTGTAAAAAAAGAGCAAGAAATATTTATCTTGCTCTTAAATTTCTAAACTTCTTAAAAAGACACCGGATTAGTTATGAAAAGTAAAAGCCTACTTATAACCTTACTACTAGTTTTATTCGTTAACCTATCATTCGCTCAGCATGATAAACTTCAGAAGATCGATTCTTATATTCAGTCAGCACTGAAGGATTGGAAAATGCCCGGCTTTGCCGTGGCAATTGTTAAAAATGATTCCGTGGTTTTTTCTAAAGGATACGGCGTTCGCGATATTAGAACCAACGAGCCGGTTGATGAAAATACTTTATTTATGATTGCTTCTTGTACCAAAGCTTTCACAACTGCATCACTTGCAACTTTAGTTGACCGCGGAAAAATTAAGTGGGATGATCAAGTAATTAAATATCTTCCTTCATTTCAAATGTATGATACTTGGGTTACAAAAGAGATGACAATTCGCGATCTTGTAACACATAGAAGCGGTTTGGAAACTTTCAGCGGAGACATTCTCTGGCTCGGTTCAACTTATGATACTAAAGAAGTAATTCGCCGCGCGCGTTTTCTTAAACCCACTTCAAGTTTCCGAAGCAAATACGGATACCAGAACATCATGTTTAGTGTAGCCGGTTCAATCATTCCGGTTGTTACAGATACAAGCTGGGCTGATTATGTTAAAGCTCATATCTTCAAACCTCTCGGAATGAAAAGAAGCGTTACTTCAATTCCCGAAATGAAGAGTGAAGGCAATTTTGCTTTCCCTCATAAGATTGTTAAAGAGAAAGTGATTCCATACAACGATTTCTGGTCTATTGAAACAGTTGCACCCGCCGGTGCAATTAACTCATCTGTTGCAGATATGTCACAGTGGCTTCGTCTACAATTAAAGAAAGGGAAATTCGGCGATATACAACTTTTCAGCGAGCGCCAGTCAAATGAAATGTGGTCCAATCAAACTACGATTGGAAACGCCAACTACGGACTCGGCTGGTTCATCCGTTATTGGAATGGCAAGAAGCTTCTAAATCATGGTGGAGGAATGCCGGGAATGATAAGCGATGTTTCAATTATTCCGGAAGAAAATTTTGGTCTCGTTATTCTCAGCAACACAGAAAGCGGCATGGTCACTGCAATCAGAAATTATATTATGGAAGTCTTCATAAACAAAGAACCCAAAGACTGGAACAAAACAATGTTAGATAATTGGAAAAAGAGAATTGAAGGATTTGAAAAAGAAAATAAAAGACGTGAGGAAGTTAGAGTTAAAGACACGAAACCTTCTCTTACACTTGATAAATATTGCGGTACTTACGAAGATCAAATGTACGGCAAGGCAGAAGTTAGTTTGAAAGAGGGAAAATTATTTTTACAGTTTCTCCCCTCTCCTTTTTTACGAGGCGAATTAAAGCACTATCACTTTGATACATTTTATATTGATTGGGAAGATGATTTTTTAACTCGCGGCTGGGTTAAATTCGAGATGAATTTTAATGCTGAGATAAAGAAATTTACAATCGAAGTTCCAAACTCGCCGGACTTCATTTTTACAGAACTATCATTTGAGAAAGTAAAATAGATTATGAAACTAAAAATTTTATTTATGGCACTGATTAGTGTTTCGATTTACGCCCAATCAAGTTTTGATAGGTATACTTATAAAAACACTTCGCTGGATGTTATAACTAATCCGGCTAGCATTGTGATGGGCGAATCGTTTGTAGCTAACCGAAACAACATCAGCTCCTTCATCGAAAATCCGGCAAACCTAAGCGGGCATAGCAAAACCGGTCTGTTTTACAATATTCGCTTTCATGATTGGAATGAGTACGCAAAGAAATTTCAGTTTGCAACGGGCGGTGCAATTTTAAACTCGTCATTTGCTACAATAGGAATTGCATTCAGCCAATTTACCAGTGGTTCAATTCCGGATCCGATGTACCAATCTTCTCCTAATTTGTATTCTGAAGAAGCAAACCAAACTTTATCGGTTTCACTTTCCAACCAAATTACAGAAAATCTAACTCTGGGCGTTACCATCAAATATTTCGGTCATTCAAGAACAAGTACTATGGGCTCTGTTAACGGTTTGGATTCTAAATATGCTTTTTTGTTTGATGCCGGTGCGCTTTATTCAATCAACCTCAATCCGAGTCAATCAAAAAATGTTTTTAATCTTAATCTAGGCGCAGCATTTCAAAATCTCGGGACAGATTACAAAGAAAAAGACGATTACTTCGATACCGATTACAAGTATGTCCGTTTGCCAAGGTATTTGAAATTTGGTTTTGCTTTCAATGCTCAAATTAAAAATGCTTCCGGTTCAAATGATATTGAAGCTGTTTTTACCGGACAATACAAATGGCTTACAAATCCATCCAAAAGTGAAAGAGCAAATGTAGACTACTGGGGCGGCGGAGCAGAGTTCACTATAAAAGATATTTTTATTGCACGCGCCGGTTTTTTCCAGACTCCGGAATATTGGGTAATTTACGACCGTGCCGAGATGCTTTTCCGATTTGGTTTTGGAGTAAAAATTCCTCTTCAAAAAATAGGGATCAATTTGCCTTTTGTTCTATCAGCCGATTATTCGTTCATCCCAATAAACGATGTTTCCCTTTCTCCGGGAAATGGGGAATCCGACTCTAAAAAGCTTTTGCGCGCAATTGGAATTACTCTTCAATTTGGAAGTTCTTCGTTTTGATGGATAGCGGCTGTCTCTAAAGCAATTTATTACTAACTGAAGTTATGCACTTTGTGATTTCTTGGTGCTTTTGTGACTTGGTGGCATAGGAAAATATAAGAAATCGAGCCACTAGGGCACAAAGTCACCAAGTTTCACTAAGACACAATATGCGTACTTCTATTATTATTTATAAAGATTATTGCTTTTGAGACAAGCTCACTATCTAACATCAACCCGTTACATTCGTCTTAAGTGTACAAAAACCAAACACAAAGGATAAAAATGAGAAAGCCTATTTACCTTCTTCTTTTACTTGTTTCCTTTTTTACATTCTCTACCGCACAGCAAAAATTTTATGTTAATCTAAATGATAGAGCCGACGATCAATTTAAAGTAACAGTCACTCCCACAGGATTAACAGACGCCAACAAGATTTTTCAATTTGCATCAACTGCGCCCGGAACATATCAAACTATGGATATTGGAAGGTTCGTTAAATCATTCAAAGCATATGATGAAGATGGAGATGAAATTGAGTGCAAGCAAATTCATACTAATCAATGGGAAATAAGCGATCCGGCTAAAACAAAAAAAATTGTTTACAACATTGCAGAGACTTGGGATACGCCGGTTAAAACAAATAATGTTTACGCGATGAGCGGGACCTCGCTTGAAAACGATCATGCAGTAATTAACGGCCAAGCTGTTTTCGGATATTTCCACGGTAAGCAGAAAGACGCTATTGAAATTAAGCTGGATTACCCAACCGATTGGAATATTGGAACTGCGCTGAAACAGAACAGCGATGGATTTTATCAAGCAAAAGACTACGATGAAGTTGTTGATTCACCCATAATGTTAGGAAAGCTAACAAAGACTTCTACAAAGATTGAAAACACAAACATTGATATATACTCATATTCTAAAACCGGCAAAATCACCGCAGAAAGCTTATTGCTAATTCTAGAAGATATGCTTAGCGCTACAAGCCAATTTACAGAAGGCCTTCCGGTTGATAACTACACTTTCCTTTTTCATTTCGAAAATTTTTCTGCCGGTGCATGGGAACATAATTACAGTTCCTTCTATGTCTTTGCCGAATCCGATTTGAATGATTATTTAGCGCAAGAATTAAAATCGGTTGCCGCACATGAATTCTATCATGTAGTTACTCCGTTAAATATTCATAGCGAGCTAATAGGCAATTTCAATTTTGAAAAACCTACAATGTCCCAGCATATCTGGCTATACGAAGGGGTAACGGAATGGGCGTCGGATATTCTTCAGCTTCGTGATTATTTAATTACTCTTGAAGAATACGGCAAACAAGTAAAAGCTAAATTAGCAATGAATGATAATTTTGATCAGACTCTCTCACTAACCGATCTTTCACTACACTCAACGGAAAAACAAGATCAATATCCAAACATTTACCAGAAGGGCGCGCTTGTTGCCGGATTGCTGGATATTCGCTTGCTTCAACTAAGCAACGGCAAAAAAGGTTTGCGAGAAGTTATCAACCAACTTTACAAAGATTACGGTGCTAACAAAGCATTCAGCGAAAGAGATTTCTTTGATGAACTTGTGAAAAGAACCTATCCCGAGATTGGAGACTTTGTTAAAAAATATATACAAGGAACGGAAAAACTTCCGGTTGCGGAATATTACGGCTGGCTTGGAATTGATTACAAAGAAAACGTTGGTGTAGACAGCTCCAAAATTTCTTTAGGATTTGGAATAGGGATGAAAGATGGTAAGTTTATTGTTACCAGAGTTGACAATGCTGCTACAGATGGTGCGGCGGCCGGTGATTTTATTTTGAAAGTTAACGGCGAAGAAGTGAATATGCAGAATGCCCAAACTAAATTTGCCTTTATGAGCAAAATGAAAGTAGGAGAATCTTTTAATCTTACCGTTGAACGTAAAGGTGAAGAGAAAGAAATTAAAATTTCTATGCAGCCACGCCCAATTAAGCATGAGTTTAAGATTTTGGATAACGCAACCGAACAGCAGCTTGCGCTTAGAAGCGCATGGATGCAGAACTTATAGAAAAGGAAAAGCCGCATCTATTGATGCGGCTTTTTTATGGGTAAATCGAATCTTTTACTTTCCATGCCAGATATATGTCTTATTCGGAAAGCCACTAGTACTATAACCCACTATAAATACTTCTGTTCCATCAGTCCACACTGCTTCAAACTGAACGTTCTCTGTTATGTTTTTCACTTGTGGTATCTGTTTCCATATTGAACCATCGTAAAATACTGCAAAACTTGCAGCACCAGCGGCTACCATATAGCTGTCGTTTATACCGTGTAGTGCGCTTATATAATTCTTAGTATCATAAAATTTAACCCACTTTGGATTAATCCATTCCCAAATTCCCAAAGCGCCAAACGAAAACAATCTATTGCTCTTGCTTAATAACATGCCAGCTTCACCGCTGGTATATGTTTGTTCTTGCACAACTTTGTTTGAATCAATTACTCTCCAGCTATTAATATCTCCGGTTATGAAGTAAGTATTTATTTTTTTAACCCCATCATTTTCTCTTCCTAATATTATTGGCTTACCATTATAAACAATGACTGCTTTTATCCAGAAGTTTGATGGATTTACGTTTTTAAGATTAATTGAATCTGAAAACCATTTACTTCCGTTGTAGTGAGTTATTATGCCATTATTGCCCCCAGCCCAAATATTTGTTGGGCTATCCCCGTGTATACTTATTAATCTTCCCAGTGTTTCTATTTTTTGATCTATCCAGCGTGTTCCATTGTAGTTAAGTACGAGACACTTTAGCTTTTCATTTGGTCCAGACCCTACATATCTAGTCCCCACCAACCAAATATTGTTAGATGAAAAACCCATAAGATTTGTTAATGAAATGGGTCCATATTCATTTCCAACAAGTGGATTTACTTCTGTCCATTTGTTACCATCATAATGCCACAGACTTCCTTGATTTACAGCACTATGCCCGCATATCCAAATATCTTTAAAACTGCTGCCATAAATTGAACTCATCATTAATTGGCTGCCAATTGTTGGCGCGAGTACTTCATAAGTCCAAGTCATATCAAGCGGGGATTTTATCTTTCTTTCTTGCGGTTCACTTCCGTTATCTTTGCAAGAATTAAAGAGAAGTAAAGCTGTTGCGGTAAAAAGAAAAGCTAAAATGGTTTTCATATAGCCCCAAAAGCAATAGTTCAATTTTTATGTTTTCAACTATTGCTAAATAATGTTTATTTCTCTGATGTTCAAGATGTTTTTATTTACCCAATAAAACTGTATTGTTAAAAAACAAAGCGCTTTCTTTCTGCCTAATAAAGATTTAGATTTGGTTGAAACGAAAGCGTTTTCTCTTGGAGTAATTATGAATAAGCTGTACAGAATGAAAATCTTAGCTTCTCTTTTTGCTTCACTTCTTTTTATTTCTTGTTCATCCTCTATTTATGATAACATTTACCCAACACTAAGCGACGGCAAATATGACAGCGAATTTCCTTACCGGAATTCATCGGTTCAACTTGAAGAGATTAGTAACTCTGTACGTTTGATAAACAGCATAGCGTTTTACACAAGTTATGTTTTTCCGGAAGGAAGCAGAATTTTACGCAGAGAATTAATAGGCATCGATGCTAGGAAGAAAGCAGTACAAGAAGTTTTCTTCACACGAACTGCATCCGGAACTGCAACTGTAATTGATGTTACAAACGGAGCTGTTGTTCTTCTTACTGTTGCGCACGTTGTAAGCTTCCCGGATACAATTTATTCCTACTTCATTAATTCAGATGGTTCATCATCAATATTTCTGCAGAGCTTTTCGGTAAAAACAAAGCAGACAAATTACATTCCAAATTTACCGGACGATGGCGAACTTGAAATAATTACAAAAGATAGAGCGCTCGATGTAGCTTTATTAGGGAATCATTATGAGCCTCGTGATGTAATTAGCATTCAGTCATTCAAGTATAATTGGGGTACATCTTCTGAACTTGAATGGGGTTCCTTTGTTTATGTTTTCGGATTTCCGATGAATTATAAAATGATTTCGAAAGGTATTGTCAGCAGTCCGAATAAAGATAAAAGTACATTTCTAATTGATGCTGTTTTTAACCGCGGTTCCAGCGGCGGAATAGTACTTGCAATTCGAGACGGCGTTCCAAATTTTGAGTTAGTTGGATTAGTGCGTTCTGTTCCAGCGGAATATGAGCAGACGCTCCGCCCTTTTTCGAAAGATAACGACTTCGAATTCAATCCGATGATTCCTTACAAAGGAGAAATAATTGTAGAGAGAGAGCAAGTACTTAGAACCGGAATTACCAAAGTGCTTGGAATTGAAGCTGTACGTGATTTTATAGTCAATAGCCGCCAAGAAATCATAAACAAAGGATATACACTTAACTCATTTTTTAACCCGCCGACAAGGTTAAAACTAATAAATAATCTTTAAGCCCTATATTTTTGCATATACTTAGTTAGCTTCTCTAAGCTCACTTTCCTAATTTTCGCTTAACGAAAAACCGAGATCGATTAATGAAATTTTCTTACACCAAAATTCTTTCTTTACTTATTATATCAGTTGGAATGAATACGTTCGCTCAGTCAGCAGATACAAGTTGGAAGCTTTATGATGATTCTCAAGTAGCACAAATTAATATCACAATGGAAAAAACCGCTTTCGATTGGATGATGGCAAACTTCATGAGCGACTCCATGCATGTTAGCACGATGAAGTTTAAGAATAAATACATAGACACAACACTTGCCAACGTTGGAATTAGAATTAGAGGGAACACATCCCGTTCGGCACAAAAAAAATCATTCAAGCTGTCGTTTAACGATTTTGTGAAAGGAAGAGAATTCTTTGATGTTGATAAACTAAACCTCAACGGAGAACACAACGATCCGTCCATTGCTCGTTCAAAAGTTTCATGGAATTTGTTTCAGAAGAGCGGCTTAATTTCCAGCCGCGCAAGTTATGCCGCAGTTTACATCAACGATAAATATATGGGTCTATATATTTCCGTAGAAAACATTGATGATGAGTTTTTGAAGAAACGCTATTACGATGATTCCGGAAATTTATATAAATGCCTATACGGAGCTTCGTTCGCACCAAACAGCAATAACTATACACAAGAAACAAATGAAGACAAACCGGATATGTCTCAGATATTTAGATTGATCAACATGCTCAATACAATTCCGGCGCAGACACTTCCGGATTCTTTGGAAGAGATAATGTTTGTTGATGAGTTTCTAAAATATGAAGCAATGAATGTGCTGATTGGTCAGTGGGATGACTACTGGTCAAACATGAACAATTATTACGTTTACTTTGAACCAAAGGCTGGAAAATTTCATTGGATTCCCTACGACTATGACAATACTTTTGGTATCGACTGGTTTAACTATGAATGGACTCAAGCCGATCCGTTTAATTTCAAAAAACTCAGCAATACAAAAAGGCCTTTAATTGAGAAAGTTCTTGCGAACAACCAGTACCGTGATCTTTATGCGCATTTTCTTCAGCACATCATTAAATCAAGTTACCAATATTACCAGATGTCGAACATGGTTCTTGGTTTAAGAGAACAAATTCGTTCATATGCATTAGCGGATACTTACCGCAGAAGAGATTATCAATTTAGCGATGATGATTTTGAAAACAGTTTTAATATGTCTCCCTTTTCAACCCCATCGCAAGGGACGCACGTAAGAAAGTCAATTCTTCAGTTTGTTAACGAAAGAAATATTTATCTGAAAGATAGAATCACATTTGTTGGCTCTGCTCCAATAGTTTACAAAATCGATTACGAGCCGAAGAATCCGGGGCCGGATGACTCCATATACGTTTACGCATCTGGCTTTGCATCATCGGGTGTTGAACAGCTTAACATCCAATTTCATCCGGGATTGTTAACAGTTATTTACACTTACAAAATGAAATTTTCTCCCGTCGCAAATGCAACAAAGGTAGAAGATGCCGACCGCTGGGTTGGTGTAATTCCTCCACTTGGAAAGAATGGTTTTGGAAGATTCAAAATAGAAATAAGCGATAAGAGTGCAGCTAAAACAATTTATCCCCGCGCGAGTTATGTTGAACTGAAAGCACGTGAATATTCAACAACCGGCAACAATCCGGTAATAAATGAATTTATGGCGGATAATTCTAAGACTATTAAAGACCCGGCAAACGCAACCAAAGACGAATATGATGATTGGGTCGAGCTCTATAATCCAACCACAAGCGAAATTCTGCTCACCGGAATGTATCTGACCGACGACAACACGAAACTTGATAAATGGCAATTCACTCAACAGAATTTGAAACTAACCGCGGGTGAACATTTACTTGTCTGGTGCGACGAACAAGGTAGCCAAAGCGGTATTCATACTAATTTCAAACTGTCGAAGAATGGCGAATACATTGCTCTTGTTGGAACAGATGGCAAAACCATAATCGATGAATACACGTTTGGCGCGCAGCAGACTGATGTTTCTTTCGGCAGAGTTCCAAGCGGCGGGACTAAATGGTCATCCATGAAACCAACACCGGGAACATCTAACATTACAACCGATATTGCAGAAAAAGAGATTCCCACCGAATTTAATTTGTCCGCTTATCCAAATCCGTTTAATCCGGCAACCACAATCCAATATTCGCTTCCGGTTCAATCGGATGTTTCACTTGTAGTTTATGATTTACTCGGCAACAGAATTTGGGAAGTGTCTCAAACAGCCCAAGCTCCCGGTTTATACAAAACAAGTTGGAAGGGAGAAAATAATTTCGCTTCCAAAGTTTCTTCCGGAATTTATTTTTGTAGAATCGTTGCGGGTAAGTATAATTCGTCTGTAAAACTTATGCTACTTAAATAATTGAAAGGACCTTTTATGAATTCAAAACCACAAGCCGGTGAATACGCTCCTTATTATAGCAAGTATATTAGTCTTGTACCGGAAGGAAATATTTTAGAAATCCTAGCCGAACAAATCACTGCTGCTGAAAAACTTTTTAGAGAAATAACTGAAGAGAAATCCAAGTTCCGTTACTCTGAAGGCAAATGGAGTATACGAGAAGTTCTAGGCCACATTATAGATACGGAAAGAATTTTCGCGTACCGCGCATTAAGGTTTTCCAGAAACGACAAAACCGCGCTTCCCGGTTTTGAGCAAGATGATTTCGTTCCAAATTCTAACCAAGATAATGTATTGCTTAAGGACCTTCTCGAGGAATTATTGCTTGTCCGTAAAGCTAATTTGAAAATGTTTGCTTCATTTTCAGATGAGATGTGGACTCGCGTTGGAATTGCAAGCGAAAATGCTATGTCGGTTCGGGCACTGGCCTATAATTTAGCCGGGCATTTGACTCATCACATATCAGTGATAAAAGAAAAGTATCTATAACCAAACTATATATAACTATGGCACTTTTAGTTTTAGCATATCCGGAAGTTGAAAAGAAAGATTTCAACTGGATTCAATCTTTCCGGGCAAAACATGACGAAAGATATTTCAATGTTGTAGACCCACACTTTACATTAGTCTTTCCGGTGTTCGAAGTTTCGGAAAACGACTTTGTAGCTCATGTTCAGAAAGTCGCAAAAAAATTTAGTGAATTTTTCTTCGTAATTCGCTGCGCACAAATAGTTAAAGATTCTTTCAGTGATTATACCGATGTGTTTCTTATTCCGGAAGAAGGGTACCGCATTTTTGTAAAACTTCACGATGCTCTTTATTCTGATCTTTTGGAAAAAGAACTGCGGCTGGATATTCCTTTCATTCCACATCTTGGAATAGCAAATAGTCTCGATCCTCTTAAATGTAAAAAATTAGCCGATGAGATCAATTATAAAAGCATTGAGGTTGTTGGAGCTATTAGTAAACTGAATATAGTCTCCTACGAAAACGACAAGATAGAACTGCTTAAAGAAATATTCTTATAACGGGTAATAGAACCAATCTTCGTTTCAAACGACTAATCTATTAAAGCTTGATTAGAGTTAGAATTTCAATTATTATCTCAGTGGAATTTGAGTGTAAATGAAAAAAATCAAACAAATAGCAAAACTAGTTGATTGGGAAGCGTTCTTTTGGATCGTTGGTTTAATATATCTACTCTTCATAAATCCTTATCAAGAATCGCATGTAAGTTTATGCCCTTATAAAAATCTTGGAATTGAATTTTGTCCCGGCTGCGGTTTGGGAAGATCTATATCCTTCTTTTTTCATGGGGATTTTCTTCATTCAATTCAGTCCCATCCGCTCGGCATAATTGCATTTGTTATAATCTTGGCAAGAATAGTTCATTTAGTTAGAAGAAAATACTTTAACAAAAAACAGAGCGAGGTTATGTATGGCTAATATTTACGAATTATTACCCGAAATAGTTGGAGAAGAGCAGATGTACATTTCGAGTCTGGTTAAGAACTTAGAGGAGAAACAAGCTTTTCAATTTGCCAACATTTACCGTGCGCGTCGTAAAGATCCGCAAATCATTTTGCTGGTTACTCTTGTTGGCTTCCTTGGCATTTCCGGAATTCAGAGATTCTTGACAGACCAAATCGGTTTAGGAATTCTTTACTTGTTAACCGGCGGTATTTGTATGATTGGTACTATCATCGATTTAGTAAACTATAAGAAGATTGCCTTTGAGTATAACCAAAAGCAAGCGAATCAAATTGCTGTAATGGTTAAAGGAATGTAATATTTTTCAAGCGGTCTCTCGGGACCGCTCTTCTTTTACCTTGCACCTTATTGCTTATGCCCCATGCCTATTTAGTCCCAATCATTTCTTGAACCATCGGCTTCAATCCGGCGAATGTTAACTCAACGGCTATCACCATAAGAATCAAGCCCATTATCCTCATTAATACTTTGTTGCCGTTATCGCCAAGAATTATTAAGATTTTTCTGCTTCCTACCAATATTAAATAAGTTGTAAAGAGAACCAGAATGATTATTGCAAATAGAATCGCTTTTTCGGAATAATCTCTCGCATCGTTAAATAAAACTATAGTCATCGTAATAGAACCGGGGCCACAAATGATTGGTATTCCCAGCGGAGTAATTGCAAACTCATTTACAAACTCGCTGAAACTCTGACCTTCCTCTTTAAGCCGGTTCATCTTGGCTTGAAGCATATCATAACCGGAAAGAAAAAATAATACGCCTCCTACAATTCTTAATCCGTTTACCGAGATATGAAAAAACTCAAATATAAAATTACCGGCAAATGCAAAAAGCACCATAATTATAAATGCCGTTAAAACTCCTTTGAATGCGATTTTCTGTACTTCTTTGTGGGTCATATTCTTTGTTAAAGAAGTGAAATATGGAATAATTCCAAATGGAGTTACCATTGTAAATAGCGATGTAAACGCCAGAAAACCAAACTGAAAAATTCGATCCATGTTTTTCCTATTGAACTAAAATTCTAACTGCAATGTTATCTCAAATAACCGATGTTGCAAAGTTCAGAAAATTATTTAACTTCGCGCATAAAAATATAAAATGTTTAATCTCAGAAACACATATCGAAATCTCTTAAGAGCAAATTCCCTAAACGAATTACGCTCTGCCCTTGGCACTGCCTGCTGCTGTTGTTGCTGTTAATCTAATCTTTAGTTCCACACTTAATCTAAAATAATTTTAAGCTAGGAAAACCTTAATGGAAAACGACCATTTATTTAATGCATTTACATATGAATTTTTGAATAAACGCCAAGCGCACGCTTGCACAACTTCGTTAAAGTCGGAAGCAGCAAGCTACCTGAACGAATTAATTGATTTTCTGTTTCCCCACTTTTCAAAGAAAGTCTATTCCGATCCGGAAGATGTGTTGGCAAATCTTCAGCTTCTGAAGCGAAACTTGGTTGAGTTGCTTAAACTGTTAAACGGTAGTTCACCTCAGAATGCGCGCGAAATTGCCGACTCATTTATTAATAGAATTCCGGAAATCCATTCTAAACTATGGAATGACGCGAACGCAATATATTCCGGCGATCCGGCTTCTGAAAGTGTTGATGAAGTAATTCTCGCATATCCCGGATTTATGGCAATTGTAATCTACAGAATCTCGCATGAGCTTTATCTTCTCAAAGTTCCTATCATTCCTAGAATCATTTCCGAGCATGCACATCAAATTACCGGAATAGATATTCATCCCGGCGCACAAATTGGCAGTCCATTTTTTATAGATCATGGAACGGGAATTGTAATTGGAGAGACAACCGTAATTGGTAAGAATGTAAAAATTTATCAAGGAGTTACACTCGGCGCGCTTAGCGTAGATAAATCTCTCGCACAGACAAAACGGCATCCGACTATTGAAGATGATGTGATAATTTATTCACAAGCCGTAATTCTTGGCGGCAATACTGTTATTGGAAAGAACAGCGTTATAGGAGGTAACTCTTGGGTTACTCAAAGCATTCCTCACGATTCTGTTGTTTACAACAAAAGCGAAGTGCGCATTAAAACCAACAAAGAATTTGAAGAACCAATTAACTTTATTATTTGAAAGGAAGAAAAATGAAAGCGAATAACATTCTCGAAACAATCGGCAATACGCCGCATGTTAGAATAAATAAACTTTTTGGCAGCAACGAAGTTTGGGTGAAGCTTGAAAAAAACAATCCGGGTGGAAGCATCAAAGACAGAATTGCTCTTTCGATGATTGAAGATGCAGAACGCCGTGGAATTTTAAAAAGCGACAGCATAATTGTCGAGCCAACTTCCGGTAATACAGGAATTGGTTTGGCTATAGTTGCAGCAGTAAAAGGTTATGAGTTAATTCTCGTTATGCCGGAATCAATGTCGGTGGAAAGAAGAAAACTTATGTCCGCATACGGTGCAAGGTTCGATCTTACTCCGCGTGAACTTGGAATGAAGGGTGCTATAGCTAAAGCAAACGAAATAGCGGCAAGCAATCCCAAAGCATGGATTCCGCAGCAGTTTGAAAATGAAGCTAACGTACAAGTTCATATCAACACAACGGCACAAGAAATCCTTAATGATTTTCCGGATGGATTTGATTACTTGATTACTGGTGTCGGTACCGGCGGACACATAACCGGTGTTGCTAAAGTTCTCAAAGAAAAATTTCCAAATCTAAAAGTGTTTGCAGTTGAACCTACTTTATCGCCGGTAATTTCGGGGGGACAGCCGGGACCTCATCCTATACAAGGAATTGGCGCGGGATTCATTCCTAAAAATCTAGACACAAGTATGCTTGATGGAGTAATTCAAATTACCAAAGAGGAAGCGTTTGAGTTTGCTCAGCGCTCAGCAAAAGAAGAAGCCATATTTGGCGGAATTTCTTCCGGTGCAACTTTAGCCGCTGTTAGCAAAAAACTTTCAGAAAGTAACGAACCGAAAAAAGTACTAGCTTTTAATTACGATACCGGCGAACGCTATCTCTCAGTTGACGGCTTGTATTAAAGCTTGATCTTGCTCATGATCTTAATCTTACTCTTGATCTAAACAAAACCGCCGCAGAAATGCGGCGGCTAACAAACAATTTTTGTGAGCTTAATTAAGATTTCCGTTTCAGCCCAAACAAAACTCGCATAAATCCAATTCTCTTAATCAACAATTCGTAAATAAGTAAACTTCCACCAAAAGTTGAAACAACTACCAAAGCAAATTTTACAATAATGCTCAACTGCATCTGAATAATGTAATACCCAAAAACAAGCATTACTGTTTGATGTAGAATATACAGCGGATAAACTGCTTCTGTAGAATAGATTAATAATTTATTAGACTTTACAAAAAACTTTCTTGAATAACCAAAAATTGTAAGTAGCCAGCTGATCAGAAAAATGTTTTTAAGTGTACCGTAAATGAAAAAAAAAGTTATTCCCTCTTCCGGCATAATTTCATAAGTTGGTCCCCATACAAAAAGCCAAAGAAATGAAAATGGAATTGCAGTTATAGCTAGAGAAACTTTTCGTTGTTGCTCAATTACGTCCCACAGCCCCTTTACAGATATGATGATTATTCCATAAAGGAAGAATATAAATGAGTAAGTCAGATTGTACCAATCACCCCACAAAGCATGTGTTGTAGGAAACTGCCAAGCCAAACTGTAATAGATAATTAACGGCGGCAATACTGCCAAATAAATTCTATAAGGTTTAGAAAAGAAATTCAACATGGCTTTCTTAACTTTTTCCGAAGAATCACTTCTGAGATATTTTAGCAGCGGTAGCGCAGCAACAGAATAGACAAAGATATAAGCGATGTACCAGAGGTGATGCCAGCTAAAACTTCCTTTAGGATAAGGAATGAATTCTAAAACCTTTTTGTAAAACTCAAAATAACTACTGTAATTGCCGCCTTTGAACTGATATTCGAAATATATTTGAGGTGGAATGATCACAAACATTCCGAAAGTGAGCGGAATTAATAAACGAACTGATCTTTCCTTGAGAAAGCCACCAATTGTTCGGTGAGACAAAACGAAGTATGAGCCAATTCCCGAAATAATGAATAGCAATGGCAGTCTAAATTGGTTCAGCGGAGTCATCCACAATTCAAACAGCTCACTAGTTTGAGAATTCTTTAAATGAAAATCCCATGGGACAAAAAACATACCGGTGTGAAAAAAGATTAGCAGAAAAAATGCAATTACTCTTAGCCAGTCTAGTTCGTAAATTCTTTCTTTAGTTTCCATAGTTCATTAATTAAACTGGTATTATGACGTTTTATTAACTGGCTTGGTTAAGTTAATTTTTTAATTTTCTTGTGCTATCAAAGCTGGTTTAATGTTGTTTTGAGTAAAGTCCACGCTTCTTCCGCGTGGCGTTCTTCTTGTCTAATTCCCGAAATGACCAGACGAATTGTAAAAACTCCATTCAGCTTTGTGTGCACAAGAAATATTTTTCCGGTTTCATTAAGGGCATTTAGTAATTTTTCATTGAGCCCGTTTAGTTTTTCTTCCGAAAAATCTTTTGGCTTAGCACGGAAGCAGACTGTGCTGAATGGCGTCGGAGCCATTCGTTCAAAAGACTCATCTTCATCAACCCATTTTGCAAACTGCTGAGCAATGCGAATGTGCTCGCGGATTCTTTGTTGCAATCCTTCAACACCGAAGTAGCGGATAACAAACCAAAGTTTCAGCGCGCGGAATCTTCTTCCCAGCTGAATTCCGTAATCCATGTAATTTTCAACTAGAGAATCTTCATTCGATTTTAGATACTCCGGCACAAGTGAAAATGCGCGCTTCAAAATTTCCGGCTTGCGTGTGTAGAAAGTGCTTAAATCAATCGGGACAAAGAGCCACTTGTGAGGATTTGAAACAATCGAATCGGCATTTTCAATTCCGGTAAAATATTTTTTCATTTCGGGCAGCATTGCAGTTACGCCGGCATAAGCGCAATCAACATGAAACCAGATATTTTCCTTCGAGCAGATATTTCCAATTTTATCAATCGGATCTACAGCAGTAGTTGATGTTGTACCAACCGTAGCAACTACGCAGCAAGGAACAATTCCACTCGCGCGGTCTTCCGCAATTGCTTTTTCCAACTCAGACGGAACCATCGCAAAATTTTCATCAACCGGAATTTTCTTAATTCCATCCAAACCAAAACCAAGCATCAAAGCCGCTTTATCAACCGATGAATGAGCGTGTTCCGTGCAGTACATTCTAAGTTTCGGCGCGCCGCTCATTCCCTTTTCGCGAACATTAACGCCGGCGTACTCACGTGCGCAAGCAACACCATGCAATGTACTAACTGAAGCTGTATCGTAAATTATTCCTTTGAAGTTCTCCGGCAAACCGAGCATTTCCCGGTACCATATCAAAACCGTCTGCTCAAGTTCTGTAACAGAGGGAGATGATTTCCAAACCATTCCGTTAACATTCAGAGATGAGCTAATTATATCAGCAAGAATTCCGGGTCCGCTAGCACTAGAGGCAAAATAGGCCATAAAATTTGGATGCTGCCAGTGCGTTACTCCCGGCATAATTATACTGTCGAGATCGGAGATTATTTGATCGAACGATTCCCCTTTCTGCGGCGGACTTTGTGGAAGTTTGGATTTTATATCTCCCGGATTAACATTAGAAAGCACCGGATACTTCTCGATGTTCTCTAAATAGTCAGCAGACCAATCAATTAATCTTTTGCCGACTTCCTTAAACTCACCCGAAGGCATATCTAGGTTTCTGTTATTCTCATCCATATTCAAATTCTATTTTATTTTCAGTTACTAAAAATTCTAATTAAAAAATTTCACGCAGAGAACGCAAAGTACGCGCAGAGCCCACTAAGAAAAGCAAAACCAATGAATCATTTTTTAAACCATTCGGAGATTAATCTCATCAACTGTATTCGTTTATCTGAAAAAGAGTGTCCGGTTTCTAAAATCTCAAATTCAGCTTTTGGATTTATGCTTTTTAACTTCGCTTCTAACGGCACATGATGTAAATCCATCGGCGCAATTGAATCATACGTTGCGCTAATTACCAATAGATTCTTCTTCGCTAATTTTTCCAAGTGAAATAGCAGATTCCAATCTTTTTGATTCTCTATCATCTCGTTTAACAAAAATTCTGCCGATTCACATTTCACAAATTCCATTGCAGATTGCATCTGTTGAATGCTGTATTGTTTTATCGGTTCATTCGCAGCTAAAAGCTGCCCAAACATTCCGGCATTAAAAGGCGCAATGCCGCAAACGTTTTTTATTTCATCAAATCTAATAGCGTTATACAATGCAGAGAAACCACCCATGCTGTGCCCAACCAAAGAAATGTTCTGCGTATCAACTGAAAAGGTCTCTTTCATAAAATTGCTTTGCAAAAATTTTATCGCGGCAGCTCCGTCTTCAACCAAGTTTTGCCAAGAATATTCACCTTCACTTCCCCAGCAGCCGCGCGGATAAAAAGTGAATACATTAAAACATTGCCGGCGCAGCATATGTGCAATATCAAAATTTACTTCGTTACCCGGAAAGCCCCCTAGCAGTAAAATTGTAGGATTTAATCCTTCCCCAGCAGCAGAGAAAAATGTTCCGAAGACTTTACAGCCTCCGCTAACAAAATATAGCGGCGCCATCGAAGCTGGAGATTTTGAGTATGTATTTGGATCATCTTGCGTAACCGGATCGAATAGTTTTTTGTTCTCAGTCATTAAAATCCATTTTGTTTTGTTTCAAAAATAAGCAAAATAGAAGAGCTATTTATTAAATGGCTTCGTTTCCAATTAGAGCCCTCATTTCTTATCTTTGCACCGCTTAAGCTAAACTTATGTAAGTCACACTGAGCGGAGTCGAAGTGTGACTAATTGAAATTCCAGATGCTTCGACTCTATGGAGTTTATCCCGATACTTATCGGGACTCGGCATGACTAAAACATAATTTTGTTTAGTCCGAACTTAAATCAACAAAAAGAATATTATGAGAGTAAGTAAGTCTTTTATACCAACTCTGAAGGAAGTCCCTTCAGAAGCAGTAATTCCAAGCCATATTTTAATGATACGCGCGGGACTTGTACGCCAGCTTTCTGCCGGAATTTATTCTTGGCTTCCGCTTGGATACAATGTTCTAAGAAAAGTTATGGAAATCATCCGCGAAGAGATGAATGCTATAGGCGGACAAGAATTTCACTTTCCGGGATTGAATCCAAAAGAAATTTGGGAACAAACCGGTCGTGTTGAAGCCTTTGGCGATATTCTTTTTCAGATTAAAAACCGCGATTACGTATTAGCTCCTACACACGAAGAAATTGTTGCTTACCACGCAAAAGGCGCTGTGGTATCATATAAAGATATGCCCCAGATCTGGTATCAGATTCAAACCAAATTTAGAAACGAACCCCGTCCTAGAAGCGGTGTAATACGCGGAAGACAATTTATTATGAAAGATGCCTACACACTCGACCGCGACACAGCCGGATTAGATGTTGGTTACGCTTTGCACGATAAAGCTTACCGCGCAATTTTTGATAGATGCGGATTAAAATATTTTGTTGTGGGTGCATCCAGCGGTGCAATGGGCGGTAGCAAAAGCGAAGAATTTATGGTTAAGAGCGATGCCGGAGAAGACACTGTTGCCTATTGTGAGAAATGTGGTTATGCCGCCAATGCAGAAGTTGCTCAATCAGTAACTGAATCAGCCAAACATCACGAAGAAAGTAAGGCGATTTATGAAATTTCAACGCCTAATGTTAAATCGATAGATGAACTTTGCGAGTTCTTAAAAATTCATGAACATGAAACCGCAAAGAGTCGTGTTTATATGCATGAGGATAAACCGGTACTTGTTCTTATGCTTGGCAACGATGAAGTAAACGAAACTAAACTTGGAAGCGTACTCGGCGGAACAGTTCGCCCATGTCATCCCGAAGAATTAAAGGAAATTTCCGGTGCTGATGCCGGCTCAATAGGACCAATAGGATTTAAGCATAGAATAATTGCAGATAATCTTTTAAAAGATGCCAACAACATGTTCAGCGGCGCTAACAAGAATGATTATCACATTGGCGGATTAGATTTAACCCGCGATGTACCGGGTTTAGAATATTTTGATCTGCGCACCGCTGAAAGCGGTGAAAAATGTATCCGCTGCGGTTCTACTTTGGAAGTATTCAAAGCGATAGAACTTGGTCACATTTTCAAGCTCGGCACAAAATACTCTGAAGCTCTTGGCGTTCTCTTCTTAGATGAAAATGGAAAAGAAAAACCGATTGTTATGGGAAGCTACGGAATTGGCGTTGAAAGAATTCTTGCTTGCTTTATCGAGCAGAACTATGATGAAAAAGGATTGCTCTGGAAAGAACCTCTTGCACCGTTTGATGTTCATCTGATTGGATTGAATATGAAGAGCGCATTGGTTTCCGAAACTGCTGAAAAGATTTATAAGCAATTAACTGATGAAGGTTACGAAGTTTTATTTGACGACAGACTTGACGGCAGCGCCGGTGTTAAGTTTAACGATGCCGATTTACTCGGAATGCCGATACAAATTATTTGCGGTGAGAAAAATCTTAAAGAAGGAAAAATCGAATTAAAGAATAGACGTTCCGGCGAAAAGAAAATTGTAGAGCTGGATAAACTGCTCGACTCACTTCAAGAGCCGGTTTAAGGAAAGTAGCTGAGTACCTAAGTGCCATAGTCCCTAAGAAAAGATTAAAAATTTCAAACTCAGGCACTTAGGCACTCTGGAGCTTAGGAACTTAACCAATGAATTCCAAACTTTACATCGTTTCAACACCTATTGGCAACTACGAAGACATCACTCTGCGCGCATTAACCATTCTTAAAGAAGTGGATTTTATAATATGCGAGGAATTCAAAGAAGCGCGCCGCCTTCTCTGCCAATACAACATCGAAAAAGAATTGCTTTCCTTAAACGAACACAACGAGGAAGAATCTTCCCGCGAAGTTTTAAGGAAAATTAAAGAAGGAAAATCCGCCGCGCTAATTTCCGATTGCGGAACGCCTTTGTTTTCCGATCCCGGAACACAGCTTGTTCAAATGTGCATTGATGCTAAGATTAATGTCGTCCCGGTTCCCGGTGCCAGCTCAATTATGTCCGCACTTGTAGGCGCCGGATTCAAACTTGATAAATTTTACTTTGCCGGATGGCTATCGCCTAAAAGTGAAATTAGAAAGAAAGAATTGCTGCGTTTGAAAAATGTAAAAGAAATTATTGTGTTAATGGAAACACCTTACCGATTAAAGGCTCTTCTTTCCGACATCGCCAAAACTTTTAGTGATAAAGTAAATATTGTAGTCGCCTTCGATCTCACTCTTCCGAATGAACAATTTCTTAGAGGAACAGCAGGACAAATTCTGAAAATTGCAGAGGAGAAAAATCTTAAGGGTGAGTTTGTTTTGTTAATTAACAACAAATAGAAAGGGCAACATGAAAACTCTTTTTCAAAAAGAAGTTGTTGATGAAATTGTAGACAGAATCAATAAACTTACTCCTCAAACACAAAGAGTTTGGGGAAAGATGGGCGTTGAACAAATGCTTGCTCATTGTTCCGTAGGAATGAAAACCGCTACCGGAGAGACGGTTCTTAAGTCCGGGCTGTTTCTGCGGTTAATCGGTTCATTATTGAAATCTCAAACTACAAACGATAAACCATTTAGAAAAAGTAGTCCAACTCATCCCGGTTTTATTATTGGAAACACTGAATCATTCGAAAAGGAAAAACTACATTTGTTAGAACTGATACAAAAATTCTATGCCGGCGGAGAAACAAAATGCACAGCAAATCCGCACACGTTTTTCGGGAAGTTGACTCCTATTCAATGGAGTTCCCTAATGTATAAGCATTTGGATCACCACCTTCAGCAGTTTGGAGTGTAGTTCGGTGAGTGTGATAAAATTAGATTTCTTTGGACCGTATGATTTTATCAGCACGAATCATGATGTTTTAAATGATTGTGAGTATTCAAGCAAACCCGGAATTTACTTGTGGGCTGTAAAAATGCCGGATTTATCATTTAAAATAATTTATGTGGGCGAGACTAGAAGGTCATTCTATACAAGAACAAGAGAACATTTACTGAATCAATTAGGTGGACTTTATGATATACAAGACCCCGAAAAAATGAAGTTGGGAATAAAAAATTTTGTTTGGACCGGATTATACGGAAACAGTAGGAAGGATAAGATATACGAATATATTTCTCGTTATGACGAATTAAGTATTGCAAACATTAAATATCTTTCATTGCTCAAAATATTTGTAGCTCCTTTAGATGTTGAGGACAATTTAAGGCAAGCAATTGAAGAAAAATTGGCCGCAAGTATTTTAGGCGATGGCGAGGCTGGTTCAATTTATCCAACAGGTATTCATTACAAAACGCATGAAATTAGAGAAGAATTAAAAGTGGAAATTTCAACTTCTTCGGTAATACAAGGCTTACCCGAGTGTATTAAGTATAACTGTTGAAACAGCATTCAATTTTTAGTTAAGTTTGCTGAAAAGAAACTAACCAGACAGTTTTTTGGTTATGTAAGAAAAGGAGAAAATTATGTTACAAGTACAAGATGTGGACCTTACGCCGAATCCTCAAGCGCTAAAGTTTATCTTAAACGAAAAATTGCTTACAAGAGAAACACGCAATTATAAAACCGCAGAAGAAGCTCAGAATGATCCTCTCGCAAGCGGCATTTTCGAAATAGATGGTGTTGTTTCCGTTTTCTACATGGATAAATTTATCACGATTGAAAAAGACCCAAAAGTTGCTTGGGGAAACATTCAGCGTCCGTTTGTAGAATTCATAAAGAATTTTGATAAAGCTCAGATTCCGTCTGAAAATGATACTCAGCAGATGTCTTCTGAAGAGGAAACCGCACTTTTGAAAAAGATAAACGAGATATTAGATACACGCGTTCGTCCCGCATTAGCCGGAGACGGCGGTGGATTGGAAGTTATGGGATTAGATGGTAATACACTCAAGATTCGTTACCAGGGCGCTTGTGGAAGCTGCCCAAGCTCTATAAGAGGAACTTTAGTGGCTATCGAGAATTTGCTCCGTAGAGAGGTTAATGCTACTATTGAGGTTGTGTCGGGATAAACATCTCCAAAGCTGTCGCGGACCATTCCGCGACAGTGCATTTGAAGCAATTATCAAAAACCAATCATTATTTAATTATTATTCCTCTATCAAAGTAATATGTAACTCCAACTCTTAAATTATTTTGTATATCTATTGTTCTCCATTCACTTGGGTAGTTTGTATCATCATACGACAAATTGTAAGAAGCAGTTATTGCAATATTGTCTTCCAAGAAGTAGTTCCCGGATATACTAAATGAAGTATTTATTCCTCTTTCTTTTTCTTGTCTGTTTCTATATTCCAGCCACATTTTATGTTTTACCGAAAAAACAAAACGGTCTGTAAGCTCACGGTCATAACCTACATCATACGTTAATAAATAGCTCTGCTTGATATCAGTATTCTTGTTTACGCTTGGACCCATTGACAAAGAGAGATTAAAAGATACTTGAGAATATAAATCCAATTGATGACTGTATTTAACATAGGGATTGCTCTTCAAGTAAAACGATTCGATTAACCACCGACTATTTTCATATTTCGAGAAGTAGTTAAAATATTCCAGCCCAAGTTGAATGCCTACTTGAATTCCCTCATATCTCTCAAATCTTATTTCGTTTGGAATTTCTCTTATATATGAATTTCCATATTGGTTTAAACCATCCAACGAAACTCCGTCTGCAGAAAGCGCATTACCAATTCTTTCCCACAAATATTTGTCGCTTCTATCATGAGTCGCTGAAAGGTAGCCCGCATTTGAAAACTCTTTCGCTACTTTTTGTATTGTACTTTGCTTTAGATCTTGATTAAGAGCGTTGATCTGCTTAAGTCTTTCTTGTAATCTTAACGCTGATACGACCGGTGTAACCACTCTAATTTTACCCCATCCAATTCCAGCGAAACAGTTGAAATCCTGCTGTTTCTCCCCACTCTGGTATGCATCTTTATAATTCTCTTCATCTAAGTGGACTCCAGCTAACGTTCCTAACGAATAGTAATAACTACTTTCCTCAAAATGATTGTAATAGTCCATAATAGATATGAGATTTAAACCATACCTTGATCTTTTTTCTCTATCAGCAGTGTAATTATTATTCCCATCATTTACATGATATTCATTATTATAACTTCCATATACTCTACCAAGAATATCCAGCTTGCTCTCATCTGTTTGTTTCATATAAGAATAACCGGGGGACAGTGAAAGGTCGCCTCTGTACTGATATCTGTTAGGGTTGTAATCATTTTTAGAAATTGTTTTGTGAGAATAAAAAGTAAACTCTGACCCAAGCCATAGCGAATGAGTGCTAATATCCGGCAACTTGTAATCTGAAAACACAGAAGGATCGGTATTGCCAAGCCCAACGGTTTGAGCGTTGATGTTAATTGTAAAAAGAATAATGAGTGAGAAAAAATAAATAATCTGTTTCATGGAGTGTTCCCCTTGTAGAATGTTAGTAGTTTAATCTGAATAATTTTTTCACTAAGTGCTCTGTATGTTTGAATAATTTTAATACAATTTATTGATACAAATAGATTTCTATTTCCGATGGTTGCTTCACAGTATGGAAAAACACTGCTACTGCTGCTTTTACTTTTTAGAGTTTAGGAGTAATTATGAAAGCGATTTAAATTGCGACCCCGGTAAACTGAAAAAAGAGCCTGTTGTTTTTTGTTCCTAATTTTTGCTGAATGCAACTAACAGAATCAGTCTTAGAAATACAAGTGAAAAAATGTGGTATAAAAAATCCCGCTCAAGGCGGGATTTTTCATTTACAGCAAAACTGCTTAGTTGATTGTATTAACCTTGCTGATGTCGTCAAGTCTAACAAATTTTTCGTGGAATTTGTAGCTTCCATTTGCTGATTTAACAGTTTTAACCACTTTCACATTAACTACAGTGGATCTTACCTTTTTCGCTTTGTCTCCAAAGGTCTGCGTTTTAGCCATTATATACCTCGTTTATTTTTGTGGCCAAATCTATAAAAATTCGGTTAAATATGGAAATAGCCTTTTGAAATTGCTCAATAATTTATTTAAAGCCGAATTCAGCAGCATTTTTAATCATATTCAACTGCGTCGGCCACTGCCTTTCAACCCAAAGCTGGACTAAACCCGAATTTGCCGGACCGCCATAGTTTTTCAGCCACGAAGCCGCTCGTCCATTCTCATCCAATGCATAGACTTTAGAAACTTGATTCGGATTCACACCGGCCATTGTGATGCGAAATTCTATTAGCCCAAGTTTTCTCCCTTCTTCTGTTATATAACTTGGAATAAGTCCTTTCATTGCTTCGGTCAGTTCTCCGCCATAATCAATTCCAAAATATTTTGAAGCTTTGCGGTAATCGAGTTCAACAAGTTTTCCGCTATTATCTTTAATGTAGGCAAGTGGGTTTTCGCCAAGCAAAACAACTCTGTTGTCGCCCTTTAAGTAATCCCGCAGCAAATCAGTTTTGGTTGAATCGTTTATAACTGTTTTTGGAAAATCATTCTTAGCAAAAACAATTACGGATGGTATGTGATCTTTATTTCTTTCTTCCATAAACGATTTCAGTTTCTGTCCATCAACAAGTTCGTAACCTTCCCGAACAAAATAATCGCGGATGAATTCATCGGTCTTGTTAGAAAAGTAGTTGTAGACTTTGGACTCTTCCCAGTAAACCGCTTTTTTAACCTTCTCATTACGATCGCTGAATTCTTTCGATCCGCCGATTGCATAAAGATTTCCATCGTCCGAGCCAAAATAGACAACTCCATTATTAACAACCGGAGAGCCATGGATTCTATCGCCGGTTTTAAAATTCCAAAGCTCTTTTCCCGATTCAGCATTTAGAGCGAAAAAATTACCGCTATAATCTCCACCATAAACAACGCCAGAAGCAATTGCCATTGTTGTCCAAACCGGAGTTATAGTTTTAAATCTCCAATCTTCAACACCGGATTTGATGTTAACCGAATTAACAAAATGTCCATCCGAAGTTCCGACAATTACATTCTCTTTATAAATAGCCGGAGTAGAGATAACCCACGAGACTTTGTGATCATATTTCCAATTCAGTTTACCGGTTTCTCTGTCAACACAGTAAAGAAATCCCTCTCGGCTTCCTACAAGCACAACATCTTTATAAACTGTAGGCGAAGAAACCAGCGCGCTTCTATCAAACAGAAATTCTTCAATGTTAATTTTAACGCCGTCGGTTTCACAAATCCATTTAGGCTTGTGGCTCTTCAAATCAATTGCGTATAGTTTTCCGGCAAAATCGCCGAAGTACAAAACTCCATCCGCAATAGCTGGTGTGGATCTGATTCTTGATCCGGCAAAATATTTCCACAACAACTTTCCATAGTTAGCACTAACTGCATATAAATTTCCATCACCGCTTCCGATGTAAACCACATTATCAATAACGGTTGGACTTGAGAGATAATAATCGAATTCCCATTTGTAGAAGAGCTCTTTGCCAAGGTCAAACTTCCAAATCAGTTTTCCGTTTGAAGAATTTAGACAATAGAGAAATCCATCTTTGCTCGAAAAGAATAATCTATCGTTTACCACAGAAGGAGACGATGTAACAGCTCCCCCGGTTTTGTATTTCCAAATCTCGCTTCCGTTATTTTCATCAATGCAATAAAGATGCGAGTCTCCGCTACCGAAATAAATTTTATTCTGATAAATAGCCGGCGTTGATCTAACCGCACCTTTCGTTTCGAATATGAATTTAACTTCCGGTGAAGAAGCAACAGTTTCTTCTTGAAAGGAACTAGTGTGCTGAGGGTTTGCTAAAAAATTTATTTGCAATGTAGAACTAGATGATTGAGCGAAAGCAAAGCATGAAACTAATAGTAGCACTAAAACAGTTAGCCGCTTGTTCATAATGTATCTCGCTTTTGTGATGCTGATTAGACGATTCAAATGTGAGAATAGTGGTGGGATTGAAAAAATTTTAATACTGTTTAGAATTAGATTATATCACAAAAATCAGCTTCTACAACAGCTACGAGATCAGTTGGTGATAGAAAAAGCTGCATTCCCCTTACGCCGGCGCTACAAAAAATTTTATCGTGTAACTGAGCGGTTTCATCAATATAGGTAGGGAAAAGCTTCTTCATTCCGATTGGAGAACAGCCGCCTCGAATGTAGCCGGTTAACGGCTGAAGTTCTTTTACTTTGATTAATTCAATGCTTTTACTGCTGCTGGCTTTGGCGGCTTTTTTTAGGTTCAGTTCAAAATTGCCCGGAATTACAAATACCAGCAAATCGTTCTGTTCGTTTCTAGCAACAAGAGTTTTGAAAACTGTTTCCGGCTCTGCATTTATCTTTAGAGCAACGGAAACAGCATCAATCTCGTTTTCATCGGATTCATACTCAAATGTTGAATGAGCAATATTTTTCGCTTCAAGAATGCGGACGGCGTTCGTCTTCAAAACATTATCTCACAGATTAATCTTGCGTAACTAGTTTCATTCTATTTTTCGAAAGAATAAAATCCGCTAATATTCTGCTGCTTTCTCTTAAATCATAATCAGCCGCTTTGGAAATCTCGGCCGCAACTTCTTTTTTATCTTCAATTTTGATTCCCAACAAAGTAGCTCTTTCATCCTCACGTTTCTTTCTAGCAGCTTCGGCAATTTCGCGTTCACTTTTTCGAACTTCTTGATTCAACGAAAATTCTTTTTGCTCGCGTGCTTTTTTGTAATCGTTTATCTCGTCAATCTCTAACTGAAATTCCGGATCCTTCTTAGATCTCAACTCATGTTTCAATTTTAATTCCGGAATAATACTGCTCAAATTCATATACGGTGCGTAGTCGGAAGTTGGAATTTGATCCCAAGCTAATGCGCTTGGTCTTGATTCCTCGCCAAACTCATCAATCTCGTAACGCGATGGGAATAGAATATCCGGCGTAACACCTTTTCTTTGTGTACTGCTGCCATTGATACGATAAAATTTCGCTTGAGTTAACTTTATCTGTCCGGCTTTCTTTCCCTCAGTCTTAATCATCATTCCAAGATCTACCAATTGCTGAACAGTTCCTTTGCCCCAAGTTTTTTCGCCAAGAATTACTCCTCTTCCGTAATCTTGAATTGCCGCCGCAAAAATTTCGGAAGCTGAAGCGCTTGAACGATCAACAAGAGTTACCATTGGTCCATCATAATATACTGTTGGGTCCGGATCCCGGTCAACTTCAATTTGCTGACGGGCATCTTTCACTTGCACAACAGGTCCTTCTTTAATAAATAGGCCGGCAAGTTGAATTGCTTCTTGCAAAGAGCCGCCTCCGTTGCCGCGCAAATCCATAACAACGCCGTCAACTTTATCTTCCTTAAATTTTGAAATGATCGCTTTTACATCTCTTGTTGTACTTTTATAATCGGGTTTGCCTACACGCTGTCCTTCAAAATCCGTATAAAATGTAGGCAGCTTTACAATGCCAACTTTAAATTGCTTGCCGTTGTGCTCAAAATCTAAAACTTCACTCTTTGCCGCTTGCTCTTCCAACTTAATTTGGTCGCGCACAAGCTGAATCTCTTTTGCAATAGCGTTATCACCCTCTTCCTTCTTCAGAATTTGAAGACGAACTAAAGAGCCTTTCTTACCGCGAATTAGTTGAATAACATCATCCAAGCGCCATCCTATTACATCAACCATCTCTCCATCTTCACCTTGAGCAACGCCAACAATTCTATCTTCTTCTTTAAGCAAATTGCTTTTTGCTACCGGACCGCCGGGTACAACGCTTGCGACAGTTGTATAATCTCCTTCCTGTCTAAGCTGCGCGCCAATTCCTTCTAAAGAAAGCTTCATTGCTATATTGAAGTTATCCGAATTCATCGGAGAAAAATAGTCGGTATGAGGATCAAGGCTTTGCGTGACGGAATTAATATAAATTGAGAAAACGTCTTCCGCTTCATACTGGAGAACTACTTTATGAAAATTCTCATATCGTTTTGTTAAATCGGAATAAACTTTTTTAGCTTCTTTTTTTGCGAGCACCATACTTAACGCATCACTCTTCAATCGCAAACGCCAGATTTCATTTAGTTCATCCTCGGTTTTTGCCCAATCCGCTTTTTCACGATCCGGTTTAAAAGTCTCGTTTACAGTAAAATCGAACTCTGTTTTTAAAGTCTTCTTAACAAACTCCACTCTTTCATTCACTCTTTTTTTGAATATGTTGAAAATCTGAAACGGAATATCCAGTGAGCCTTGACGGATAAAGTCATCGAAAGTGAATCTGTATTTTTCAAACTGTTCAACATCCGATTTATAGAAATAACTTTTTGTTATATCCATGCTCTTCAAGTATTCATCAAAAATAACTGAAGACAAGGAATCGTTTAGCTGCGGTTTTTTATAATGATAGATAGAGAGCAGATTAAGAATTATCTGTCCTTCCCTCTTGTAAAACTCATCCGGAACAATAACCTTGGTGGAATCTATTTTATGATCTTTCTTCAGTACAAGATTTGGGTCTTGAGCAAGAGTTGATCCGGCAAACGCAATTAATACCAGCAGAATCGAGAATTTTTTCATTAACACTTCCTTTTTCATTAATCTTAATAACTAACTGAAGTTAAGCATGAGTTGAATTTTATGAATTATTCTTAGTGAAACTTTGTGACTTAGTGCTTTTGTGGCTCTATTTCTTATGTTTTCTTTCGCCACGAAGTCACAAAGACACTAAGAAATCACAAAGTGCGTTACTTCAGTAACTAATACACGCAAAATAAACTTTTGGTTTCATAAATGGCAGAATAGTAAGTGCATTTTCTATTCCACGTAAAGATACCGTTTGATCTTCTGAGTCGGTGTTTTTTCAAACGGCACCGGCTGCTCGATAATTCTGTTTATGCGTGAAAAAGTATTTACACGAATATTTGCCTGTACGAGTAGATCGGCAAAAATCTTTGTAATTATTTCCCGCGCTTTTGATTCGCCAAGTTTCTGAATTCTAAATTCCTTATCGATTTCCTCATAGTTGAGATAAACTCTTGCAACAAGTTGGTCTCCTTTTTCCATCACAAGAGATTCGGAAACATACGGGAATTCATTTATGATCGACTCAATTTCTTCCGGATAAATATTTTTTCCGTTTGAACCGATAATAACATTCTTCGATCTTCCTTTAATATAGAGATAACCATCCGAATCAATAACTCCAAGATCGCCGGTTTTAAACCAACCATCTTTTGTGAACACTGTTTCAGTTTTCTCCGGATCTTTATAGTAACCCTTCATAACATTTGGACCTTTTACTAATATTTCTCCTTCTCCGTTCTTGGAATCGGGTTCATCAATCTTTACTTGCATCCACAACATCGGCTTACCGGCAGTCCTTAGGCGAACGCCTTCCGGTCCGGTTCCGGTAACTAGTGGAGAAGTTTCTGTTAAACCGTATCCAATTGCATAAGGGAACCCGGCTTCACTTAAAAATCTTTCAACATCGGCAGAAAGTGCCGCACCGCCGATGCAGAACATTCTCAATTCTCCGCCAAAAGTTTGCGCCAATTTTTTTCCGGCTATTCTATTCAATCTTTTTCTAATTGCTGGAATTTTATAAAGTCCTCTTACAATTGCTTTCTTATTAAATTCCGGCAAAACTCTATTTCTGTAAATTTTTTCAATGATTAATGGAACTGCAAGCATAACAGTAGGCTTAACTTTTAATAAGGCGGGCAATAATGCTGCGGCAGTAGGAGGCTTATCCAGATAAGTTACGGAAGCACCAACTGCCAGCGGAACAACTAATCCAAGCGTTGATTCCATTGTGTGAAACAAAGGAAGCATAGAAAGCATTCTATCGTTAGAACCCATAACAATCATATCAAGTGTAGATAAAGCATCTGAAACCACATTCTTATGTGTTAGCATTACTCCTTTAGAATGCCCTGTAGTTCCGCTTGTATAAAGTATAAGAGCTAGATTGTCTTCTTCAACTTCATCAGGAATTAATCCTACAAATTTTAATGCCGCTTCTTTAATCTTCGCAAATTCTTTTTTCCCACCCGAGATTAGTTCCTTCAACAAATCGTTCTTTGTATCGGGTGGAATAACAGTAAAATCATCCAACAAAATTCTGCTCATTAACTGATCGTAATCCAAGTCGTCTATCTTATTGAAGAATTTTGCGGAAATAAAAATCGCTTTAGATTCAGAATGACGGATTATATGATGAACTTCTTCCGAATGAAATTCCGTCATAATTGGAACAGCAATAGCTCCAATTGTAGTAATTGCAAAATATGCGATTCCCCAGTTAGGCTGGTTCTCGCTTAAAATAGCAACTCTATCTCCGGCAATAACACCTTCACTTTTGAGAAAGCGGATTACTTCATCAACCTTAGCTTTCAATTCCAGATAAGTTATTTTGGGCTGATCAACAAAGGAGAGTGCGGGCCTTTCCGGGTATTTTTCAACCGCATTATTTAGAAGACAAAGTAGAGTCTGCTTTTTAAGAGTAATCATATTTCTCTCTTATTTATTGGTTTGAAAATAAGTAAACTGAATACTTATTGCTTGAAGTAGAGTGTCTGAAAGATAGGTCGACGGTTTTTTAAACCGGATCTACGTGAACAAATACTTTGTGAACTTCATCAATTTTTTCCAGCGCGAAACGGACTTCATTTCCAATATCGTGCGAGGCCGATGTTGTCAATTTGCCATCCACTTCCACGTGGATTTCTATATGGAATTTATCGCCTACGTAAAGCGAGCGTAAGTCGTTAATTCCTTTTACGCCTTCGGTAGCTAAAGCAATCTTCTTCACTTCATCATTGAACACGGCGCCGGCTGAAGTCCCCATTAAATAATCAATATTTTCTCTGGCAACTTCCCAGCCGGATTTGAAAATGAACATAGCAACCAGAATTCCAGCCGCACTATCTATAAATGCAAAATTAAATGCCGCACCAATAACACCAAGCAAAGCAATTGCAGAAGCGAGAACATCGTTTATGCTGTCAACAGATGCCGCACGAATTGCCGGACTGTTAAACATCTTCGCGATTCCAACCTGGTATCTATTCAGCAATATTTTTGTAATGATTGTAACAATTAATACTACATATACGGCAGGAATTGTGTTGATTTCTTTTGGCTCAATGAAACGCTTTATTGATTCTTCAATGATATTTATGCCGACAACGAATGCAAAAACCGAAAGTATGAAAGCAGCGATTGGCTGTGCTGCATTATGTCCGAACTGATGTTTCGAGTCCGGTTTCTCGCGAGACATGTTGACTGCGATTTTTATACCGAATGAAACCAGCACATCAGTAAATGAATTGAGCGCTTCGCCAATAACCGCAATTGAGTTGGATAGAATTCCAACCACAGCTTTGATAGCAAAGAGAAAAATATTAATACCAAGTGCAACATTGGTTGCACGTTTTAGTCGTTGAGGCATATTTTGCTGTCATATTGAATCCCGCTTGCGGGATGAAATATCTCATTTAATTAAACAAAACAGATTCTTCTCCCGCCGTTGGCGGGATCAGAATGACAAATGAATCATGATTTCTCTTCCCAAACTTGGGCAAGAGTTACAATTAGCTTAACAGACGCTTCCATATCTTGAACGGCAACGTATTCCAGATAGCCATGGAAGTTATGTCCGCCGGCAAACAAGTTAGGTGTTGGCAAACCAATATAGCTTAAGCGCGAGCCGTCTGTTCCACCGCGAATTGCTGATTGAATCGGCTTAATGTTTAAGCGGTTAAGAGCTTCCAGCGCGAACTCTTCAACTTGAGGATGATCATTCAAAATATATTTCATATTCCGGTATTGCTGAATCACTTCAAAATCATAAGTTGAACCGGGGAACTGTTTAACAGTCTTCTCGCACAAATCTTTTAGGAATGCTTCGAACTCTTTCAGCTTGTCTGCGTAAAAATCTCTAATAATAAATTTAATGGTTGTAAGAGTTTCATTTCCGTTAACTGAAGTTGGATGAACATATCCTTCCCGCAGCTCTGTTGTTTCCGGCGAAAGTGTTTCCTTTGGAAGCATTTCTAAAAAGCGGGAAGCAATTTTTAGCGAGTTAATCATCTTATTCTTTGCGTAGCCGGGATGAACATTCTTACCGTGAAATTTAATTACAACTGCATCCGCACTGAATGTTTCTGTCTCAACTTCGCCGCGTGTAGATCCGTCAATTGTGTAAGCATACTTTGCGCCATATTTAGCAACGTCAAACTTCTCTGTTCCGCGTCCAACTTCTTCATCCGGTGTAAAGCAAACTCTAATTTTTCCATGTTTAATTTCGGGATGTTGAACTAAGTAATTCATCGCATCCATTATTTCTGCGATGCCGGCTTTATCGTCTGCACCGAGCAATGTTGTTCCATCTGTCGTTATGATGTCCATTCCAATCATGTCTCTCAATTCCGGATTGCCCGCAGCATCAATAATTTTGGTTGGGTCTTTAGTCAGAACAATATCACCGCCTTGATAATTTTTATGAATTACCGGATTTACATTTGTTCCGCTAACAGCCGGAGAAGTGTCAACATGCGCAATGAAACCAATTACCGGAACATCTTTTTCAGTATTAGATGGAAGTGTTGCCATTACATAACCAAATTCATCTATTTCAGCATCTACCAAACCTACTTGCTTTAATTCATCAACTAACTGACGAGACAGCTCTAACTGTTTCGGGTCGCTTGGAAATGTTGTCGAATCTTCGTTTGACTGAGTATCAACTTTTACATATTTGAGAAATCGGTCCACACAAGTGAATTTGTAATTGGAATCGAACATGTTTTCCTCTTTTAGTTTAATTTTGTGAGAGCAAGTTAATAGAGTTGGCTTCATACTTCAAGCCGACTTTTTCGTGAATCGTAAGATTAATTTTGGAACAAAAATGAACACAGTTGAGCTTATCCGCAAAAAGAGAAACGGGAATTCCCTTTCCGAAGAGGAAATTCAACACTTAATAACCAACTTTACTAACAGAACAATTCCCGACTACCAATTCTCTGCATTCTTAATGGCTGTTTTCTTAAAAGGAATGACAAAGCAAGAAACAGCCGCCTTAACTAAGGCAATGCTTTACAGCGGACAAGTAATTGATCTTTCTTCAATACCCGGGATCAAAGTTGATAAGCATTCTACCGGCGGAATTGGAGATAAGACTTCTTTAATTCTAGCACCAATTGTTGCAGCAGCCGGAATCAGCGTTCCGATGATTAGCGGGCGTGGACTAGGGCATACCGGCGGAACACTCGATAAACTGGAAGCAATTCCCGGCTTTCGAACTGATCTTAATCTTACACGCTATAAAAGTGTTATAAAGAAATGTGGCGCTGTTTTAATTGGGCAGACCAAGGAAATTGCGCCGGCTGATAAACTGATTTATTCTCTGCGAGATGTTACTGCAACTGTTGAATCTATTCCTCTCATTACCGGAAGCATAATGAGTAAAAAACTAGCCGAAGGAATTGACGCGCTTGTGCTCGATGTTAAAACCGGCTCCGGTGCGTTTATGCAAAAATATGAAGACTCGCTTGCTCTGGCGGATTCTTTGGTGAACACAGCTAAAGCTTTTAAGAAAAAAGTTATTGCGATGATAACAGATATGAATCAACCGCTTGGTAATTACATCGGCAACTGGCTCGAAGTTTACGAATCCGTAAAAGTTCTGCAAGGCGAGAAAGTCAGCGACTTACTGGAAGTTACACTTAATCTTTCCGGTGCAATGATTTACTTAGGAGGAAAAGCTAAATCAATTAAAGAGGGAATTGAAATTTCTCAAGAAATGATTGACAACGGAAAAGCATTCGATAAATTTTTAGAAATGACAAAATTGCAAGGCGGAGATATTTCTTATCTCAAGAATCTGGAGAAATATCCCAAATCAAAAATCCGAGTTGAATTAATAGCGGAGAAATCCGGATTTGTTGAATCGATGAATAATTACGAAATTGGAATGGCATCACTTGAGCTTGGCGCCGGTAGAATGACTATGACAGACAAGATTGATCCAAAGGCTGGAATTATTTTCTATCCAAAGATTGGAGACAAAGTTAAGAAAGGTGACGTAATTGCAGAACTGTTTACAGACAAAAAAGAAAAAGTAGAATTAGTGAAACAAAAGCTAACAAATGCAGTTAAATATTCAACAAAGGCAACTAAGCCGGTTAAACTTATCCATACTGTGATTAAATAATGATAAGTTGTTATAACAAATAAAGGAGCATGTATGTTATTCATCTTTGCAATTCTGGTAATAGTAGTTTCTTATACAGCCTATGTAAACTTAAAGAGAACTGGAAAAATTAGAGAATCAAAATTCGCTTTTGTTGGCTATGCATTGGGCGTATTACTAATACTCTTTAAGCTCTTTACTGTTGTACCGGCCGGAACAGTTGGCGTTGTGGATTTTCTTGGTAATGTAAGTGACAACACACTCAAAGCCGGTGTAAATTTTGTGAATCCTTTAGCCAACGTAGTTAAGTTTAATATCAAAACACAAGAAGTAAAAGAAATGATGAATGTTCCTTCTATGGAAGGTTTAAGCGTTCAGCTCGAAATCAGTTTACTCTTCAGCCTCGATCCGGAAAATGCTTCCAAGATTTATAAAACGGTTGGCGAAGACTACGCTAATGTTATTTTAATTCCACAATTCCGTTCCGTTGTACGCGGTGTTACTTCTAAGTATGATGCAAAAGCATTATACACGGCCTCACGCGAGCAACTTGCAAACGAAATTAAATCCGAACTTGAAAAACTTGTTGGTCCACGCGGAATTAATATTGAGTTTGCACCAATGCGCCAGATCATTCTCCCACAAGGTTTAACTGTTGCCATTGAAGAGAAGTTAAAGTCGGAACAAGAAAGCCAGCGTATGCAATTTGTTTTGAAACGTGAAGAGCAAGAAGCAGAACGTAAACGCATTGAAGCAAAAGGTATTGCTGACTTCCAGGCAATTGTTTCCCGCGGTATTAACGATCAACTTCTTCAGTGGAAAGGTATTGAAGCCACAGAAAAGTTAGCAAGTTCTCCAAACAGCAAAATTGTTGTAATTGGATCCGGCAAAAACGGCTTACCTTTAATACTTAATCAAAACTAAAGTTTGTACATTATGTGCGGATATTTAACATCCGCACAGTTTTAACTTCACGCAAAATTTATCTCTCGAAACTTTCCTCGATACTAAACTGTAGAATTCGTACTTTTAGACAGTGAAAAAATTAGCACACATATTGTTTATTCTGGCTTATTTACTCCCAACCATCGGTTTAACCGTAGCCCATCATTTTTGCGGAGACACATTAGTCTCGGCAAGAGTTATTATGACTTCGGAAGTTAAAGAGCCGGTTGACTGCTGCGGCGAAGAGCCGGTAGATGATCCATGCTGCACAGATCAAGTAATTTCATACAGGCTTGATGATTTTCATTTTACTTCTGCTAAAGTTACTGTTGAAGATTCTCTTTCCGAATACATGTTAATTCCGGTTGAAACAATTTACAATACGGAAATAGCTGAACCCGCTGCAAATCTTAAATCAATATCCGAATCGCCCCCGGGCACACCAACCTATATAGTCAATCGTACTCTCCTTATTTAGAACAAGCCGACTTGCTGTAACATTTTTGTTAGTCGAGCCATTATGTATTTTAAAAATTTTAACTCAAGGAGAGTTTTATGAAAAAGTTAGTTTCATTATTCGTCGTTTTATTATTTGCCTCATCATTTAGCTACGCACAAGAGAGCAAAGTTGTTGAAGCCGAATTCAAGATTTCCGGCAATTGCGGAATGTGTAAATCTAGATTAGAAAAAGTGATGAAAATAAAAGAAGTAAAGTTTGCAAAGTGGGATAAATCTACTAAGCTTATGAAAGTGGCTTACCTTTCTCCGGATATAACAGTTGATTCGCTAAAACACCGCGCCGCAGAAGTTGGACATGATACCGACAAGTTCAAAGCGGATGACGCTGTTTATGCAAAATTGCCAAAGTGCTGCTTGTACCGCGATAACCCAACAACGCACTAATTATCAACTTTAAATTTGGAGAAGACAATGAGAAATAAATTTATATTGCTTCTCCTTCTTGTTTCATCAGCTTTTCTATACTCCCAGCAAATGCTTAAAGGCAGAGTAGTAGAAAAAGACGAAGAAGGAAAGCTTGTTCCGCTTGTTGGCGCAAATGTTTTTTGGGAAGGCACCAAAGTTGGAACTACAACTGATCTAGATGGAAATTTTTCGATCCCATTTATGAAAGAATACCACGATCTAATTACAAGTATGATAGGCTACAACACAGATACGCTGCATGTATCAAACTCAGAGCTGCTCGAAATCGTTTTGCAAAGTGTGGCAACAAAACTGAGCGATGTTGAAGTTGTTGGAAGGGTAAGCACTACTTTTTCCGACTATCTTTCAATAGAGAACAAAGGTGTAATGACGGACAAAGAGTTGTACAAAGCAGCTTGCTGTAATCTTTCGGAAAGCTTCGAAACGAATCCCTCAATTGATGTTTCTTTCACCGATGCAATTACCGGCGCCAAACAAATTGAAATGCTCGGGCTTTCGGGAGTTTATACTCAAACAACGATGGAAAATCTGCCATACATCCGCGGACTTATGTCGAATGTCGGATTAACTTTTATTCCGGGTACATGGGTGCAGTCAATCAATGTATCAAAAGGAATTGGCTCGGTGGCTAATGGATTTGAATCAATGACCGGGCAGATTGATGTTGACCTAAAAAAGGCTTACACCGTTGAGGCAGAAAAACTATTTGTAAATATGTATGCCGACTACGATCAGCGTTTTGAGGGAAACTTGAATTATAGAACTGCTTTAAGTGATAAAATTTCTGTAATCAATTTATTTCACGCAAGTTCCCGCAAGCACGGCTTCGATAACAATAACGATAGATTTATAGATATGCCGGAGTTTACAACTTATAATATGATGCAGCGTTGGCAATTCCATACAGATATCGGCTGGGAAGGTCAATTCGGTTTTCAATATTTAAGTGATGCGAAAGAAGGTGGGACAAATTCGCATCTTGAAGCGGTTGGTCACGCTAACTCAGATTATTTATATACTACAAAGAACAATCAGTTGAATGTATATGGAAAGTTTGGATATGTTTTCCCGGAAGCCATTTATCAATCATTCGGAATTCAATGGTCGCTTAATAGTTATCGCAATTCATCTTTGTTTGGTTTAAGAAATTACGATGGCAACGAAAAGACCGGCTACTTTAATTTCATTTACCAATCAAACTTAGGCTCGCCAAATCACAAATTCAGAACCGGATTTAGTTTCTTGTTCGATCAATACGATGAAACATTTATTTCCAACCGCTATCAGCGTGTTGAAAGAATTCCCGGAGTGTTTTTCGAATACACTTACACAATGGATGAAAATCTTTCATTCATTCTCGGTGCGAGAGCTGACCAGCACAACTATTATGGATTTATGTTCACTCCCCGCTTTCATATGAGATGGGCACCTCAAGAGGATTGGGTTTTCCGCGCTGTTGCCGGCAGAGGCTATAGAACATCCAACATCTTTACTGAAAATTCTTCAATATTTGCAAGCGCACGTAAGTTGAATATTTTGTCTAACGAATCTTTCGGCTACGGATTATCACAAGAGAAAGCTTGGAACTTTGGAGTAAACCTTACGCACTATTTTAATTACGATTACCGAGATGGAACAATTTCCGTTGATTTCTACCGCACGCAATTTGAACAAGCAACCATTGCCGATCTCGATTTCAATCCGCAAGAAGTTTACTTCTATTCTGTGGCTAACGGAAGTTATTCCAACAGCATGCAGATAGAATTGAATTATCCGGTAATTGAAAGGCTTGATACACGAATCGCTTACCGCTATATGGATGTAAAACAAGAAATCGGCGGAGAGATGAAAGACCGCCCGTTTACTTCTAAGAACCGTGTTCTATTGAATCTTGCATACTCTACTTTGCGCGAAGCCAAAGATGATCCGCAAATGACTTACGACTTAACAGTTCAATGGTTTGGCCCAAAGCGTTTACCTTCAACTACGGCCAATCCGGTTAATCTTCAAGCTAGAGAAAATTCACCAAGCTTTGCAGTAGTTAATATGCAAATTACCAGATCTCTGTTTTTAGGATTTGATCTTTACATTGGAATTGAAAACTTACTTGGCTTCAAGCAAGACAATCCAATTCTCGATCCGATGCATCCTAACGGGAACTACTTTGATGCTTCGATGATTTGGGGACCGGTTAACGGTAGAATGATGTATGCGGGCTTACGCTATAAAATGTAGGCTAGATACTGGATGCTGGATACCAGATTCTGGATAATTTGAATGGACTCGCTGATACTGAAGGCGGGTCTTTTCATTTGTACCTTGTACAAAGTTGATAGATATTTGTTTTCAAAAAATCCAGCATCAAGAATCTAGTATCATGTATCTAGTAACCAGCATCGAGGAAATATGGCTTCACCTACAAAAATAAAACTACATAAACAAGAGAGTTTGGAAATAGTCTGGGATAACGGTAAGACTCATAATTTCGATCTTAAATTTCTGCGGGATGAATCTCCCGATGCCGGAAACAAAGGAGAAACGATTCTTTGGAAGCATTACGCTCCCCCGCCAAAACAGCCGCTTACTTCACAAGCTTACGAAATAGAAAAAATTGAAATGGTTGGCAATTACGCAATTCAGATCAAATGGAAAGATGGTTACGATTTTGGAATTTACTCATGGGATGTTTTGCAGAGACTCGGAGATTATTTAGAAGTGAAAAACAATTTGCATCAAGATTTTGAGCACGAACACTAAATAAAAGAAGAGTAAGATCACGATCAAGCGCAAGATCAAGAGAGTGTTTCTTTATCTCCTTGATCTTGAACTTAATCTTAATCTAATTCTTACAAAATAATCTTAATCTAATTCTTACAAAAGCTTTTTAATGTGTTCTTCGTAAACTGATTTTTCTCTAAAACCTAAATAACTCGCTACGATTTTACCTTGCTTGTCAATAACAAAAGTAGTCGGAATAGATCCGATTCCCCCATAACTAATTCTAACAGCTTCATTATAATAAACAACCGGATAGTTGATTTTATATTCTTTGATAAAAGGAATAACATCATCTTTGGTTTGATCATCAACAGAAACACCGACAACTTCAAATCCTTTTTGTCCATATTTCTTTTTCAACTCTACTAAATCCGGAATGCCCTTGCGGCAAGGCGGACACCAGGTTGCCCAAAAATCAACAATAACAACCTTTCCCTTTAAGCTGGAAAGCTTAAGTTTCTTGCCATCGGTTGTAGGTAATTCAAAATCGGGAGCTTGAACAGTTTTCTGTTCACCGGCCGGAACATAATTTGGCGGATATGGGCCGCTTGGTTCTTCACCTCCAAAAAGATAATCTGAATTATTGAAGACGAAAAGAAGGAGTACTACTGCGAAGAATATTCCCGTATAAATTCTGCTTCTATGTTGTTTGGTCAATACCGGTGTTGATTTCTTGTTTTTATTTTGGCTCATTACATCCTCTAATTAATCTGTTTAAAAATAGTAATTTCTTTTTGTGTACAAAATTTATAATGATTTACACATTAACTTCCGATTAAGTTCCTCTTCGAACATGGAAATCTGTTCATCGGGAAAACCTTTTTCCTTAGATGCATCTTCCAGCGTTCCCCAAATTGGTTCTCCGCAACGCAAACATCTTATTCCCTTATCGCTAAGATATGCAACAGCTTCCGGTAAAAGCTTTACCAAATCTTCTATTTCAATTTGGCGCGTTATCATCTGCTTTCTTCTTAGATGGAATTGAGATTATAAATCCGGCAACTCCGCCGTAAATAGTAGAAATCCACGGATTGCTTGTAATAGGGCACGAACCGGAAATACATCCAATAAAATAATAGTAAGCGTAGCCAAGCGAAGCACCGGCAAAAACCGGAAGAACACGCTTCAGCAAAACAGCTTTATCTAATTTCAAAACACTCCTTTCCTGGTAATTCTAAAAAATAATCGTGGTCTCTATAATTAGATGTGAAAAACAAAATTAAGATTCGCTGATAGGTAAGTTATTTTCTCCCTTCTCCCCACTTCAAAACTTCAACTTTAACATCAACAATTCCCGCTGTAACCATATCAAGTGCAATAGCAACGCCGTAAGACAAATCGATAATTCGGTCGGGACGGAAAGGCATTCTGTCGTTTATTGGAATTGTAACCGTTTTATTATTGTAAAGATTGGTTACCCGAACAATAGTTCCCATTCTATAAGAAGGATGAGCAGCCGAAAGTCCGTTCATATCGTAAATTTCACCGCTGTAAGTTGGAAGGCCATCATATTTATCGGCGTAAAAAGAAGCAACCCCGGTTTGAATTTCCAAAACCTCATCATCAGAAACTTCAACTTCGGATTCCCTTTTATCATCATTCATCACTTCCTCATTCTCTTCTCGATCAGAATCATATCTCACCTTTTGATAACGAACTGTAGAACTGCAAGCAGCAAAAAAAAGAAGTACTAACAAAAACGATAATGATTTGAGCATAGCTTTCTGAAACTGTTGCTTTAAAATACAAAAGGGGGCGGTACTTCGCTCCCTTTTGCCCTCACCAATGTAGGAATTTTCCAGCCAGAACGACCTACATTTGCGCTGGAAAAATAGAATTCAGTTCGTTTTCTGGCGGTGAGGAATATCACCCGAAAAATTTTCGCATAATTATTCACAAACGCTTTTATGTTTTTGAACGACAGCCATTTTTTTTTACCTTTGTAAGGCTTTTTTGAGAATCCTCCCGCCCTTAATAATCACAAAGAATTGGAGCCAGATAGGAATTGGATAAAAATACCCTCACAGCAAAACCAACCGCAAGACTTGTATTGAAAGATGGAAATATTTTTGAAGGGAAACTTTTTGGTGCCCAGCGCTCCGTTGCCGGAGAAGTTGTGTTCAATACCGGAATGGTTGGCTACCCGGAAACATTGACTGACCCATCTTACAAAGGGCAAATTCTTGTTATGACTTATCCATTAATCGGCAATTACGGAATTCCGGAGATGGATGATGTTTCAGAACTTCAGAAGTTTTTTGAATCGGACCGTGTGCAAATTCAAGCGCTAATAGTTTCTGAAGAATCTGAAAATTACAGCCATTGGAATGCTTTCCAAAGTTTGGATGAATGGCTGAAAGAATTTGGCGTACCGGGAATTTATGGAATAGATACCCGCCGCTTAACAAAAATTTTACGCGAGCATGGAACAATGCTTGGCAAGATTGAGGTTGATAACAAGAAGATTGAATACTATAATCCGGACGTAGATAATCTTATTTCAAAAGTCACAGTTCAGCAAGTAGAACACCACGGTTCCGGTAAAAAAAGAATTCTGTTAATTGACTGCGGATGTAAAAAAAGTATCCTTCAAAATTTGATTGACAGAAATGTTTCCGTACTTCGCGTTCCATACGATTTTAATGTTGATAAAGAAGAATATGATGGAGTATTGCTATCTAACGGTCCGGGTAATCCAATAGTTTATAAACAGCTTGTAGCAACAGCAAAAAAGTTAATCCAGAAACAAGTTCCAACACTAGGCATTTGCATGGGGCATCAAATTCTGTCGCTTGCTGCCGGAGGAAAAACTTATAAATTAAAATATGGCCACCGCAGTCAAAACCAGCCGGTTAAAGAAGTAGGCGGAAATAAATGCTATGTAACTTCTCAAAACCACAGTTTTGCTGTTGATACAAAATCGTTACCTCGCGGTTTTCAACCTTGGTTTGAGAACTTAAATGATTATTCCAACGAAGGAATGAGACACGAAAAATTGCCATTCCGCAGCGTACAATTTCATCCCGAAGCTGCACCGGGACCGGTGGACACCGGATTTATTTTTGACGAATTTTTGAAGGATGTAAAGTGAAATTTAAAAAGGTATTAATTATTGGAAGCTCTGCTCTAAAAATTGGAGAAGCCGGCGAGTTTGATTACTCCGGTTCTCAAGCAATAAAAGCTCTTAAAGAAGAAGGCCTCTATACTATTCTAATCAATCCAAACATTGCAACAATTCAAACTTCGGATTACTTAGCAGACAAAGTTTACCTTCTTCCAATCAACACGAACTATGTTGAGAAAGTAATTGCTAAAGAAAAACCGGATGGAATCATTCTTGGTTTTGGCGGACAAACTGCACTAAACTGTGGACTCGCACTTCACCGCGAAGGAATTCTAAAAAAATATAACGTAAAAGTTCTCGGCACTCAGATAGACGCAATTGAAAATACAGAAGACCGTCAGTTATTCTGCAATAAGCTTTCAGAGATTGATGTAAGGTTTCCTCAGAGTAAAGCTGTTACTTCTCTAGAAGAAGCTATCGAGTTTGCCGAAGAGATTGAATATCCGGTAATTATTAGAATTGCTTACGCGCTTGGCGGACTTGGCTCCGGTGTGTGCCGGAATAAAGCCGAGTTGAAAAAACTTGCGACGAAGGCGCTCAATTACTCTGCACAAATTTTAGTTGAAGAATATCTAGAAGGCTGGAAAGAAATTGAATACGAAGTAGTACGTGATCGATTCGACAACTGCATTACAGTGTGCAACATGGAAAATATTGATCCGATGGGAATTCACACCGGAGAAAGCATTGTTGTTGCACCAAGCCAAACATTAACCAACAACGAATTCCACATGTTGCGGGAAATTGCAATAAAAACAATCCGCCACCTTGGAATTGTTGGCGAGTGCAACATTCAATACGCACTCGATCCTCATTCGCAAGATTATCGAGTGATCGAGGTTAACGCGCGTTTGAGTAGAAGCTCTGCACTCGCTTCCAAAGCAACCGGCTATCCCCTTGCGTTTGTTGCCGCAAAACTTGCACTCGGTTACGGTTTACACGAGCTGCCAAACTCAATCACCAAAACAACAAAAGCATTTTTCGAACCGGCTCTTGATTACATTGTTATAAAAGTCCCTCGTTGGGATTTGAAAAAATTCCGCCTCGTTAAGCGCAAACTCGGTTCTTCGATGAAATCTGTTGGCGAAGTGATGGCCATAGGAAGAAAGTTTGAAGAAGCAATTCAAAAAGCTATGCGCATGCTTGATATTGGCGTTGAAGGCTTAACAGCAAGCCGTACAAAAGTTGAATTTGACGAATTGAAAGAAGCGCTTGAAAATCCAACAGAAGAAAGAATGTTCGCCGTTGTTCAAGCACTTAAACAAGGCTATTCTATAGATTGGGTTCACACGTTAACTCACATTAATAAGTGGTTTTTATATAAGATTCAAAACATTGTAGAGATTGAAAAAAAGGTTGCGGAAACAAAAGGTAAAATTTCAAAGGAATTATTACTTCACGCTAAACAGCATGGTTTCTCCGATAGACAAATTGCAAATGTAGTTGGTAAAGATGCGCACGATATTTTCATGATGCGAGACAAACATAAAATTCATCCCTTTATTCAGCACATTGATACTCTTGCGGCCGAATATCCGGCAAAAACAAATTATCTCTATCTCAGCTATAATTCTTATTCTCACGATTTCGAGTTTAAACTCAAAAATTCAATCATAATTCTCGGAAGCGGTCCTTACAGAATTGGCAGCTCCGTGGAATTTGACTGGTGCTGCGTTAATACCGGCAAAACTTTACGCGAGAACGGCTACAAAACAGTAATGATTAACTGCAATCCGGAAACAGTGAGTACAGATTATGATGAAAGCGATGCGCTGTTCTTTGAGGAACTAACTACGGAAACAATCTGGGAAATTTACGACGCTATTAAAGCTAAAGGTGTAATCGTATCGATGGGCGGACAAACGCCGAACAATCTTTCGCTCAAGCTAAATAAAGTAGGAATAAAAATTCTCGGCACATCGCCGCAATCAATTGATCGCGCAGAAGACAGAAGTAAATTTTCCAAGATGCTTGATGAACTCGAAATCGGTCAGCCGGCGTGGAGTAATCTTAACACGATTAAAGATGCATTGAAGTTTGCAAACCAAGTTGGTTATCCCGTTCTTGTTCGTCCTTCTTACGTACTAAGCGGCGCAGCAATGGCAATTGCAACTGATGATTTTGAATTAACCCGCTTCCTTCAAAAAGCTGTGGATGTTTCTCCGGAACATCCGGTTGTAATTTCCAAATTTTTGGTCAATGCCAAAGAACTTGAGTTCGATGCAGTAGCACAAAATGGAAAAATTGTTTGCTCGGCAATTTCCGAACATGTTGAGAATGCCGGCGTACACTCCGGCGATGCAACTTTAGTTCTGCCGGCTCAGCGTACTTATTTGGAAACGATGCGACAGATCAAAGAATTTTCTGCGGCTATAGCAAAATCGCTTAACATTAACGGCCCGTTCAACATTCAGTTTCTTGCTAAAGACAATAAGGTGAAAGTTATTGAATGTAACTTGCGCGCTTCAAGAAGTTTTCCCTTTGTATCTAAAACGTTGAAGAAAAACTTTATCGAGATTGCAGCCAAAGTTATTGTTGGACAAAAAGTAGAGAAGGTTGAAGACTTTACACTTAGCCTTGATTATGTTGGAGTAAAAGCCCCGGAGTTTTCTTTCACCCGTCTCGAAGGCGCCGATCCAACAACCGGAGTTGAGATGGCTTCTACCGGCGAAGTTGCTTGCTTAGGTGAGGATTTTGATGAGGCATTTTTGAAATCGCTTACCTCAGTTGGATATAAATTCCCCATTAAAGCAGTTCTAATTTCTTCCGGAACAATCGAATCAAAATCTGAATTGCTGGAACCGATGCGCCAGATGATGAAACTTGGAATAAAGTTCTACGCAACTTCGGGTACGGCAAAGTTTATGCACAGCAACGGTATTCCGGTAGAAACAATTGAATGGCCGATAAATAATAAAAACTCCAATGCAGTTGAGCTAATTAAATCAAAGGCTGTAGATTTGGTTATTAACATTCCTAAAAACTTCCAAGAGGAAGAATTAACTAACGATTATTTGATCAGAAGAACGGCTGTGGACTATAAAATTCCACTTATTACTAACCGGCAGTTAGCAATGAGATTAGCCGAGGCAATGACAAACAAAGATCCTTTGAATCTCGACGTGAAAAGCTGGGATGAATATTGATCTCCCTTAGGTGTTTTTCTTGGATAAGTTTATTTGTATTTTTGAGACGGTAAAATTAAAGGGGAAAAAGTAATGACGACTTCAAAATTACCAACTATTTTGGTTGTAGAAGATGATTTGGAAAATCAAAAATTTCTAAAAATTTTTCTAAAAAGATGTTTTGAAGTTGAGGCTTGCGACAATGCTGATGAATGTTACTCTATTTTAGAGAGCCATCATATTGATATCATCCTCATGGACATTTCCTTAAAGGGGAACAAGGATGGTCTTCAACTTACAAAAGAATTAAAATCGCACAATAAGTTTTCAACTTTGCCAATCGTTGGTCTTTCTGCCCACGCCTTCCAAAAAGATAAAGACAACGCCTACAACGCCGGGATAAATGTTTTCATTACAAAACCGGTAGACGCAAATTATCTTCTACAAGTACTCTTAGACTCAGTGAATGGTAATGCCAAGAAAACATAATTTAGAGTAATACGTTTTCGAGTGTAACATTTAAGTGTTTTTTTTCGTCTAATAAACAGAACAATTCTTGGAGTAATTATGTCTAAAAAAGCATTACTGCTAATTTTATTTTCATTAATGATGATTGGCTCGCCTTTATTAGCTCAAGTTGAAGATTCCACTGAATATGAAGATGATGAAGAATTTTTTGAACGCAAACATAACCGCTGGTGGAGAAATTGGGAAGATGGTGATTGGTTCGAGTGGGAATTCAAAGGAACTCCTTTTATAGAAGGCAACTATGGTCTTGGCGTAATTAAAAACAAAAATATGTTTTACGATTTCAAAAAAGTCGGATTAGCCGAAGTTAAACTTGGTTATTCCACTAAAGAAGATTTTTTTGATGAAAAAACAATTGAGTTTAGCGACAAGTATTTTTTCATCTCAAGGCTTGGTTCCGATATTCTCGAAACAGATCCAAAATTGAACGAGCTTCGTACCGAAATGTGGCGGTTTGGTTTTTCAAAACGTAGTGGTTACGGCTACAAACTCGGCAGTCTTTATGTTATGCCGTATCATGCATCCGGATTTGTCTGGTCGAGACTTCATATGAAAGATTTTCCGCCATCAGTTTGGCCTGCAATTTACCCTCCCCTTCAAGGACAGTTATATGCCAATGCCGACAGAGAATTTCTTGATCGTTTACATGACTCTTTCCGATTTGGGACAACTGTTGAAAGTGGAATTAATTTTGACATAGCTTCTACTGTTGGAATAAATGTTGGTTATGAAGCTAATGTTGTTTTTCCGCGCCACTTATTTTGGAAACACTTAGGCAGTATGATTATCGAAGGAGCCGGAATGAGTATGCTTGATCGGTTTATTGATGAGATAAGTGATTCTTCCCCTCTTTCTGTTCCATTGGTTAACTTTATTTTAAAGGGAGCGTACAGCTACGCCTTTCATTCATTAAAGAAAGAAAAAATGAATTGGCCGTTTAACACCGAAGCGCCTCTTACATACGAAACTATAAAATTTGGAATGACTTTCACTTTTTAGGAATTAAAAGGCCGGATGAAAATCCGGCTTTTTTAGTTTTAAAAACTAAGTATATGAGCTTGCCAAGGTTTTAGTTCTACATACAAACCCAAAGAATGAATCTCCTCTGCTGATCTTACATAATTTACATCGTGTAACAAATCGATAATTATTAATTCTTCCGGATAACCTTCAATGTCTAGTTTCATTCTGCAAGTTGAAAGGAATTCCGAGTAATTTACAATTACAATTCTTCTTTCATCCTTCAAGCGCCATTCCCATGCAATAATATTGAGATATGTAAAATTATTTACCCAAGATAGAATTGGCGTTATTAGCTTCCATGTTCCTTCTTTAAATACTTTTAGAGTAGATATCTTCAACAATTTAACATAGAAAGCTTTTAAATCATTATTAACATTTTCTATTGGTTCACGAATTAACTGAACCGGTAGTTTAATCTTCTTCCCCTCAAATTGTCCATCATTGTAAAACCGCATCCCTTGAATTGTAGAAACTATTATTGCGGCTGCTTTTGATTTCTCCTTACTAAGCACACTTGCAATTCTATCTTCATCGTGATTCTCTAAAAACCGGATTGAATGCTGCTGAAACGAATTCTGGGCACGCAAATGTTCAACAAGTTCGCGCGGAAAAGAATGTTTGAGACGGTCGGTTAAGCGTTTGTCGTAAGTAAAATCGAAACCTAGCTGCTGAAGCTGCCATTCCAAATCCCAATAAGCTTCTGCAAGAAAGAGAAAATCGCTTCGCTTATTTTTTACCGAAGCAATCGCTTCACTCCAAAACTCCGATGTTGCACTCTTGAGACATTCCGGAGGCAATACACCAGCCCATGTATTCTTAAATACATTATTCAACGCTAACATTGCCATATCGCAGCGAACTCCATCGCATAAGCTGGTTAGTCTTAAAAGCGTGTTTATTAGAAAATCTTTTGCCGCTTTGTTACAAAAATTTACTTGTACTGTGTCTTGCCAAGCCGGAAAAAATGGATCGCGTCCATGTGCAAAAAATTCCGTTCTGTCAATTCTCGGCTGAAAAAAAGTGTGTGGTTCATTTCTAAATGTTTGTCCGCTTACACTTAAAAATATTTCCGGATTGGTTTGAATTAAGCTGGAGCCGGCACTAAAATGATTCGGAACAAAATCCAGAACGAGCTTCATGCCAAGATTGTTCAGTTCAGTCTTAAGCCAAAGCAAATCATTTTCATCACCCAAACGAGGATTAAGCAGATAATCATCAATTGAATAAGGAGAACTGCTGATGTCCTCATGCCTCCAATCTTTTAGCGCTCGAGAATAGTTTTTTATTAAACCTTCTTCGAAACAATATTTATCGATTGTTGATTCGCATGTTTGCCAAATGCCCATAAGCCAGATATACTCAATGCCCAAGTCGGCAAGTTGTTGCCAGTAGCTTAACGGAACATCTTTTAATTTTGCTTTTGTGGTTGGTGTATCAAATCTTTTTATCCAAACGCGAATATTAATTTCATAGAGGGATGGATTTTTAGTCATTACTTACCAATCAAATTCATTTTTAGGTTTAAGTCCAAGTAGTGCTTTTTTATCATCTTGTAATTCGCGGTTACGCAATAAAAGCTCATACTGAAGCCGCTCGTCTTTTGATTCAGAGCTTCTCTTGTTATTCTGTTTTATCTCTTCTTCTATTTGGAATATTTGAAAACTTCTTACTGTGTCAACGGCATGTTCAAATGTGTCTTTTTCGATTTTTCCATTAAAAGAAAGTTCATCCCACTTTCGGCTAATTGAATCATCGGAAAGAGTAAGCTTCATAATAAAGTTCTTAAGATCCGTAGATTCAATTTTCTCTACCAAATCCGCCGGTGAAAACTTTCCTTCATTCCAGCCATCGTGAATAATATCAGCAAGTTTTCGGTAATTCAGATTTGCAAAACTTTCCACCGCAACATTATCAAAGATGTAGCCTAATATTTTTTCATCACCGCTGAAAAGAAGCCGTATCAATTCTTTCTCATTCGGATTTTCTGCTTGATACTTTGTTGCTAAATTAAATTCGGCAGACGATGAAGCTGTTTCCATCTTTACAACTTGTTTGGCTGATTGATTTTCAACTCGGGTTTTGTTTTGTGAAAGCGCCGCATTTAATTCAGATTCAATAAGCTTTTCGCGCAAATTGAATTTTTTTGAAATCGTTTTCATCAACAAATTACGTTTTAACTCATCGTTAACTAGTGCAAGAGTTCTCACCAATTCCCGAATTGCTTTCGTCATATCTGCGGGGTCTTCAAACAGCCCGAGTTCTTCAAACTGCGAAGTCTGATATTCCAAAAAATTAACTGCGCGGGTAACTTCTTCATCAAATTTTTCTTTTCCGAATTTGTTGATATAAGAATCCGGGTCTTCCCCTTTAGGAAGTTCAATAACTTTTACTTCAAAATCTTGCTTAAGTAAAAGCTCAATACTTCTAAGCGCGGCTTTCTGTCCGGCGGAGTCTGCATCAAACAAAACAAAAATGTTTTTGGTGAAGCGAGATAGAAGCTGGATTTGCTCATCGGTCAATGACGTTCCGGAAGAAGCGACTACATTCTTAACACCGGCTTGAAAGAGGGAAACCAAATCCATGTATCCTTCCACAAGAATGGCACGGTCCAGTTTTCTTATTTCATCTTTGGAATGAAACAATCCGTAAAGGGATTTTCGTTTAGAATAGATTTGAGATTCCGGCGAGTTTAAATATTTGGCAACGTTATCATTCTTTTCAAGTATTCTACCGCCAAAAGCAATTACTCTTCCGTTTGGAGAAAAAATTGGAAAGATTACGCGAGCGCGGAATTTATCGTAATACTCTCCTCTTTCGTTAGTATCAATCAAGCCGAGATGTTTTGCGTTTGCCAGATCAACTTTGTTTTCTTTTGCGTGGTTTAAGAAATTATCCCAGCCAAAAGGAGCAAAACCAATTCCGAAACTTCTTTGCGTCTGCGGTTTTATTCCCCGCTGTTTTAAATATGTACGGGCTATTTCAGCATCGTTGTTCTTATAAAGATGTTCCGAGAAGAAACGCGCGGCCAAAACATTTATTTCGTAGAATACTTCAAGCTCATTCTGCTGATCGTTCTGAGCCTCATCATACTGAATTTTAATTCCAACATGATCGGCAACTTCTTCAATTGCCTCGACAAATGAAATATTCTTGAACTCCATTAAAAATTTAAAAATATTGCCGCCGTTGCCGCAGCCAAAGCAATGATAAATCTGTTTATCTTCACTTACCGTAAACGAAGGAGTTTTTTCTTGATGAAACGGACAGAGTCCGATAAAATTCTTTCCCCGCTTACGCAGCTGTACGTATCCGCTTACTACATCAACAATATCTGACGCGTTACGAACTTCATCTATTTTGGTCTCAGAAATACGCATTATTGGATTTAACTGCCTCTGTTGAAATGCCTTCTCGAAATTAGATATTTATCCGGTTATTCCAAACCTTAGTTAAATTGGTCGTTCAGAATAATCTTTGTAATTTTGCCGGTAATGAGTATGATCAGTCAACAGCACAAAAATAAAAGTATACTTCTTTTTCTTCCCGCTCAAAATTTCAACGAGCATGAGTTTCTTATAGTTTCCAATTCGTTAAATACTGCCGGACTAAAAGCATTTATCGTAAGTGACGCATCATTTCTTTGCGTCGGTTCAAACGGCTTAAAAGTTAAGAACGATGTTCAGCTTTATAATGTTCACGAAAGTAACTTTGCGGGATTCATTATTATTGGCGGAAGCGGAACGCGCGAATATTGGAATAATTTAACTCTTCAAAATATTGCCAAGCGTTTTGTCTTGAATATGAAACCAGTCGGCGCCTTATGCTGCGCACCGGTAATTCTGGCTAAAGCTGGTTTATTAACAGAACCGGTAACATGTTTTGTTGACGACAGGAAAGCCTTAGAAAGAGAAGGCGTTGGTTTCGTAAACTCTCCGGTAGTTAAGAGCCAAAAGATTATAACCGGACAAGATCCAGCTTCCTCCGGAGAATTCATCAAAACATTCTTAAATGAGCTTACTCTGAATTAATTCTTGCAGAACTAATTGCTACAATGCTTTGTTAATAAAATATAAATAATGGAAAATATGCCCTTCGATAAAGTAAGTAAATACTGCAACAGCCTTACAAAGTACAGCAGACTCTTAACAAGAGAAGTTTCAATAGGTGATCTTCCTCTAGGAGGAACAAATCCTATTCGTATTCAATCCATGACAACGACTGATACCCTTGATACTATTGGAACCGTTGAACAATCTATCAGAATGATTGAAGCGGGATGCGAATATGTTCGAATTACTGCGCCAAGCTTGAAGGAAGCCGAAAACCTACGCAACATAAAAGATGAATTAAAACGCCGAGGCTACAACGCGCCACTTATTGCAGATATTCACTTTACTCCAAACGCGGCAGAGTTAGCCGCTCGGATTGTTGAAAAAGTTCGCGTTAATCCGGGCAATTATGTTGACAAGAAAAAATTTCTGATCATTGAATATACAGATGCGGAATATCAAGATGAGTTAGAGCGGATTCGCGAGCGGTTTACTCCGTTAGTGAAAATTTGCAAAGACTATGGAACAGCAATGCGGATTGGCACTAACCATGGTTCTCTTTCCGATAGAATAATGAGCCGCTACGGAGATACACCGCTTGGGATGGTTGAATCAGCTTTGGAATTTCTCCGCATCTGCGAAGATGAAAATTACCATAGTATCGTTCTTTCCATGAAGGCAAGCAACACACAAGTAATGGTTCAAGCATACAGATTGTTGATTGCAAAGATGCATGAAGAAAACATGAATTATCCCCTTCATCTTGGTGTTACAGAAGCCGGTGATGGAGAAGATGGAAGAATTAAATCCGCAGTTGGAATTGGGACTTTGCTGGAAGATGGAATTGGTGATACGATAAGAGTTTCGCTAACAGAAGACCCGGAGTTCGAAGCACCCGTTGCAATTTCACTTGCGTCAAGATATACGGAAAGAGAAAACCACAAACCCATTCGTAATATTGAGGAATCTGTTAAAGATGCATTTAATTATAACAGACGGGAAAGTTTTGAAGTTGCTGGAATCGGCGGAACTACCGTTCCAAAGGTTATTGTAGATTCTAGCTCAGATGAAATACAAAATCACGTAGCACTGAAAGAAGTTGGCTATTCTTATGATGAAATTACAGATAAGTGGAATATAGCAGATACCGCATGCGATCTTCTCTTTCTCGGCGATAAAGATTTACCATTTGATGCGCCGACAAATTTAAAACTTATTTACAATTTCGGGAAATGGAATTCAATCGAGAACAAATTAAAAGGTTTTCCTTACTTCGAATCGTTAGACAAGTATGCCGCGTCTTCAGCAAGATCATTTGTTCTGAACTTTGTAGAATTAGAAATTGATTCAACTTTCAACTCCCAGCTTTCTACTTTCACAAATGATAAATCTTTGGTCTTTGTTGTAAACACAAAAAACTTACACGGAATGGCTGAGCAGCGGAGAATATTTTTAGAGCTAATCAAACAGAACATCAAGAATCCGGTTATCATAAAACGTTCTTATTCAAACGAAGAAGAAGAAACAAGATTGTTTGCATCAACAGATTTTGGCGCGCTGCTAATTGATGGTTTTGGAGACGGCGTCTGGCTTGAATCAAATCTTTCCAAAAGTTTTATTAACAGAACACTCTTTGGAGTTTTGCAAGCGTGCCGAACAAGAATTTCCAAAACAGAATACATTTCATGCCCTTCTTGCGGAAGAACATTGTTCGATCTTGTTGAAGTAACCAATAAAATCCGTAAACGTACCGAGCATCTTAAGGGAGTTAAGGTAGCTATTATGGGATGCATTGTTAACGGACCGGGAGAAATGGCAGACGCAGATTACGGCTACGTTGGCTCCGGAATTGGCAAAATTACGCTTTATCGCGGGAAAGAAGTCGTAAAACGCAGCATCAACTCGGAAAACGCTCTTGAAAAGCTAATTGGAATAATTAAAGAGGATGGAAATTGGGTTGAAGAACCTATAATCTAATATCGGCTTCTCTTGATGTTAAGGGCTAATAATGATATATTTTGATCAAATATATGAGTAATTTTTCTAAAAAAATCGATATAAAGTTAAAGACCGCGCTTCGCAGAAGTTTGTGAGACGTAAATGCACTCCCAATTTTAACCGGAGTGCATTTTTTTTATTATGACAACAGGTGATCTAATTAAATATCTGGAATATTGGGCACCGCCGGGCGCCGCTTGGGACCGAGATAATGTCGGACTTCAGGTTGGCTCGAAGGCGGTAAAGCTAAAAAATATACTGTTAAGCCTCGAGCTTAATAATGAAGTCCTAAAAGAAGCTGTTCATAAAAATTGCAATTTGATTTTCACTCATCACCCATTCATTTTTAATCCGCTTAAAAGATTAGATACAGAAAAAGACTTACAAGCACAACTCATCGAAAAACTTATCAAGAATAACATCACACTTTATTCGGCCCATACAAATTTAGATATCACAAAAGAAGGCGTTTCTTATCAGCTCGCTCACGCATTAAAGCTGAAAGGAATTAAATTTTTGGAGAACGCCGAATCGAATCAGTTTAAAATTGCGGTTTTTGTTCCGGTTGAAAAAGCAGATGAAATTGCAGAAGCAATGTTTGCCGCGGGAGCCGGAAAAATAGGTGAATACGAGAGCTGCAGTTTTAGAATGAGCGGCGAAGGTACTTTCCGCGGAACAGCTAAATCAAATCCAGTAATGGGAAAGAAAGAAAAATTTGAGACTGTAAGCGAGACGAGAATTGAAACCATAGTTGATTCGTGGAATTTGAATAAAGTTCTTAACGCTATGTTAAAAGTTCATCCTTATGAAGAACCGGCTTACGATGTTATTCCTTTGAAAAACAAAAATGTGAATTATGGTGCCGGTGCTATCGGTGAACTTGATTCCGAAATGAATGGGAAAAATTTTCTTTTGCATGTTGGCAAATGTTTGAAAATCAAGAACTTCAAATACAGCGACGGCAGAAACAAAAAAATTAAAAAAGTAGCTGTGTGCGGCGGAGCCGGTGCGGATTTGTTAAGCAAAGCGATTACCCGGGGCGCCGATGCGTTTATAACAGCAGATGTAAAATATCATCAATACCACGATGCCTTAGGAAAAATTTTATTTATAGATGCCGGTCATTACGAGACAGAAATATTTTCTCTTAATGCGGTAGAGAAAAAGATTCAAACATTTTTAGAAGATGAGCTTGAAGACAAAGTAAAAGTTTTCAAGTATTCGGGTTCTACAAACCCGGTTAAGTTTTATAAACAATAAGGAGTCTAAATTGATCGAACGACTTTCCACACTATTTGAGCTGCAGTTAATTGATAACCAGCTTGACGAATTGGAGGAATTGCGGGGAGATCTTCCGGCTGCGGTTAATGAGTTAAAATCTCAGATACAATCGCTGGAAGAACAAGTTGAAGCAAAGGAAGAAGAGAAGAATGGTTCACTTGAAAAGCGCAAACAAAATGATGATGATGTTGAGCGTTTATCTGCAAATCTAAAAAAATTCAAAGCTCAGCTTTATCAAGTGAGAAACAACAAAGAGTATGATGCCCTTACAAAAGAGATTGATCATGCAGAAGAACAAACCGGCAAGCTAGAAGCAGAAACAAAAGCTCTTGAAGAACTAGTCGAGAAATTAAAGATTGAGATAAAAGAAGTTCAGCCACAGCTGGAAAAATTGACAGAAGACTTAAAAGAAAAAGAAGCTGAGCTGAAACAGATTATAAAAGCTAACGAGCGTGAAGAAGTAAGATTAAAAGACAAACGAGACAAGATTGCTCACAAGGTTAAGAAACCGGATTACAATACTTACATGAGAGTCCGTAAAGCTCTCGGCGGAAGAGCAATAGCTTTTATTAACCGTTCTGCTTGTTCCGGCTGCCACAACGTTGTGCCGCCACAAAGACAATTAGAAATAAAATCCAACAAAAGAATTTATTCTTGTGAGTCTTGCGGTAGAATGCTGATTAGTCAGGATATAGCAGAAGAAGTCGAAAAGAAAATACAGTTGTAAAATTTGTAATCCCGCTTCGGCGGGATTTTTTTTGCACTTGTTATTCTATTTCGCTCTCTATAGTTTTCAACCGCTTAAATAATGGGTGAACCTTAAATGGGGTCTATTGAATTAGGTATAATGTTTCTTAAAATAAATCAAAGCCAATTCTAAAAGTTAAACGGGATGAAAATGAAAAAGCTAATTTCACTCTTGTTAATTCTTGCCGCAAATAGTGTTGTCTTCTCTCAGTTTATCAACTCGGTTCATATTAAAGGAGGAATGATTTTCCCTTCTGCATCTCAAAACGGGTTATTGACTGCATTTGAAGCATCACATAATATTGACAGCAGCTGGAGTTTATATGCTTCAGCCGGTTATACTTACTTCAATAAGAATACTGTTTATACAGATAATCATTTGGACAGCCCCACCAGTTATTCGGAAGATTCCCATAAGCTTTACAAATTAACTCTGGGCGGCAAACTTATGCTTAACAGAATAAAATCCTTCAGAGTGTTCGCGGATTTTGAGCTTGGGTATAACCGCCTTATCTATAACGAATATGAAATGATATTAATTAAGGATGATGTAAGCCGCAAAGTCTTATTATTTCGCCCTGATGTTACTTCCCGAAAAGAAACATCAGAGAGTTTGCTTGGACTTGGTTTTGGTCTAGGCTTTATACAGCAGCTTAGTTCGAACTATGGCTTTTCAGTTGAGTACAAGCGCCTAATCCAAACCAAGAAGATGGAATACTTTAGACACTACTACACGTTGAGTGTGGGATTGGTTTATAATTTGTAAGAACAGCTATTGAACTCATTCACCATGACTACTCAATTGAGAACGCTTTCTTAATGTTGTTTTCAAAGTTATCATCCCACTTCTCTTTTATCTTTCCATTTTGCAGCCAATATATTCTTGGCGGTGATTGACCAATCAGATTGAAGAATTCCCTAGCTTGAATCATTCTGTAAGGAAAATCTGAATGGGTTAGCGTTTTGAATGAATCGACAGAAACAGTCCCTTCGGTGAAAAACAAAATATACATTTCCGGAAAGTTGCGATTAGATCTAAGTTCGGCTAAACTTTTAGTTGCAGCTTGACAGTGATCGCATTCGGTGTTAAAGACAGCAAGCAATTTATTGCCGGATGATAAATCCACCCGGCCAGCACCTATAAATGTTGTGTAAGAACCGAACTTAAAATCTTTTGCAGAATTAGTTGGACTAACCGCAAAAACAAATCCTATTGCGACAACTATAACCGCCGCCGGAATCCAAATGATTTTCTTTTCCGCTTTAAGCAATACAAACAAAACAACAACCGGAATCATTAGAATAATATTTTTTACAATTGATTCTACCGGAGAGAGTTTTAGCATCTCGCCAAAGCAGCCGCAGTTATCTTTATCGCCAAGCACAAAGCCGGTGTAAGTTAGATAAGTAGTAAATCCGACTAAGAACAAGAAGGACGCCGGAACAACGATTCGCTTCAGAAAATTCGGCTGAAGATAAAGTAAACCGAGAGCAAACTCTAGCCCAATAAGCAAACGTACATGTATTGCAACAGCCTCACGAGTTGCACTAAAGCCTTGCTCAACTAGTATTATTTCAATCAAGCCGGGCGCAACTAATTTTGAGTATGCTGAAAAACAAAACACCAGCGCCAGAAATATGCGCAAGCTCCATGCAATTTTAATTTTGTTCATTATGTATCTAGTCCCTTAATGTTTGCAACCGGAATTCCGAGCTGCTTTTCCAAATCCTTCATCGAATTTATGATAAATACTTTTTCATACCCGGCAATATCTGCAACTGTGATTTTTGCTTGCTCAATAATATTTTCATCCAAAAGTTTCTGCCGCTTTGTACCGTTAAGCAAATATGTATCGGGAGTAAAGAATTTTGAACCTTTGCTTAGGACAATATTCGAATAACTGGTGTCGGTTACAAATCCGTTTTTAATTATAAGTACATCATCGGCAGTACATTTGCACAAAAGTTTTTGAAGTTTACTTCTATCCTCATATTTGTAAGAGTAATCCATCTCATCTGCATGAACAATTTGCAGAGATTTTAAATTGCGCTGTTCGTAAGGGTGAAATTCAACTGCAAGAATATTTTCAGAGTAAATCACTCTGCACTTGAAAACAGAATCGCTTAGTCCGGCGGGTAATTTCAGCTCAGTCGCCAGATTAATCTCATCATCAAGTCCGAACAGTTCTTTGCGTGTTTTATTCATCCGTTGTTGATGAGACGCCAGATTATGAAACTCTTTCTTGGCGAATTTTATACTTTCAATTAAACGGTACATAAACTTTGTCTATTAGTTCTTGGTATTCGGAATTAACATCGCTCATAAATGTAATGCCGCCGCCGCTTCTGTATATTAATTTGTTATTTGCCTTCTCAATAAAGCGAATCATAACCGCGCTGTCAAGATTTCTTCCATCGAAATATCCGAATACGCCGGTATAATAACCTCTTCTAGTTTGTTCTGCGTGCTGGATAATCTCAATCGTTTTCTTTTTGGGCGCGCCGGAAATTGAACCAGCCGGAAGCATTGAAAATATAATGTCGCCGATTCGCTTATTGTAATTTTGTTCGAGCCGTCCAACAATCTTTGAACTCACTTGCAGAAGGCTTTTACTATTCGTTTCTAATTTTTCTACATAGCGAAATTTTTCTACATGAACATCCCGGGCAACTATACTTAAATCGTTTCTGATTAGATCAACAATAGTAATGTGTTCGGCCATTTCTTTTTCATCGTTCAGAATTATTTCTTCGGCCGCTGGAATTGAAGCGTCAATTGTTCCCTTCATTGGATAGGAAGAAATTATTCCATCTTCAATCTTCACAAAACATTCCGGAGAAAAAACCACAAATCGATTTGCAAACAACAACTTGTACCGCGCGCGGCTATGAGTATAGATTTCGTCCAAAGTTAAGTTAGTTTCTATTTCTGTTGGAAAGGTAAGATTAGTTAAGTAACTATTACCCAAGCCAATTTGAGTAACTACATAATTGAAAGCATCGGAATATTTTTGAAAATTAATCGGATGTTTTTCGAAGAGAATTTGTTTTTTGAAAAGAGGAATATTCTTGTCATCAATTTTGAATTTGATTCCAAACGAATCGAGTTCATCAGTTTTCAATACCAGCGGAGATTCCATTTCGAAATCAACGATAAACAAAAAAGGCGTTCCATCGCCTCCAAGTTTATTCATTTTATCGATTGTATTATCGGCTTGCAAATTCATTGGATCGCTTATTTCAACTCGTCGATAGAATCTAACATAAAGCAATGAGGATGGGATTTCATTCCGATGCGGGGATAATAATCAACTGCTGCCGGTGCTGACAGCAAGATTAACTTAGCCGGGTCGCCGGCAAGTTTTGTCTGCCGAATTAATTCTTTTCCAATTCCCATTTTTTGATATTGCTTTCTGACAGCCAAATCGGAAAGATAAGTACAGTAAGCAAAATCCGAGACTGAACGGGAAACTCCAATCAGCTTTTCTCTATCTCTTGCAGTTACTATTAGATTGGCATTATCAATCATCTTTTGAATTCTAGGAATATCAGCAACCGGTCTTCGTTCTCCCAAAGAAGAATCGTTTAATACATCAACAAATTCCTCAACAGAAAGATTGGTTTCAATTTTGTACTCGATCAAACTATTATCCTTTTCAAGATTTTATACTAAAACTTTTTGAAGGGCGTTGTAAAGATTATCTACGCTGATAATTTCGATTGCGCTTTTAGATTTTATAATCTTAAGATTATTTGCGGGTACAACTATTTTTTTGAATCCAAGTTTTGCCGCTTCTTGAATTCTCTTTTCAATATGATTAACGCTGCGTACTTCTCCGCCAAGTCCAACTTCTCCAATCACAACGGTATCGTTGCGCGCAAACTTATCAGAAAAGTTTGAAGCGATAGCGCAGCAAATAGCTAGGTCAACTGCCGGTTCATCAATCCGGATTCCGCCGGCAATATTCAAGAAAACATTTTGAATAGAAAGACGAAGATTAGCGCGCTTCTCAAGTACAGCAAGCAAAATCGAAAGACGGCGGTAATCAAATCCGGTTGCAACACGCTGAGGATTACCAAACGATGAAGGAGTAACAAGCGCTTGAACCTCGAGCAAAATTGGGCGCGTTCCTTCGATGCTTGCTGTAACTACCGAGCCGGTTGTTTGCTTATCGCGCTCACTTAAAAATATTTCACTTGGATTTAGAACCTCGTGCAAGCCGTCATCGTGCATTTCAAAAATGCCAATCTCGTTGGTGCTGCCAAATCTATTTTTCTGCGCACGCAAAACCCTGTAAGAATAACTCCGTTCACCTTCAAACTGAAGAACAGTATCAACAACGTGCTCTAGAATTTTTGGTCCTGCTATCATTCCCTCTTTTGTAACGTGACCGACAATGATAATCGCACAATGAGATTTCTTTGCAAGCTGCATTAACTCAACCGTGCACTCGCGGATTTGTGTTACCGTTCCGGGGGCGTTATCAAAATCCGACTTATATGTTGTTTGGATAGAATCAACAATTACAACTTTGGGTGCTAACTTTTTTATTCCGCCAAGAATAACATCCAAATCGGTTTCGGTCATTATTGAAATTTTATCGCCGGTAACCTTTAAGCGTTTTGCGCGTAAGCTAATTTGATTTGCCGATTCTTCGCCGGTCACATAAAGAACATCGCCATCAATCTTACTAGCCGCTTGCATTACCAAAGTAGATTTACCAATTCCCGGATCGCCTCCAATTAACACAACTGAGCCTGGCATTAATCCGCCGCCAAGTACGCGGTCAAATTCCGCAATGTTTGTTTTAACGCGTTCTTCAGATTCAACAACGTGATCGCTCAACTTAGAAATTTGCTCATCTCTGGCGTGGCTCTTCTTGCCGGTTTTCTTTTCTTCAATCAATTCTTCCGTAAACGTGTTCCAGCTTTCGCATGATGGGCAACGCCCAATCCATTTAAGCGATTCGTACCCACAGCTTGAGCAAACATATTTGATTCTGTTTCGTGCCAAAATAATCCTTCTATAATTTCCGCCATTGGCGGTATTAAAAACCGGTTCGTTGAATAAATTTCTCTATTACGGGATCATTACTAGCTAAAAGATCTTCTGGAGTTCCGGTAAAGTAAATTTTGCCTTCGTGCATCATTGCAATTTTATCAGCAACATTCTTAACGCTAAACATATCGTGCGTAACTATAATGGAAGTAACTTTGATTTTTTGAGGAAGGTCCTTAATCAAATCATCAATGGAATCGGACATAATCGGGTCTAGCCCGGTAGTTGGTTCATCGTAAAGAATGTAATTCGGATCGGTAACAAGTGCGCGCGCTAAGGCAACACGTTTTTTCATTCCGCCGGAAAGCTCTGACGGCTTTAGCTTCTGTGTATTTGGCAAACCAACAAGCTCAAGTTTTTCAGCAACAATTCTTTCAATAACTTCTTTCGATTCAACATTATTCTCAACTAATGGGAGAGAAATATTTTCCTCAACTGTCATTGAATCGAAAAGAGCGGCCCCTTGAAACAGGAAGCCGAATCGTTTGCGAACTTCGTAAAGCTCTTTCTTATTCATCTCGTAAATATTCTTTCCCTCAAACTTTACGTAGCCGCCATCGGGATGAAGAAGCGCAACAATATGTTTAAGCAGAACGCTTTTGCCGCATCCGCTTCTGCCAATTATTGCCAGCGATTGCCCTTCTTGAATATTTAGATTAATTCCGCGAAGAACAGAATTTTCGCCAAAGCTTTTGTGTAAGTCAACAATTTCGATCATCAGATTAAACAGCGATTTGTTGATTGAAATATAAAAAAGAATTGCTTCTGATTCGATTTTAGTTATTTCCCCTAGAACCGATATAGCAATAGCATAGATGTTCTCTGTATCGTCCCTAAAGGGACTTTGGTTTATTGGGTATTCTCTGCTATAGATATTTTATCCCTACGGGATTTATAGCTCCGTTAGGAGCAAAATATTTATAGAATAATGGACACAATATTTGTTAAGTCCCTTTAGGGACTGTATAAAGCAATTCACCAAGCGGGTGAATTTTATTGCTATTAAATCCATTATCATCTTAATATTTCTCCTATTCTTGTATTTCCTATATCTAGATTGAGGTATTTCTCTGTTTATCAGAAAATATACATGCGATTACATATATTCGGCTTGGGTTTAGTGAAGTTAGTTTTAATTACTTAGTTCAACAAGAATAGTAGGTATAGAGTATTTGGAAGCAAAAAGGAATACATTAAATCCCTCAAGCTGGGTTAAGACTTACGGCGATACACTCTACCGTTTTACTTGTCTGCGAATTAATGATAAAGATATAGCAAAAGACCTTGTGCAAGAAACCTTTCTTGCTGCTTTAAGAAATTCAGAAACTTATAAAGGGGAAATTTCAGAAAAGAATTGGCTGTTTACTATTCTGAAGAACAAAATCATTGATCACTACCGAAAGAAATCTTCAGTATTGATTGGGGAAATAGAAGAACTCTGCGCGAGCACAAATCAATTTTTCGACGAGAACGAACACTGGAAGCAAGAATCTGTTCCAAAAGAATGGGGCGTTGATTATTCTTCGCCGGTTGAGAATAAAGAATTCTTAGAGATTTTGGATAAATGTATGAATCGGCTTTCTGAATTATTGAAAATAGTTTTCACTATGAAATATCTTGATGAAAAGGAATCGGATGAGATATGTAAGGAATTGGCAATTACTTCGTCTAACTACTGGGTAATACTACACCGGGCAAAGCTAAATTTAAGAGCTTGCCTAGAAAAGAATTGGTTAAGTAAATAATGATTAATAAAGTAATGATAACGTGCAGCGATGCAACCTTGTATGTCTCCAAGAGAGAAGAGGGAAAGCTTTCTTTACCGAATAGATTTAAGCTTTTTCTTCACCTTGCTATCTGCAAATTCTGCCGCCTTTTCGAAAAGCAGAGTAGGTTTATCATTCATGAAATAAAACACCGCCACAGCAGCGCTGTATTATCAGATTTAGAAAAAGAGCAAATTCAAGCTAAAATCCTCGAAAATAATTCCTCAAATTAATTTTTAATCTTCTGTAAGGTTTTAACTGCCCTTCCGTCTTAATAGAGGACATTCAATCTATTAATTAAAGAAAGGATTTACCACATGCAAAATTCAAATAAAAGCATTGCAAAACACATTTTCTTAACCGGGTCAATAGTTGCCGGTTCACTTTTAGGAGTTGCCCCAAAGTCTTTAAATGCTGAAACACTTTTCAATTATAGAAGCCTTGGCTCCGGATCAGATTTGAGAGCTTCGTTATTAAACACGTCACCAGGCCGCAATTTAGAAATGAAATGCGGTAACAAGAGTGAAACAAAAAAAGAAAGCAAACCTACTTCCGATTCAAAAGCCAAGGATGGTAAGTGTGGCGAAGGAAAATGCGGCGACAAAAAAATGGAAAGCAAATCCAAAGACGGTAAGTGCGGCGAAGGAAAGTGTGGTGACAAAAAAGCAGATAGCAAAGTTAAAGATGGTAAGTGCGGTGAAGGAAAATGCGGCGATAAAAAAATGGAAAGTAAATCTAAAGATGCTAAATGCGGCGAAGGCAAGTGCGGTGCAGACAAGGGCAAAGAAATGAAGGACACAAAAGCTCCGGAGAAAAAAGAAGCAGAGAAAAAGTAATCTTTCGTTTTCAATGAGACCTCTGAAATTTTAGAGGTCTCTATCATTTAACAAAGAGAAATAATTATGAAGAATAATGTAAAGCATGCCGGGATTGGTTTCCGAAAAGATTTTGCGGAAGAATTTCTTGAAGGAACAGAATTAACACCTTCATTCGTTGAGGTAGCTCCGGAAAATTGGATGGGAATTGGCGGCTATTGGAAAAAAGTTTTTAAGAAGGTTGCCGAGAAATATCCGGTTTATGCTCACGGACTTTCTCTCTCTATCGGAAGCCCCGAGGAACTGGACTTTGTCTTCCTAAAAAATGTTAAAGAGTTTCTGGGTGAGTATAACATCGGCATTTATTCCGAACATTTAAGCTACTCCAAATGCGAAAACGCGCATCTGTATGACCTACTCCCTATTCCTTTTCGGTGGGATGCAGTTCATCATATCTCCGAAAGAATAAAAACAGTGCAAGATATTTTGGAAAGAAAGATTGCCATAGAAATTGTTTCCTATTACACACCGGTTGCGGCAGAAATGAGTGAAGTAGAATTCATTAGCTCAATCGTTAAAGAAGCCGATTGCAATTTACTTCTAGATGTAAACAACATCTATGTAAATGCTTTCAACCATAGTTATGATTCTAGAGAATTTATTAACCAGCTTCCTCTGGATAAAGTTGAATACATTCACATGGCAGGACACGAACAGGTTGCCCCCGATTTAATAATTGATACCCACGGAGAGCCAATTATAGACCCGGTTTATCAATTGTTTGAATACACAGTCGAAAAACTTCCGAATCCGGTTCCGGTACTTCTTGAGCGCGATTTTAATATTCCGGAATTGCATGAACTTCAGTTCGAGTTAAATAAACTTGATACAATTTGTAAAAAGGCATGGACCCATGAAAAACTATTTGCTTGAGGATACAGTCGTTCAGCAAAGCCGATTGGCAAATTACTGTCGTACCGGTGTGCTGGAGCCAATTAAAGGTCTAACAGAAAACAGAGTTAGCAATTACAGAAGGTTGGTGTATAATGTTATTGACGACACTCTTAAACAGCATTTCCGCTAACACATAATTTGCTTACGGAAGAAGAATGGAATGAGGCTGTAAATCAGTTTTTCAGCAATCACGCTTGCCAGTCAACATCAGTATGGAAAATGCCATACGAGTTTTATCAGTACATCGAAGGAAGTGACACTATGCTGAAAAACATCTATCCTTTTTTAACAGAACTTCTTTTGTTCGAATGGATGGAAATAGCACTATACATGATGGAGGATATGCCTTTCCCGGAAGAAGAGAATGGGGGCGACTTTGAAAGCAGCGTAATAAAATTCAATCCGGAGTTTAAGTTGATGCAGCTTAGCTATCCTGTACATCAGAAAAATCCAAATAAAATTAGCTGTGATGACAAAGGAGAATATTTTATTCTGATGTTCCGCGATAAATCAAGCGGTACAATTCAGTTTGTAAATCTTTCTTTGTTTTATGCGTGGTTGATAGAGAAAATTCATGCGTCGCAAGACTCCTTAAAAAATATTTTACGCGAAGGTGCTGACTTATTTGGAATTGATTATAAGTCATTACTAAACAACTCTATTCCATTCTTAAGTGAGTTAAAAACAACATCATTTATTCTAGGATTTAAAAAATGAACAAAGTCATAAGTGCATATTCATCTATAACAAATAAACTCTCTGTGGGCTTTGATGCAATTCTACTATTAATTAGACTTGTGCTGGCTTACGGTTTCTATTCTACAGCAGTTATGAAATGGCAAAACATTTCAAGTGTTGCCGAATGGTTTGGTTCGCTTGGTATTCCAATGCCAACACTAAACGCATATTTAGCCGCATCTACTGAATCCGTCGGTGTTGTTTTATTGACACTAGGATTAGCAACAAGGCTAATCTCTATTCCATTAATTGTTGTAATGATTGTCGCAATTGTAACTGTTCACTGGGCAAACGGATTTGAAGCCGGCAACAATGGTTACGAAATTCCTTTTTACTATCTTCTTATGCTGTTAACATTACTGGTAAAAGGTGCGGGCAAAATAAGCCTGGATAATATTTTCAAGTTATGGCTTAGAGGCAAAAGCAAATAAGCTCTCGCCGTTACTTTTGAAAATTTGTTTCATTTAATTCGAGTAAAAAAAATCCACGTGAAACTCGTGGATTTAATTTTTCTATGCAATCAAATTTCTACGGATTCAATCCGGTGTGACATTCTACGCAAAGCATTTTCTTCCATACTTCACCAACATCTCCGCCGGGATGTCTAAAATTCAGCGGTTTATTAATCGCAGCAACTTCTAATTTATCCGGCGGACCTTGAGCATTAATTGTATGGCATTGGTTGCAATCTTTTTTAATTAATCTCCCTTTATCAGTTACATGTTTATCGTTATGGCATCGGAAGCAGCCCATGAATTCCATATGACCGATATTATTCGGATAAACATCCCAACGAACTTTCATTTCCGGGAAAGTATTTAAGCTAAACGCTTCTTGAATTCCCTTTATTCCTTTTGCAATCAACTCCTTTTTGTTTTTATAAATATCGGGATAATTAGCCATGTAAAATTGATTTACCTCAGTCTCAATCGCTTTGTGAGCATCTTCGGAAGTTTCAAATTTCTTTGCTAAAACTTCGAGAGCGGCAAATTTTATTTGAGGCAATTCTTTAGGAATTGATCCTTTTGTTAAAGCATTGTTAATAAAAAATGCCGGCGGCTGATAATTATGCGAGGGACGGTTGTGGCAATCCATACAGTCAACGGTTCTTGTTTCAAGCTTGCTTAATTCTTCCTTCGAAATTTTAACATCGTGGTCAACATACTCATTAACTTCGCCAGTCTTTAGGTTAGTGTACTTAACCCAAGGAATTTTCTCACGCTTCTTGTCAATAGATTTATACTCGATTTTAACGTTTGGATTAATATGCCAGTGAATTCCCTCTTCCAGACCAAGCGCGCTAAGGTTAGAACCTATTTTCATAGTAAGAGTAATATCCCACTCTGAATTTTTTTCATCTGTCATAAAATGTTTTTCTGTTCTGAGTTTTCTTGAATAGAATTTTTGTGGCCAATGACATTGCTCGCAAGTTTCTCTTGCCGGACGCAAGTTAGTAATCGGTGTTTCAATTGGTTTAGGAACAGTTCCCAAAGTAACCGCATAAACTTGATACAATCCGGAAAGTTTGGAGCGCACATACCAATCCGCGCCGGAGCCTACATGGCAATCAACGCACTTTACACGAGCGTGCGGAGAACCTTGATACGCTGTAAATTCCGGCTTCATAACGTAGTGACAAGTCTGTCCGCAAAACTCAACCGATTCTGAAAAGTGAAACGCTTCGTAACTTCCCACAGCTGTTGCCATCAAAAAAACCGATGTGCCGATTGCAAAGACAAGAGCAGCATGGCGGTGTTGTATATTATTAAAGTTAATTACCGGCCACCCTTTTCTTTCTTCTTCGGTTCTGCGTTTATCTTTGCGGGTCTTTAGCCACATTCCAATTGGAATAAGAAGTAAGCCGATAAATAACACACCGGGAAGCAGAACATATATTATTAAACCTAGATATGTATTGCCGGAATGCGTAACTGAAGTGATGATAAAAAGGAATATTATCATTGAGAAGGTAATTAGTGCTATTGTGGCACCGACTAGAGAAATCCAGTTTTTAGATGAATCCGGGAGTTTTAGTTTCATTCATTTACCATTTTATTTCCGGAACGAAATTAAGGAACGGGTTTCTGAAAAGGAAGAAAAAAGAAAGCCCCGCTAATATTAGCGAGGCTTTTAGAGCAGAATAAATTCAAAGGATTAACCAGTTGTGTGAATTAAATATTATGAAGTCAAAAGCAATTTTTAATCAAAAAATGGAACGCGGATTGAGCGGATTTATCATGATTTTCGCAGATAAATTTTTGAATAATTGCTTTTAACTTCCTTTGGGCAAGTCCACGAATCTAATTCACACAACCTGTTCAAAGGATTATTATTTCTTCTCTTCTTTCTTAGTTTCTTTTGTTTCTTTCAATTCCTTCTTCTTATCCATCTTTTTTTCAACTATAACATGTATTTCTTTTTCGTCATCATCATCCATCATCTTCCACATCATGTTGCCTTTTCCGCCGTGCATCATTTTCATGTGACTCCTTCCGCCGCCGCCTTTGCAGCAACAGCAGCTGCATTCGCTGCCGCCAATTCTCTTGTTGAACATAATAACATGATCTTCGTCTTCACACTCAGTATCCTCACATTCATCATCGCCAAGTTTTTTCATAAACACTTTTACTTTTCCATCTTCACCTTGATCTTTTAGAAACTTTTCGGCTTCTTCACCTTCGTAGGTCTTAGTTTCTTCTTTGCCCTCTTTGTTAGTTGTTACAGTAATGCTCTTCTTTCCATCTTTAATTTCAACTTTCACCTTTTTCTGATCGCCATCTGCTTTCCAATTAAAATCATCTGAAGTTACTACATCAAATTTTGAATCACCTCCGCTGGTAAAAACTTTAATTCTTTTTTTCATTCCCGGTGCATCATCATCGGTAGTGAAAACAAAGTTTGTAGTTTCTCCGGTAACTCTTGCAAGCTTAGCAATGCGTTCTGCATCTTTGCCTTCAAACACCACATCTTTTCCATCTACCTTAATTGTTACTTTCTCAACCTTTCCTTTAAGATCGGCAAGTTTATTTTTTGCTTCTTTATCCTGTGCGTTTAAGGTTACACCAAGAACCAAAAACAACATTATAAGGGCTGTTTTTAATTGATTGATCTTTTTCATTGTTTCTCCTTTTGTTTTTGAGTTGTACAAAGATATTGGTTTATACAACACGAATCTGTTAAAGAACCGTTAAGAAGTGTTAAAAAGTGTTAAAACTCAGAATTGTTATGTGTATTCATGTAAATTTGTGCCATGAAAGAAAGACGCATTAAAATAATTCTTGGTTTAATGGCATTTGCCGTGATTGGGTTAGTGGGAGTACAAGTATTCTGGCTAATCAATCTAATAAAGGTAGAAGAAGAGCGCTTCAACAGAAGTGTGAACAACGCAATGCTTTCTGCGGCTACTAAGTTTGAGCGTAGCGAAGCAGCTAAAATATTAATAAAGAATGTTTGGGTCGGAGCTGATTCAAAAAAAGCAACGGCTATTAAAGAACCTAAAGTTATAGGAACTCATTTCAACTATTTCTTTCATGACTCATCTAAAAAAGCCAGCATAATCAAAATCGAGAATGATGAGGATGATTTTACTTATCAAGTACAAACCGATACCAACAGCAAAGGTTCCGAGGTTAGAGTATTTGCTTTCAGCCAGAATCCTCAAATGCGTGTAAAAGTTTCTTCACCCAAGTTAGTGTTTGAAAAACAACTGGACACGTTTGTAACAAGCAAAAAACGATTAGTGCAAAAAGTTGTTACGGAAATGATGGAAGTGAACATTCAGAAGCCTATCGAGAAAAGATTGTCAGTTAAAACCATTGATTCTGTTTTGACTCAAGAGTTTACCAGCAAAGGAATTAACAGCGGGTTTCAATTCGGAATTCGGAAAATGCGCGATGACAGCTTAACTTTACTCAAAAAAGGTACCGATAAAGCTACATTAAATAAATCTAACTATAAGACTCTCTTATTCCCAGAGGAAGTTTTTAGCGGAATAAATGAACTGCGTGTTTATTTTCCAAACAAGAGCAGCCTAATTTTAAGCTCTTTAGTTGGAATGCTCGCTCTCTCAATCGGGTTTATAGCTTTAATAGTTGGAGTCTTCCTTAAGACCGTTCAAATGTTTATAAGACAAAAGAAAATTACAGATGTTAAAAACGATCTTATCAATAACATAACTCACGAATTTAAAACTCCAATCTCAACAATATCTTTAGCTTGCGAGGCTCTAAATGAACCGGCTCTCTCTGCAGAGAAACAATCCGTTGCCCGCTATTCAAAAATTATCCGGGAAGAAAATGAGCGGCTGCAATTGATGGTTGATACTCTTCTCAACACAGCTTCAATGGAACGGGATGAAATTAAAATAGAACGTAAGGAAATTGATTTAGAAGAAATTGCTGCCAAGGTGATATCAAAATTTGATGAAGCTATCCGGCAGCGGGAAGGCTCTGTTACTATTGAACCGCTAAACTCAAACAATACAATACTTGGCGATAAGTTTCATCTTACGAACACTATCAGCAACTTGTTAGATAACGCGCTAAAGTTTAATGAACAAAAGCCAGAAGTTAAGTTGACGTTATCTTCAGATACCGAGAATGTTATTCTTGCAATCTCCGATAACGGAATTGGAATTCCAAAAGAAAGTTTCGAGAAAATTTTTGAAACATTCTATCGTGTGCAAAGCGGAAACGTTCAAAACGTGAGGGGCAATGGCATTGGCTTAAGCTACGCAAAGAAAATTATTGAACTTCACGGCGGAAAAATTTCAGTAGTAAGCCACCTCGATGTAGGTACGACGTTCAAAATTATTTTGCCCAAGCAATGAAAAACGAGATAAAAATATTGCTGATTGAGGATGACAAAAACCTTAGCACTCTTCTAAAAGAATTTCTTGAAGTAAAAGGTTACTCCGTTACTCAATCTTTCAATGGTGAAGAAGGACTAGCCGCATATCAAGAAGATGAGTATTCCTTATGCATTCTTGATGTTATGATGCCAAAGATGGATGGCTTTACACTCGCAAAAAAGATTCAAGATTACAATCCGCAGACACCTTTCTTATTCCTTTCCGCCAAAGCAATGCTGGATGACAAACTAAAAGGATTAAAACTTGGCGCTGATGATTATATTACCAAGCCTTTCAGTATGGAAGAACTTTTGCTTCGCATTAAAGTTATACTAAAACGCTCGGCTTCAATCGAAAACGAAATCTCGCAAACCAAGTTTTCTATCAGCAGTTATACTTTTGATTTTGAAAAGCGTTTGTTAAAGCATGATGGTTTTGAACAGAAGCTTACATCAAAAGAGGCTGATCTGTTGAATTTATTGTGTTTGAACAAAAACAGTATTTTGGAAAGGTCGGTTGCACTTACAAAGATTTGGCAAAACGACAATTACTTCACTGCCCGCAGTATGGATGTTTATATAACAAAACTGCGCAGCTACTTCAAGAACGATCCTTCAATCGAAATAGTTAATGTGCATGGAACCGGTTTTAAGCTGCAAACAGACGATTAAACGCACGCCTTAACAAGTTTTACATATTCGCTAAGTTTTATCTCATCAAGGTTTCCATTAGTTCGCAAGCCGGAACAAATATCTACGCCAAAAGGATGAACTGTTTCTATCGCTTCTTTCACATTTGCCGGATTTAATCCACCAGCTAAATAAACCGGAATCGAAACGCCTTCAACAATCTGTTTGCTAAACTCCCAATTGTGTGTTCTTCCCGTTCCGCCAAGTTCCTTTACAGCTAATTTCTGATTGCCGGAATCAAGAAGCAGAGCATCGGCAGTTTTAGCGGCTTCAATAGCCTCACCAACAGAGCTTTCATCGAAGACGTGAATAACTTGTACAATTTTCACATTTGGTAATTCTTTCTTAATATCTTCATGCGAACCGCTAATGAGTGAATCGCAAATTTGAACTGTCGAGGTCTTGCAGCTTTTTAGCTGAGCAATTATTTCTGTGGTTGTTCTTTTGCTTGTAAGCAAGAATGTATCAATCCTTCCGGCAACAGATTTTGCAACTTCTGTTATTGTATCATAACCTATAACGCCGGGACCGCTTGGCATCTCGGAGACCAAACCAATTGCATCGGCTCCATATTTAATTGCGAGCTCGGCTTCTTCTATGTTTGCAATGCAGCAGATTTTAATTTTTGTCATTTGTTCAGCCAATCCTTTCTTAATATTGAATACATTTTCATCGAATGAAATCTTTCTTTAAAGAATACTTTCTCCCGCATAATTCCTTCAAAACTCAGCCCAACTTTTTCCATTACTTTCCATGAGCCGGTATTTTCATGCTCGCAATGAGCTTCTATTCTATTCAGATTTAGCTCAGTAAATCCAAAGCGAATGAGTTCCTTAAACGCTTCGGTTACTAATCCTCTGTTCCAATATTTTTTCGAAATTACATAACCAACATCTCCGCAACGATGAACCGAGGTGAATCCGCGCAGATCAATCGTGCCGATTAGTTTCTTTTCCTCCTTCAGCTCAATTCCCCAAATGAAAGAACTTGCCGTCTCAAATTGTTCTTGTGCAAATTGAATAAAATCCAGCGAGTCGTTAATTTTGGTGTGTGGATTCCAGATCAAAAATTCTGCGGTTTCCGGTACGCTGGCGTATTCAAAAATATCTTTTGAATCAGAAACTTCTAACTTTCTTAGTATAAGTCGTTCAGCTTCCAAAACCGGAAAGTTGCCTAAAGGTTTCTCATCATTCATATTTTGTTTACATTTATTTGTAAAATCTCCACCAAATTTAATAGAAAATCCTTCAAAGGTGAAAAATGATATCGAAAGACTTATTAGATATTCTCTGCTGTCCGGAAACAAAGGCGGATTTAGTTCTTGATGGTTACACTCTTGTTTCTGTTGATAAAAATTCCAGACGCCGTTACAAGATTGAAAATGATATTCCAATAATGCTTATTGAAGAATCTGAAGTTCTAGATATGGATACTTGGAAAGCAATAATGAAACAACACAACAAACCGACAGAGTAGAGATGATACACAAAACCGATCCCGAAGAATTTCAGAATTACTTAACAGACGCTTCAAATTACAGCGGCACTGCTGAGAAAATTTTTCTACCCGAAAGCGAAGAAGAAATAATTGAACCTGTTAAAGAAGCTAATCTAAATAAAACCAGAATTACCGTTTCCGGAAACGGCACCGGCTTAAATGGGGGCAGAGTTCCGGAAGGTGGAGTTGTACTGTCTTTAGAGAAACTGAACAAAATCTTAGAATTGAACGAAGCAGAAAAGTTTGCACGTGTTCAGCCGGCTGTTATTCTGAAGGATTTTCAAGATTACGTTGAGGAACACAAATTGTTTTATCCTCCCGATCCAACTGAACGAAACTGTTTTATTGGCGCAACCGTTGCTACAAATTCTTCCGGCGCAAAAACATTTAAGTATGGACCTACTAGAGATTATGTTTTAGCAATGCGTGTTGTTCTTCCTACCGGAGAAACTGTTTACCTCGAAAGAGGAAAACAGAAGGTTGAAAGTTATTCCGCAATTCTTCTTACCGAACAAGGAAGTGAAATAAATATTTCTGTTCCGCAATTTGAAATGCCTAACACAAAAAATGCTTCCGGCTATTTCTGTAAAGCAAATATGGATTTGATCGATCTATTTATCGGCTCGGAAGGAACACTCGGAATTATTACGGAACTAAAACTTAAATTACTTGAATACAACGACAATATTCTTTCTTGTGTTGTTTTTTTTCCAACCGAGAATGATGCATTCAATTTTATAGATGAAGCAAGAGATATAACCTGGGGTAATGGAACATTGTCCGCTAGGGCATTGGAATTCTTTGACAAACTCACGCTGGATTTTCTTCGCCCCGATTACTCGACTATTCCGCTTGATACTTGTTGTGTTTGGTTCGAACAAGAACTTGATGAGACAGAAGAGCAGTTAACAGAAGCATGGTTAGAATTGATAGACAAGCATAACGCCGATGCAGAAAAAGCATGGATTGCCGTTGATAAAAAAGAACAAGAAAAATTTAAGGATTTTCGCCACGCTATAGCATGGCGAGTAAATGAAACTGTTGCGAGAAGAGGTTTAAAGAAAATCGGAACCGATATTTCTGTTCCAGTAAAAGAATTTCGTACTTTTTACAAATGGATGACTAATTTCGTTGAAGAAAGTAAAATCGAGTATGTTGTGTATGGACACTTCGGTAACTGTCACCCGCATTTGAATATGCTGCCAAAAGATCAAGCCGATTTTGTGAAATCCAAAGAAGTTTATTTTGAGATTTGTAAAGAAGCAGTGCGCATAAAAGGAACTGTATCCGCCGAACATGGAATTGGAAAAATGAAACGCGACTATCTGCTAATGATGTATGGCGAAGAGACAATTAAGCAGATGGCTAAGCTAAAGCTAAAATTAGATCCAAACAGAATTCTCAACATTGGAAACATTTTTGAAGAGAAGTATCTACAATAGTTTGATGAAAAAGCACTTTCTCATACTATCAATCTGCTTTTCCACATTTTTGTCTGCGCAGAATAATCCTAATGTAGATAACAAATTTCGCCTTGCTCAGAATTATGAAATGGCGGGGCAACTTGAAAAAGCCGAATCCCTTTACAAAGAACTGATCACTCTCCAATCTTGGAATTACACTTTTTTCGAATCGTTAAACCGAATTTTAATTCTCCAAAAAAAGTATGATGAATCAGTTAAGCTTATCGAAGCGAGACTTAAAGACTCTCCCCAAGATCCAAGCTTGTACGGTATGCTCGGAACTACATATTTTTTTTCAGATCAAACTCAAAAAGCGTATGATTCTTGGGAAAAAGGGATTTCAGCAAATCAAAATTCATTTATAGCTTACAGAATAATTGCCAATGCTGCTATTGAAAATCGTGCCTTTGAAAAAGCGATTGACTATTTGCAGCGCGGGAAAAAAATCTCTACAGATCCATTTCCATTTATGATTGATTTAGCAAATATTTATGCCATCAACATGAACTTTACAGATGCAGCGAGCGAGTTATGCGAGTTGATTTCTGTTCGTCCCGAGCAATTACCAACAGCAAAATCACGTGTTAGCAGTTATATAAATCGTCCGTTAGCTGCAGAACAAACAACCAGTGCCATTCAGAATTATATTGATTCTAAAGAGACCGCTGAGTTATTCGATTTTCTTTCTTTTGTTTATTTTCAAACAGAAAAATATGACGAAGCATTTAGAACAATAACCGAGTCTGAAAGGAAATTTAATGGTAATGGCACGCGGACGATAATCTTCGCACAAGATGCGTTCAGAGGCCGCAAATTTGATATAGCTGCTAAAGCCTACAAATACATACTTGATCATTTTTCCAATTCTCCGCTAGAAATATCCGCTAGGTTAGGATATGCTAAAACTCTAGAAGAAGCTCTCAATCAAAAATGTGAAGATAAAATTGAAAAATGGAAACCGCTGCAAAATCCAATAGTTTCTTTTGCAGATGAGTATAATAAAATCATCAAGGCATATGATGAGTTCATCGTCTCATTCAAGGAAAATAGTTCTGTAACTGAAGCACGATTTAGAATTGCAGAGATATATCGTTTGAGATTGCTGGATTTACCAAAAGCAGATAGTGTTTACAGAAAGGTAATTGAAACTTCACCTCTAACAAATTATACGGTTGATTCTTACATCGCTCGCGGTCAGATTGCAGCATTCAATAATCAGCTCAACGAAGCTAAACAATATTTTGAAGAAGCAGTAAAACATCCAAGAAGCGACCCGGCAAAATCTTTCGAGGCAAAATATCAAATTGCTCGAATTGCTTTTTGGCAAGGCAAGTTTACTGAAGCAACCGAGACATTAAAAAATGCAACGCAATTTCTTTCAGCTGACTTTACAAACGATGCTTTAGAACTTTCATTTTTTATTAACTCTGCAAAAAAGGATTCAACTAAACTCTTACAGTTTGCAAAAGCTGGTCTGCTTTTGTTACAGAATAATCCTAAACAAGCCGCGATTGAATTCAAAGCTTTAGGTGATAACGATAATCTATTTATTATAAATCAGTTTGCAAAATTTCGTCTTGCAGAAATTTTTATTTTTGAAAATGATTTTTCTTCAGCGACGCAAATTCTTGAAAAGCTCTCATCAGACGACAAACTTGCGATTTTCGCCGAAAAATCAACTTTTCTGCTCGGTACCACCTATTTATACGGGATGCTTGATCGGGAAAAATCTTCCAAAACTTTCCAGAAACTACTTGAAAATTTCCCAAACTCCATCTATTTTGACCATGCAAGAGATGAGCTAAATCGAATTCAAACAAAAAACGGTCAAAAATGAGCGATTCCCGAGAACCACGCAGCGTTAAGTGTTCATTTTGCGGGCGAGATGGCAGCGAAGTTACTTCGATGGTTGCCGGCCCAGATGTGTACATATGCGATATCTGTATAAAAACCAGTGTTGATATTTTAAAGAATAACATCACTAGCTACCCCAAAAAAGAGACATATCATTCCTCACTAACTCCCGACTTAATTAAGAAAAGTTTAGATGAGTATGTAATTGATCAAGACAAAGCAAAGAAAGTTTTAGCTGTTGCTGTTTACAATCATTACAAAAGAGTAAATGCCAGCAATTCACTTTTTGAGATGGACGATGTTGAAATCGAAAAAAGCAATATCCTCCTCCTTGGACCAACCGGTGTTGGAAAAACCTTGCTTGCCCAAACTTTAGCTAGAATTTTGGATGTTCCATTTGCAATTGCTGATGCAACAACCTTAACCGAAGCCGGTTATGTTGGTGATGACGTTGAAACTGTCCTAGTACGTTTACTACAAGCTTCAGATTACAATTTGGATAAAGCTCAAAAAGGCATTGTCTATATCGATGAGATTGATAAGATCGCACGCAAGAGTGAAAGCGCATCTATCACTCGCGATGTATCCGGTGAAGGTGTACAGCAAGCACTTCTAAAAATTTTGGAAGGAACTGTTGCCGGGGTTCCACCGCGCGGCGGAAGAAAGCATCCGGAACAAAGCTTAATTAACGTTAACACAAAGAACATTCTATTTATTTGCGGTGGTGCATTCGATGGAATCGAAAACATCATCGCAAGCAGAATAAATAGAAATCCTATAGGCTTTGATACCCACGAACAAGAAGCGCCGGGAGAAACCGAAAGAGATAATTTAATTCAAAAATCTCAGCCGGAAGATTTGGTTAAATATGGTTTAATTCCGGAGTTAGTTGGGCGCTTGCCAATTATAGCCCCCCTTTCAAATTTAAATGCAAAGGCAATGAAAAATATTTTAACAGAGCCTAAGAACGCACTTGTTAAACAATACAAGAAACTATTCTCTTTAGAAGGCGTCGATCTTGAGTTTGATAATTTGGCGATGGATGAAATTGTAAAAAAAGCAATTGAAAGAAAAACCGGCGCACGCGCACTTCGCTCAATAGTTGAAGCAATTCTACTAGAGATCATGTATGAACTCCCTACAATGGAAAACGTTGATAAGTGTTTAATAACAAGAGATGTTGTTTCTAAAAACGAAAAGCCCGTATATATAGAAAGCGATAGAAAAACCGCGTAAGTTTACCGCAAAAAGCCCGAAACTATTTCGGGCTTTTTCTTTATAATTCACCAGTAAAATTAAACTGATACTAAATTCATCATAGTTATTAAAAGCGATCAATGAAACGCATTACACTCATTTTTTTATTTATGATTATTTCTTTGACTTGGGCGCAATCCAAAATTCTTATCTTCATGGATTTGCAGCAGACAGACCACTTGAAAGCTTACGGAATTACTTTCAACGATTTGCAGAGCGGCTCAACTGCAGATTGGCTTCTAAACTACCGCGGTGGATCTTTCATGCTGGATTATACTAACGAGCTAGCTCTCAAATGCAGAATTAAAGGAGTTTCGTTTCAACCTCTTTCGCAGCAAGAAGTTGTTCAGATTTATGCTTTGGTTCAAAGTGAAGATCAGAATATGGATGTTGTACGTTTGGAAAAAGCCCCGAACATTGCTGTTTATGTTCCGCCGAATTTTAAACCGTGGGATGATGCCGTTACACTTGCGCTTGATTACGCCGAAGTGAAGTATGATAAAATCTGGATCGAGGAAATATTGCGGGGCGATTTGGAAAAGTACGATTGGCTTCATCTCCATCACGAAGATTTTACGGGACAGTATGGAAAGTTCTATGCTTCGTTCAGTGAAGCATCCTGGTACGTTGAGCAGCAAGTAGTTTACGAAAAGGAAGCAAAGAAGCTGGGCTTCAAGAAAGTTTCCGACATGGAAAAAACCGTTGTTGCTACAATAAAAAGTTATGTCGGTCAAGGCGGCTTTTTGTTTGCCATGTGTTCCGCAACAGATTCTTACGATATTTCTCTCGCGACTCAAAACGTTGATATAGCCGACCGAATGTATGACGGAGACCCACCGGATTTAAACGCGCAAGACAAAGTTGATTTCACTCAAACATTTGCTTTCGAAAATTTTAAGATCGAGATGAATCCGCTGGTTTACGAATACAGCGATATTGATATTGCGCCTCTTGAAATTGGACCCGAACAAAATGATTTTTTCACTTTGTTTGATTTCTCCGCTAAGTACGATCCGGTTCCAACAATGCTAACTCAAAATCATATGAATGTAATTCACGGATTTATGGGACAGACTTCTATGTTTAGGCGTAAAGTGATTAAGAACTCAGTGATTATTCTTGGCGAACGCGCCGGAACAGATCAAGTAAAATACATACATGGGAATTTTGGAAGAGGAACATTTACTTTTTACGGCGGTCACGATCCGGAAGATTATCAGCATGCTGTCGGCGATCCGCCAACAGATTTAGCTTTGTTCAAAAATTCACCCGGGTACAGACTTATTTTAAACAATATTCTTTTTCCGGCGGCAAAGAAAAAAGAGCAAAAAACTTAAGCTGGATACTTGATGCTCGATACTTGTTTTTGGATAAAAGCCAGAATAAAAGAATGACATACTATTATTGATTTTTCCAGTATCAAGAATCTAGTATCCAGCATCTAGAACGAATCTTTTCAAACAAAACTGCATCTAACGAGGGACCATGAAATATCTAAAATTTAAAAACAGTGACGAGAAAGTGCCTATCGGTAAATTAGTTTGTGTTGGGCGCAATTATGCTGCTCACGCAAAAGAACTAGGCGGAGAAGCTTCAACCGAATTTCCAATAATATTTTTGAAACCGGCTTCCAATGTTATTTTTTCCGGCCAATCGGTTATCCATCCGCCTTATTCAGAAAATCTGCATCATGAAGTTGAGCTTGTTCTTTACATTGGCGAAGACATTAAAAACGGAACTGATGAGCAAGCCGAGAAGGCCATTCATGGCTATACAATTGGACTGGATATGACTTTGCGTGATTTGCAGTTCAAGTTCAAGGAGAAAGGCGATCCGTGGACATTAGCTAAATGTTTTGATACCGCGGCGGTTCTCGGTGATGTAGTTCTTAAGAAAGATTACCAGCTTCGTGGGAATGAAAATATTTCTCTATCAGTAAATGAAGTTGTAAAACAAAATACAGCAATCTCAAATATGATTTTTAATGCAGCTCAATGTGTAAAACACATTTCTTCACGAATGACTTTAGAAAAGGGAGATTTAATTTTTACCGGAACTCCGGAAGGTGTTGGTAGAGTTGTGCCGGGCGATAAACTGTTTGGCGAAATTGAAAATATTGGAACGATAGCGACACAAATTTCTAAATAAATTATTGAAACAAATACGAGGTAACAATGCCAATCTTTGAATACAAGTGTAACGATTGCGGAAAAAAATTTGATGTTCTGCACAAATCAAGCGCAAACTTGGAAGAGGTAATTTGTCCGGCTTGCCAATCCCAAAACTCCAAAAAGCTCCTTTCATCTTTCAGCGCTTCAATGTCTTCCGGTGGTTTTGAAGGCGGTTCTTCTTGCAGTGATGGAAGCTGCGGTGTTCCTTCATACGGCGGTGGCTGTACAAACGGAATGTGCGGATTGAACTAATTTAGTTCTGTCATGTTGAGCGCAGCGAAACATCTCTCTAAGAGATTCTTCGCTACGCTCAGAAAGACAAATAAATCAATTATAAGTCGTTAGTAAGTTAAACTCTTTACCATACTCCAGCATCTGCTTTGTAAAATCTTCCGGATACTCAATCTTCACATCAATAATTTTCTTTCCTTCCATAACCGGAACAAGCTTAGGCTGAATGAATCCGGCGTAAGGAGCTATGTTTAGCTTTTTATATCTCTCCAAAATTTCCTTGTGAAGTTCCAGATCTACTTTAACGCCGTAATTTTCAACTAAATCCTTTCCGGCTTTGTAATCACCTTCGGACTTAATTCTTTGTATTTCCTTTAAGAGCTGGCCGAATAAATTTTTCAGTTTAGCATAATCATTAATAACAAAAAAAGTCTTGCCATCTTTTACCTTTTTCTCAACAACATTTTCTTTCGCTCCCATTTCGAAAGCCCATTTGGAAATTAACTGACGGTTACGCATGTGTGCTTCTTCAATATTTTCGCCGGGTTGAACGCGGGCAAGCTGAACCATTAATCCGTTGCGGATATAATCGTTGTAAGCAACTTTTCCGCAATCAAGGGATTCCATAACGCCAAGATCAACCAACTTTTGATCATACAAGAAATAAAGAGCAACTAGATCTGCACGAGCTTCTTCTAACGTTGAGTAATAATTTTTCAGTGTCTGATGAGGTTCAGCAACACCCGGATTTACTTGTCCCGAAGCGTGCCCAATTACCTCGTGCATATCGGTGTGTAAATCATCTGCGAGCACACCATGTTTCTTTTCAAGCTCAACCTCTTCTTTTGAATAAGCAAACTCTTGCAGCACGCCACTTGTTTCAGCAAACTTGTTGTACGAGTGAACAATGTTGCCAAGATTAACCGATTTAGAGCCATGCACCTTTCTAATCCAATTTGCGTTCGGAAGATTGATTCCAATTGGAGTAGATGGAGCCGCATCGCCGGCTTCTACAACTGCTGTAATTACTTTTGCAGAAATTCCCTTTACATCCGGCTTCTTGTGCTCTTTTGCAATCGGAGAGTTATCTTCAAACCATTTTGCGTTTTTACTGATCGCCTCAATCCGTTTTGTAGCTTCGTTATCCTTAATCGAAACTATTGATTCATAAGTCGCACGGAAACCAAGCGGATCGTTATATGTTTCCACAAAACCATTTACAAAATCTACTACAGAGCTGGTATCTTTCACCCATTCAATATTGTACTCATCCCACTTTCTCAAATCGCCAGTATTGTAATACTCGATGAGCAGTTCAAAACATTTTTTCTGCTGATCATTTTCTGCAACTGTAATTGCTTGTTTTAGCCAGAAAACTATTTTTCTTATTGCGTAAGCATAAACGCCATTGGTTTTCCAATGACGCTCAATGATCTGCCCATTTTCTTTAGCAAGCCGTGAATTCAATCCTAACGAAATTGGCTCTGTTTCATTTGCATCTGCAACTTTAAAATAAAAATCTTCAACTTCTTTCTGAGTGACTCCTTCATAAAAATTAACAGCGGAAGATTTAATCAAATCAACTCCATCGTCTTGATTTACTTTCATCGGTGCAACATTTGGATCAAACATATACTTAACAATGTTGTTGTAAAGATCATCAAGAGTTTCTTGGTTCTGCATCGGGAATTCAAACTCATCAGAACCGCCCACAAGTTTCAGCAAATATTCTTTTGAGAATTCCGGCAAAAACTTTTTGTTGGAATAGTGGTGATGAATCCCGTTAGAAAACCAAACCCGTTTAACATAAGTCATAAACTGCTGAAATTCCGGCTCAGTGCGGTCGCCGTTATAAGTTCTTACAATTGCTTCAAGCGAGCGGCGAATGTAAAGATTGTGCTTGTAGTTCTGATCGTAAATAATATCTCTGCCCGAGAGAGAAGCTTGATATAAATAATAAATTAATTCTTTTTGCTTTTCGGTAAGCTCTTCAAAACCGGGAACGAAGTAACGTTGAATCCTTAAATCAGCAAATGATTCTGATTCATACTTGAAATTATCCGGTGCCGCACTTTTTTGTTTATTTTCTGAGCAACTCATAACTATTATTCCCGCCACGATTATTAATAAAAATTTTGCAACGAATTTCATTTTCTTCCCATTATTGTGAAGTATTGTTTGATTATCGCTGGGAAAAATATAACTTTTGTTGTAGCCAAACAAAGCAATAAGAGAGTATGAACATTCAAATATTTGGAACCAAGAGTTGTAACGAAACAAAAAAGGCAGTGCGCTACTTTAAAGAACGGCGCATAAATTTTCACTTCCGCGATTTGAACGAAAAAGGACTTGCCAAAGGAGAGCTTGAAAACATCACACGTGTAATTCCTATTGAAGAGCTAATTGATAAAGAGGGCAAGCAATACAAAAAGAGAAATATGCAGTTCATGGTTTTCAATTTGGAAGAAGAACTGCTTGCCGATCCCCTTTTGTTAGTAACGCCAATTGTTAGAAATGGAAAAGAGGTTACAATCGGATATCAGCCCGACGTTTGGAAAAAGTGGCAATAATTAAGACGTGAGACGTCAAATGTGAGACGAAAACTTTAAAATATCACAGAATTCTTTCCGCTTTGAGTATTTCAACTAACTTTTCGTAACCAACGAACTGCGTTCCGCCCCAACCGCATTTTTTAGCGCCTTCAACATACTCGGGAATGTCATCAATAAAGAAATGTTCGTTTGACGGTTTTTGCGAGAACGCTTCTACCGTTCTATAAATTTTCTCTTCCGGTTTAATTGCACCCACTTCATGGGATAGAATCAGCTTATCAAACATCCCGAGAAACTCTAAATGTCCATAACCATATTTCTTGTGAACTTCGTTTGTATTGGAAAGGAGAACCAGCATGTAATTTTGTTTCAGCACTGGAAGAAGATTTACAACATCTTGATTCACTGTGAATATATCTGAGAAAACCCGGCAAAAGTCTTCAGCAGTAATTGTTTCCTCAAGCCAGTCCAGCATAATAGCCAGAAACTCATCTTGACTTAAATCCCCCCGCTCAAACTGCTGATGTATGTGATAATTCTTTGCGTACAAATCCTTGAACTTATCGCCAAGGTTTGGCTTAAGCTTGTTAAACTTTTCCGTAACATGTGTGTAATCGAATGGAATTAGAACCTTGCCGAGATCGAAAACAATTACTGAGTATTTATTCATGGAGAATCTTTCCGAAATTTTTGTTTAATAAGATGATCACTACTGTCCGGTTATAAGTTGAATAAAAGTAATTGGTTATCCGAACAGTCAGAAATATTTGTGTAATTGTTATCAGAAAACATTGAAATAATGGGTGTTTTCTCAAAAATTGAGATACTCACCAATTGTAAAAAAG
>JAZDFQ010000110.1:0-105171 GCA_043807765.1 Ignavibacteriota bacterium
AAAGCCTTCGTTGGCTGCTTGGGTAAACAAATCCACATTACTGATCTTGTTGGTGCGCATCAGATTCTCTTTTTTGTTTACTCTCTTACAACGCTATTATCATAAAAGTTTTTAAATTATCTATAATTTTTCAGCAGTCTCATTTTTATAAATGAAACTCCGGCTCAATGGAAAAGAGTTGAAGAGATTCCCGCCACAACAAACGCTCCTTCAATTTTTGTTGATAACAACACCGTTTACGTTGGCGCTGACAGCGTGGTATATATTAGCTACGATTCCGGAAAGAACTGGGTTCAATCATCAAAAATATTTAAGGATGTAGATTTTGTTAGCACTATAGTTAAATACGGTTCAAAAATTTATGCCGGTACCTATAGTTACGGAATATTTGAAAGCGAAGATGAAGGCAAAAGCTGGAAGCCGCTGAATAACGGTCTCGATGGTTTGGGTGCTAAAACCATCATTGATTTATTAGTCCATGATAATTACTTCTACGCCGGAACAATGGGTGCGGGTATTTACCGGTTGAGTTTAGTAAATCCAAATATTTGGGTTTCATACAGCGAAGGTCTTTCTCCATCTACTTCATATAATGTGAACTCGTTAGTTAAACAGAATAACATTATTTACGCCGGTGCCGGCGCAAATGGTTACTTCTACACAAATGATGGTAAAACGAATTTGTGGAATGAGATTCAATTTGGAAATTTTGATGGAGAGCCGTTGATGCTCTTTGATGTACTTCGAATTGGAAATACAGAGTTTCTCGCAACTTCGTATGGCCTTTTCAGAAGTGCCAAGGTGGGGAAAGCCTACTCTTATATTTATCTTGGATTTAAGAGTAAAGCAAATGCAAACTTCTCTACTTATGGAAATAATTTATATGTTCATTTTTCAAATGGCTTCGGCAGAACAGCCGGGTATATTTCTTTAGATAACGGTGAAACTTGGAAGATTTTGGAAGACCTAAACGGCATGGAGGTGTTAAATACTGCCGTTATTAATGATAAACTCTTTGCCGGAACTTTATACGGATTGTGGTATCAGCAGTTAAAGACAACTGATATTGCAGATGATGGTGTTCCAGCAAAATATAGTTTGAAGCAAAACTACCCGAATCCATTTAATCCGGTTACAAAAATTACATATTCTATTCCGGCGAACGGTTTTGTTTCTCTTAATGTTTATGACGTACTTGGAAGGGAAGTGGCCCAGCTAGTAAACAGTGAAATGAGCGCCGGAAATCATGTGGTTGAGTTTAATGGTTCAAATCTTACAAGTGGTGTATATTTTTATCACCTTAAAACTGGTAGCTTTTCAGAGGTGAAGAAACTAATTTTAGCAAAGTAGAAATTGAAGTGTGTTCAAAGTATGAACTGCAAAAAAGTCTTAGCTATAATAATTCTAACCAACTTGTTAACATTTGCACAATTCAAAAACGTGCGTGTCAGCAGCACCTCTGCAAGTCAACCCAATGAAGTATCAATTGCTATTAATCCGGCAAATCCAAGTTTTGTTGCCGCCGGATCTAATTTGAATCTTCTATACACTTCTGCTGATGAAGGAAGAACTTGGACTCAGAAACAGATGAATTCTTTGTGGCAGGTTTACGGCGATCCATGTTTAGCCTACGACTTAAATGGTTTTTTGTACTATGGACATTTATCAGATCAAAGAAACACATCAAGTGGTTATTGGATTGATAGAATAGTCGTTCAAAGATCAACTTCTAACGGTACTTCTTGGGATTACGACGTTGGAATTGGTTTTACTCCACCTATAAAACAGCAAGATAAAGAATGGCTTGGTGTTGATCTGACTAATTCTCCATTCCAGAATAATCTTTATTTAGCATGGACTGAATTTGACAAATATAATAGTAGAATTATTAACGACAGTAGCAGAATATTATTTTCGAGATCAACAAATAGCGGGCAGTCATGGTCATCGCCAATTAGAGTAAACACAATAAGCGGCGATTGTGTTGATGATGATAAAACCGTTGAAGGATGTGTACCGGCTGTTGGTCCAAATGGTGAAGTTTATTTAAGTTGGTCCGGTCCAGCCGGATTGATGTTTGATAAATCATTGGATGGCGGTGTTACTTTTGGAAGCGATGTAAAAGTTGCATCTCTAGTTGGCGGTTGGGCATTCGATATCCCGGGAATAAACAGATGCAACGGAATGCCAATTACCGGCTGCGATATTAGTAATTCCAAATATCGCGGTAATATTTATATCAATTGGTCGGATCAAATAAATGGTGACACGGATATTTTTCTTGCTAAATCCAGCGATAGCGGAAAGAGTTGGAGTTCGCCCAAACGTGTGAACAACGATTTATTAAAGCGCGATCAGTTCTTCACTTGGATGAGTGTCGATCCAATTACCGGTATAATTTATATCGTCTTCTACGATCGCAGAGATAATCTTAATCCTACAAGTATGCAAACTCATGTTTATATAGCCCGCTCTACTGATGGAGGTGAAACTTTTAAGAATTACAGAGTTTCGGAAACTGCGTTTACTCCTAATGCAAATATCTTCTTTGGCGATTATACCGGAATAGCTGCTTACGGTGGTTACATCTATCCAATTTGGATGAGAATGGATAATAGTTTGTTAAGCATCTGGACAGCTCCAATAACTGATTCGCAATTAGCAACTGATATTCAGAAAGAGACTAACATCCCAAACGAATTTCATCTTTATCAAAATTATCCCAATCCATTTAACCCGGAGACAACTATAAGTTATCAGTTGAAGGAATCTTCTTTTATAGAATTGAAAGTTTATGATGCTTTAGGAAATGAGGTAAGCACGCTTGTAAATGAATTTCAAAATGCCGGAATGCAGAGAGTGGTTTTCGATGCTGAATCCTTAGGACTTACCAGCGGTGTATATGTTTACAGATTAAGAACCGGCAAAAGTGAAGCTGTTAGTAAAATGATTTACTTAAAATAGTTTATTACTGTCTATTCTCTTTGTAAAAACTTATTTTTAAATGAATTTATAGATCAGTATAATGCCAACTTTATTGTTGCAAGACGGATTCAAGTTTTTCTTTTATGCGAATGAGCATTTGCCTAAGCATATTCATGTAACGAAGGCTGAAAACTATTGTAAGATAGATTTGGAGAAGATGACTGTTGTAGAAAATTATTTTAAGAAAGCAGATTTGACTAAGGTAATTGCAATAACAAAACAGAATCGTGAATATTTTTTGGAAAAGTGGAATGACTACTTTAAAGGGTAAAAAAGTTTCTTTTGATGATTCTTATCTTAACGTAGAATTGAGTGATGGAAGAATAATTTCTACTCCGCTGAAATGGTATCCGCAATTATCAAAAGCAACATTGAAACAATTAAAGAAATACTCCTTCATTTGCAGAAATACCGGAATTGAATGGGGAGAATTAGATTATCAACTTAGTATTGAATCAATGATGGCTGGAAAAGTTTCGGCGAAACATCAGGCCGCATAAAAGTTTGGGAACAGTAATATCCAATAAAGATGCTTTGCTTAAAAGTAGGCTCGATTCACATTACCAGTATTTTGACCGCACAAAAATTTCACCCGATCCTTTAGAGTTTCCACATAGATTTTCTAACCCGCTTGATATAGAAATAAGCGCTTATATCTCTTCCGTATTTGCTTATGGAAATGTGAAGCAGATAATCAATACTCTCAATAGAATTCATGCGGTAATGGAAAAATCTCCTTACAAATTTGTTATGACTTACGATAAAAAATTAAAAGTGAATCCTTTTGAAAATATCAAACACAGATTTTATTCTAGCAATGACATTCACAATCTATTTATAGCTCTAAATGAAGTTTATAAAAAATATGGAAGCCTAAAAAAACTTTTCCTTGAGGAAGTTGAAGGTGACTTTGTGTTGAGTTCGTTAATTTCAAAATTCTCAAAGAAGATGATTGAACTATGTTCAGTTCATTCAAAACCAACACGTGGAATAATATTCATGTTTCCCGATCCAGAAAAGGGCTCGCCTCGATCCGGCAATCGAGTCGGAGCGGGAAGTGCTTGCAAGCGGATGAATCTCTTTTTACGCTGGATGGTTCGCAAAGATGAACTGGATTTTGGTTTGTGGAGTGAAATCCCGGCATCAAAACTTATTATTCCAGTCGATGTTCACGTTGCAAGAGTTTGCTCAAAACTGAAACTCACAACAAGAAAAAATGTTTCTTGGAAGATGGCAGAAGAAATTACCGACAAATTAAAAAAGTTCGATCCGGAAGATCCGGTTAAATACGATTTTGCTATTTGCCATATCGGGATGAGAAAACTAGTATTCTAATGGAGAATTGCGAATTTAGAATTGAAAATTAAACTAATAGTAATTCTCAATTGTCCATTCTCCATTCGCAATTATTAATTATATGGTTGCTCGGTTTTACAATCATCTTTATATTAGTTACACAAATAATAGAAGCGTGTTCTCAAGCTTCATCTTAATAAACACCAAATAGGAGAAATCATGGCGGAACAGAAGAAACATGTACCGTTTGTTTCCTCAGAAACCAACATGGCAGAATTTACAATACGCGGTTTAATTATCGGTTTGATATTGGCAGTTGTTCTTGGAGCTGCAAACGCTTATTTAGGGTTAAAAGCTGGAATGACGATTGCGGCTACTTATCCTGCTGCTGTAATTGGTATGGCAATTTTGAAAATGATGAAAGGTTCTATTCTTGAAGAAAATTTTACTAGAACTGTTGGTTCAATTGGAGAATCTGTAGCTGCCGGTGCAATTTTTACATTGCCGGCTTTTTATATCTCAGGTATTTGGAAAGATTTTTATACGTTCGGGCATTATTTAACAGCCTCGGTAATATTAATTACCGGTGGATTTTTAGGAATCCTATTTGTTGCGTTACTCCGCAGAGTAATGGTTGAAGATATTGAGCTTCCTTTTCCAGAGTCAGTAGCAGCAGCAGAAATTCATAAAGCCGGTCGTTCCGGTGGAACAGGTTCAAAGTTTTTATTTGGAGCTATGATTGGCGGTGCTGTAATAAAAGCTTTGGCAGAGTTTAAATTTTTTGCGGAAACATGGGAGAAATTTATTGCATTCGGTAAGCAGACTATTACCGGCACTACATTTCAAGGTCAGGGTGGTATGTTAATAAGCTCACCTGGAATTAGCCCGGCTTATATGGGAGTTGGTTACATTATTGGTCCTAAATTAGGAGCTCTTAATTTTAGCGGCGGTTTAATGGCGTGGGGTTTGTTAACTCCTATATTATTGTATTTTATTGGTCCATCAATAACACCGGATTTCATTACCGGTTGGGCAAATTATTTAATGGCACAAGATTCTTCACTTACGCTACAAACAGCAACAACAAAGGTTAGCGATCCTGTTTTCCAAATGTATGCAATATGGAAATACATTGTTAAGCCTATTGCAATTGGCGGAATGTTGATGGGTGCTGGGTTTACATTATTTAAAATGAGAAAAAGTTTGACAGCCGGTATTGGCAGATCAATCACAGATGTTAAAAAAGCTGCGAGTGGCAGTGGCGAAACATTTTTAAGAACTGAAAAAGATATGAAATTCTCTTGGATCGTTATTGGAATTATAGCCGCTGCTGTTCTTACTTTCATTATTACTTACTTCATTTTAGGAACAGATATGCTGCCTGCAATTGTGGCTTCTACTGTTCTTATCATTCTTGCATTTTTCTTTGCCGCTATTTCCGGCTACCTGGTTGGAATAATGGGCTCAAGCAATAACCCTATCAGCGGATTAACATTAACTGCATTGGTTGTAACTGCTTTGGTAATGGTTGCAATGGGTGTTGATAAAACACATGGCGGCGTTGCTGCTGTTCTTGGTGTTGCCGCAATTGTATGTGTTGCTGCAGCTGTTGCCGGTGAAATGCTGCAAGACTTAAAAGTTGGACATATACTTGGCGGTACTCCTTGGAAAATGGAAGTTGGAAATATTATTGGTGTTTTTGTTTCAGCAAGTGTTATGTTCTTAGTATTGGTATTCTTAAACCAAGCGGATATTGCTCAAGGTATTAAAGAAGGTTATGACGGCGGTTTCGGAAGTCCAAAACTTTCAGCTCCTCAAGCTGGATTAATGGCAATGCTATCCAATGGTATTGTTGGCGGACAAATGTCGTGGCCTCTAATTATAGTTGGTATGTTAATGGGATTGGCATTTATTCTTATGCAAGTTAAAAGCCCTATGCTTGTAAGTGTTGGAATGTATCTTCCTTTAGAAACTACATTTGCAATTTTTGTTGGTGGACTTGTAAAAGGAATTGTAGATATGGTTTGTAAAAAGAAAAATTTTAACGAAGCACAAAAAGCTCGCGTTGAAAATGTGGGTATATTATTAGCTGCCGGTTTTATTGCTGGTGAAGCACTAACTGGACTTGCTTTTGCGCCTTTCAAAATTGCAAAAGTAGAACTGCTTAAGATATTTGCTTCTGCCCCAATTGAAATTGGTGTTATAGTTCTTGCAATCATTGCATTTATTATGATTTATATTCCAGTTAAGAATGCAGGTCGTCCGGAAGATCCGGCACCGCCAGCAGTTTCTATGTAAAAGTTCAAACACATTGATTTGTTACTCTAAAATCAATTGTGAATAAAATTATGAAGGTCATGCGTTAATAAATCACTGCATGACCTTCTCTTTTGAAAATAGAGTTTAGGGCATAATGAATTTCTTGCAAAGACGTAGAATTTTAAAAAACACAAGCACATTCGATCTTACTCCGGCTTATTTGGTAAAGCATGAAATTGGCGAGAATAACTTAGTAACTGTTCTGATGCCTAAATTTCAGAATAAAATTACCATCAAATTATTTGAGCCAAAGTTAAAATCACCTCATATAAAAATTAAACTTGATGAGCTCGGCTCGGCTGTTTGGCTAGCCATTGATGGTAAGAAAAATGTAGGTATTATAGCCGGGGAACTTGTAGCCGCTTTGGGTGATAAAATACAACCAGTGGAAGAGAGACTTCCGAAATTTTTAACGCAACTTTACGAACAAAGATTAATAACATTCGAAGAATTGAAAGGAGCTTAACTATGGCAGATGCATTAGGTCATTTAAAACCGGAATTACTTTGGAAGCACTTTGAAGAAATATGTAAACGTCCACATCCAAGCCGTCACGAGCAATTAGTCGCTAAGTATGTTGTCGATTTTGCAAAACAAAATAATTTGGAATGCAAAACAGATTCATTCGGTAATATTGTAGTTCGCAAATCGGCTACTCCCGGTAAAGAAAATTTAACTCCTGTTGTTATGCAAGGTCATCTTGATATGGTTCCGGAGAAGAATGCTGATGTAAAACATGATTTCGAAAAAGATCCAATTCAATGCTATGCAGACGGAGATTGGGTTAAAGCCAAAGGTACTACACTTGGCAGCGATAACGGAATTGGTGCGGCTGCTGCATTAGCAGTTTTGGAATCAAACGATATTGAACATGGTCCAATTGAAGCTTTATTTACTTTAGATGAAGAAACCGGTTTGAACGGAGCTCAAGCTTTGCAACCCGGATTTGTAAATGCAGATATTCTAATGAATCTCGATTCTGAAGAAGATGGTGCGTTGTACATTGGTTGCTCGGGCGGACAAAGTACAACTGTAAATTTCAAATTCGACTCGAAGGATGTTCCGGAAAAAACTGTTGCGTATGAAATCAGCATTACCGGATTGAAAGGTGGCCATAGCGGGTTAGATATTCATCTTGGAAAAGGAAATGCAATTAAATTGATGGTTCGTTTACTACATGAACTTAATTACAATTATGGAATTCGTCTGGTTTCACTGAGCGGAGGCAGCAAGCATAATGCAATACCTCGTGAAAGTTTTGCAACCATTCGTGTTCCTAAAAAATCTGCTGATGATGTACTTGGTTACGTTGAGCACTACAACGAAATAGTAAAATCTGAATTATCCAGTGTTGAACCTACATTAGTTGTTGCTTGCGCCGCTTCTAAATCAAAATCAAAAGTAATGGATAAAACCACAGCTAAAAATTTGATTGATTCGCTTTATGCAGTTCCTAATGGCGTAATTAAAATGAGTGCAGATATTGAAGGTTTAGTTGAGACCTCGACAAATCTTGCTGTTGTTGTAACAAACAAGAAAACTGTAGAAGTTATTTTAAGTCAAAGAAGTTCAGTTGAATCAGAAAAAATAGATATCTCCAATTCTATATCAGCACTTTTTAGATTAGCAAAAGCTGAAGTTAAACAAAGTGATGGTTATCCGGGTTGGAAGCCAGACATACATTCACCGGCTCTTGGCGTAATGAAGAAAGTATTCCATGAAAAATATGGTAAAGAACCGGAAGTAAAAGCGATTCATGCCGGATTGGAATGTGGAATCATTAAGGAAAGATATCCTCACATGGATATGATTTCTTTTGGTCCAACTATTTTTGGTGCACATTCTCCGGATGAAAGAGTTCAGATTAGTACCGTTGAAAAATTCTGGGAAAACTTAGTAGAAGCATTAAAGAATATTCCAGTTAAATAATTAGTTTATTATCTCTTTCTTGCTCGTGCTCATAATCTTAATCGTTTGTGAAAATATCTTTTAAAGATGATTAGGAGTAAGAGCACGAGTAAGATTATGAGTTATTAAAAATAGGTTTATATGGAAACCGCAGTTCAAACAAAGCCGGAACCAACTTTCGCGTTTCGTTGGATAATCTTAGTTGTTATATCGCTCGCGATGTTTGGCAACTATTATATTTACGATTCTATAAGTCCGCTTGCGGATTTACTAGTTAAGCAATTAAAATTTACAGACGCCAACATTGGTTTGCTTCAAGGAATTTACAGCGTCCCGAATATTTTAATGGTTCTTATTGGCGGAGTTATAATAGATAAAATAGGAACGAGAGTTTCCACGTTTATTTTTACAACTCTTTGTTTAGTTGGTGCTGCGATTACAGCATCATTCAGCGATATAACAATGATGGCCGTTGGCAGACTTGTTTTCGGACTAGGTGCCGAGTCAATGATTGTTGCAATAACAACTGTTGTAGGAAGGTGGTTTAGAGGAAGGCAGCTGTCTTTTGCTTTCGGTTTGAACTTAACTCTCGCTCGTCTTGGTTCATTTGCTGCGCTTAATTCACCAAGTTGGGCAAGCGTTTTTTACGATACATATAAATATCCATTGCTTATTGCACTTGGTGCCGGTGTTATTTCTATTGCAATGGCTGTAATTTATTGGGGAATGGATAGTTACGCAGAAAAAAACTATTCGCTTCGTCCGGTTCCAAAACAAGATGAAATTCGTTTCAGTCAGATATTTAGTTTTTCAAAGTCTTACTGGTTTGTAGTCCTTCTTTGTGTAACATTTTATTCCGGTATTTTTCCATTCCAGACATTTGCAGTAAAGTTTTTTATGGATACACACGGAACAACACGTGAGATGGGAGGATTTCTTTCTAGTATGCTAACGCTCTCGGCTATGGTTTTAACACCATTATTTGGATTGCTTGTAGATTACGTTGGAAAGAGGTCTTTACTTATGATGGTTGGTTCACTAATGCTAATTCCGGTTTATTTAATAATGGCTTATACACAGATTTCTCTTTATGTACCTATGGCAATGATGGGATTAGCTTTTTCTTTAATCCCAGCAATTATGTGGCCAAGTGTTGCCATTATTGTGGATGAAGCTAAACTTGGAACGGCTTACGGATTGATGACAATGGTTCAAAACATTGGTCTTGCCGGATTCAATTTTCTTATTGGCTGGGCTAACGATTATAGCGGCGGCTATACAATGGGAATGTGGATTTTCTCTTCACTAGGATTCTTTGGTTTACTGTTTGCATATTTGCTTCGTAAATCGGAATTAAGTCCAACTGGGCATGGCTTAGAAAAGGGAATTGAAAAAATAGTCGTCTAAGTATAAAGTAGTGACTACTGAAATATTAAGAAAAGTCATGGTGAGCCTGTCGAACCATGACAATGCAAACTAAATTATCACACTTCGACAAGCTCAGTGTGACACAAAATTAATTATTCAGAGGCCTCTAGTAATTAATTTCATAACTAAAATTTTACCGAGAAAGTATTGACAAGAGTTTCCAGAAATATATTGTTTATTACTCTACTTTTAATTTCTACAGTTGCAAATGCACAGAAGTTTGGATTTGGCTGTTTGGGATTGAGCGGTTTTTATGTTGGTATGTCAGAGTATCATTACCAAACTCCAGGATTGAATGATTTTGCTAATGCAGAACTTTTGCAGAGCTATTTTGCTGCTGATGATAAAGTGAAATTTAATCTCGGTTCCGGTTATAGAGTAGGGGCAAATTTCTTTAGAGCTAAGTGGGACAAAGTATTTATCACTGCAAAAGGCTATTACCAATTTTTAAAAGAAGAGCATACTATAAATAGTCCCGGCGGAAGTTCTCTTGCCCAGCAAAAGTATATGCTCAATATGAATCACTGGGGCGTTGCGGTTGATATTGGCATTCCGCTTACTTCGTTTCTCGATTGGAAAATACTTGAGGGTGGAGTTTCTTTTTTTAATGCGGAACTAACTCAGCAGAATTATGAAAATAATTCCCTTAAGGATGAAGTTAAATTTTCGCCGGAAAAAGCAAAGGCAACATATTTTGCAGCAACCGGAATTATTATTCACATCGTTCCGGATTATATGAGTTTGGAAGGAACTGCCGGATATTATTTTATGAAAATGGAAGAATTCAAAAATCAAGGTAATCTTACAGTAGGACAAGGTAGAATAACTAACGCGATTCCAAAAGGTGGCTGGAGCGCAACACTACAAATTAACATTAGTTTCCCATTCTGAGGCTGATTATGAAAACTACAAAACTTGATAAAGCTTGTTTAATAGCAATTAAAGACTGCATGGGTGCACAAAAAGATGAAACTGTTTTAATTGTTACCGACGAGTTTAAAAACAAAATTGGCTATGCACTTTATAAGAATGCTAAAGAATTAGGTCACGAATCTGTTTATTTGGAATTCAAATCCCGCGAAATGCACGGACAAGAGCCACCTAAGCAAATTGCTGAAATGATGAAGCTATTTGATGTTGTACTTTGCCCTACGGCAAAATCTTTAACCCACACTAATGCAAGAAGAAACGCTTCAGCTTTAGGTTCTCGTATTGCTACATTTCCCGGTATTACTGAAGAAATTATGATTCGCGGATTAAATGCCGACTATCATAAAATTGCCGCTCTAACAATAAAATTGCAAGAAATTCTAAATCATGTAAAAGTAGTAAGGGTTACTACTTCACTAGGTACAGATATTACTATGAACATTGCCGGTAGAAAAGCGCTTCCTAGCAAAGGCTTATTCCACAAAAAAGGGGAGAGCGGAAACTTACCAACCGGTGAGGCTTACATAGCACCAATTGAGGGTAAGTCCAATGGCGTTTTTTTTGTAGATGGATCAATGGCTGGGATAGGAGTAATTAAGGGAAAGCCAATAAAGATTGAAGTTGTAGATGGATATGCTGTATACGTAACCGGCGGACCGCAAGCAAAGAAATTGGATGAAACTCTTACAAAGTATGGCAGTCTTGCCAGAAATATTGCCGAGTTTGGTATAGGAACTAATGATAAAGCAAAACTGAGTGGTATTCTACTAGAGGACGAGAAAGTAATGGGCACAATTCACATTGCGCTTGGGGATAATAAATCTATGGGAGGAAATGTTGATATTCCTATTCATCTGGATGGTGTTGTTAAGAAACCAACAGTCTATTTTGACGAAAATATGATAATGAAGGCGGGAAAGCTGATAATATAGGCTGAAATTTTTGAGTACTTTCAATTTGTAAAGACAGTTCGGTTTTCATTATATTTGCGGCTCAAAAAACAAGCCATATATGAAAATCCTGAACAACCTTAACACAGAACAACTACAAGCGGTAGAGTACAATGCCGGACCACACATGATAGTAGCTGGAGCCGGTTCCGGAAAAACTCGTGTTTTAACCTATAAAATTGCATATTTAATCGAAAAAGGGGCAGAATCTTCCTCTATACTCTCTTTAACTTTTACAAACAAGGCTGCCAAAGAGATGAAAGAGAGAATCAAATCTCTCATTGGGAAAAAAGCCGACGAGCTCTGGATGGGAACATTTCACTCCGTTTTCTCAAGAATTCTGCGCGTTGAATCCGATAAAATAGGATACCGCTCAAATTACTCTATTTACGATAGAGAAGATTCCGTCTCGTTGGTCAGTAATATCATTACCAACCTTAACATAAATTTGGAGTCAATTACTGCAAATGGAGTTCAGCATAAAATCAGTTTCTTAAAAAATCAGATGATTATGCCGCAAGATTTCGAAAAGTCTTCTGGTTTAACTACAACTGATAAAAAATTTGCTGAAGTTTATACCGAATACAACAAGCGTTTATTCGAAAATAACGCTATGGATTTCGATGATTTGTTGCTTAAGCCTATCCAGCTTTTTAAGGAGAATGAAAAAGTTCTGAGCAAGTACAAAAAAATATTCAAGTATATTTTGGTGGATGAATATCAAGATACGAACATTGCTCAATATGAACTTTTAAAATTATTGAGTCCGTTAAAAGATAAAGTTTGTGTTGTTGGAGACGATGCGCAGAGTATTTACAGCTGGCGCGGTGCCGAAATTAAGAACATGCTTAATTTCAAAAAGGATTTTGTTGGCGCTAAAATATTTAGATTAGAGCAGAACTACCGTTCTACGAAAATGATTCTTGCAGCCGCAGATTCCGTTATTAAAAATAATACTGGGCAAATTCCGAAAACCTTGTGGACGGAAAACGCAGAAGGTGAGCTATTAACTCTCATCAAAGCAACAGATGAAAAAGATGAAGCATATCAGATTGCAAAGAAGATTAAAAAAGAAGTAACTACTAAAAAACTTTCGTTAAATGATATAGCAATTTTATACCGTTTGAATTCACAATCAAGAGCGCTGGAAGATGCTTTACGCCGTGATAAAATTCCATACAAGATTATCGGTGGTGTTGAATTTTATAGGAGAAAAGAAGTAAAAGATGTTTTAGCTTATCTGAGAGTGTTGGCTAATTCTAATGACGAAGAAAGCTTACTCCGTATTATGAATTTTCCACAGCGCGGTATTGGCAATACATCAATCACTAAAATGATTGCCTTTGCAAGAAAACTAAACTTATCATTATTCAAAACAATGATGCGTGTGTTCGAAGTAATTGAAGTAAAAGAACGCATCCAGAAAAATGTAAAGCAGTTCAGATTACTTCTTGATAAATATATTGAGATGAAAGAAAAATTATCAATTGGTGAATTAACTTCTGCTTTACTCGATGAACTTGGAATTCTTCGCATCTATAAAGAAGAGGGAAGTTCAGAATCGATGTCGCGTTACGATAATATTCAAGAATTAGTTTCAGCTGTTCATGAATATGGCAAGTCAAATCCAAAAGCAACTCTTGAAGATTTCTTAGCTGAAGTGTCTTTGATTGCTGGCGTAGATCAATATGATGAGAAAACACACTCCGTAACTTTGATGACCGTTCACAGCGCAAAGGGATTGGAATTTCCTATTGTTTTTGTTACCGGATTGGAAGAAGACATATTCCCGCTAAGCCAACGCTTCGATCAAGATTCCAAAATTGAAGAAGAGAGAAGATTATTCTACGTGGCTGTAACAAGAGCAAAAGAAAAAGTGTATATAAGTTATGCTCGCTCAAGATACAGATTCGGAGAAGTAGCTTATCAAAGCAAATCAAGATTTCTGGAAGAGATTGATGATTCAACATTCGAAGAAATGGACGGATCCGGAACAAAGAAAGCCGGTAGGCGCAAAAAAGTTTATTATGACGAATTCTATCAAGAAAGCTTTGAAGATTTTGATCAAGACAGAAGATCGTTACGTGTTGGAAGCAGAGTTACTCATCAAGTGTTTGGTATTGGAAAGATTCAACAGATCGTTGGAGCCGGAGATACACAACGCGTAACAATTGCGTTTGAAAAAGTTGGGATTAAACAGTTGTTGACGAAGTTTGCGAATTTGAAATTGGTTTAACTATCTAAATAAACAATAGGAGTAAGTGTAATGAAGATCGGTGTATTGACAGGTGGAGGGGATGCCCCCGGATTAAATGCAGTAATTCGTGCGGTTGTTCGCAAATGTATTGCTAATGGTCACGAACTAGTTGGTATTCGTGAAGGATGGAGAGGAATTCTTGAGAATAAATATGATGTACTTGATAGAAATTCTGTATCCGGTATTTTACATCGCGGTGGAACAATATTAGCTACATCTAGAACTAATGTTTACAAAGTTGAAGATGGCGAAGCAAAAGTAATTAAGAATATGAAAGACAATGGAATTGATGCTTTGGTTGCTATTGGTGGTGAAGATACTTTAGGAGTTGCTTCAAAACTTGCTAAAGCCGGTGTTAAAATTGTAGGTGTTCCCAAAACAATTGATAATGATTTAAGTGCAACTGATTTTACATTTGGATTTGATACTGCGGTAAATGTTGCAACTGAAGCCATTGACAGATTACATACAACTGCTGAATCTCATAACAGAGTAATTGTAGTTGAAGTTATGGGGCGACACGCTGGATGGATTGCTGCATATTCCGGAATTGCCGGCGGTGCAGATATTATTCTTGTGCCGGAAATTCCATATGATATTAATGAAGTATGTGATATTATTCGCCAACGTCATGAAGGTGGAAAGAGTTTTAGCATTGTTGTAGCTTCTGAAGGTGCTGTAGCAAAGAAGGTTGACGGTGATTCTGAAATGGTATTGCAAGATCAAAAGTTGGATTCATTCGGACATGTTCGTTTAGGTGGAATTGGAACTTTCTTAGCAGAAGAAATCGAAAAAAGAACCGGCTTCGAAACAAGATCAACTGTGTTAGGACATATCCAACGTGGAGGCACACCAACAGCTTTCGATCGCGTTCTTGGAACCCGGCTTGGTTTCTGTGCCGCTGAATTAGTTGAAACTGGAAAGTGGGGATACATGGCTGCACTGAAAGGCACCTCAGTTGGTCCAGTAAAGTTAGAAGAAGCTACCGGTGAATTGAAAACTATTGATTTGCAGTTGATGGATGTTGCCAAAACTTTCTTTGGTTGAGAATTTTTAAGAATATGATATTAATCTTAAGCCGCACTAGATGCGGCTTTTTTAATTTAAATCTTTTCTTTCTTTCTCTAGCCTTGCGCTCGTTGTGATTTCAAATAATCCTTTATCGGATTGTGTTCTCCCATATTGCATTTTAACAAAAAAATATCTTGACAAAGAAGACACAGAACCTTAATTTGCTTTCAGTATCCAGCCGACAGAAATAAAGTGCAACTAAAGCTATTTTATAATGGATAAATGAAAACTGTAGTTACAGTTTCAAAAAGTTGCTACTATACAAACCAGCCGAAAAAAGAAAATCAGCCGAGATTTTTCTATAATATTTTAAATATCTGAGAGGGTGTTTATGAAAAACAAATTAACAGTTTTAGCGATTCTTGTTTTAGTTATTACCGGAATGAGTTTTGCTCAAGTTACCACTCCCACCGTTACTGCCCCATTACATAACGCTGTTGGAGTTTCAATTGTGCCTACTTTTAGTTGGTCTTCTGGTGGTACTTATGTTATTGAAGTATCTACAAGCGCTACTAGCTGGATAGCCCCAGATTTAGTATACACATCAACGGTGGCCGTCGCATCTGGACATACAATTCCAGAGGCATCCAAACTTTCTAATGGTGTTACATATTATTGGCGAGCAGTTGCTGGTGCTGGTACGGGAACTTTTACAACTGTTCTATCTGCGATGCCATATTTAAGTTACCCGTCTAATGGCGCTATTCTTAGCGGAACAACTACAATATTTTCTTGGAACACTGGTGTAGCTGGATTAAAATATTATTTACAAATTGCTTTAGATGCAGCTTTTACATTGTCTGTTCCCGGAATTGGCTCTGTTGATGCCGCAAATACTACTAATACTTATTATTCCTTAAACAATACTGTCTTTGCAAATGGTACACCTTATTATTGGAGAGTGATTGCAAAGAATATTGCGGGTACTGTTGTTTATAATTTCTCAAACACATGGCAATTTAGTACACCAGGATTACCAACTCCTTATGCCTCATATCCAACCGGAAATGTTTCTATTTATAATAATCCGCCAAGTTTATATTGGTATTTGGATTCTTATGTACCACAAGTAACAGAGTTTGATGTTCGTTATTCATCAACCTCAGCTGTTGCATGCCAAGCAGTGGTTAGTGGGAATGCAGTTGATGCGACTGATGGATACTTTTCGACTTCAAGCACAAGTTGGTTTACAACAATTCCTTTTGCACTTACAACTGGGGCTACTTATTACTGGCAAGTAGCTTCTAAAGCTGGAATTTCCGTTTCAACTTTTTCAACTGTTTCAAGTTTTAGTGTATATGGTAGTTCAACCTTTTTAATTTGCTATCCAAGTTATCCTTCTAGCGGCACTACTGTTGCCAGTCAGCCAACTTTTTACTGGTATGCAAATGCATACGCTCCTATACTATATTATCAGTTACAAATTTCAACTGGAACTGGTGCTGGTTTTGCAGGTGGAATTATTGGAGCTCTTACAAAAACAAATCTAACATCAAATTCATATACTTATACAGCAGGCGAATCTGCCAACTTTGTAGCTGGCACAACTTATTACTGGAGAGTAAGCGGTGGTTATGCTTCAGGCGTTTTTGGTCCAGTCTCTACCGAGGGTAGTTTTGTTTATCCAACAAGTAGTTCTTCTTCCGTTTCAGTTGCAACACCATACCCAGTAGCTCCAACAGCAGGTTCAGTAGTTAATGTTACTAATCCAACTTTAAGCTGGTATGCATATTCAACCGAGCCTTTGCAGTTTAGAGTTACTTGGGCTACAAATCCAGCTTTGAATGGTGGTACAGGAACATTTGTTACTGCTGTTGGAACAAGTGGTTGGATTAATTCCACCTCATTTATTCTAAGCGGTTTAACACCAGGTGCAACATATTACTGGCAGGCTCAATCTCGTTTGGCTACAACTCCAGCTTCAACTAGTGCTTGGTCCACAGTAGCTTGGTTTACAACAGCAGCCGGTTCTGCTTCGGTTGTGCCGTTAGCAGGAAGTCCTATAAACGGAACTCCTATTAATAATACAAATGCAACACTTTCTTGGATTTTACCAACAAAGAGTACTTCTTCACTCAAATATGAAGTTCAGTATTCTAAGAAAGCTGATTTCTCTGACGCAGTTTCTGTAAAGAACATAGATAATCCTAATGTTGAAGTAAAGAACTTAGATAAGGATGCTGTTTATTATTGGAGAGCTTCTTCAACAACAAATAGTGGACTAACATCGAGCTACTCTGCACCAACATCATTCAGTACAGGTGCTACCGTTACTGCAATCGGAAAAAAGGAACAAGTGCCAACCCAATTTGAGCTATTACAGAATTATCCCAATCCATTTAATCCATCTACAGTTATAAGCTATCAACTACCTTCCAGCAGTTTTGTTACATTAAAAATATACGACATGCTTGGTAGAGAAGTGAAAACTTTAGTTAGCACAGAATCTGCTGCCGGAAAATATTCGGTTGATTGGAACGGCGATGACAATTACGGTAGTAAAGTTGCAACCGGTGCTTATGTCTATAGGATTATAGCCGGTGATTTTATATCTGTTAAAAAAATGCTTTTTATTAAATAATTATACCACCTAATAAAATGAGAAGGCTTAGTGCTTCAATTATGATCGTTCTAGTTCTGGCTGCTATTGGATTAGCTATCTATGCTTGCCATGTAACATATTTTTCTTAAAATATAAAATGGACCTTCAGTTGAAGGCCCATTAATTTGTTCCTGAATGAGGGTTCGGAAAAGAAAGAGGTTATTATGAAAAACAAATTTACATTATGTGTTTTAATCTTACTCATTTTTACAAGCATGAGTTTTGCAGCTGACAGACTTGTCCCATCTGTTTATGGAACAATCAGCGCCGCTATTGCTGCGTCGTCACCTGGCGATATCATTAAGGTTGATAATGGTACATATACTGAAGATATTGTTGTAAACATTGCAAACCTTACAATAAAGTCGGTAAACGGCTCTGCCCTTACTACAATCCAACTTGTAACCGGCGTAGGAATTGATTTACAAGCAGGAGCTACCAATTTTACTCTTGGAGATGCAGCGGAAGGATTCACAATACTGAGTGGCGCAGCCACTACATTTTTAATTCAGTTAACCAATGCTCCTACAGGTGTTGTACTGCAGTATAATGATTTCAGTACAACTGGCAATGCATCAATGGGCATTAGTATTGGTGCTGCTGGCACTTCAGATTTAACAATCTCTCATAACACATTTACTTGTGATGTGGGTGATGGAGCTATTTATGGTCCATTTGTAGTTGATGTAGATATTAACAACAACACTTTTAACGATCCTGGTGCTAATACATCAGGCTATGCAATTCAATTTGCGGGCGCTACTGAAACAGTTGCAGGCAATAACCAGATTGTTCAAAATACGATTACAGGTTATGCTTCCGGTATTTTCTTTTACAGTTTGAACTCAACAGTAGATGGCTTATTGATAGACCAAAATGACTTAATAGGATGTGCTAAAGCTATTCGATTGGGGCATTCAGCTCAAGTATCAACCATTCAGAATATCACGGTTAGTCAAAATAATTTATCCAGCAATACTACCGGATTATACATGCAAGAAGGGGTTGGTCTTTTTGCAGCAACTGTGGTAATAAATAACAACTCATTCACCGGAACAGGTACTCAATTTGATAACACAACTGCTTTTACTCCAGATGCCACACTTAACTGGTGGGGCGATCTTAGCGGACCGGCACATAGTTCAAATACTTTTATAGACCCAACCGGCGTAGGTTCACGAGTTACAGCATCGGGCAATCTAACATTTGTGCGTTGGTTGGATAGCGGAGTTGACGGTAATGGTGCTACGGTTGGATTCATACCTACAGGTTCAGCATTTGCCCCATTAACAAACACTGACGCCCCCGCAGAATATTATTCAAATTTTGCAGATGCAATTGCCGGAACCGATGCTGGTAATACTATTACAGCAGAGGCCGGTAGTTTTACAGAAATTGCTACTGTGAATAAATCGTTAACATTAACCGGAACTCCAACATGTTCCGTTACAAAATTTATTTTAACAGCCAATCCTGTTACTATAACAGGGTTTGATGTTACAACTATAGATGTTAGCGGTTCAGGAAAAATACAAGACGCGGTTAATGGCGTTAACGCTACCGGAACTGTTAATGTTGCTGCCGGAGATTATTCATCTGAAGATGTTACAGTAAATAAAGTATTAACATTAATAGGTACTCCGGTTTGTACTGTTCATAAATTTATACTTGGAGCCTCTCCAGTAACCTTAACAGGATTCACTGTTCTAATTGTTGATGTAGCTGCCGGAGGCAGTATTCAGGATGCAGTCGACGGAGTAAGTGCTGGTGGTACTATCAATGTTCCGGCCGGCGCTTATGCCGAAGCTATAACGATAGATAAAAATTTAACAATAGTTGGTACAGGCAACCCAACTGTAACAAGTTTTACACTTACTAATGGTGCACAATTAGGTGGTGGTTCCGGTGGAATTACCGCACCAATTGTAAATGTTAACCAATTAGGTTCTGCCGGTGCGCTGCTGAACGATGCAGTACTGTTATGTTCTTCCGGCGGTACAATTAATGTATCGGGTACAACGGCAGATTATGAGGATGTAACCATAAATAAAACACTTACAATTATTGGAGCAGCCGGTGTAGCCATTGATAATGGTTCACCAGCTATGACTGTATCTGCTACAGGTGTAGTAATAAACGGGTTTACATTTAATTTTAACAGTGCTGATTTTGCAATAGATGTTTTAGCTGGTGCATATAATGTAACTATAGTTAATTGCGATTTTCTAAACACCAACGGTATTAACGTTGGTAATGGCGTGCGAAACCAAGGCACCGGTGTTGTAACAGCAACACATAATTATTGGGGCGATCCTAACGGGCCTACAGTTGCTTCAAGTGCTTGCGGTTCAGGCTGCGTCGTTTCTAACACTTCAACAGGCTCTTTAATATACTCTCCGTGGTATATTGATTTTGCTCCACATACCACCCTGATGTATATACCTACATTAATTTTCCCGGCAAGCTCTGCTGTTGGTATTACAGTGACTCCAGATTTCGATTGGTCATTTCCTGCCGGGGCTCCAACATACACTATTGAAATTGCGACTGATAATGCATTTAGTAACATTGTGTACGGACCAACAGCACCGGCTCCTGCCACAGATTCTCATTATCAATTACCTGACCTAAATCAACTTGGCAACTCTGTAATGTATTATTGGAGAATTAAAGCAACTATCGGAGCGGCTACTTCGTGTATAATAGATAGCTTTACAACTATTGCCCCCGCTATGCCATATTTAGCAGCTCCTTCGAATGGTGCCATACTTTCTGGTAATACAACTTCATTTTGGTGGTATACCGGAATGGCTGGAATTCAATATACTATTCAAATTGCACCAGGTAGCGATCCTACTTTTCTAACTCCCGGTGGCTTCTTACTTAATACCTCTACCACAAACGCTTATTACACGGTTAACAATAGTATCTTTACTCAAGGAAGTACATATTACTGGAGAGTAATAGCAAAAACGCTTGGCGGAATTGTTATAGATATTTCCAATTATTGGCAGTTCAGTATGCCGGGTTTACCACAAGTAGTTGGTTCTTATCCGGTTGGCGGCGTAACAATTTATAATAATCCTCCAACATTGTATTGGTATCCATTAGGGTATAATTCGAAAGTAACAGAGTATATCGTTCGCTATCGCAGAGCTGGTAGTGCAATGCTGGCAGCCGCTTATGCTGCTAATTCCTTATCCAACACTCAAGGAATATTTTCTACTACTAATATAAATTGGTTTTCAACAATACCATTCGCATTAGATGGTGGCTATCAATATTATTGGCAAGTTGCTTCATGGGATGGTTCAACAGTACTTACAGGTACAAGTTATTCTCCAGAAGAAAACTTTTTTGTGTATGGTAATCCAACTTTTGTTACTTGCTATCCATCGTATCCAACGGCAGGATCAACAGTTTACACTACAACCCCAACTTTGTACTGGTACACTAATGTTTATTCGCCAATAATTTATTATAAAATTCAAATTGATGACAATGCAGATTTCAGTTCTGTTTTAACTACAGTAGATAACATAAGTGGAATTTCTTACACAGTATTATCTGCAGTTGGTTTAACTTCTGGAAGCACATATTATTGGCGGGTAGCAGCCTCCTTAACAAGTGGAACCAGTGGATTTGGTTCTTATTCGGCAGGGGCAAGCTTTATAGTTTCAACGACAGGAACCGCCGCCAGTGTAGCAACGCCTTATCCAGCCACACCAAATTCCGGAACTGTAATTGGAGTTACAAATCCAACCCTAACTTGGTATGCATACTCTGCAGATCCTTTGCAATTTAAGGTTACATGGGCAACCAACCCTTCTGTTAGCGGTGTTACAGGAACATTTAATACTGCTGTTGGAACAAGCGGTTGGATGACTTCAAATTCATTTGTTCTTAGTGGCTTAACTGCCGGGGCTACATATTACTGGCAAGTTCAAGCAAGGTTAGCCACAACATTAACCGAAGGCTCTTGGTCTACTGTTGCATGGTTTACAACTGCAGCCGGTTCTGCTTCTGTAGTTCCTTTAGCTGGAAGTCCAATTAATGGAACTCCAATTAATAATACAAACGCAACTCTTTCATGGATACTTCCTACTAAGAGTACATCAATACTAAAATATGATGTTCAGTATTCTAAGCAAGCTGATTTCTCAGATGCTGTAACTGTAAGTAACTTAGATAAACCAAATGTTGAAGTAAAGAACTTAGACAAAAACTCGGTTTACTATTGGAGAGCAGCTTCTACTACCAACAGTGGCCTTACTTCAAGTTATTCAGCACCAACATCATTTAATACCGGTAAAACAATTACTGCAATTGAAGAAAAGGTTGAGGAACTTCTTCCTACACAGTTCGAGTTATCACAGAACTATCCGAATCCATTTAATCCAACCACAGTAATAAGCTATGCTATACCAAGCAATACTTTTGTTACAATAAAAGTATATGATATGTTAGGTAGAGAGGTCAAAACTTTGGTTAATAAAGAGAACGCAGCAGGTAGATATTCTATAGATTGGAACGGCGATGATAGCTTTGGAAACAAAGTTGCAACCGGTGCTTATGTTTACAGAATTATTGCCGGCGATTTTGTTTCAATTAAGAAAATGTTATTAATAAAGTAATTGACAAGATAGAGAGTCGAGGTTAAAATGAGAAAACTCAGTGCTTCAATTATGATCATTTTAGTTCTGGCAGCAATAGGTTTAGCTCTCTATGCTTGCCATGTAACTTACTTTTCGTAATAGAAAGAAAAATAAGTTGTCAAATCAAAGGGTCACTTTAAGTGACCCTTTTTTATATTAAAAATTACCTTCCTCAACACAACATTATTTCTTCCTAATGATTATTTTAAGAATGAAAAACGACAAAATATTTTTTGAAAAGGATAAAGTGAAGCAAAGCATAAAAAGCATTCTAGTTCTTCTATTGATAATGATTATTGTCAATTGTCAGCCAAGTATTCAGGCTGAACCGGAAATCTTTATTCGTTTTAATCAGGTTGGTTTTTGGCCTGATGATATTAAGACGGCTATAGTACTTTCAAATTATAAATTGGAAGGAAAACAATATTCAATTGTGAAAACAGGCCAAGAAGATAAAGTACATGCAACTTTTTTTGGCAAAAATATTGGCTCTTTTGGCACATTTAATTATTCATATCAAATTGATTTTTCAAATCTGAAAACACAAGGAGAGTATTACATTTCTTTTGCTCGCCAGAAGTCATCTGTTTTTAAAATCAATGCAAATGTATATGCTGGAATAGCAGATTCACTTTTAGATTTTTTCAAAGTGCAAAGATGCGGCTATACAAACCCAATGCTGCACGAGATTTGTCACATATCTGATGCAGCACAGATTATCGATAACAAGAAAACTTTCGATAAAAAAGTGGATGTTACCGGCGGCTGGCACGACGCCGGAGATTATGTTAAGATTTTGAACACGACAGCATTTTCAACTTATATGCTTCTTTTTTCTTACGATTTTGATCCGGTAAAATTTAGTATTGATAAAAATAAAAACTCCGTCCCAGATATTCTTGAAGAAGCCAAAGTTGGTTTAGATTGGATGCTGCGAGCTTATTACGATAAAAATAAACTCGTAACACAAGTGCAAGACCTAAGAGATCATGATGTTGGCTGGCGCTTGCCGGAAAAAGATGCAGTAGGATTCGATAGACCGGCATTTGTTGGAATGGGAAAAAACTTGATCGGTATCTATTCGGCTACAATGGCTCTGGCTTACCGGATTTGGAATACCAAGTTGAACTATCCGGAATTCGCCAATCAATGCTTAACAGCCGCACAGAATTTATATGCAAATTATAAAAGAGTTCCAGATATAGACAGCAGCGGAACCGGTGTTTATGTTGATAATACGTTTGAAGGCAAGATGGCTTTAGGTGCAATTGAACTATATCTTTCAACAAATAAAACCAATTATCTAAATGAAGCAACAATTTTTGCCGATTCTGCAAAATCAGATTACTGGTGGAGCTGGGGAAATATAAATTCTTTAGCCCATTATAGACTTGCAAAAATATTTCCAAAATATTCAGTTTACATTAAAAAGAATCTTGAAGAGTTTGATCGCAAAAAAAATGATAATCTTTTTGGAAAGGGTGTTACTCTCAGTTGGGGTACGAATGTTACATTACTCGGAATTTCGCTGCAGAATATTCTCTACAAAAACTTAGTAAACGATTCTCGCTTTGATTCTGTTTCGATTTATGCCCGAGATTACATTCTTGGAAGAAACCAGTGGGGAATTAGCTTCATTAGTTCTGCCGGTAAAAACACTTCGAAAAGTTTGCATCACCAAGTAGGTTATTTTAGAGGCCGTTTGCCCGGTGGTTTTGCAGCCGGACCGGCTACAAAAGAGTTTGTTGAGAAATCAAAAATCCCGTTTGAGAAGCCAGATAAATATGCACGCTTTCAAACAAAAGATTCCTATTACCGTGATGATAGAAATGATTATATAACAAATGAACCGACAATAACGGGCAATGCTACTGCAATATTTGTTTTTGGTGTTCTTTCTAAGCGGTAAGTGACTGTCCTATTTTGAAGCAGCAAGTAGATGTTTCTCACTTTTAGATATCTAATCGGTTTAAGTTCTGCTTTTTTTGCGAAATTTAAGGATATTCGATGGCACTATTATTGAAAATTTGTTGTAGTTAAAATCCAAAAGGCGCTAATATGAGCAGTACAATAAAAAGAATTCCGTCTGGATTCTCCCTTATAGATAAAAACTGGGGAGGAATTTACAGAGGCGGTAGTTACATTGCTGTTGGTCCAAGAAAATCGGGAAGAACTCTACTTGGCTTGCAATATGCGCTCGAAGCAGCAAAAGCTTCGGAAGTTTGCCTCTATTTTACGTTGATGCGGCCTAAGGATTTAATGATACAAGCGGCTGCTCTTAATTTTGATATACAATCCTACATGAATCAAAATTTGATCATTGTAGTTAGAGTTGCGCCTCCAAACGAAATTTATGATATGTATAATCCGGATGACTATCTGGTTGAATATTTTCATGATATTATAACAGTAGTTGACCAGTATAGACCAACCAGAATAATCTTTGATGAATTAACTCCATTTGTTGGATTCAAAAATCTTGATTACTTAAGAGATACTTTTTTAAGAACATTGGAGAGCATTGAGGAAAGAGATATTACCAGCATGTTTATTATAAGTGAACCAGCTACTCAGAAGGCACAAAATATTGTAGAAGGTTTAGCTCAATTTGTTACCGGAACAATTATTCTTAAAAAAGAAGCTAGTAGCAGAGCGGAACGATTTCAAAGTGGCATGGTTACTATCTCGCCAAATGTAGGACATACGGAAGGGGAATTTACCAGCGAATATCGAATAGAGCCAAACAAAGGTGTTACAACAGAATTCTCGCTTGATAGAACACGCACACAAACGATTGATGAGGTTCCGCGAATTATAAAGAGTCGTAATTTTAATGCACAGACAAAAATTGAACCTCCATCCGAGCCTTATGCTTTTTCAAACATATATAATTATAACGATTTTTTATTGATTCTGAATAATCAAATTGCTCTCTACAAAAGTACAGGGCAGTCATTCAATTTAATTTCATTTAAGCTGGACGCAACCGCTCAGATGAGAGGATTATTGAATATATCACAGCTTCAGAACGCTATTAGATTATCTACATCTAAAAAAGACAAAATTTGTGTAGTTGAAAATAAAATTGTAGTATTGCTGGTAAGAGGAAACATGAAAAGTATTGTAGATCTTATGACCAATGTACAGACCAATTTGCCTAATAAAGATCTTAATTACATAAATGCAGTATTAGAATTCATATCAATTTTTAACCAGGAAGTAGACGAAAGGTTTGATAGTGCAGAAAACTTGATGGATATAGTCTTAACGGCAGAATCCACTTCAAATAGCTATCAACCTTTGAATAAATATATTGGTTAATGAGGGTCTCCTATAAAATAATTTTCTTTATTACTGTTTTAGCGGTGGCGTTTAATTATGCCCAATCGCGTAACGATGCATTGAAGCGTCAAGGACAGTTGTTGATGGCCGAAGGCAGATACGGGGAGGCTATCGATCAATTTAACAAGTATATTGCTTCAAACCCTCGATCTCCCGATGGTTACCATATAAGAGGTTTATGTTTTGAACAAAGGCTGCAGTATTGGGATGCGGTTTTTGATTTAAGAAGGGCTCTCCGTTTATCACCAAATGATTCTAAAATTCGTTCCGATCTTGACCGCATAATGGCTGTTTGGCATCGTCAACTTTACCAAAAAATAGATGGTCACAAAAGAGACTTAGCCGTAGATCCAAACAATGCATTTACATATTTAGAGATTGGCAAATCATACCGCTGGCTAGAGGAGTGGAGTAATGCAGAAAGATGGTATGATGAGTATCTAAAGAGAGATGATAATGCTTCGCCGGATGAAATTATTCGTTACTCTGTTATTCTTGCTAAAACCGGTTCAATTGTAAAAGGGGAACGGGTATTAAAGAAATTTGTTGCTAGGTATCCGGACGATTGGCGTTTATGGAGCCGCTATGGATATTTTACTTTGTGGCTTGGCAAAAACAAAATCGCCGAAGATGCATTTAATAAATCGCTCAGCTACAAACCTTTTTTTGAAGAAGCCGAAGATGGTTTAGATTTAGCAAAACGCCAAGGTTATTTAAATGTTGATGTTGGAAGAGATAGAGACAAAAGCGGAGAAGGTGAATATCCGATAGATCGATTTTATCGTTTGCTTGAGAAAAATCCGGATAATGATGAAATGCGGTTTGAGCTGCTCACTGAATTAATCAACAACAACCGCTATGAAGAGGCGTTTCAGCAATTGCAATACTTGCAACCGAAACATGCCGAAGAAGATAAATATAAATCTGTTTTTAAGACTGTTAGCGATTACCGTGACAGCACTTTCAACAAGGACGTAAACCAATACACAGAAATACTGAAAGCGAATCCTACTGATAAAGAAGCTGTAATTAAATTAGCAGATGCTTACGCAAATCTGTTTTATTATGATAGCGCAATTGAGGTATTAAACGAATACTTACAAGACCTTCCGGATGAACAAGATTTAGATGTAAGATTTAAGTATGCTAAATACACCGCATGGAATTATGAATGGGAAAAATCAATTGCACAATTAGAGAAGTTACTTAAGCAAGATCCAAATAACACAGATTACAAATTGCTTCGCGGACAAATTGCAGTTTGGACTCTAAATGATTTGGAATTAGGCGAGCAATATCTAAATGAAGTTCACGCGCAAAATCCAAAGAACTTGGATGCAATGCTTTCTTTAGTAAATCTTTTCACCTGGAAGAAGGATTTTGACACCGGACGAAAATATTTGGATGAGGCTAAATCATATTATCCGGGAAATTCCGAAATAGCAAACATGGAAAGTGTTTTCCAGCTTCGCATGCAAGCAAACGATGAGGCAAAGCTGTTTGAAATTAGAGGTGAGGCTGGGAAACTATCGATGGAAGGCAAGTGTGTTGAAGCCTTAGCTAAGTATGATGAATATTTAGATAAGCGAAAGAGCTTAACCAGAGAAGAGAAAATTGAATTTGCAGATATTGCTACTTGTGCTCAAAATTATCCAAGAGCAATTGCACTGTATGATGAAATATTGAAGGAAGGATTTGATTATAAAGCCTCTTTACTTAGAGCAAAAAATTATTTTTTGAATAATGATACAACATTGGCCAGAACCGAACTTGAAAGTTTGGGCAAGATGGATCCAAATGATGATCAGGCTCAAATGTTACTGGCAAATACTTATGCTGCAACTTCTAGACTTGCAGACGCGGAAAAAATTTATAGAACTCTAAAAGCTAGAGATTCCCTTTCAACAATGAAGCAAGACATTGATCAACAAATGCTTTTTCTTGCAGGCAGTTATGTTGATGCAAAACAGTTTGAAAAAGGTAAGTCGATTTATACTGAAATCGCAGCAACTAATAATTCTTCCGAAATCCAAAAGCAAATAGATCAGCGTTTAATTTTCTTGGCAGATTCTTATGTCGCCAATAAAAAATATGATTCAGCCATTGAGGAATTCGCTAATCTTGAAGAGAAATTTAAAGACCCGGAAATTCTTAACGATATCTACAAACGTCAAACATTCATGGGCTATATGCTAACTCAAGATAAAGAGTTTAGCCAAGCAGAGGATGTTTTTGATCACCTTAAAGAAAAAATAACCGAGCAAACTCTGAAAGATGATTTGAATGAGAAAATATTGTTTTTGGGAGATGCCTATGTTCAAGATGAAAGCTATGGTGACGCTAGATCAATTTACGAATCACTACTTGAAAGTGTAAGCGATACCTCTCAAGTTAGTAAAATCAAAGAAAGAATTAGCTGGCTGCCTCCATCCGGATTTAGTAGAGGTTTATCCAGTATCGAGAGTTTCTTTAGTCTATTTCTGCCGACGAATATGAATATTTCACCATTCGGAAGTTATTATGCTGATAATCAGAAGTTTAGACTATGGAATTACGGTGTGCGTTTGGATGCCGGTTTTGTTGGCTTTTTATCGCTTGGAGCTGTTTGGTCAAGAGCAACACTTGATAATAAATCAATTCAAAAGGATTTTACTCAGTTTAAGTGGGCGGGATCAATATTTTTTACTAGGCTAATTTCTCTTTCTGGCACATTTGGAAATTTAGCTACACTTGGTGAGCCTAATTATCAAATTTGGGATGTTACTCTGCGATATGAAAAGCCCGAAGAGTTTTCGTTAGTAGGGAGTTATGAGAATACTGATGCAAGATTATTTCTCTATTCTCCAAACATGTTTTATAACAGAATGAAAGCCGATGTTTACCGAATAAACGGTTTTTATAATTATAAGAACCTTGCACTAATTAAAGGATATTACCAATATTTTCATTTAGGTGATGGGAACGAGGGTAATGATTTTATGATCAGATTTGGCAGACGCTTTTTCAGTTATGGATTTTTTGGCTACGAATATTTCTTTTCGGACTATGCAGCCAATTCGGTTTACTATTATTCACCACAAGATTATGATACGCACAGCATTTGGGCAGAGTACGATTTTGCATTCCCCAAAGAGTGGAAATTTAAGGTCGGTGGTAAAATTGGATACGCCCCGGATGCCGATTTTATTATTAGTGAAATTTTTGGAGAAGCGGTTTACAATCCATTCCAAAACTTAATTATTAGTACACGAGTTACTTATGGAAATAGCTTCAGATATGGTTCCGGTTATCGAAGTGTTAACGGATCTTTAACAGCTTACTGGGGAATTTTCTAGTATTCCCGGTTAAGAGTTCGTTACAATCACAAAAATTAGTATTAAAGAAAGGAAGAGAATGAGAAAAATTGTTTTACTCATAATTATTACAATAAATGTTTTTAACAATAAATGCAGTGCCGAAAATAAATTAGAGGATGTAATATTTTATAATTCTGTGATGAACTCAGCTTTTGGCTTTTATACTGAGAAAGCTGATGTTCTTAATTTTTCATTCAATCAATCATTGGGAAGGTTCACTCCGATATCCGGTAATCTATCAGAGATGAAGCACTTCTTTGAGAATTTTAAAAATATTAAGAATAAGTCGGTTAGAATTGCTCATTATGGAGATTCATTAATTCTAGGTGACATAATAACAGATTATCTTAGAGAAAAATTTCAGCAGAGATTTGGCGGACAAGGTGTTGGAATGTTGAACATTGTTTCAGATGACCATCCGATGAGGGTTACAACGCAGCACTCTTACTCCGACGACTGGAAATACATTTCTTTCTTAACAAGAAATCCTAACCAATTACCACTTGGAATTTCATGTGCAATTGCAATCCCAAAAGTTGGAAGTTGGGTTAAGTATGAAACTAATTCAATCTATAAGTCTTCGTCTAGTTTTAATCTTGTAAAAGTATATTACAGTTCTGCTGAGAATAATTCTACTATACAGTATTCAATCGATGGCTCGCAAATGACGAAACAAACGTTGGAACCTGGTAGTGATCTACACGAATTACAAATAAAAGCTAAAGGAAATTCGAAAAAATTTTATATGGAGTTTGTTTCGGGAAAAAGTCCTCAAATGTATGGTGTTAGCTTAGAATCACTGGGAAATGGAGTATATATCGATAACTTTCCAATGAGAGGAAATAACGGAACGTCATTAGGAGATATTCCAGATAACCTTCTTGAACAGTATAATGATAAGCTACACTACGATTTGATAATACTTTCTTTTGGCGCAAATGTTTCTTCGCCGAACAAAGGAGTTTTTACTGTTTACGAAAATAAAATGGTTAATGTTATTAAGAAATATAAAAAAGCTTTTCCAAAAACTAGCTTTCTGTTGGTCAGTTCTTCTGATAGAACACAAAAAGTTGGTTCTCGATTTGTGACAAATCCAGATGTTTTATTATTGCTTGATGCACAAAAAAAGATTGTCGAAAAAACCGGTATTGCGTTTTGGAATCTAGCTGAAATGATGGGTGGAAAAGATTCGATGGATGATTGGGTGAATGCATCGCCAGCTTTAGCATTAAAGGATTATGCTCATTTTACACAACTTGGTGGTTCAAAAGTAGCTACATTTCTATTTGATGCTTTAATAGACGCGTACTCTAAGTTTACAAATTAGGTTTTACTAAATAAGAATAGCTTACAGCCTTTTGTTGTAATCATTCTTTAGATTTTGCACTTAACTTATTTACTTGCAATAATTTAATAATTCGATTATATTCACTTCGAGTTTGTTTCTTTCTGATGCATAATGCCTGAATTGTTTACCGATGGTACAGTAGTGATAAAGTATTGTTTAGATATTTGAGAAAAAACAAAGGTTTACACTGGCATTCATTTTGAAAATTTAAATTGTTCAGAGTATAAATTAGAATGAATATGAACAAACAGAAATACCAAATTGCTTTAGATAATAGGGAAGTTAAACCACCTAAGAGAAATGTTGGTTCTGAGCAACTTAGAACGATAATTATCTCTGGTGTTTTTTCTGTTCTGCTCATTATTACAATAATTTTAACTCTTCCTTTGACTGTTCTTAGTTGGAGCGGGCTTTTCGTTTATTCATCAATCGTGTCCCTAGTAATATTCTTATTCATCTTACTTATAAGATACTTCGCTACTCTTTTCATGGCTTATTTCTATATAACACGATATACCGTTGAAGAAAAACATGGCTATTTCCCGTTTGTATCAATAATAGTTCCGGTGTTCAACGAAGGAAAAGTACTTCGAAGCTCAATAGAATCTCTTTTAGAGTTAGATTACTCCAATTACGAAATCATTATTGTGAATGATGGTTCTACTGATGATACTTCGGCTGTAGCAGAAACATTAGTTGGATATCAGAAGGGCATTTCAGGCTTAATCAAAGTTTCTCTTATAAATAAGCCTAATGGTGGAAAAGCTAAAGCTCTCAATGCCGGTATTCAATATTCGGAAGCTCAGTTTGTGCTTTGCATGGATGGTGATTCTCAGTTAAGTGAGAATACTCTTAAAATGGCGGTTAGACATTTTATTGACCCAGCTGTTGGGGCAGTTGCTGGTAATGTTAAAGTTCAGAATAGAAAAAGAGTACTAACTGACCTTCAAGCATTAGAATATCTAGAGGGTCTGAATATGGCTCGCAGTGCTCAAGGTTTTGTTCAGATGGTAAATATTATTCCCGGACCAATTGGAATATTTAGGAAAAGTGCATTTAAGGATGCTGGATTTTATTCTAGCGATACATTTGCAGAAGATGCAGATGTTACCTTGAAAATCTTAGCGGCAGGCTGGAAAATTGTCTATGAACCAAATGCTATTGCCTTTACCGAAGCTCCGATAACCATTTATCAGTTATTAAAGCAAAGATATCGTTGGACTCGTGGAATTTTACAAGCCATTCGTAAGCACAAAAAATATTTATTTAATCCAACCGTTAATTTTAATAACAGCGTAATTCTTTGGCAGATGTTTTATGAAGCTCTAATCTGGCCAGCTATGAATATTTTCGTTAATCTATATTTTATAATTGTTGCGTTATTTTACGGACTATCGAGTTTCATTTTTCTATGGTGGATTGGCATAGCGGTACTGGATTTAATGGCGGCGGTTTATTGTATTGCTGCTGAAAAAGAAGAGTTTAGATTAGTTCCTTATGCAATAATTTATCGTATGATATTCATTCTATTAATTGATGTTACAAAAGCAATGGCAACTATTGAAGAATTCCTTGGTGTCAGCATGACATGGGGAAAACTTGAACGAACAGGCTTTGCACAAAACACAAGTAAAGTTTCACCGCAAGGTGCTAAATAAACTATTTGATCTCAGAAGAGGTAAAAAATGGAACTCATTCCAATTCTTTCGTTAATCATTCTTGTAGCAACTATATCGACGTTTATGCTATCCGTGGGTGCATATATACTATATAAAATACGCGAAAGGAAGGGCGTAACAGCAACTGCAGCTCAGCCTTCGGCAATACCGGCAGAACTTGTTGCCCCGGCACCGTTAGTAACTGAGCAACGAATTGCAACTCCCGGCGAACGTAAAACATTCGATATTCCTCAGCAAGAATATGGATATGAATCGCAGAGACAGCAATCTTATGTTCCTCAAGATGATTACTCTCGCGGGCCGGAGTTGCGTCCAACATTTGTAGGCAATGCACCTTCAAACTATAATGAAACGCGCTATCAGAGACCTACTGGCGAGCAACCAAAACAGTATGAACAAGAGAGAAAAGCTGCTAAAGGAAAATTTATGCGTTATACAAATGAAGGTTATGTAGAGCCTACGAAGCAAGAACGCAAACAAGAGGATAATTTAAGGTGGCGATAAGAGAAGCAGCTAAAGGACTAAGAGTTAATTATCTAATAATTTTTCTTAGTGGACTAGTATTATTAATCACGGGTACTCTCGTGTTTCTCTTGATTATCAAGAATATCTATGGCAATTATGAGATTAAAGAAATACTTCCCACAAAAGAAAATCTTAGTTTCTTGAGCACCGATAAAAAGGAAAAAGCTGCAATTCTCTATTCTAAATACACAGAAATTATGTTGGAGCCAGGCAGTACTTGGCTTCAAGAAAATGTAAACAGTTGGAAAGAAAAAATTAAAAATGCCAAGATGAATTATGATGTCATCTCGGATCAAACAATTGAACTTGGGCAGCATTATGATTATAAATTAATTGTATTACCCGGTGCAAAATCTCTAAGCGATAAAGAAATTATGCATCTAAAACGTTATGTTGAAAACGGAGGAAGTTTATTTGCTACCGGCGGACCGGCTACGTTTTCTGATGAGGGCAAATGGAGAGGCTGGGATTTCTTTAAAGAAGTTTTTGGGATGAATTTTAACCGTGAAATTAAACCGGAAGAAACTTACAAAGTTCATACGTTACGTGGTAATTTGCCCATAACTGCTCAAATACCAACCGGTTATACATTAAAGGTTGCGACTTGGGACAGACCAATCTATGCTGAAGTTTTAGAACCGCGTACAACACAAGTTAGTTTTTGGTATGATTTCAGAAAAGAAGCTGGTTTAGTAAGAGAAGGAATTCAAAAAAGTGCAGGCATTGCTTACGGGACATATGGCAAAGGTAGATTTGTTTGGTACGGCTTCGAATTAAACTCCATAATTGGTGTTCAGAAGGATTGGATAAACTTTGAGCGACTATTTAACAATTCTGTAAACTGGCTAATTTATAATCCGACTGCCTTTGTTAAAGATTGGCCATCGCAGTACGAAGCGGCTATGATTATTATACCTACAATAAATGAGCAGCCTCAAAACATTTACAATATCTCAAACATTTTCGGTTCCTCAAAAACTCCTTTTACATATTTTATTCAACCGAGCTTGGCTCAGTCTAACCCGAAGTTGCTAAAATCTTTGGCGAGACAAGGAGATATTGGAATCGTTGAAGATATTGGATATATAGCTTCTCCAGAAGATACACTTAATAAGCTTTTTAGTAAGGATGTTCAAACAGCTAGTCTAAAATTTGCAACCGATTCACTAACCAAAATATCCGGGAAAAAAGTTTCTGCGATAATGCCATTAAACGGCTATTATGATGATAATACACTCCAAGCAATGTCTTCTGCCGGTTATGAATTTTTAGTTACTGATTCTTTGACAGACCGCTCGGTTCCGGAAGTTAGGTTTAGAAATAATCAGCCTATAATGATTATAACAAAAACGGCACGCGATGATTATGAAGTTGTTAGAAATTATGGTTTGGTTAGCACAGAATTTCAAAGATATACTTATGAAGAAGATGTAGATAGAGTTTTGTTTGAAGGTGGTTTATACGTATTCAAAATTCACACAGAGTATCAACTTCAGCCGCAATACGCTTCTGTAGTTAAAGACGTTATTCGTTACGCCAAGAATAAAAAAATGTGGCTTACTTCATTAAAAGAGTTACAAGCATGGTGGAATAGAAAAGGTGGAGTAGAAGTTAGATACGAGCCAAGAAGCAAGAGAAGAATTGCGGTTGAGCTAAATAATCCAAAAGATGAAAGAACAGATGCACTTGTTGTACAGGTTAATCTTAACAAACGGGTAAAAAATGTTGAAGTTTCTTCTGATATGATTAATACCAAGATTCCTAAGCATAGTCTAAGTTCGGACGGGCAAACAATCTATTTTTATCTAGACAAAATGGAACCACACGAAACCCGCTCGCTAATTGTAGATTTTGAGAACATTGAAACCTAATTTGAATTAAACATCCAAAAGATTATTGATCTTATCTTGTCGAAAGATTTTATTCTCAATCCAGCCGAAGAGAGTCCGTCTCAAACATATTTAAGAAAATGTTGTATTAATGGATTATTGACACTATGTAAACTGTAGTTGATTTATTATTTTGAAGTGAAAAAATAAGTATGAAAATAAATTGAAAACGAAAAAGACAATTCAAACATTTCAGAAACTACTAATTCTGATTCTCTTGGGAATATTGACTTCCTCTTGTGTTGAATCTTTATCAGACACCACAAGTTCAACGTCAGCAACTCCGAGCATTGAGATTACTTATCCATTGACAAATGATACAATTATGGTTGGTAAGAATCCGATCTACTATACAGCTGTTGATGGCTCAGGCGGCGAAGGTTTATCTCATTTCGAATTATTTATTAATGGAATTTATGTTCAGAAAACAACTGTTAATACCGATGGAACTAACCCGGCAATATATATTCAAGTTGATTCCACTATGATTGGCAAAACGATTAAATATTATTTAATCGTTTATAATAAACAAGGAAAGTTAAAAGTCAGCAAAGTTCAAGAAAACATTTACATAAAAGATAAACCTCCTACTGCTCCATCAAATTTATTTGCCAGTTTTACAAGTGTTTCTACCGTAACTCTCATCTGGGATGATAATTCAAGTAACGAAAAAGGCTTTGAAATCTGGCGCAAAGACATTGGTTCTACGGGTGTTATTGAGTATAGAAGAATTAAAACTCTAACAGAAAATTCAATCAGCACTACAGATATTGGCCTTTCAAGCTTTTCAGCATATTACTACAAGATAAGAGCATTTAACGGTTCCGGTTATTCTGATTTTAGTGATGAAGTTTCTCCTTCTAATTCTGATGGCGGTCCATGGAAGTTAAAAGCAGAAGGCATTGGTAGTAGTTTAATACATCTGACTTGGACGGACTTTGTACCAAATGAAAGCGGTTTCATTCTAGAGAAAATGGATGCTGCAACTACAACTTTCAAACAAATGAAAGTACTTAGCGCAAACACTACCTCGTACGATGATTCTGAAAATATTGTTGCAAACGGTACGTATACCTACCGCATTCGCTACTTTACTTCTAACTATAAAAGTCCTTATTCAAATGTAGCAAGTGCATCTACAGCTTACACGGATATTGCTCCACCAGTACTTACAGGTTTAGGAAGAGAAGGTGTTACAAGCACACAGTTTACTTGGGAAGTTACAAGTATCGCCACTAATTATGATATTGAGATTGAGTGGAGTATGGACGGAATTAATTTTGTAAATATCGATACTATTGCAAGCGGTACAACGGCTCCGCCTCCACCATATACACATACTAAAGCAGATGCAAAAGCAATTAATAGATATAGAGCCCGTTTGGTTATTTCATCATCAACAAATACTTATTCTGCATATTCAAATGTTATAGGACCTTTTTAATAGTTGAGAATTATTAATGCCAGAAGATTTTGACAATACCGAAATGCAGTTAGTTGACTACTTGAAGACAATGATTGTTGATAAGTCCGGGCGAATAATTGCGTTAAGTAGTTCTTTCAGAAGTATTCTTCCGTCAATTCTTCCGCACACAAATTTTTTAGAGCACTTTAATACAACTGAGGCCGATGTTTTATCCCGATTGTTTACTGAATCAAAGAGAAATGAGGAGACTGTTTCTGAAAATCTTGAAGTTGGAACAAGAGAAGGGATTAAGAGTTTTGACGTAGTGTTTTCTCCGATGAAAAGTGAAAACAATGTTTACTACAATATAATTCTTAAAGCACCCCAAGTAAATTCGGCAATTAAGTCGGAGATCAGAAAATTTAAGGTAGCTTCTTCAGATATTGAAAAACTGGCTGCCGATCCTAAGATTGTGTCGATTGTTGAAAAAATCAAATTGTCTTTCCCTTTTTCATTTATTGAAAAAGCAAAAATCCAAAAAGAGATTAATGAAGTAGATGATTTGTTTTGGCTCAAAGATGTTGAAGGCAGACTTGTAATTGTTAATGAACGTTACGCTTCTGTACTTGGCTATAAAACAAATCAACTTGAGAACAAAAATGAAGTAGCTGTTTTACCTAAGTATCTTTCCGATATTTACGAAACACTTGATGCATATATAAAAGCAACAACCAACGCTATTTTAGTAGAGAATGTTTCCGGTTCGGGTGTGGGCGGTTTGTTCAGCGGAGTGTCAATTGTTGAGTTCCCTCTTTCGGATCTGGATAATAACGTAGTTGCTATTATCGGGTTCTCCGTTGTAGAAAAAGAGGAGAAGACTGTTGTTCGAGAAGTCCAGTCAAATATTAATTTAAAACATATCCCTCTTCCAATTTGCATTTTAAATGAAGAAAATAAAATTGTAACACATTCTGCTGAGCTGTTAAAATTTCTTTCGCTTGGAGAACAGATTAATTTAGATGGACATGAAGCTTCAAAACTGTTCGAAAGAGACTTCCTTAAGGTAATTGATAATGTAAGAATTGACAGAAGCATAACCGGTGAGACTGGTTTTTCGTATGTCTTCAAAGAAAGAAATAATCTTGCATGCGATATTAAACTCTTACGAATTAATAATAAACTTGAAGAGCTGATTCAAGTTGTATTCTTTCCAAAACAAGAAAAGAATGAGCAACTTGAAGTAAAAGCTGATATGTATGACGCCTTGATTGAGCATTCTCCGGAAGCAATGTTCGTTTATGACATTGAAAATCTTCGCTTTCTAGAAGTGAATAATCAAGCCTTAAAAATGTATGGATATAAGCGTGCAGATTTTCTAAATATGGATTTAACAGATCTATATGCGCCGGAAGATATTCAGACATTGATAGAAACATCCGATACAAAAGTTCCTTCCGGTTCGTTTAGTGGTCCTTGGCGGCACAAAAAAAGTGACGGAACTTCAGTTTATGTTGAATTGAGAAGGACCTCGATAGAATTCAAAGAAAGAAAAGCGCACTTAAATTTAGTAAGAAATGTTAGCGAGAATATTGAAGTAAAAAAGAAACAGCAACTTCTTGAATCTCTCTATGAAAATACATCCGAAGCAATAATGACAACAGATAAGGATGGATTTATTAAAGAAGTAAATGAAGTTGCAATTAAAAAGCTGGGCTATCCGCGGAGAGAATTGGAATCGCGTCCGTTGATTTCTTTGTTGAGCGACGATGACAGGGCTGAAATTAACAAAAATGTATTTCATTCCGGATTACTGAAGACAATGTCTTCTGATGTTGAAATTAAAAAGCCATCGGGAACATTTCAGAAAGTTGCACTTGTTTCAACTCCAATTAAAAGTTTTAACGGCGAGGTTGATTCTTACTGTTTCATTATTAAGCTTCAAGAAGATGTTTCCAAAGCCAAAGATCTTCAGCATATGCAAGTAGATACGACTGAGAAAATAGATGCCTCATTTCTCTCAAACATGTTTCATGAAATACTAACGCCGATTAATGTAATTCTTGGATTCACTCAAGAACTTGGCGATAGCATCGAAGTTCCAAATGAAGAACAAAAAGAAGCAATTGATATTATTAAAGAGAATCAAAAACTTTTGCTTCAGATAATGGATAATGCAGTTGAATACTCAACTTTGGAACAAAAGGTGATTAAGTTCCGTCCGGAAGAAATAATTTTTGTAGACCTTCTTAATGAGTTAAAAGAACAAACAAAGAAAACAGCAGAAGGGAAAAAAGTTGAACTTTCGTTAGGAAAAATTTCTTCCACTCTTAGTATCGAAACCGACAAGCAGAAATTTGTTTACCTTTTGAGTTTATTCCTCAAATTTGCAATTCAGATAACGAAAGAGAAGTCGATTATTTTATCAGCTTATATTCACGAAGATAAATTCTGTGCAGTTGGTGTTAAAGATGGTAAAGAGGGAATATCCCAGTATTTACTGAAAGCACTTAATGATATCTTTTCTGATGATGATAATGTTTCTAGAAGAAATTATGGTTTTTCCCGATTTTCGATTAAGCTTGCAAAGAAATTGATTGAATTGCTTTCTGTTAGAAGGGAAGTGATGACAAAAGGAAATGAACCGGTTGAATTTGCGCTTGTCTTTCCACAAAAATTTGAGCTTTCCGAATCTATTAGTGCGGAAATTGACACTGCGGAAGCTAAAGACAACAGAGAATCAAAACTTCAAAAGAAAATTGAAATTGTTCCTCCAAAGAAAACTGAAACTCCGGTACGAGAAGTCGAACTAGTGAATGTTAAGCAATTAGATGTGTCCAATTTAAGTTGTCTCTATTTGGAAGATCAATTGGATTCTCAAATGTTATTCAGAGTGCAAATGAAGGAGCTGAAAACTCTTGAATTTGCAGTCAGTTTTGAATCTGCTGTTCCGCTATTGAAGACAAAGAAATTTGATTTCATTGTTATGGATATAAATTTACAAGGGGAGTACAACGGTCTGGATGCTCTTAGAATTATTCAGAAGATGCCGGGATATAAGGATTTACCTATCATTGCTTCTACCGCTTATGTTCAGCCGGATGCTCGAGATAGCTTCATTGCAGCCGGCTTCACCGATTTTATTTCAAAACCGCTTCTTCGCGATAAATTGTTAGAAGTACTTCGACGAATTTTCGCTTAGTCCGATTTTTTAGCAATTCAAGAAGAATCCAACAACTAATATCTGGTTTAAAAGATTCAGCGCAACTTTTTAATCAAAAATCCATTTATTAAACTTTTTTCGCTTTTCTGCGATAATACCGATGGTATACACTGGGTTTACCAAGGAAGGAACTAATAATCCACTAATTCAAGGAGGATAAAATGGATATCAGTGTATCGAGTCTCATCTATAGGGACCCTCCAGTAACTAAAGTTGATCTTATGAGAGCTCAACAAATGATTGCACCAGTTAATTACCCCTCGCAAATTGATAAAATTGAATTTTCTGAGAATGCAAAGGCATTAGCTATTAAGATAGCTGACGAGGCAAGTAAATCTGAAACGGTAAAAGAAGTTGAAGCAAAGGAAAAATAAACTTCTTTGAATCATTCAGTTTGCTTAATTAAAAAGGATGCAATTTAGCATTCATAAGCTTTATTGAGAGGAGAGTATTCTCCTCTCAATATTATTTTGTGACCTCTGAAATATTGCAAATATTGTCTTTGCGAACGAAGTGAAGCAAACTCAAAAACAACTTTTTGAATTAAAATCGGGATTCCTTTCCCGCAACAAAACTGCGGGACAAGCAGTCATTTCAGTCTTCGCAATGACACTCAAAAATAATTTTTCTGAAGTCTCATTTTATTATTCTCGGATACCAGCATTCTCTTTCTCACTTGTCCATTTCAGAAATAACAAATATTTTTGTTCAGCAATTATATTGCTTACAATGTACTATTATAATGCGCCCGTAGCTCAACTGGACAGAGCATCAGACTTCGGATCTGAGGGTTGAGGGTTCGAATCCTTCCGGGCGTACAAAACAAAGTAAAATCTCCCTTGCTAAATCGAATAAAATTTTTGAAATTGCATACAGAAATAAGAAAATAACAAAAAAATCATGCTACATTTTTATTATTCTTCAATAAGGAACTTCTGCTATCGTAAGTTGATACCTCTCTTACTACGCCCGTGTCCGGACCTCTAATCCAGCGGGTTACATTTCTTTTTTAACACATCAAAGGAGTTGCTATGTGCGGCATAGTTGGTTATATAGGCCAAAAGAACTGTGTGCCTATCTTAATTGAAGGTTTAAAACGTTTAGAGTACAGAGGCTATGATTCAGCCGGATTGGGCTTAATAAATGCCAATCATTGTAAAGTTATTAAGAATAAAGGCAAAGTTGCCGAACTTGAAAAACTAGTTCACGGAGAAAATCTTCATTCATCTTTGGGAATTGGACACACACGCTGGGCTACTCATGGCGAACCAAGTGTAACAAACGCACATCCGCATGTAAATAAAGATAAAACCTTATTTCTAATTCATAATGGAATTATTGAAAACTACCTTTCTCTTAAAAAAGGTTTAGAAGAAGAAGGTTACGAGTTTCTAAGTGAAACCGATACAGAGGTTTTAGCTCATCTAATAGATCACTATCTAAAATTAAAGAACTCATTATTCCACGCTGTTCGGTATGCGCTGAACGAAGTTGAAGGTACATACGGAATTGCTGTTATCTATAATGGCGAAAAAGATAAAATAGTTGTAGCAAAGAAAGGCTCACCGCTAGTTATTGGTGTAGGTGAAAATGAGAACTTTGTTGCTTCAGATGTTAATGCTTTGATTGCATATACAAAACAAGTTGTTTATTTGGAAGATGGTGAAATTGCCGAAATTACTGCTACTAGTTTCAAAACTAAAACAATTGCCGATGAAGATATTATAAAAGAAATCAATCAAGTTGAAGTTGGAATAGATGATATAACCAAAGGCGGTTATCCTCATTATATGCTTAAGGAGATTATGGATCAGCCGAGTTCCATTTTCAACTCTATGCGCGGAAGATTGGTTTTTGATGAAGGCGTCTCCAAACTTGGCGGGTTACAAGGATTTGAAGAAAGAATTCTTAACTCAAGAAGGATAATTATTTCTGCTTGCGGAACGTCATGGCACGCCGGTTTAGTCGGCGAGTATATGCTTGAGCAGTACACCGGCATTCCTTGCGAAGTTGATTATGCTTCCGAGTTCAGATATAGAAATCCAATTCTTACTAAAGATGATACTGTAATATTCATTTCGCAAAGCGGAGAAACCGCAGATACTTTGGCAGCTCTTAAAGAAGCAAAGAAAAAAGGTGCACTCTGCCTCGGTGTTTGTAACGTAGTAGGCAGTTCTATCGCTCGCGAAAGTCACGCCGGTGTTTACATACATGCCGGACCGGAAATTGGTGTGGCATCAACAAAAGCATTTACCGCACAGTTGGTTGTGCTCTCACTGATAACTTTGTTAATAGCCAGATCAAAATATCTGAGTCTACAGAAGGGACAAGAGATAATTAACGATATGCACGATCTAACAAACAAAATTGAATCAATACTAAAACATAATGATGAAATTGAAAGAATTGCCGAGCAGTATGTTGATTCAAAAAATTTCTTGTATTTGGGAAGAGGGTTTAACTTTCCGGTTGCATTGGAAGGCGCGCTTAAGCTAAAAGAAATTTCCTATATCCATGCAGAAGGTTATCCGGCTGCTGAAATGAAACATGGTCCAATCGCTTTAATTGATGATAACATGCCGGTAGTTTTTATTGCTACAAAAGATTATACCTATGATAAAGTTGTAAGCAATATTCAAGAAGTAAGAGCAAGAAAGGGGAGAATTCTTGCAATAGTAAGTGAAGATGATGACCAGATTGAAAAGATGGTAGATCATGTAATTAGAGTTCCACAAACACATAGTATGTTGATGCCCATTCTTACAGTTATACCACTGCAATTGCTTGCTTATCATATTGCGGTTAAGAAAGGACTTAACGTTGACCAGCCAAGAAACTTGGCAAAAAGCGTCACAGTTGAATAAACTAAAAGAGGTGAAATATGGCACAAAGAAACGTCCTTATTATGGGTGCTGCAGGACGTGATTTCCACAACTTCAATGTATTCTTTAGAGATAATAAGGACTACAACGTTGTTGCATTCACAGCTACACAAATTCCAAACATTGAAGGAAGAGTTTATCCTTCCGAACTAGCGGGGAAATTGTATCCTAATGGGATTAAAATTTACGAAGAAAAAGAACTTGTAGACTTAATACATAAGTTGAATGTTCACGAAGTTGTATTCTCTTATTCCGATGTTCCTTTTGAATATGTAATGACAAAAGCCTCTATTGTAAATGCGGCGGGAGTTTCTTTTAGACTTTTAGGCGGCGAAGAAACTATGCTAAAAAGTACAAAACCAATTATTGCTGTATTAGCCGTTAGAACCGGATGTGGGAAGTCTCAAACATCAAGAAGAATTGTTAAGATTTTAGAACAAGCCGGAAAGAAAGTTGTGGCTGTTCGTCATCCTATGCCTTATGGCGATTTGGTAAAACAAAAAGTTCAGCGCTTCGCAACTTTGGAAGATCTGAAAACTCATGAATGTACTATTGAAGAAATTGAAGAATATGAACCGCATGTAGCTCGTGGCGGTGTTATTTACGCCGGCGTTGATTACGAAGCAATTCTTCGTGAAGCAGAAAAGGAAGCCGATGTAATCCTTTGGGATGGCGGCAATAACGATATGTCTTTCTATAAACCAAATATTACCGTTACTGTTGTTGATCCACACAGACCCGGACATGAAATGCGTTACTATCCGGGTAACACAAGTTTAAGAATGGCCGATGTTGTTGTGGTAAACAAAGTTGATTCTGCAACGAAAGAAGGTATTGATGAAGTTCATAATAATGTAACGGCAGTTAACCCAACTGCAATAATGATTGATGCAAACTCTCCGCTTACAGTTGATAATCCGGAATTGATAAAAGGTAAACGAGTTCTTGTTGTTGAAGATGGTCCAACATTGACTCATGGAGAAATGAAATATGGCGCCGGTACTGTTGCAGCTCAAAGACTTGGCGCTAAAGAAATCGTTGATCCGAGACCTTTTACTGTAGCATCAATTACTGCTACATATCAGAAGTACCCGAACATTGGAATGCTTCTTCCGGCAATGGGTTATGGCGATGATCAGATGAGAGATCTCGAAGAAACAATCAACAACACGGATTGCGATTCTGTTATTATCGGAACACCAATTGATCTGGGTAGAATTCTAAAAATCAACAAACCTCATACACGCGTAATGTACGAGTTGGAAGAGATTGGCGATGTAACACTTGAAACTATTCTCAAAGAAAAAGGTCTCTTATGAAAAAGATTGCAGTAGTTGCTTTCGGTGGAAATGCGTTACTGCGGTCTAATGAATTAGGCACAATTGAGCAGCAAGAAAAAAATACTCTTGAAACTTGTGAACAGTTAATTCCGATTCTACAAGATGGATTTGAGTTAATTATCACTCACGGCAACGGGCCTCAAGTTGGAAATATTATGCTGAGGAATGAAGCCGGTTTTAAGGAGTATAAAATTCCTAAAATGCCTTTAGATATTTGTGTAGCCGATTCCCAAGGTGGAATCGGTTACATGATTGAACGCCAGATGAGAAATGCTCTCAATAACGCAAAAGTAAAAAAGAATGTAGTAGCCGTAATTACAGAAGTGCTAATCGATATTAATGATCCGGCATTCCAGTCGCCAACCAAGCCAATCGGTCCATATTACATCAAGGAAGAGGCTGAACTGCTCAGTAAGGCAAATGATTGGGTTTTCAAAGAAGACGCCCGTAAAAGGGGCTGGAGACGCGTTGTGGCTTCTCCTAAGCCTCTAGAGGTGATGAATAACGAAGTGATCAGCGATTTAGTTGAAAAGGGACATATCGTAATTGGTGCGGGAGGTGGTGGAATTCCGGTTTTCTGGCATAGCGATACCGGTTATCTTGAAGCTATTGAAGCCGTAATTGATAAAGATTTAGCTTCTGCTGTACTTGCAAGAGAAGTCAAGGCAGAGCGTTTTTATATTATCACTGATGTTCCTAAAGCTTTCCTCAATTACAATAAGCCAAATCAATTTCAGCTTGATCACCTTACTGTAGCTGAAGCACGTAAATATTACGAGGATGGTGAATTTGGTGCTGGCAGTATGGGACCAAAAATACTTGCCGCGATTGATTTTGTTGAGAATGGCGGAAAAGAGGCAATAATTACTTGCGAAGAAGAACTTGCAAAGGAAAATTGCGGTACAAGAATTACTTTGAATTAGTTTTAAAGAACAACGAAATAAGTTAATTTTGTGTCGCTCCGTTTGGAGCGACTTTTTTTTCTCTAACAGAAGTCCTAATGAGTAAATACATTCTTGGCATATCGGCTTATTATCATGATTCAGCGGCTTGTCTGTTGAAGGAAGGAAGGATTATAGCAGCCGCGCAAGAAGAAAGATTCACACGAATTAAGCACGATCATAATTTCCCTAAAAAAGCTGTTGAGTTTTGCTTAGAATATGCTGGAATAAACGTTGACCAGTTAGATGCAGTCGCGTTCTACGATAAGCCAATAATAAAATTCAATCGCTTATTGGAAACCTATCTTAGTTACCCCGGTAAAGGCTTAAAATCGTTTTTAATGGCTATGCCTCTTTGGTTGAAAGACAAACTTTGGATGCAAGACGGCATTGCAAAAGAATTAAAATATGATGGAAAGATTTTATTTCCGGAACACCATGAATCCCATGCAGCTTCTGCTTTCTATCCATCTCCATTTAACAAAGCTGCTTTTCTTACAATAGATGGAGTAGGGGAATGGGCAACATCTTCTTTTGGTGTTGGTGAAGGAAGCAAAATTCAAATACATTCAGAATTGCACTATCCGCACTCGCTAGGATTACTTTATTCTGCACTAACCTTTTTCACCGGCTTCAAAGTTAATTCCGGCGAGTACAAAGTTATGGGATTGGCTCCTTACGGAGAACCAAAATATGTTAAAACAATCTATGACAACTTGATTGATTTGAAAGAGGACGGTTCTTTCCAGATGAACATGGAGTATTTCAATTTCAATACCGGCTTAACGATGACGAATGAGAAGATGAATTCACTATTCGATGGACCGGCGAGGAAAGCAGAATCGTTGTTAACGCAACGAGAAATGGATATTGCAAGATCACTTCAAGATGTTACGGAAGAGATTATGATTCGCATGGCTCGTAATGTTAAGAAAGTTACTCAAGAAAAGTATTTGTGTTTGGCTGGCGGAGTTGCGCTAAATTGTGTAGGAAACGGAAAGCTTCTTCGAGAAAATATTTTTGAAGACATTTGGATTCAACCGGCTGCCGGAGATGCTGGCGGAGCTTTAGGCGCTGCACTAGCAGTTTATCATCAGTATTTTAAGCAACCGCTACAACAGAAGAGCGGAAGAGATTTGCAAAAAGGCTCCTACTATGGAACTGAATATTCTGACGATGAAATAAATGAATTTGTAAAAATCTATAAGATTCCCGCACACAAAGTAACTAGTGAAGATTTGGTTACTCAGATTTCAAATCAAATTGCTGATGGAAAGATTATCGGCTGGTTTGAAGGCAGAATGGAATTTGGCCCGCGCGCACTTGGTTCAAGATCGATAATTGGCGATGCACGCTCAGCTGAAATGCAGAAGAAAATGAATCTGAAAATAAAATACAGAGAAAGTTTTCGTCCATTCGCACCTACTGTTCTTGCTGAAAAAGTTTCTGAATGGTTTGAGCTTGATAGAGAAAGTCCTTACATGCTTATTGTCGCTGATGTTAAAAAAGATAAGCAGCGGGAAATGACTGAAGAAGAAAAGCAGTTGTGGGGAATTGAAAAACTAAACATTGTTCGTTCTGAAATACCGGCTGTAACTCACGTTGATTATTCCGCTCGAGTTCAAACGGTTCACAAAGAAGATAATCCTCTATATCACAGACTTATTGAAAAGTTTTACGAGAAAACCGGTTGTCCAGTGATAGTGAATACTTCCTTCAACGTGCGTGGAGAGCCCATCGTTGAATCTCCGTTGGATGCCTATAAATGTTTTATGAGAACCGAAATTGATGTACTTACTTTGGGCAATTATATTTTGTACAAAGAAGAACAACCGGAATTTCACGATTCTATAGATTGGAAGCAGAAGTATGAGCTTGATTAAAGACGTAGTCAACGAAATAAAAGCATTGGATATTTCAGCCAAGTCAATCAAGAAATTTGGACTTGTTGTTGGTGGCGTGTTTGCAGTTTTGGGCGCTCTTCTAATTTGGAGAGATGTCTGGCAGAGTTCCAGAATAGTTTTTCTTGTAACCGGAGTACTTTTGATTGTTGGGGGCTTAGTCCGATCCAACAGCGAAGAAATGAAAATCGTTTATCGTATCTGGATGGGAATCGCTTTCTTTCTTGGCTGGATAATGTCGAGAGTGATTTTATCTATTTTGTTTTGTTTAGTTTTAGCCCCAATAGGATTTACAGCTAAAATATTTGGTAAGCAGTTTCTGGATGTAAAATTCAGAAATGGAAGAACAAGTTATTGGATTACAAAAGAGAAAAAGCAAACTGATTACGAAAAAATGTTTTAATGAATAAATCATTTGAAAAATAAAAAGTAGGTGTAATATGGCAGTTAATATGAAAGGCAAAAGTTTAATCGAGATTCATCATTTATCATTGGAAGAGATTTACCAGATATTTGATTTGAGCGCAGCACTTAAGCAAGACCGTTTAGTTGGAAGAAAACATCATGTGCTGGAAGGAAAGAAACTTGGAATGATTTTCTCGAAACCTTCTACACGTACACGCGTTTCATTTGAAGTTGGTATTTATGAATTAGGTGGAACCGGCTTGTACTTCAACCAGAATGATTTACAATTGAAAAAAAGTGAGAGCGTTTCCGATACAGCTAAAGTTCTTTCAAGATATTTAGATGGAATTATGATCCGCACTTTTGATCATCAAGATGTTATAGATTTGGCTAAGCACGGTTCAATTCCGGTAATTAACGGATTAACAGATTTGCATCATCCTTGCCAAGTTCTTTGCGATCTATTCACAGTTCTAGAAAAACGCAGAACCTTACGCGGATTAAAATTGGCATACATCGGCGATGGCAACAACATGGCGCACAGTTTATTGCACGGTTGTTCTAAAGTAGGAATGGATATTGCGATTGCTTCTCCTTCCGGTTACACACCGGCAGATTTTGTTGTTAAAGAATCTCAAGAAAACGCGAAGTACATGGGAAGCAAAATTGAGATATTGGAAGATCCGATTGCGGCAGTTAAAAACGCCGATATAATTTATACAGATGTCTGGGCAAGCATGGGACAAGAACAAGAAGCTGCAGACCGCAAAAAGAAATTCATGAAGTACCAAGTGAATCCGGAATTAGTTAAGCACGCGAAAGAAGATTACATTTTCATGCATTGTCTACCGGCGCATAGAGGTGATGAAGTAGTTGATGAAGTATGCGATTCTACGAATAGTGTGATATTTGACGAAGCAGAAAACAGATTGCATGTTCAAAAAGCAATAATGGCATTAGTAATGTAATTATTTTGCGAAAAAATTTGCGGATAAGAATAAAATCTTTATTTTTGTCCGCACGATTTTTGGGCAGATAGCTCAGTCGGTAGAGCAAAGGACTGAAAATCCTTGTGTCGGCGGTTCAATTCCGTCTCTGCCCACGAAAAAGGGATGAGTAATCATCCCTTCTTTGTTTTCTAAACTTCAGAAAGAACATTATGAACCAGACTTATCCTTACTACATAAATCAATTGGAAGCCAGAGATTCTGAATTACACGGCAAAGGTTTATTCACTACGGTTGATATTGCCGAAGGTGAAATAATTTGTGTTATTGAAGGGGAAGTTATTGATGGCGATGAATGCGAAAGACGCGAGGAAGAAGAAAACAACGTCTACATTTTCTGGAATGGTGATAATTACATAGATACTTCCAACAATCCTTTGTTGCGAAATATTAATCACGTTTGTGAACCAAACTGTTATGTCGATGATAGAGATGAGAGTTCTCTTTTCTTGATTGCTGAGTATGATATTAAAGCGGGTTCAGAGCTTTCTATTGATTATGATTATGAAGAAATCTATGAAAACTGCAAGTGCAATGTTTGTCAAACGGAAAATCCGGAAGAACCAAAAAACTGAGCTTTCTTAATACACTTATCAAATTAAGCTTTTGTAAACATGAAAATATTTCTTCTTGATGATGTAGAAATAAAGATTTACAAAAGTCACCTCGCAAAAAAAATCATAATCTCAATACGACCGGGGCGCGGCGTTAGGATTACAATTCCACGTTACGCGTCTTATTTGGAAGCAGAGCGGTTTGCTCTTCATAAGAAAGAGTGGATACATGAGACTCTGAAAAAACTAAGTGAGAAGATTGATATTTTACCTCATCCACCAATTTCCGGTTTTGTTACAAAGTATCACCAATTAGTCCTTTTACCCCATCTTAAGCCGAAAAACAGTGTTAAAATTAGAGATGGGAAAATACTGGTGAAGTTCGGTTCTTCAATTAAGGCTGATTCGAAAGAAATTAGGGCATTAATCCAAACGGGAATTAACAAAGCATTAAAAAAGGAAGCTGTTGAATATTTGCCGGAAAGATTAAAGCAATTATCTATTAATGCCCAACTACCTTTTAATCAAGTGGCAATAAAGAATATGAAAAGCCGTTGGGGAAGCTGTACCGGTCGAAATAACATAAATTTAACTGTTCATTTAATGCGCTTACCGGAACATTTGATCGATTATGTGCTAATGCATGAACTGGTTCATACGGTTGTAAAAAACCACAGCCGAAAGTATTGGCAAACACTAGAATATTACTGCTGTAATGCTAAAGTATCAGATAAAGAGCTGAAGAAGTTTAGAATAATGAGTTTATAGAAGGATTATTTTCAAAATATCGTATCATTTCTGTATTATCGGATGTGGAAATGCAGCGAAAATCCACTCGATTTTAGAACAGACTCTTTGATTTACTTTTCAATAGATACAATCATTCATTGGCAAAAGAAAAACATTTATATTTGATCGAACAAAATTATGAGCACAATGGATTCTACTATTACCACACTAAATATTCCCGACTTAAAACTGTTTAAGAGAGGAAAAGTCCGTGATGTATATGATTTGGGTGAATACTATCTGATAGTAGCATCAGACCGGCTTTCTGCCTTCGATGTAATAATGAACCAAGGAATTCCGGAAAAAGGGAAAATTCTTACTAGCATTTCAAACTTCTGGTTCGATCAAGCGCAAGATATTGTTGAGAATCATCTTATATCAACAAACGTTAATGAGTATCCGGAAGTTTGCCGACCTTTCAATTCTTTAATTGCCGGTCGTTCCATGCTTGTAAAAAAAGCAGAGCTGATTCCGATTGAATGTATTGTACGTGGTTACATTTCCGGCACCGGATGGAACGATTACAAAAAAAGCGGAAGCATTTGCGGAATGAAACTGCCGGAAGGATTAGTTGAATCAGAAAAGTTGCCGGAACCGATTTTTACTCCATCTACCAAAGCTGAAGTCGGTGTTCACGATGAAAATATTAATGAAGCTCAAGCAATTAATATCATTGGTAAAAAGGCTTTCGAATTTATTAAGACGACTGCGATAAATATTTACAAGAAAGCTTCTGAGTTTGCTTTATCTAAGGATATAATCATTGCTGATACAAAAATGGAATTCGGTTACTACGATGGTAAGATTATTTTGATTGATGAATTGTTAACACCAGATTCTTCCCGTTTCTGGCCACTGAATGAGTATGAAAAGGGAAGAGCTCAAAACAGTTACGATAAGCAGTATGTTCGGGATTATTTGTTATCAATCAATTTTAACAAAAGGCCGCCGGCTCCGGATCTTCCGCAAGATGTAATTATCAATACTGCAAAAAAATATGATGAGGCGCTCTTCAAACTGACTGGAAAAGGTATTTAGTAATGCTTCCATTAAGCATAAAAGTAAAAGAGAAAAAATACTTAGCGATTGAATGGGAAGATAGAACGCATACAGAAATAAAACTTTCGAATCTTAGAAGACAATGCCCGTGTGCTCTGTGTGCCGAAGAAAAGAGCAAGGAGAGCAGTTCATATGTTCCTATATATTCAGATCAGCAACTTGCAGTTAAAAGCATTCAAGCAATAGGTAAATATGCTATTGGAATCATATGGGGAGATGATCACAATACCGGAATTTATGATTATAGTTACCTCAAAAATATTTCAGAAAATAAAGTAATCAATTAAATGCTTCTTCCTAATCAGTTAACAGTTTTAAGAATTATTCTTACTCCAATTTTCATTATTCTATTTTTGAGTAATGAACCGTTGCTGATTCAGATTTCGCTAGGGGTATTTTTAATTGCTGCTTTAACTGATTGGTATGACGGCTGGCTAGCACGCAAATTTAATTACATTACCGAGTGGGGTAAGTTCATGGACCCACTCGCTGACAAAATCCTTACATCAACTGCATTCTTTGGATTTGTTTCAATCGGTATGCTTCAATTTTGGATGGTCCTACTGATTGTGTTAAGGGATTTTCTAATTACATTACTCAGAGCTTATGCAGATTATAGAAGAGTTTCTTTTACAACTAGTACATTGGCTAAGTGGAAAACATTTGCGCAAATGTTTTTCCTTTATTATTTGCTTATTATCTATACACTGAGAACGATACCGGGTCTAGCAAAAGATTACGAATATTGGTTTGCATTATTATTAAACCAAGAAATGATTTTCTGGATTATGCTTTCAGTTACAATATTTACTGTTGTAACCGGCATTACATATTTATATAGCAACAGATTTCTAATTAAACAGCTATTTACACGTGCAAATTAATTTTATTGAAAAACTGATAGGTTCCGGTTTCTATACCGGCTACATTAAAAAGGCAAGCGGCACCTTCGGCAGCCTAGCCGGATTAATAATCTATTTGATTCCGGGATTTGAAAATCCGTCATTAATGCTTTTTTTCATTACACTATTTATTCTAATTGGAATACCTATTGCTCGCAAATTCGAAGCAATTTATGGCGAAGATCCAAAAGAATATACAAATGATGAAGTAATTGGAATGTGGATTACATTTTTGTTCATCCCTAAAAAAATCTGGTGGATCCTTTTTGGTTTCTTAATTTGGAGAGCTTTAGACATTATTAAACCTTTCCCGGCAAAGCAGCTTGAATCAGTTAAGAATGGATGGGGTGTTATTCTTGATGATATTATGGCCGGTATTTACTCTTTTATGATTCTACATTTAATAATATTTTATTTCAATAAGATTATAGGTTAATCAGAAGCTATGCGAGCTCACATTATTACCATAGGGGATGAAATACTTATCGGACAAATCGTTAATTCCAACGCGGCATGGATTGGTGATAGATTGACCAGCATTCAAGTTGATGTGTATAGTACAAGCGTTATTGGCGATGATTCAAGGCAGATAATGCAAGAGTTTAAAAGAGTAACAGATGCATTTGATGTTGTGTTGGTTACCGGCGGACTCGGGCCTACACACGACGACATCACAAGAAAGTGTATAGTTGATTTCTTCAAAACTCAACTAGTAGTTGATGAAGATGTTCTGAGTGATATTAAAAAGTTTTTTGAAATTAGGAATAGACCATTAACTAAAACCAACGAAGACCAAGCATTGGTTCCTCAAATATGTACACCTATCAGAAATCCGCGCGGCACTGCACCGGGAATGTGGATCGAAAAAGATGATAAAATATTTGTTGCAATGCCGGGAGTTCCTATCGAAATGAAAGGGATGATGGAAACGTTTATTATCCCTCGGCTTGAAGCAAAAGTAGATAAGAAAAAAATGTTTGTTCGTAAAAACCTACTCACGACCGGAATTCCGGAATCAACATTGTTTGACAAATTAGGAAATCTAGACGAATTACTGGAAGGCAATAAAATGGCATTTTTGCCAAATCAGTTTGGAGTAAGAATGCGGTTAACAGTTGAAGGCGAAACAGAAGAAACTGCTCAAAACAAACTTGATGAAATTGAACAAAAAATCCGGGCATTAGTTGGAAGATATATTTATGGTAAAGAAGAAGATACTCTTGAAGAAGTCATTTCTCGTCTTCTGATCGATAGAGGATTAAAAATAGCTATTGCCGAATCATGTACTGGTGGATTGATTTCAAATAGGATTACCAATATTAGCGGCAGCAGTATGTTCTTTGAAAGAGGCGTCATCACATACAGTAATGCGGCTAAAGTGGAAATACTCCATGTTGACGAAGATACAATTCAGAAAAATGGTGCTGTTAGCCTCGAAGTTGTAAGACAAATGGCAGAAGGTGTTAGAGCTGTTAGTGGTAGCGATATAGGAATTGGAGTTACCGGAATTCTTGGTCCTACCGGTGCAACTGAGAACAAACCAGTTGGACTAGTTTTTATTGGAGTTTGCGATGATAAAATTTGTGCTGCAAAAGAATTTCGGTTTGGTGATGATCGGCTGCTTAATAAAGACCGTGCGTCGCAAGCAGCATTAGAATTGCTAAGAAGAAATCTTTTAGGAATTCCATACGATGATTAGACTTTTCATCGCTCTAGAAATTCCTAACGAAGTTATTGAACTTGTTCTAGCTGAAAGAGATAAATTACTTGGTGCAGAAAAGAATATTCGCTGGGAACCGGGAGAGAAACTTCATATTACGCTCAAATTTCTTGGCGATACTGACGAGACTTTAATTGGAAATATTGAGCAAGCGATAGAAAATGTAGTTAAGAACAGAAAATCATTTCAGATGGAATTGGATAAATTTGGAGTATTCAGAAGAGATGGCGGGCCGAAAATTCTCTGGTTGGGAATGAAAGAAAGCAAAGAGCTCGAAAAAATTGTTAATGAGATTGAAGATTCATTTACTAAATTTGGCTACTCCAAAGATGAAAGAAAATTTAAGCCTCATGTTACGTTACTCCGGTTTCGTGGTCATGAGAACACAGATAAAGTTCTAAAATTGTTAGAAGTAAGTCTTCCGGTAAAAAAGTATAGCGCACGGAATATCACTCTATATAAAAGTGAATTAAACAAAGGCGGTTCTGTTTACACCGCTATAGAAAGATTTCATTTAGAAAATTAAAAGGAGAAACTATGTCAACAGATAAAGACCAAAGAATTAAAATTCTAGAAGACACAATAGTCAATATTGAGAAGCAGTTTGGTAAAGGTACAATAATGAAGCTGGGAGCTGGAGTGATTGCTCCGGTAGAATCTATCCCAACCGGTTCACTTTCTCTCGATTACGCTTTAGGCATTGGCGGCGTTCCGCGCGGTAGAGTTGTAGAAATTTACGGTCCGGAATCATCGGGTAAGACAACTTTATGTTTACACATCATTGCCGAAGCTCAAAAAAGAGGTGGCTTAGCAGCCTTTATTGATGCTGAACATGCGTTGGATGCAAACTATGCTAAACGCCTAGGTGTTGATACAACAAATCTTTTATTATCGCAGCCAGATTTTGGTGAACAAGCTTTAGAAATTGTTGACACCCTTGTAAGAAGCAATGCCTTAGATATCATTGTTGTAGATTCAGTAGCCGCTCTCGTTCCTCGTTCAGAAATTGAAGGAGATATGGGGGACCCTCAGATGGCGATGCAAGCTCGTTTAATGAGTCAAGCACTTCGCAAGATTACCGGTGCAATTAGCAAATCTAAAACTTGCGTTATTTTCATTAATCAGCTTAGAATGAAAATTGGTGTTATGTTTGGCAATCCGGAAACCACAACAGGCGGCAACGCATTAAAGTTTTATGCATCTCTAAGACTAGACATCAGGAGAATTGCAGCTATAAAGGATGGTACAAACGTTATTGGGAATAGGACAAAAGTTAAAATTGCCAAGAGCAAAGTTGCGCCACCATTTAAAGAAGTTGAGTTCGATATTCTTTACAATGAGGGAATTAGCAAAGCCGGAGATATTATTGATTTAGCAACCTCAAAAGATATTTTGAAAAAGAGTGGTGCATGGTTTACTTATAAAGAGGATCGTTTCCAAGGAAGAGATCAGCTTAGACAAAAAATGATTGAAGATGCAAATCTATTTGCTTCGTTGGAAAGAGATGTAAAGACTGCACTGGGAATGATTATAGATGAAGCTAAACCGGTAGTTAAAGAAGACACTGAACCAAAGACTAAAAAGACAAAATGATAATTGCCGCGTTTCAAAAAAAGGGCAATGATGTAGTTGTTGTATTTGATGACGGTTCCTACAGAAATATAGATTATCGAATTGTGGTCGATCATGGGATTTGGAAAGGCCAAGAAGTTGATGAAAAGAAAATTGAACTGCTCTCATACGAGAGCAGTTTGCTAAAGGCTAAAGATTCTGCATTTAGATACTTAGGATTACGGATTCACTCGACTTCCGAATTGAGATTAAAGCTTCAGAAAAAAAAACACTCCAAAGAAATAATTGAAAAAGTCATTGTATGGCTTGTAGAACAAAAATATTTGAATGATGACGAATTTGTTAAGCAATATATAGCTGAGAAGATCAAAAAGAAACGTATAGGCACCGCTAAACTTGCAGCTGAGTTGGCAAAGAAGGGAATAAACCGCGAATCAATAAATGAAAATCTTCTTACGATTGATCGCGAGAAATATTTTGAAAACGCGATCGAATTGGGTAAAAAGAAGTTAGCTCAAATTAAGGGGAAAGAAACCGACGACAAAAGAATCGCCGCTAAGCTGTTTTCCTTTATGGCTACAAAAGGATACGAAAGCGATTTAATTAGGAAAGTAATTCAAAATCTTAACATGCAAACAGAAGATTAATTTTTTTCTAACGGCTCTCTTCTTTATTTTTGAATACACAATTAATGGTGACAAAATGCCTCTCATGAACAAAATCGACTATTACAACATTGAAAGCCTATTGAATGAAGAAGAAATAATGGTGCGCGATTCAGTTAGAGAATATGTTGATGCAGAAGTTTTACCAATTATTGAGAAATACAACCGTGAAGAAAAATTCCCAAGACACCTTGTTCCTAAGATGGGCGAAATGGGACTCTTTGGAATTACTCTACCACAGAAGTATGGCTGTCCGGAAATGAATAACGTTGCTTATGGTCTTGTTATGCAAGAATTAGAAAGAGGTGACAGCGGTTTAAGAAGCTTTGTGTCTGTACAAAGTGCTCTTGTTATGTATCCTATTTACACATTCGGCAGTGAAAAACAAAAAGATTATTGGCTACCCAAATTAGCCACGGGAGAAAAAATTGGCTGTTTCGGTTTAACCGAACCGGATTACGGATCCAATCCCGGAGGATTAATAACACGCGCTGAGAAAGTTGATGGCGGTTATGTTCTCAATGGCGCTAAGATGTGGATTACAAATGGAACTGTTGCTGATGTCGCAGTTGTATGGGCAAAACTAGATGGCAATGTCCATGGGTTCTTGATTGAAAAGGGAACTAAGGGTTATGAAGCTCCGGAAATGCATGGCAAACATTCACTCAAAGCTTCGGTTACTTCTGAACTTATTTTCCAAGACGTATTCGTGCCGGAGGAAAATATTCTACCGAATACACAAGGGTTGAAATCTGCTTTAATGTGCTTAACTCAAGCACGTTATGGTATTGCTTGGGGAGTTGTTGGTGCTATGATGGCTTGTTATGATTCGGCATTAGAATATGCAAAATCACGTATCCAATTCAGCAAACCAATAGCTGCATACCAAATAACTCAAGAAAAATTAGTTTATATGATAACTGAAATCACGAAAGCTCAACTAATGAATTTACAGATGGGCAGATTGAAAGATAAGAATCAATGCAAGCACACTCATGTTTCCATGGCCAAGCGCAATAATTGTGAAAAAGCCTTAGATATAGCTCGTGTAGCTCGTGAAATTTTAGGTGCCAATGGAATTCTTGATGAATACCCGATTATGAGGCATGCTAACAATCTTGAATCAGTAAAAACATATGAAGGCACTCACGAGATGCATACGCTCATAATTGGAGAAGATATAACTGGCTTTGCTGCGTTCGAATAGAACTTTAGAGACCACCTTGTGTGGTCTTTTTTATAATATAATTTGGAGTTGGAATGAAAACCAAAATAGATTTTGAGGGCTTAACGTTTGATGATATATTACTTGTACCGTTGCGCTCCTCAGTTTTACCGCGCGAAGTTGATATTACTTCGTTTCTAACCCGCGAAATAAAACTAAATATTCCATTTTTAAGTGCTTCGATGGACACTGTGACTGAATCCCAAATGGCAATTGCTATGGCTGCTCAAGGAGGGATTGGGATCATACACAAGAATATGTCAATTGAAAAACAAGCTGACGAAATAGATAAGGTTAAACGCTCTGAAAGTGGAATGATTGTAAATCCTATAACCCTTACTCCGGATAGAACTATAAGAGAAGCCGAAGAATTTATGTCGAAGTATCATATTTCCGGCATTCCGATCGTTGAGAACAACGGAAAACTAGTTGGCATTCTTACTAACAGAGATTTGAGATTTGAAACAAACAGAGATTTGCCGGTATACGAATTAATGACTAAGGAAAATCTTGTAACCGCTTCTCTTGGTACTACTTTGGAAGATGCACAGAAGATTTTACATCGCCACAGAATAGAGAAGCTGCCGGTAGTTGATAAGAAGGGAATAATCAAAGGATTAATTACTTACAAAGACATTCTTAAAAAGAAAAAATTCCCAAATGCTTGTAAAGATGATTTAGGTAGATTAAGAGTAGGAGCAGCTGTTGGAGTAACTCACGATACAATGGATAGGGTAGAAGCTTTAGTAGCTTCCAATGTTGATATTCTTTCACTTGATACTGCTCATGGACATTCCGAGGGTGTACTAAAAACGATAAAAGAGATTCGCAAGAAATACAGAAATGTTCAAATTATAGCCGGAAATATTGTTACAAAAGAAGCCGCTCTTGAATTAGAACGATTAGGTGTTGATGCTGTTAAAGTTGGAATAGGCGCCGGTTCAATATGTACAACGAGAATTGTAGCTGGAGTTGGTGTTCCACAAATTACAGCGGTTATCGAAGTAGCTAATGCATTGAAAGGTAAAATTCCGGTAATCTCCGATGGAGGAGTAAAACAAACTGGTGATGTAGCGAAGGCTATTGCTGCCGGAGCTGATACTGTTATGATGGGAGGAATGCTTGCCGGTTGTGATGAAACTCCGGGAGAAAAAGTTTTATTTGAAGGTAGAAGTTTTAAAGTCTATCGTGGAATGGGTTCACTTGGAGCAATGAAACAAGGCAGCAGTGATCGTTATTTTCAAGATGTTGAAGAAGATATTAAAAAGTTGGTTCCGGAAGGTATTGAAGGAAGAGTACCTTACAAAGGACCATTAGCTGATACGATTTATCAATTCGTAGGAGGTTTGAGAGCTGCTATGGGTTACTGTGGTTCCAAGAATATTACCGAGTTTAAGACTAAAACAAAATTTGTTAAGATATCAAATGCCGGGTTGCGAGAAAGCCATCCGCATGATGTAATGGTAACTGAAGAAGCTCCTAACTATCAAACTTCTCATAAAAATTAATCTAATTACAATATGTATAAAGTTTTAATTCTATCTTACTATTATCCGCCAATGGGTTTAAGCGGGGTGCAGAGAACTCTCAAGTTTACAAAGTACATGCGAGAATTTAACTGGCAACCCACCGTAATTACAGCCGGTAATGTTGCCTATTATGCACACGATCTTTCTCTATTAAAGGAAGCTGAAGATGCTGGTGTTGAAATCATTCGTACAGATGCATTCGATGTGAATTCATTACTTGGAGCAAAATATAAAACAGTAAGTATGCCTAAAGAGTTTATGCGAAAGTTTCTCTCTAAACTTAGCAAAACGTTTTTTATTCCGGACAATAAAATATCTTGGTCTAAGAAAACATATAAAGTTGCAAAGGAAATTCTAAGCAAGGAGAAGTTTGATATTATTTATGTATCAGTTCCTCCGTACTCGCAATTTCTAACTGCGGCTAGACTTAAGAAGGAGTTTGGAATTCCATTGTTTGCTGATTACCGCGATTTATGGTATGGCAATCATTTCTCTTTTTATATAACACCATATCATAGATATAAGCATAAGAAGTTGGAATATGGTGCTTTAAGAGTTGTTGATAAAGTAACTGCGATTAATAGAAAGATTAAGGAAAAAATTCTTCTCACTTATCCGTTCCTAGAATATGATGATGTGATTATACTTCCTCATGGATTCGACCCAAACGATTTTGAACAAACAGAGCAGATTAAGAGAACATCATCCAAAATGAAACTTACTTATTCCGGCATTTTTTATGAAAACATAACCCCGGAGTATCTACTTCGAGCATTTAAGGAATTGATAATTGAAAATCCACAAGTCGCTACTCAGATAGAACTTGAGTTCATTGGTCATTTGCGTGATGAAAACAAAAAATTAGTTCTTGAGTTGAATTTATCTGAGTATGTAAAAGAGCATGGCTACTTGGAGCATTCGGAAGTAGTTAAGTATTTAGTATCAACTGACGTTCTTTGGATGATGATCGGTAATATTCAAAACGCGGATACAATTTCCACAAGCAAACTATTTGAATACTTTGGAACGAGAAAACCAATACTTGGATGTGTACCCGATGGTGCCGCTAGAAATTCTTTAATCGAATATGGAGCTTCATTTCTTACTTATCCGGATTATGTAAAAGATATTAAAGAAACTTTGATTGAAATCTTTAATCTATTCAAAAATAAAAAATTACCTACCCCTAATGAAGATTTTGTTCTCAAACATGATAGACGATCTCTAACGGAACAGTTAACAAAAGAATTTCAATTTCATTTGAGAGAAGACTAATGAAAGTTGCATTAATTGGCTCCGGCGGAAGAGAACATGCTTTAGCACTTAAGATTTCGGAAAGTAAAAGTTTAGAAAAATTATTCATTATTCCGGGCAATCCTGGTACAAAGAATATTGCTAAAAATATTGTTTTAGATATGGCGGATCACAAAAGCATAGTTTCCTTCTGTTTGAGTGAAAAGATCAATCTGGTAGTAATTGGTCCAGAGAAACCTCTTACAGATGGATTAGCTGATACTCTCCGTGAGAATGGAATTGTTGTTTTTGGTCCTTCAAAAAAAGCGGCCAGAATTGAAGGGGAGAAATCCTTTGCCAAACAATTGATGCACGATCATCATATTCCAACTGCTGCATTTAAAGTTTTCGATAAAGACAATTTCGAGGATGCAATAAGATACTTGCATTCATCAAATTATCCGCTTGTAATTAAAGCTGATGGTATTGCTGCTGGTAAAGGCGTTTTAATTGTAGAATCATTTGACGATGCTAAAGAAGCCTTGAAAGAATGTTTTATCAATTGTACATTTGGCTCAGCTGGAAATAAAGTAGTGATTGAAGAATTCATGACTGGCCAAGAAGCATCCATCTTTGCTATCACAGATGGAAATGATTTCGTTCTCTTGCCGGCTGCTCAAGATCATAAAAGAATTCACGACGGCGACTTAGGGAAAAATACTGGTGGAATGGGCGCATATGCTCCAACGCCTTTCGTTGGTGAAACTGAATTGAAGTATGTATCAGATTCAATTATAAAGCCAACCCTATCTGCAATGAAAGAAAGTGGAAGTGAATTTGTCGGCTGTCTATACTGCGGAATTATGCTAACACCTAACGGTCCTAAAGTAGTTGAATTCAATTGCAGATTTGGTGACCCCGAGACACAAGTAGTTCTTCCTCTCATCAAAGGCGATTTTTTGCAGTTACTATATTCAGCTTCGGTTGGAAAAATTCAAAAAGAATTGGTATCGATTTCTAGCGGAACATCTATTTGTATTGTGATTGCTTCGCGTAACTATCCAGATAGCTCGGAAAAGGGAATTGAAATTGATGGACTGGACAACTTCCCGATAAATGATTCCCATGTGATTCATGCCGGAACTAAGGAAGTAGCTGATAAGATTGTTACTGATGGAGGAAGAGTTCTTGGACTAGTTACTTCAATTGAGGAAAACGATTTAAAATTCTGTAAGCAAAAAGCTTACGAAGTGATTACGAAAATTCACTTTGACGGGATGCAGTACAGAAAAGATATTGCTGATAAAGGAATTTTAGCTAAAGATAAATCAACCGGGAGGCCAATTTAGTTTTCTTCCTCCAAGTAAATGAATATGTATATGAGGAACTTCTTGACCAGAATCCGCTCCCGAATTCAGAACTAATCTAAATCCACTCTCAAAAATCCCGAGTTGTTTTGCAATAGTGTTTGCCGCTTCATACAATTCACCTAAGAGCATAGAATGCCTAACGGGATCAATATCTCTTGCGGATTCAATCTCAGTAATTTTAGGAATTATTAAAACATGTACCGGTGCTTGAGGATTGATATCGTTAAATGCTAATACAGAATCCGATTCGTAAACAATCTGAGCCGGTATTTCTTTGCGGATGATTTTAGCAAAAATAGTTTCGGCCATAACTAATCCTTCTCAATTTCATACTTTTTTAATTTGTTGTACAAATGGCTCCTTTGAATTCCTAGAATTTCGGCTGTCTTACTCATGTTCCAGCCATTCGCATTTAATTGTTTTACAATAAATGCTTTTTCAGCTTTCTCTTTAAATTCTTGAAAACTATTTGAGATATTCAGCAAATCGTCGGTTTGATTACTAGATGACTGAACGAAAGTATTTACTTCCTTGTCAGTGATTTCGGTTTTCGAAACCATAATCACAATTCTCTCTACAACATTTCTAAGTTCTCTAACGTTACCTTTCCACGCATGGCTCTGAAATGCTTTCATAGCAGACGCTGAATATGTCTTTTGCACAAATTTATTTTTTTCACAAATCATTTTCGAGAAGTGCTCTACTAGCAGAGGAATATCTTCTTTCCTCTCTCTAAGCGGGGGAATATGAATTGGAATTACATTTAGTCTATGGTAAAGATCTTCTCTAAAATTTCCGCGCGATATCTCTTGAACTAAATCTTTATTTGTTGCTGAAATGATTCTCACGTCAACCTCAATTTTTGCTGAGCCGCCAACGCGTTCGATTCTACCTTCTTCAATTGCTCGAAGTACTTTAGCTTGAGCTTGTGTGCTCATATCGCCTATCTCATCTAAAAATAAATTTCCGCCATCTGCTAGTTCGAATTTACCGAGTCTCTGCTTAAATGCCCCGGTAAATGATCCTTTTTCGTGACCGAACAATTCAGATTCTATCAACTCTTGAGGAATAGCTGCACAGTTAACCTCGATTAATTCCCGGTTTGTACGTGGGCTTAATCTATGCACTTCTTGAGCGATTAGTTCTTTACCGGTGCCGTTTTCTCCGGTAATTAGAATTCTTGCATCGGTAGTTGCAACTCTAGCAACAGTTTCTAAAATACTTTGAATTGCAGAACTCGTTCCAATTATTTTATCATTAGTTAGAAGTTCTCTCTTCAGTTTTTTATTCTCTTTAGCAAGAGAAGCATTGTTAACTGCATTTCGAACTGTGATTAGTAGTTTATCTCTATCGATAGGTTTTTCAATAAAATCGAATGCACCAAGCTTTGTAGCTTTAACTGCATTTTCTACACTGCCATGTGCCGAGATCACAACGGTCTTCAATTCAATTTCTTTTTCTCTCATCCAGTTGAGGACTTCAAAACCATTTTTACCGGGCATATTAATATCTAGCAGAAGAGCGTTGTAATCTCCATACTCAAGCTTAGATAAACCTTCGATTGAATCTGTTGTAAAATCAACCAGATAATCTTCGTATTCAAGAATCATTTTAATGCTTTCGCAAATCGCTCTTTCATCATCAATAATTAAAACTGATTTCATATTCCTTCTCTGAAGTAAAGTAATTGATACACTAGTAAAGCATTAGACGGCTTAGAAGTTGGATCGACCTTAAGCATCTCAGCAAAAAATTCACCCAGATGGTTTGCTATTAAATCTCTACTATCAAGTTCACCGTTGGCAAAAAAGTTTTGTTCCGTCTTTTCGACAAAGATACCCATAAATTTTGAGAAGTTGAACACGCTAATATTATAATGTAAAAACGCATTTCCGAAAAAATGAGAAAGTTTATCCTTGTCACCAAAGTCGCTTGTTGGCGAATTGAAAAAAAGCTTTTTAGGCAGATTCTTTAATCGTTTGTTGAAAACAGATTTAGGTGGAGAGGGAAGTGGAATTTTTAAACTACCAACAAGTGGAAGTTTGAAATCAATTTTATCAAATGGAAGACAAGAGAAAGTTAAACAAAGCAATGCTTCGGAAATATCGTTATTGAAATATTTTACCGACTTTGAGAAGAGTAAATCTACTTGTTGAAGATCAGTCGTGGTTTGTTTTAGTTTAGAAAACTCTTCGGAGGCAACATAATGTGATAAATAAAAAAGCCCTTCGTAAAAAGATTTTGATTCCTGTGCGGCCGACTGACTAAAAAACAACAGTACAAAAAAGGTGATGCAAGCTATTCTGTGAAAATTAGATTGCATTATTTTGTTGAATTAAAAATTACATCGGAGAGCAACAAATCAGCAATTTGATAGGGCGACTCTTCGCCATCAACAACTTTCTTTAATGAGTTATTCAACCATAAAGAACGATCACCGTGCCATAGGTTCTCTTTAATCTTTAACTCTACTATTTCTTTTATACGAATTCTGAAATGTTCAGAACGCTTTTCAATGAGCAACTGATTCAGTTCAAGGAAACTTCTATGTCTCTCTATTTCATCTGCCATTTCTTGAATTCCGAAATTTTCGGAAGCAATGGCTTTAATTATATTTGGAAGCCAATCATTTTCAGTGTGATCGCGCATCATTAGAATTGTTCGTAATGCCATAATTGCACTTTCAGAGCCGGGGCGGTCGCTTTTATTCAAAACAAAGAAATCTGCAATTTCCATTAAGCCGGCTTTCATAGCCTGTATCGAATCTCCGGATTCCGGAACAAGAACTACTATTGTAGAATCGGTAGTATTGGCAATATCCAGTTCAGACTGACCAACTCCAACTGTTTCAAGGATGATGTAATCATAACCCGCTGCATCAAGAACATCAGCAGCATCAATTGTTTTTTTACTTAGGCCGCCAAGGCTGCCGCGTGTAGCCATGCTTCTAATAAATACACCCGGGTCAACTCCAATCTCGCTCATGCGAACACGGTCTCCTAAAAGAGCCCCGCCGGTGAACGGGCTTGTAGGATCAACAGCAATAATTCCCACTGTCTTATTTTGCTTACGATAAAATTTTGTTAGCTGATTTGTCAGTGTGGATTTTCCAGCACCGGGAGGGCCTGTAATTCCAATTCTGTAAGCTTTTCCCGTGTTTTTATGTATTGCCTTTAATAATTCTGTCGCAGAATCACTACCGGATTCAACTAGCGTAATTGCTCGTGAGACATACTTCTTTTCTTGCTTGAATATTTTGTTTACGAATTCTTGAGATATCATAAGTATTCTTATTTATATAATCCATTTTGATAAATGTATTCACTTACACTTTGTGGAACCAGAAAATCGATTGGTAAATTATTTTTAACTCTGTTTCGAATTTCTGTTGAAGAAATTTCAATATTGGGTGTTTCGGCAAATATTGCTTTTTCATAATATTTGTTTCTTCCAGCTTCTAAATTGTCGGAATGGCGTTTCATAACTAGAACTTTGCACATCTGGAAAATCTCTTCCGGATTACGCCATTTTTCAAAAACCATCAGATTATCTAACCCGATTATAAGTTCAATGTCCGCATATTGTTTTCTCAACTCTATTAAAGTATCAAATGTATAAGAAACATTTTTCTTCTTAATTTCTAAATCACTTACCAACAATTGTGGAGATTGACTGATTGCAAGTCTAACCATTTCGATTCTGTTACAGTCATTAACTACTTCCGAATCTTGTTTGAGAGGAGAAATATAGCTTGGCATAAAGATGATTTTATCAAGCTTTCTTTTTTCTAAAACTGCTTGAGTAGTAATCAAATGTCCAAAGTGTATTGGATCAAAAGAACCGCCGTATAAACCGATTGCCATTAAACTTTACTCGCTTCTTTAATTATGGTTCTTAAAATAATTCGATTCCGATCTATCTCATTCTGGTAATATGATTTTCCGGAATCTTTTACTTTTCTGAACTTCATCTTGCTAAAAGCTAAATGAATCGCAGTCCTAAAATATATCTTTCTCGTTTGTTCATCCATCCAACCTTTTCTTAACCGAAGTCTGGTTGAAAGAATTGGCAAATAATCGTGAGGTATAATACCGATCTCAACTTCTTCTTCTAGTTCTTTTTCAATTATTTTTTTCTCGTTATAAATTGAAAACTTTATCACACTCAGAAAAATAAAAAATAAGATTATCATGAAGATAAATCCATAAAGGTAGGTCTCGTCGAATATAACTGATGAATTCCAGAGGAAGTGAATAAACATGGAGAAGATTAGAGCTAGAATGGGGAAGAAGATTCTTACAAATAAATTGGAGTATTTCGAAATCCCTAAAGCGGCGCCGAAAGTTCCGGTTGAAATGGCATGCATGACTGCTGAAAAAAGTGATCTAATTATCACTAAATAAAACCATGAAGAAGCAGAGTCTCCATATGCTGTAAAATAAAGAAAGTTCTCAGTCATGCCGAAACCTAGTCCAATAGCTGTTCCATAAACTATTCCGTCAGTGATATTATCAAACTTGCGGGAATTTACGGTCCAGAACAAAAGTAAACCTTTCGCAATTTCTTCAATAAATGGAGCAAAAAAAATAGTCTGAATTGTACTATCTGTTTCGCTAGTCCCATTAATTCCGGTAGCAATTCCGAGCAATGCGCTTCCAACTATGCTTAAAAGAATTGCCCCAAGAGCACCCCAAAAGAAATGAACTAAAACGAATTTGATAGGTTCCGGCTCATATTTATCCATCTTCCAGATTAAGACTAAATAGAACGTCATTGGTAAAACTGCTGCCGAAAGCGATACTGCAACGGGCATTTGGGCTTATCTCACTCAATGTTAGAAATTAACACAAAAAACGCAAATTCTTGATTATAAAGGATTGGGTGTATATATTTTGACCCAATTTTTCGCGTTCTTGTTATGATTATTAAATATACTAATTTTTCTGACGGTCTTCACGAATTCAAGTTGATTGAGTCCGTAAAGAAGTTGGGATTGGATGAATCGTTCTTTGGCGATATAGAAGTTGAGTGCAAGATGGATAAGAATCAGCACCAGATTGTGCTAGATTGTTCACTTAAAACTCATACAAAGTATGATTGCGACCGTTGCGCGGTTGAAACAATTAAAGAGGTTAATAACCACTTTTTGCTTACTTTTATGTTCACAAAAGAGAAGCAAGAGTCGGACAACTTCAATTTGAAGCTGCTTTCTCCGGAAGAAGACAAAATAGATTTAGCAGCTGATGTATATGAATATGCCGAATTAGCTCTTCCAATGAAAAAACTTTGTGATGATGATTGCAAAGGTTTATGTATCAAATGCGGTGTTAATCTGAATAAAACTACATGCAATTGCGATTTCACCATACATAATGATATTTGGGCTCCGTTACAGAGCTTAAAGGATAAATTTAACAACTAAAAAATATAGGTAGTACGATGCCAAATCCGAAACGTAAGATGTCTAAGAGTAGAAGAGACAAACGTAGAACTCATTATAAAGCTACAGCTCCTTCTCTTAGCCGCTGTTCAAATTGTGGTGAGATAAAACTCGCTCACAGAGCTTGTCCAAACTGCGGCTATTATGCCGGCAGATCAATGTTCGTTCCAGAACAATAAACATTTCTTGATGACGGAAACAAAATCTACAAAATGCAGAATTGCAATCGATGCTATGGGGGGCGATTTCGCCCCTAAGCATGAGATTCTTGGCGCTATTGCGGCAATGAAAGCTGACAATTCTTTCGAGCTGATTTTGATTGGCGATAAGTCGAAAATTCTTGAAGTCGCTAAACAAGAAAACGTTTCTATTGATGAAAAGTTAATCTATCATACTTCTCAAATGATTGATATGCATGATAAACCAACCGACGCTATTAAAAGCAAACCGGATTCATCATTAGTTGTTGGTGCAAAGTTAGTAAAAGAGAAAAAAGCAGATGCATTTGTTTCCGCCGGGAATACTGGTGCTGTTGCAGCTGTATCAACTTTATTGATGGGACGTCTTCAGAATGTAGAAAGACCAACAATTGGAAGTTATATCCCAAGTAAGAATAATGCGACTTTTGTTTTTGATGTTGGCGCCTTTGTTGATGTAAAACCAAATCATTTGCTTGGCTATGCAATTCTCGGAAACATCTTTGTAAAAGAGTTATATAATATTCAGAATCCTACTATTGGATTATTAAGTGTAGGCGAAGAAGACGAGAAGGGAAATAAACTTGTTAAAGAAACATCCCAATTATTGCGCGAAACAAATCTGAATTTTATCGGAAATGTTGAGGGCAGAGATATTCTGAACGGCAAGTGTAATATTGTTTTATGCGATGGATTCGTCGGTAACATTCTTTTAAAGTTTGGCGAAAGTGTTCCCGGATTTATGAAATATCTGCTGAAACAGCATTCCGAAACAAGTTTGATTGAAAAAATCAAAATAGGTTTGTTTAATAATACTCTCAAAAAAGCTTTAAGTCCGTTAAATCCAGAGCTATATGGCGGAGTGCCGCTTTTAGGTATTAACGGAATAAGTATTATTGGTCATGGTTCAAGTTCGCCATTGGCTATTAAGAATATGATTCTCCGCGCAAAAGAAATGTATGATAAAAATCTACTAATAAAATTTGAGGAGGCTTTAAAGCCTTATGCAGTCAAAAAATAAACTTAGAAACGCTAAGATAACAGCAGTTGGAATGTATGTTCCGCCAAAAGTTTTAGATAATAAGTACTTTGAACAAATAGTTGATACAAACGACGAATGGATTTTATCTCGTACCGGCATCAGTGAAAGAAGAATTATTGAAGATGGTGCTACGAGTGATTTAGCAGCTCGCGCTTGTGAGGATTTATTCAAGACTACTTCTGTAAAGCCGGAAGATATTGATTGTATTATTGTTGCAACTGTAACGCCGGATATGTTCTTCCCGGCAACTGCTTGTTTAGTGCAAAACAAAATTGGAGCTAAAAACGCTTGGGGATTTGATCTCTCCGCAGCTTGTTCCGGATTCTTATTCGCTTTAAAAACCGGTGCCAGTTTGATTGAAGGTGGTTCATACAAGAAAGTATTAGTAATTGGTGCTGATAAGATGAGCTCGATAACTGATTACACAGATCGCAACACATGCATTCTTTTTGGCGATGCTGCTTCTGCTGTTCTTCTTGAACCCACTGAAAATCTTGAAGAGGGAATAGTAGATCAGATATTACATGTTGATGGAACCGGCAAAGATGCTCTCTATATGAAGGGCGGCGGAAGTTTGAATCCGGCATCGCATGAAACTGTTGATAAAAAATGGCATTACATTTATCAAGATGGAAAAGCTGTGTTTAAGGTTGCTGTAAAAGGTATGGCAGATGTTTCTTATGAGATTATGCAAAAGAACGGTTTAACCGGCGAAGATGTTGCTTACCTTGTGCCGCATCAAGCAAATTTAAGAATTATCGATGCGACCGCTCAGCGTATGGGTGTTTCAAAAGATAAAGTTATGATCAACATTAATAAATATGGAAACACTACTGCTGCAACAATTCCAATGTGTTTAACCGAGTACTATCGTGCCGGAAAAGTGAAAAAAGGTGATAACCTTATACTAGCAGCTTTTGGGGCCGGCTATACTTGGGGCGCTATTTATCTGAAGTGGAGTATTGACTAATGGGCAAGCGTGCTTTTTTATTTCCCGGACAAGGTTCTCAATATATTGGAATGTCAAAAGACCTTTATGAGAATTCCGTTGGAGCTAAGGAAATGATTAAAACTGCTGAAGAAGCTACCGGTGTGCAACTTTCTCATATAATGTTTGAGGGACCGGAAGAATCTTTGAAGCAGACCGATGTAACACAGCCCTCAATTTTTCTTCATAGCGTAGTTCTTGCAAGTTTGATGAGAACTTTAGAGCCAGATATGGTTGCCGGGCATTCACTTGGCGAATACTCTGCTCTTGTAGCAGCAAAATCCATTCAGTTTTATGATGCGGTTAAATTAGTTCGTGTTCGTGGCGAAGCTATGCTTCAAGCCGGGATTGATTGGAAAGGTACAATGGCTGCTATAGTAGGTTTGGATGGAAAACTTGTTGAAGAAGCTTGCGTCGAAGCATCAGCCGATGGAGTTGTTCAGTGCGCTAATTTTAACTCGCCCGGACAAATTGTAATCTCCGGCTCGGTTGAAGGTGTTAAATCTGCAATGAATCTTGCTAAAGCAAAAGGTGCAAAGCTTGTTAAGGAATTAGTCGTTAGCGGAGCGTTTCATTCACCATTAATGGAAAGTGCAAGAGAAAGACTAAAAGCTAAGCTGGATGAAACTCCTTTTTATGATGCAAAGATTCCAGTTTACGCAAATGTTACTGCTAAACCGGCTCAATCTAAAGAGGAAATAAAGGATTTACTTAATCAGCAATTAACTAAGCCGGTTAGATGGGAAGAAACAATTATAAATATGATTAATGATGGCGCGGATGAGTTTTATGAAATTGGTCCCGGAAAAGTTTTACAAGGTCTAGTTAAGAGAATAAACCCGAATGTGAAAGTGTTTGGAATTGATAAATTTTCTGAAGTTGAGAAGTACTTGTGACCAAACCGAAGTTTGACAAAGTAATAAACGGGATGCAGATCGATCCCCTTATCTTTACACAAAAATTTGTAAAGGCTTGCGATGTATGTATCTGTTCCGGTGAGTGCTGTTACTATGGAGTATATACAGATAAATCCGAACACGAATTAATTATGGGATTAAAAGAGAGAATCATTAAATCTATGGATGATTCTCAAACTAAAGATTCTGAAAAATGGTTTGAAGCACCCGAGCCCGATGATGATTTTCCTTCCGGTATAGCTGTTGGTACAGAAGTTCACAACGGAAAGTGTGTTTTTCTTGATCGGCAAGGATTCTGTACCTTACAGAAGATTGCTATGGAAGATGGAGAATTCAAGTGGAAATACAAGCCCTTATATTGTATTTTGTTTCCGCTTGTTATCTTCGAAGGCGTCTTGACTGTTGATGATGAGCATTTGGACCGGATGCATTACTGTGATAAAAAGGAGAACCAGATTTCTACCGTATATGATTGCTGTAAAAACGAATTGAAGCATGTACTTGGTGAGGAAGGTTTCAAGGAGTTAGAAATTTACCATGATGAATTTTTTGCTAAGAAGTAAATAGAGGTAATTTTGAAGTTACAAAACAAAAGAGCAGTGGTTACCGGCGGTACAAGAGGTATAGGAAAGGGAATTGTAAAAGAATTAGTTGAAAACGGTTGCAGTGTTGTTTTCACTTATCACAGTTCGGATGAAACCGCAAAAAAGATTGAACAAGAATTATCAACTGAAACTGTAAAAGTATTCGGCTTTAAAGCAGATGCTTCTTCATTTACGGCTGCTGATGAAACTATAAAATTCGCTTTGGAAAAGCTTGGCGGCATTGATATTCTTGTAAATAATGCCGGCATAACAAAAGATGGTCTTTTGCTTAGAATGAACGAACAAGATTTTGATCTTGTTATTAATGCAAATCTAAAAAGTGTGTTCAATTATACTAAGGCTATCCTAAAAACATTTTTAGGGCAAAAGTTTGGAAAAATCGTTAATATTTCATCCGTAGTTGGAATAATTGGGAACGCCGGACAAGCAAACTACGTAGCTTCCAAAGCTGGTGTAATTGGAATGACTAAATCTAATGCAAAAGAGTTGGCTTCCCGCAACATTAATGTTAACTGTGTTGCACCCGGTTTTATAGAAACAGATATGACTGATAAATTAAACGAACAACAAAAAGAAGCAATTCTTACCAACGTGCCGATCAAGAGACTCGGCAAGCCGGAAGATATTGCTAAGGCAGTTTTATTTTTAGCAAGCAGCGATGCTGACTATATCACCGGACAGGTTCTTACTGTTGACGGTGGTATGGTAATGTAACAGAATTAATAAACTTATTTGTTTAACCATAAAAGGAGTTAAAATGGACGTTGCAGCAAAAGTAAAAGAAATCATTATGGATAAGCTAGGTGTTGAAGAATCACAAGTTACACCGGAAGCTTCCTTTACAAACGACTTAGGCGCAGATTCTCTCGATATAGTAGAATTAGTTATGGGTTTCGAGTCCGCATTCAATATTTCTATTCCGGATGAAGATGCAGAAAAGATCGGCACCGTTGGCGATGCAACAAAATATCTTACAGAGAAATTAGGATAATTAATATAAGACCATGGTTCTGCCGTGGTCTTTCTATTTCTACCAATCTTTGAATCCACAAATAACTATAGGAATGAAATGCGTAATAGAAGAGTAGTAATAACTGGAATTGGAGCCTTAACACCAATAGGAAATTCTAAGGATGAATTTTGGAATGGATTAATCACCGGTAAAAACGGTGCCGGTCTCATTACAAAATTTGATACTACAAATCATACTACAAAGTTTGCATTCGAACTGAAAAACTTCGATCCGGCTACTTATATCGATAAGAAAGAAGTTAAAAGAATGGATGGCTATACTCATTACGCACTTGCTACTGCTGCTATGGCATTAGAGGATTCAAAATTGGATTTATCCAAGATCAATGCGGAAATGGCCGGTGTTGTTTTTGGAAGCGGTATTGGTGGAATTCAAACTTTTGAAGACCAGCATACTGCGTTTATGCAAGGCGGACCAAAGAGAATCAGTCCTTTCTTTGTCCCTATGATGATTCCCGATATTGCAGCGGGACAAATTTCGATTAAATATGGTTTGAAGGGACCGAACTACTCAACAGTTTCTGCATGTGCTACTTCGTCTCATGCAATTGCAGATGCTTTCATGTTAGTTCAAAGAGGTTCTGCCGATATTATGTTCACCGGCGGTTCAGAAAATCCAATTACGCAAATGGCTATAGGTGGATTCAACTCAGCACGTGCTCTTTCTACTTGGAATGATCGTTACATGGAAGCTTCCCGTCCATTTGATAAAGACCGCAATGGTTTTGTAATGGGTGAAGGGAGTGGCTTGGTTGTTCTTGAAGAATTAGAACATGCTTTAAACCGCGGTGCTGATATCTACGCTGAAATTGTTGGCGTTGGTATGACAGGCGATGCATTCCACATTACAGCACCTCCTCCGGGTGGAGAAGGAGCCGTTCGTTCTATGAAAGAGGCTTTAAGAGATGCTAATGTTGATCCTACAGTTGTAGATTATGTAAATGCTCATGGAACATCAACAGAACTTAATGACCAAAACGAAACTCAAGCTATTAAAACAGTTTTCGGTGAACATGCTTATAAACTCGTTATAAGTTCAACAAAGTCTATGACTGGACATCTACTAGGTGCAGCTGGTGCAGTTGAAGCAATAGCAAGTGTTTTAGCAATTAAGCATGGAATTATTCCACCTACAATTAATCATGATGAACCCGGTGAAGGATTAGACCTTAACTATACTCCTAAAGTAGCTGTTAAAAAAGATATCAATTATGCTATTAGCAATACTTTCGGATTTGGCGGACATAATGCTTCGCTTCTGTTCAAAAAATTTGAAGGATAATTTTGTTTGGAAAGTCATTAGCCGGAATTGCTGCTTTCTTTCAGAATAAAAAGCTAAAGTTTGTTTTAGATAAAAGATTTTTAGCAAACTTAAAAAATCTTGAATCGTTGTTAGGATTCAAGATTTTCAATCAATCGTATTATCTAAAAGCTCTTACTCACCGTTCCTATCTGGAAATTAGACCCGAACTTGATAAATCAAATGAACGTTTAGAGTTCTACGGCGATTCTGTACTAAATAAGGTAGTAGCAAAATATCTGTTTGAAAAATTTCCCGATGAAGATGAAGGTTTTCTAACAAAAGCTCGGGCTTCAATGGTTAACCGACACAGACTATATGCTGCCGCAGAAGCAATTGGCTTGAAAGATTTACTTTTATACAACGAAAGATACTTGCGCGGCTCTAAAGATGGATTTCAATCAATTATGGCTGACGCCTTGGAAGCTGTAATAGGTGCAATTGATTATGATCGCGGACATGACGAAGCTTCAAGATTTGTTCACCGCTTTGTAATTAAACCTTATGTTGAAGATGATGCTTTCTTAGAGGATACAAATTATAAAGGACAGCTACTTGAATTGACGCACACGCTCAAATTGCCGACCCCAACTTATAAAGTTGCGTTTGAAGAAGGTCCGCATCACAACAAAAATTTTATTGTTAATGCTCTACTTGGTGATCTAGTTTATGGGACCGGAGAAGGGAAGAATAAAAAATTAGCAGAGCAAGAAGCCTCTAAAGACGCACTCGAAAAGCTGAAGAATCATAAATAAATATCACAGTTGACGAATAGCAGAAAGCCTCCGGCAAGGCTTATCTTAAAAGACTATCAAATCAATTTCTCATTCAATTCTAAATTACTTAAACAAACCTTGCTTGTAATAACGCAAAACGGTATTATTGAGCCATGATAAAATCATTTGCGGATAAAGTTACGGCAGAATTGTTTGCAAGGACTAAAGTAAAGGAGCTACCGCCGCAAATACTGAGAACTGCCTACAGAAAATTATTGTTGCTTGAAGCTGCCGGAAATATAAATGATTTAAGAGACCACCCGGTAATATGCTTGAAAAGTTAACCGGCAAACTGGCTGAGAAGTACAGTATTAGAATTAACGATCAATGTCGGATTGTTTTTAGCTGGAAAGACAACGACGCATACGAAGTTGAAATTGTAGATTATCATAAAGGGAAATGAAAATGAAAAATAAAATTGTACCGGTTCATCCGGGCGAAATACTACTTGAAGAATTTCTTAAGCCGATGGAAATTACTCAGTACAGGCTTGCTAAAGACCTTGGCCTACCTCTATCAAGAATTAACCAGATTGTGCTGAGTAACCGCGCAATTACTGCGCCAACTGCACTATTGCTCTCCAAGTACTTTGGTCTCTCCGAAGAATTTTGGCTGAATCTGCAGAACAGATATGATCTGGAAACTGCAAAAGATAAAATGAAAGGTCAGTTAGAAACAATTAAGGTCGTTACTCAGGCGGCATAAATGAATAGATTCAATGTGAACAAAATTTATCTCACGTAAAGAAAATGAAAAGAGAATTTCAGTACTATTTTTTGGACGAAATTTTTAATGATGCAACAAAATTCATTGAGTTTTTTGTTTCAAATAAATTATTCAGAAGTGATGGTTTATTATCAGCTGCAAATTGGGGTACAAATAACTACATTTTTAGGGGACAAGCTGAAGCAGATTTACCGCTTCAGCCAAAACTATTTAGAAATGGAGGCAGAGACGTGGCAAAGTATGTCTCTTTCCCTTTTTCTACAGATTTCAACATTAGTAAGAATAACGGTATAAGATTAGCGAGTTTTTTAAGAGATGAAATAAATGCGTTAATTTCGTTTTTGGAGAGTGCTGATCGTGTAGGTATAAATACACCTTTGCCACTGACTCGCCTTAAAGAACATTACGAAGTATTTAACTCAATTTTAGATGATAAATATGATTTTAGTTTGTACTATCCCGAAAAGTATTTAGAAGATGCAATCGCTTTAGCCCAACATCATGGTGTTCCTACAAGATTCCTCGACTTTACAGAGTCCCCTCTTATAGCAGCGTATTTTGCTGCTTATAATTCGCTAGACAAGAATGGTAATGATTATTTGGTGATATACATTTTAAATGATCATAACTCATTACAAAATAAATTACAAATCATTCAGCCTACTAGGAACGGAAATCCGAATATGTTAGCTCAAAGAGGACTTTTTGTTAATATCCCATTTGCTAATAATTATTTCATAGAAAATGGTGAGTTTCCTACTATTGAAAATATTATTGAATTACATAAGATGAGCGATGTTTTAGGAAGAGTTCGCTTAGTTAGGCATCAGTCAACAAAAATATTGCAACTACTTTATGACTTTGGTATTTACGAGAATAGTATGATGCCGTCCTTAGATAATTCAGCAAAAAGTATTCAGTATTTACGCAAAATATTTGATGAGTGAGATATCGTAAAATTTTAACTTAATTCTTGGATGGACATAATTATTTTCCCTTCCAATTTCTTTCAAATATTTATATTTCGTCACTAAAAAATTTTATAAAACCTCAAAATTTGGGATTATTATGAGCTTCGAATCGTTTGAAAAGTTTGTTGACCGCCATGTTGGCGTAAGAGAAACCGATATTAAAAATATGTGTTCTGCAATTGGAGTTTCATCTCTTGATGAATTGATTGACAAAACTGTTCCGGCATCAATTCGTTTGAAAGAAAAAGTTAAGCTGGAAGAAGCACAAACAGAAACCGAGTTTTTGCAATCGCTAAAAGAGATTTCCCAAAAGAATGCGTTGTTCAAGAATTACATTGGATTAGGTTATTATCCTTCTATCACGCCCGGAGTAATTCAGAGAAACATTTTAGAAAATCCCGGCTGGTACACACAGTACACACCTTATCAAGCCGAAATTTCACAAGGAAGATTGGAAGCGCTGTTAAACTTTCAAACAATGATTTGCGATTTAACCGCTATGCCGGTTGCAAACGCTTCTTTGCTCGATGAAGCAACCTCGGCTGCAGAAGCAATGACTATGTTATTTGCCGCAAGAAAGACAGCTAAGAAAAACGCAAATGTATTTTGGGTTTCAGAAGAATGTTTTCCGCAAACGATTGATGTTTTGAAAACACGCTGCGCACCTTTTGGAATTGAATTAAGAATTGGCAGCCATGTTAATCTTGAATTGACCGATGATATTTTTGGATTGCTTGTTCAGTATCCGGCAAGCGATGGCGCAGTTTACGATTACACAGATTTGTTTAAGCAAGCTGAAGCAAAAGGAATTTACAAAGCTGTCGCGGCTGATATTCTTTCTCTTGCATTGCTATCACCTCCCGGTGAATTTGGCGCTGATGTAGTTGTTGGCTCTACACAAAGATTTGGAATACCGATGGGTTACGGCGGACCGCACGCAGCTTATTTTGCTACTAAGGATGAATTTAAGAGACAGATGCCGGGAAGAATTATTGGTATTTCTGTTGATGCAAACGGAAACAGAGCTTTGAGAATGGCTTTGCAGACACGCGAGCAGCATATTAAACGTGAACACGCAACAAGCAACATCTGTACCGCTCAAGTCCTTCTAGCGATTATGGCTGGAATGTTTGCTGTTTATCATGGCAAAGATGGCATAAGCAAAATTGCAAATCGTGTAAATGGTTTAGCAAAATATCTAAACAATGGTTTGAAGAAGCTGGGCTTTAACCAAACAAACGAATTTTATTTTGATACTCTAAATGTGGAGTTGTCTGAAGCTCAAGCAAAGAAGTTGAAAGCACTAGCTGAAAGTAAGAAAGTGAATCTGAGATATGAAAAATCTTTCGTTGGTGTTTCAATTTCCGAACAAACAACTCTAGCAGATGCTATTGAGTTGCTTGAATTATTTGCTGAAACAGTTGGAAAGAAAGTTGAGAAGTTATCTCTGGATAACCTTGGCAGTTCTGTTCAAGAAAAGATTATTAGAACAAGCACATATTTTACACATCCGGTTTTCAATTCTTACTATTCCGAAACAGAAATGCTGCGCTATCTAAAATCATTAGAGAAAAAAGATTTATCACTTACCGCTTCAATGATTCCTCTTGGTTCGTGCACAATGAAATTAAACGCCAGCTCGGAAATGTTTGGATTAAGCTGGGCTGAATTTGGTAACATGCATCCATTTGCCCCGATTGAACAAGCCGGCGGTTATCAACAGATGATTAAGGAGTTAGAAGAACAATTAACTTCGATAACGGGATTCGATGCTGTTTCACTTCAACCAAATTCCGGTGCGCAAGGAGAATTTGCCGGACTAATGGTAATCCGCGCATATCATCACAGCAGAGGAGACCACCAAAGAAATATTGTGTTAATACCTTCATCAGCGCATGGAACAAATCCGGCAAGCGCCGTAATGGCTGGCGGAAAAGTTGTTGTCGTAAAATGTGACGAGCAAGGGAACATAGATGTTGCCGATTTGAAAGCCAAAGCTGAACAATATAAAGAAACACTTTCGGCATTGATGGTTACCTATCCATCAACTCACGGAGTTTTTGAGGAAAGCATAATTGAGATTTGTAAAATCATTCACGCAAATGGCGGACAAGTTTACATGGATGGCGCAAACTTAAACGCCCAGCTTGGTTTAACTAATCCGGGCTTTATTGGCGCTGATGTTTGTCATCTCAATCTGCACAAGACATTTGCAATACCTCATGGCGGCGGCGGACCCGGCGTTGGACCAATAGCAGTAGCAAAACATTTAACTCCATTTCTTCCGGGAAATCCGGTTGTAAAAGTTGGCGGAGAAAAAGCAATCACTTCTATTTCGGCAGCGCCGTGGGGAAGTGCAAGTGTGCTAACAATTTCCTACGCATACATCAAAATGATGGGTGAAGCGGGATTAACTTATGCAACTAAGACTGCAATTCTTAATGCTAATTATCTTAAAGCTAAGCTGGGAAAATATTATCCGGTGCTATACACCGGAACAAATGGTTTCTGCGCTCACGAAATGATTTTAGATTGCCGACATTTCAAAGCAACATCCGGTGTGGAAGTAGGGGATATTGCAAAGCGCTTGATGGATTATGGATTTCACGCGCCAACTGTTTCGTTTCCGGTTCCGGGTACGTTAATGGTTGAACCAACTGAAAGCGAACCTTTGCGTGAACTTGATAGATTTGTTGAAGCTATGATTCAGATTAGAAATGAAATTGACGAAATTGAAAAAGGTAATTCGCCAAAAGATGACAACGTTTTGAAGAATGCGCCTCATACAGCAGACTCGGTAATTTGTGCTGTGTGGAAACATTCCTACACCAGAGAGAAAGCTGCGTTTCCGGTTAGTGCAGTTAAAGAAAACAAGTTCTGGCCAAGTGTAGCTAGAGTAAACGATGCTTACGGCGATAGAAATTTAGTTTGCAGTTGCTTGCCGGTTTCAGAATATGAAGAGACAAAAAATTGAACGATAAAGAAGAATTGAAACAGATTTGCGAATTGCTCCACTCGGCAAAAACTATTGCTGTTGTTGGACTTTCAGATAATCCCGGTAGAACAAGCTTTCAGATTTCGGAAGTTATGGCTTCAAGAGGTTATAAAGTTGTTGGTGTAAATCCAATGATAAAGAAAGCCGTTGGATTTGATGTTTACGCGAGCTTAGCCGATGTTCCGTTCAAGATTGATATTGTAAATGTATTCCGCCGGTCAGAAACTATTCCGGAAATTATTGAAGATGTTCTTTCGGTAAACCCAAAGGCACTATGGCTGCAACAAGGTGTTAGAAATGATGAAGCCGTTAAGCCGGTTATCAAAAAAGGTATTCCGATAATTCAAGATAAGTGCATAGCTGTTTATTACAATCTATGCAAAGCTTTCTAAAATATTAAGCTGATGAAAACGATTTATTTATTAGCAATTCTGTTTTTAATCAATCTCATCAGCTTTTCTCAAACCAAGCAAGATTCAATTGCAGTACACCTCACAGAACCGGTTAAAATTGATTCCATTGTAATCAGAGGAAATGATACTACCGAAGATTTTATTATTCTACGCGAGCTGACATTTAACGTTGGCGATACAGTTGATAACAAAAAACTCCACTTCAACAAAGAAAGAATTTTTAGCTTAACTCTTTTTAACCGTGTTGAGCTGTTTATCGAAAGAATTGAAAGAAAAAATGTTCTTGTAATTGATGTAACCGAAGCTTGGTATTTGTATCCAATTCCTTTTTGGTACACTCAAAACAACTCAATAAAAAAACTCACCTACGGAATAGATTTTTCTCTTAAAAATTTTCGGGGCAGAAACGAAACTCTGCGTGCTACCGTTGGACTTGGTTACGATAAATATTTTTCCATGAAATATGAGAACCCGGCTCTGTTATATGCCGAAGATATTGGCTTTTCCGTTTATACCGGGTATATCAATTTTAACAATAGGAATAAAGCGGCTGAGCGGTTAAACAAAGCGAATTTTTCATATAGAGTTATCAGTAGCTCGATTGGTATATGGAAGCGGTTAAACCAGTTTAATCTAATTGGCGGCTCTCTATCTTTTAATTATTGGGAAGCGAAGACAAAACCCATTAGCGCAATTACTGCTTCCGGAAAGTTAATAGATCATTTACCGGGTGCCGGTTTATATCATTTTTATGATTCGCGCGACTTGAAGCTTTATTCTCAAGACGGATTTTATTCCTTGGTGAATTATTTATACAGAGGTTTTGGAGTAGATAATATCAGCTATAATATTTTTGAGATTGACTTGCGTGGCTATCAAACTCTAATAGGTGAGCTTTCTAGTAAGCTTAGATTTTTCCACAAAAGAACATTTGGCAGACAAGTTCCGTTTTATGATTATGCTTACTTGGGTTATTCTGAAAAAATTAGAGGGCATAACAACAATTTTGTTGAAGGACATAACGCAATTCTAACTTCTCTTGAGCTGAGCTATCCGGTTTTAGATGAATGGAACGTAAGTATAAAGCTTCCACTAATTCCGCAAAGTTTAACATCGGCACGTATTGGTATTCATGTTAACATTTTTGCAGATGCCGGAACAGTTTTTGAAAACGGACAGCCGCTGATTTTGAAAAACTTTTATTCCGGTTACGGAGTTGGAATAACCTTGCTGCTCTTGCCATACAATGCTTTTAGATTTGAATACGCAATTAATGAACTTGGAAAAGGAGAAATAGTTTTTGCAACCGGCTTTTCTTTCTGACGTTGAAAGGCAATTGATAAATGTGTATCAATTATTCTTCATTGTAAGTTTTATATCTATAATTTGCTGAAACATTTAGTAGTTTTCAATGTACTAGTAATTGGAATCAGCGAATATTTTTATTTAACTTAATTACGAAATTAAAACAAAGTAAACTTATGCCATTCCCAGACGTACAGAGGGTCATTTACGAAAACAATCCGCTCGTAAATGTTATATGTCAGTTTAGATTTCCACCCATTTTGAAAATTGATTCAGAAGTACCGTCTCCATTCCAAGAAAAGATTAGAGATAAATTCCCGTTATATTTTGAGAAACAAGAACTAATCCAGCAAATTAATCATGCTGGTTCGCCAAATATTTTAGGGCAACTTTTAGCTAAACAATCACCAATAAAGAATCACGAATTTTCTTCTGAAGATAATTTGTGGAAAGTTAATCTCACTAGAACTTTTATAACTTTATCTTCAGCAGATTATAAGAAATGGGAGAATTTCATTGAACGGTTCACTTATATTCTGAATGCTTTCAATGAAATTTATCTACCTCCATTTTTTACACGGATAGGGCTTAGATATCAAGACGTCTTTAATCGGTCCAACCTTGGATTGAAAGATGTAAGCTGGTCAGACTTAATAAAACCCGAATTTCTTGGATTATTATATTCTACATTTGCTAATAAAGTTGAGAATTTCGAATCAGCATATGAAATTAAACTGACAGATGACGCTAGCCTAGTAAGAATGGTTATTTCTAGCGTTAAAGAACAAACCAGTGGTGAAAGTTGCTTTATGGTTGATAGCGATTTTCATAACACTGAAAGAAAGAAAACAGACGAAGCTCTAGAAAAATTAGAGTTCTTACATGAAAGAGCTTCTAAACTAATCAGATGCATAATAACAGATAAACTACATACAGCAATGACACCGGTAAACATATGAACGAATTTTATAATTTCTTAAGGAATAAGGAATCACTCCTGAACTATGATCCAGAGGCTACTACATTTGGATCTGGCTCTGTTATTCATGATCAACAGATGTCTTATAAGAATGATATTAACATAACTACGAGCGGACTGGACAATCTAGACAACTATTATGTTTTATTACCTAACAACAATGATATATTTAAGCATAATAGTATTCTGAAAGAAATTTCGAATGCTAATGTAAAGAAACAAATAGTCTGGTTTTTTAAGCATTTTCAATCAATATTATTTTTTTACAAAAGTGTACTAATTGATATTGGTAAACTCCCACCATTAATGATTATTCCAGATCAACAAGACGAATCTGCTTTAGTAGATTGGATATTTAAGGATTTTAGAATTGGATTTTCATTTGAAAAAGATGAAAATGAATCATCTTGGTATTTTGTATCAAACGATAAATTTGATTCATTAAACAAATATGGGAAAATCGAAAAAGATCAGATTGATAAACAATTAGTAGATTTTTTGAAATTTATAGTAAATCATGTTTGAGCATGAGTTATCCCGACTTATTTCTTCGCGGTGTCTCTGACAAAAACATGATAGACGAAAATGGTGAACTTTCGGGGGCTGCTTTTTTTTCACAAATAAGACCTAACGCACCCGTCAGAGAAGATAATTGTAACGAAGAGTCGATTAGCTGGAATGATGATGAGTATGCCATTAATCATATTTTATCACAAACTAAAGAAGATGGAAATATTCAGTTTAAGGTCGGAGCGGCTATTCTCGATCGAAAGAGACTTGATCATATTATGAAGTTGGAAAATTTTAAGGATGTATTATTCTACGAAAGGCAACCACTTAGGGATAATCAATATCATGGAAACGTATTGTTGAAAAAAGATGTTTCGAAAATAAAAAGACAAGTTGTTGGGAGTCATATAGCTGGTTGTTGGATTGATTTTATTTATCAAAAACCAATGACAGAAGAAGTGAAAAAATGATAAACTACATCATTAGAAAATGGAAATGCTTGTAGATAGCTAATTATGTGACTTTGAAAGAAGTTTTCTGATAGTGGATCAAATATTTTGTTGTGTATCAGTCGCTAGAAGACGTAACCATATATATAAGTAAGGTATAAAGTGAGCAATTTTCTTTCTGACGTTGAGCTTTACTTCTCTGAAAATGTAAGTGGAGACTTAATAGTAGTTTCCGGCGAGGAGTGCCATCACATTAAGGATGTTATGCGCCATAAGGTAGGTGATGAGATTTACATTACCGGCGGAAAGGGCGTTATCTATAAAGCTGTGATTGAACTGCTTGAAAAGAAATCATTAACCGCAAACATTGTTTCTTCCGTTGAATATAAGAACCAATTAGCCGATGTTACATTTTGCATTCCACGTTTGAAAAGTGCCGACCGCTTTGAATTTGCTTTGGAGAAATGTGTAGAGCTTGGCATAACCAACTTTATTATTTATGATTCTCAGCGTACGGTAGCAAAAGGAGAAAAACTTGACCGCTGGCAAAAGATTGTACTTGCCGCAATGAAGCAATCTCTGCGTGCTTGGCTTCCGAATGTAGCTTACTGTAAATCCGTTAGTGAGATAATGAAACTGGAAGGGAAGAAGTTTTTTTTCGATCAAAACGCTGAACAAACGCTTTCCTCAATTCTCAATTCTCAATTCTCAATTGACCATTGCTTCTTCGTTTTTGGTCCTGAGGGCGGTTTCTCTAACGAAGAATTAAGAGTTATGAACGAAGAGACGAAAATTAGACTTACTGAAAACCGTTTAAGAAGTGAAACGGCTGTTGTTGTTGCCGCTTCTGAACTTGCGTTAAGAATCTCTGCTGATTAAAATTCCCGCCATTAACCAGCTTTTGTTATGGAACTCCTTGATTGCATTTACTTCTTCTTTTTTTGTTCTATGTCTCTTAGAATTACTTCCAAATTGCCTTTTATAATTTTAGTTGTAGGGTGCTCATCTCCAAATTTCTTTTTATAGTATAAGTAAGCTTTTTCGCTTTGCTCTTTTGCTTCATTCAGCTCTCCAAAATCTTTTAATATCAGAGCAAGATTGGAACGACGTATAGCAGTAGAAGGATGATCTTCGCCAAAGTTTTTAATATCCGAATCAAGAGCTTTCTTCATTAATTCTTTTGCTTCATTCAGCTCTCCCAAATCTTGTAATATCAAAGCAAGATTGGAACGGCTTATAGCAGTAGAAGGATGATCTTCGCCAAAGTTTTTGACAACTGAAGAGAGAGCTTTCTTCATTAATTCTTTTGCTTCATTCAGCTCTCCCAAAGAATGTAATATCATGGCAAGATTGGAACGGCTTCTAGCGGTAGAAGGATGATCTTCGCCAAGGTTATTGATATCTGAAGAGAGAGCTTTCTTCATTAATTCTTTGGCTTCATTCAGCTCTCCTAAATCTTGTAATATTATAGCAAGATTGGAACGTCTTCTAGCAGTAGCGGGATGATCTTCTCCAAAGTTTTTGATATCTGAAGAGAGAGCTTTCCTCATTAATTCTTTCGCTTTTTCTAAATCTCCCAAATCTTTTAATATTAGCGCAAGGTTTGAACGGATTGTTGCAGTATTAGGATGCTCTACTCAAAGTTCTTGATACATGAAGCGAGAGCTTTCTTCATTAATTCTTTTGCTTCATTCAGCTCTCCCAAAGCTCTTAATATTGTAGCAAGATTGGAACGGCGTCTCGCAGTAGAAGGATGTTCTTCTCCAAAGTTTTTGATACATGAAGCGAGAGCTTTCCTCATTAATTCTTTCGCTTTTTCTAAATCTCCCAGATCTTTTAATATTAGCGCAAGGTTTGAACGGATTCTTGCAGTATTAGGATGCTCTACTCCAAAGTTCTTGATACATGAAGCGAGAGCTTTCTTCATTAATTCTTTTGCTTCACTTAAATATCCGATGTCTCGTAGCCGTAATCCAAGATTGTTAGCTAAAACACCTAGTCTTTCAGTCTCTGTAAGTAAATGCTTAACAACTGTACTACCATATCCAATCCACTTAAACTTTTCAACCGGGTTATCTTTGTTGTAGTCAACTCTTAATAGGCTCGTTAAACTGCTAATTAATTTTTCACTATTAACTTCATCCGGTTCAAGCTGCTTTCTGCAAACCTCTTGTATAATCTGGTGGCAGCGGTAAGCGCAGTTTTGCTCATCTTTAATAAGCCAGCCGGTTTTAACAAGGCGGTTTATCTTCTCAAGAAAAGTGTTTTCTTCAATTCCATATAGCTGTTTTAGGTCATCATATTCAATAAAAGAAGAGGGCAAAACAGAGAAAGAGCAAAGCACACTTTTGCACCCTTCATCTACGTTCATTACAAATGTCTCAAGCAAGTGTTCAAACAAATAGCCGCCCTCACCTTTACCGTGGGGCACCTTAACTTTTACTTTTCCGGCAAAGCTTAGTCCCTCTTTTTCAATTAAGCTTTTAATAGAGGCAAGTTTTGTATTACTATCGTTAAAAGTACGCGCAAGCAGTTCTATTGTTAAAGTATGCCGCTCTATGTATTCAAGAATTTCATCAACAAGCGGGTCATTTTTTTCAATTTTGTAATGCTTGTAAAATAGTTTTCTTGCCGGTTCCGGTTTTAACTTATCTAATTCTTGTTCTACAAACGCGCTCATCTTTTGCCGGCTTGTAACCAGCACTTTCCAATTAGGTGGTGAGGGGAGATAATCAACAAAGTGAGTTATTATACCGCCGGTGTTATCAATAACAAGAAGATTGTTCCCCTTAATGTTGCGCAAACTATTCATAACAATTAGGAATCTGCTTTCAAGCGGAGTTTTATCCTCAAAACTAATTCCCAAATTGTGAATCAAGGAGTTGTCCTTTGTATCAACAAAAGCAGAAAGGAAGGTTGTTTTATCATCCCCATTTTCTTTTAACTCAAACTCGGTTCCAACCTCAATAAAAGCAATGTGGTCATACTCGGTCTTATGCAGTTGGACATACTTTTGTGCAAGAGTGGTTTTTCCAATTCCTCCCATTCCGTTTACCACAAGAACGGAACTGTTTACTGCAAGCAAGTTTTGTAGATCGGCTAAGTCTTCTTCCCGTCCAAAAACGTTTTCCGTCATGCTGTGCGGTATTTTGGTTAGCTCACGGGGAAAGTCATCTTTTCTATAAACAATTTTCTTTACATCGCTTTTAATCTCATTGACAGTTTCAAGGATGTTGTCTGCTTTGCCGATAATTATTTCAAGCCCTCGCTCATTTAATTCCATCTTTTTCAGTTTGGAGTCTTTTCTAATATTCCCTACAAATATGTTGATGAAGTCTTTAAATTCCTCATCAGATGGTTTTGAGCAAGATTTGTTGTTATTGATGGTGTCTGCTACAAGCTGTTTGTCGAATTCATTAAAGAAACTGAATTTAAGTAGAGACTCTTGAACGTCTTGAAAATTATAAAATGGATTTGTTGTTGCGGAAGAATGTTTCCTTTCAAATTCTGAAATAGTTTGGTTGAAGATGCCGGTTAGCCGTTCTTCAAAGTCTCTTTTTGTAATCGTTATAAGTTTTTCAATTCCTTTCCCGATAAATACTTCAGCAATTACTTCTGTCAATCCAATCATTTATAACCCCAGCTTTAAGACATTTGGATGATTCTCTTTACCAGCCTTTCAAAATCTATCTTTACCATTTCGGCGGTTTCCATTACTTCAGTATGGGAAAGTTTTTGTGAGGATAGACCAGCCGCCATATTTGTAATGCAAGAAATTGCTGAAACCTCCATTCCGAGATAAGCCGCGTAAACAGCTTCGTGTACAGTGGACATACCAACCGCATCACCGCCCAGCTTGCTCGTCATTTTAATTTCAGCCGGAGTTTCGTAAGCCGGACCTTTATTGTACCAATAAACTCCTTCTTTGAGCGAAATCTTTTCTTCGAGTGAGGCTTTCTTAATTACATTATTGAAATTGCCGGAAGGGAAATCAATAAATCCATTTCTCTTTTCAAGAGATGTAACACCAATTAAATCAGCTAAATCTTTTTTAATGTTCATTCCGTTGAACGATGAGTTGAGCATCAAATCGCCGGGCTTAAAATGATGATTAACTCCGCCGGCAGCATTTGTAAGAAGTATCTTTTTGCAATTCAGTCTTGAAGCAATGAAAACCGGAACCATGCACTGAGAAATTCTGTAACCTTCGTAAAGGTGAATTCTTCCTTGAATAATCAGAAGCTTTTTGTCAGCGTAGTTAGCAAAATGTAAATATCCTTGATGCCCTTGAACTGTTGATACCGGATAATTTGGAAGGGAAGAAGTTGAAATAGATTTTACAGTTTCAACTTTTTCGGCAAAGTCTCCAAGTCCGCTGCCGAGTACAACGCAAATCTCCGGCTCAAAAGGAATTTGCTTTGCCAAAGATTCGTAGGTTTCTCTGTACTGTGCGCTCATGTTTATCATTGAACTAAAATCCCCGCTAATGTTGCAGTCATTAATGTTGCAAGCAATCCGCCGAGTACTGCCCTTAATCCTAAAGCAGCAATATCCTTTTTACGGTTTGGCGCAAGCGGTCCAATTCCACCAATTTGAATGGCAATCGAAGAGAAATTAGCAAAGCCGCAAAGTGCGTATGTTGCCATCATAATTCCTTTCTCACTCATTACATGCGATTTGATTAGTGTAGTTAAATCTGCATAAGCAACAAATTCGTTGAGTACAACCTTAGTCCCAATCAAACTGCCGAAATGAAATGAATCGTTCCACGGAACACCAATTCCATAAGCTAAATATTGAAGAACCATTCCAAAAATAAGTTGAAGAGAAAGCGGCTGTCCGTAGGCTTTAAGTAAGTAAGTGTTTATGCCAACTAAATCTCCAACTCCGGTAAATATTGCATTCAAAAGAGCAATCAGCGCGATAAAAGCGATTAACATACCACCAACATTTAGAGCTAATTGCAAGCCATCACCCGCGCCAACAGCAGCAGCTTCAATAACATTAGAAGCATTCTTATCAACCTTTAATTTAACTGTGCCTTTTGTAACCGGTTCTTCAAGTTCGGGATAAATAATTTTTGCAACAGCTAATGAGGCCGGAGCCGCCATAACACTTGCAGCTAAAAGTTGAATGGCAAATTTAATTTGTGCTTGCTGTAGTGGAATGTTATTTGCATCTGCAAATGATTGTCCCAGCATTTGAATATAACTTGCCATAACGCCGCCGGCAATGGTTGCCATACCTCCAATCATAACCGTAAGCAGTTCTGAATTAGTCATTTTTTCAATGTAAGGGCGGATAAGCAACGGAGCTTCCGTTTGACCAACAAAAATATTTGCTGTGTTCGAAAGTGATTCGGCTCCGCTTGTTCCAAGTAACTTGGACATAATCCAAGCCATGCCTTTAACTACAAGCTGAAGTATTCCCAAGTAATATAAAATTGAGGTTAATGTAGAAACAAAAATAATTGTTGGTAATACTTGAAAGGCAAAAAAGAAGCCTAGGCTATCCGGTCCGGTATTGTAAACTAGTTTACCAAAAACAAACTCTGCACCTTTTTGCGTGAAGCCAAGAAGTGCAACAATACCGGATCCTATAGAATTAATAACGTCTTTTGGCCAGCCGAGAGCAAAAAATATCGAACGCAAATATTCGCTGTGAATGATAAAGACAGCGAAGATGATTTGCATTCCGATAGCGGTAGCAACTAAACGCCAATTAATTTTTCTTTTATTGTTCGATACCAAAAATGCAACTGTAAGCAGAATGATTATACCAAATGATCCACGCAGTAAATTAATCCAAAATTCCATTGTTAGCCTTTTTTATTCGGGAATGTAATGACACTTTCTGCATCTAGCTTCGTAACTATCTGTAGCGCCGACAAGCACTCGCTCTGCTGAAACTACTTTGCGCTGCGTTCTATCAGCCGGATTTCCACAGTTAACACAGATTGCTAAAGTTTTAGTTATGTATTCTGCAACTGCCAAAAGCTGCGGCATTGGCTCAAAAGGTACGCCGCGGTAATCTTGATCGAGCCCGGCAACAATAACACGCTTTCCCTGATCTGCTAATTTATTTGCAACATCAACAATCTCTTTCGAGAAAAATTGTGCTTCACCAATTCCAATTACTTGCGCGTCATCGGTGTAATCCAAAATTTCAAAAGGATTTTCTACAATTATTGAGGGAAGCGATTGCTCGCTGTGCGAAACAATCTCGTTTGCAGAATAGCGGTTATCAATCTTTGGCTTAAAGATTTTAACATTTAGCTTAGCAATTTTTGCTCGGCGCAAGCGGCGAATTAACTCTTCGGTTTTTCCGCTGAACATACACCCGGCAACAACTTCAATCCAGCCGGTGCCGGTAGGAGATGAGTGTGGCGAAAATTCGTGCATTATTTTAGAAACTCCTCGTTGAATGAGTGTGGAAGCAATTCTTTCATTTTTAATGTCTTTGTTTCCCCTTTAAGATTTACCATAACTACGTCTAATTCTTTGCCGCAAAATTCCATAAGTATTTGCCGGCAAGCTCCGCATGGTGGAAGGTAATCGTCGGAATCTCCAGCTACAGCAATTGCTGAAAACTTTCGCTCGCCATCTAGCAAGGCTTTGAAAACGGCAGTACGCTCAGCGCACATTGTTAATCCGTAAGAAGCATTCTCGATATTACCGCCAAGAATAACTTTTCCATCCTCTGTGAGTAATGCGGCTCCTACATGAAAATTTGAATATGTTGCGATTGATTTTGATTTGGCGTTAATGGCGAGTTCGGCTAGTTCTTTGTGTGTAATCATATGTTGGTTTATTGAATGGTTCTTAGCAAAACCGTTGTGAAAGATTATTATTTAGTCCTAGAAAAAATCCGGCTCCAAATTCGTAATTATAGTAACTATTTCCAAACATTAAGATGAATGAGGATATTTTCTGTTAAGGACATTTATTTGATTATTTTGCACCACAAAATTTTAGAGCAATAATGTTTGAATATCAAAAAAGTAAAAGGTTCTTCGCTCAAGTTCCGGGAATGATGGAAGAGTTGTGCGAAAGGGAATTGCTGGAACTAGGCGCGACAAATACGAAAACATCTTACAGAGGCGTTTACTTTGATGCTGAGATAGAGGCGATATACAAAATCAATTATACATCAAGAATGCTCTCAAGAGTTTTAGCGCCGCTTAAGACAGAAAAATGCGATGATGCAAAGCAGTTAATCAAAATTGCATCAAAGATTCGCTGGGAAGAACTGATTTCTCTAAACGACACTTTCGCGATTACTTGCTCTGTTGCTAAAAGTAAAGTAACAAACTCTCTATATGCTTCTCAGTGTTTGAAGGATGGAATAGCAGATTACTTTCGTGAAAGATTTGGCAGAAGACCGGATGTAAGCGTTAGCAATCCGGATGTTCGGTTGAATCTCCATATAGAAGAAGATGTTGCTGTTATTAGCTTAGACACTTCCGGCGAATCGCTTCATAAACGGGGCTACCGGCTTCTTGCCGGTGAAGCCCCGATGCAAGAAACTCTTGCAGCAGCAATGGTTCGGTTAAGTAAGTGGGATGGAGAAAAACCTTTGTGGGATTGTATGTGCGGCTCCGGTACAATTATTTGCGAAGCGCTGATGCACTATTGTAGAATTCCCGCACAATATCTTCGCAAGAAAATTGGTTTTATGAATATGCCGGAGTTTAACAAAGATAACTGGCTAGATCTAAAAGAGAAAATTGATAAAGATATTCGTCCGTTGCCAAAAGGATTGATAAAGGGAAGTGACAAATCTCAGAAAATGATTGATGTAGCTAAGGATAATCTTTCCAGATTGCCTTTCACAGAAAATATTGAATTAAAATGCAATCCTTTCGATCATGTAAGCAGTTTTGAAGATGGTCTGCTGATTACTAATCCGCCTTACGGAATTAGATTAGGCGAGAGAGAAGAAGTTGAAATTCTCTATAAGGAACTTGGTGATTTTATAAAAAAGAATTGCAGAGGAACATCAGCCTTTATTTATACCGGCGAACCTTCTTTAAGAAAAAGTATCGGACTCAAAACCACTAGACGAATTCCTCTTGTAAATGGAAAGTTGGAAGGTGTGCTGCTTCAGATTGACAGCTATGAAGGAAGTAAGAAAGGAAAGTATCTTAACAGCGAGGCATTAGGCAAAAGGGAATAGGCACTAGTTTTTGCATCTAATGCCCATTGCCAAATTACTATTCACTAACCTTAACTTCATCCACATCGTTTACAAACATTACGAGTAAAGCAGCAATGAACATAGAAACACCTCCGGTCAGCAAAGCATAAATTGCTTCGTTGCCAAAAAAGTTTCTAACAAAAAATCCAAGAATAGCTGCTGCTGTAATTTGGGGAATTACAATAAAGAAATTAAAAATTCCCATGTACACACCCATTTTTTCTGCCGGAAGAGAACCGGCTAAAATTGCATAAGGCATTGATAAAATTGAAGCCCAAGCTAAGCCAATTCCAAGCTCAGAAATGAGAAGTAAGTTTGGATCTTTTATCACATAGAAAGATGCAAGACCAATTCCACCAGCAATCAAACTTATCATGTGCACGGTTTTGCGTGAAGTTCTTTTTGCAAGCCAAGGGAGCAGAAAGGCGGTTACCGCGGCAAATCCATTGTAGATTGCGAAGAGAATACCAACCCAGTTTGCGCCTTGATTATATAATTCGCTGGATGTATCTGTAGCTCCGTAAATATGATGAGTTACTGCCGGAGTAGAATAAATCCACATAGCAAATAGAGCGAACCAAGAAAAGAACTGCACAAAAGCTAATTGAATCATCGTCTTTGGCATTGAAACAAAAGAAGCAAATATTTCGGTAACTCCTTTTAGTAAACCTTTGTTTTCTTGTTTGTTACGCTCAAACTCTGCAATGTTTTCCGGCGGATATTCTTTAGTACGGAAGACAGTCCAGCTTACAGCGCCGATGAAAGCAATGGCGCCAACGTAAAAAGAATAGACAACAGAATCGGGAATTTGACCTTTGGCTGCCGTGTTGCTAATTCCCAACCAGTTTGTAAAAATGTAGGGGAGTGCTGAAGCAATGATTGCGCCCGTCCCAATAAAAAAACTTTGTACAGCAAATCCGGTTGTTCGTTGCTCTGATGGAAGCAAGTCTGCCACCAACGCACGAAACGGTTCCATTGAAACATTAATTGAGGCATCCATTATCCAGAGCATTCCAGCTGCTACCCAGAGTGCCGGTGAATTAGGCATAATTAGTAAAGCCAGCGAAGCTAAAATAGCTCCAACTAAAAAATATGGTCTTCTTCTGCCAAGTCGGCCCCATGTTCTATCGCTTAAGTAACCAATGATTGGTTGGATTATTAAGCCAGTAGTTGGAGCTGCTATCCATAGAATCGGGATTTCATCAATGCTTGCACCAAGTGTCTCAAATATTCTACTAACATTAGCATTTTGAAGTGCGAATCCGAATTGAATTCCAAGAAAGCCGAAGCTCATGTTCCAAATCTGCCAAAAATTTAACCGCGTCTTTGCCATTGTGAACCTTGTGTTTTGATTTGTGGCAATCAATTTAAGAGAATGGGAAATAAAATGAAAAGTATTTGAAATGATATACTCAATTATAGCATTCATTTCTGCTCGACAAGATTATAAAGAGGAAAATATTTATTTTGGTTTTAGAAATAATTGGTGATGATGGCTGCCTCAAAAACTTCAGATCGAAAGAAAGAACATATCCAACTCTGCTTGACGGATAAAGTAGCATTTCAAAAATCCAACGGTTTTGAGTTATACGAATTTGAGCATAATGCAGTTACAGAAGTCGATTATTCTAAGATTGATTTAGAAACTAAGTTTTTAGGGAAGAAAGTATCCTTTCCATTTCTAATTTCTTGTATGACCGGCGGGACAAGTGAAGCTGAGATGATTAATGAAAAACTTGCAATTGCAGCAAAGCAATTAAATGTACCTATTGGAATTGGTTCGCAAAGACAAGCTTTAGAGAATTCTGAACTTCACTCTACTTATAAAGTAGTAAGGAAAAACGCTGGCGACGTTCCAATTCTAGGCAATATTGGTGCAGCACAAGTTGCTTCATCTAAAAATATAGTTGAAGAAGTAAAATTTTTAACTAAGCTTGCTCAAGCAGATGCTATGGTAGTTCATCTTAATCCACTGCAAGAACTATTACAATTAGAGGGAGAAATAAATTTTAACGGCTTGCTCAAGAATCTTGAGAAAGTGATTAACAAAGTGTCGGTTCCAATAATATGCAAAGAAGTTGGCTCTGGAATTAGTAAGTCAGCTGCAAAGAAATTGTTGGAAATTGGCGTTTCCGGCATTGATGTAGCCGGTGCCGGGGGAACCAGCTGGGCTGCTGTAGAGTTACTAAGGAACGAACAAGTTGATAGTTACTTTAAAGAGTGGGGATTGCCTACTTCTTATTGTGTACGAACTGTCGCGGGACTTAAACGACAATTTAAATTTTCGCTTATTGCTTCGGGCGGGATTAATAACGGAATTGATATTGCCAAAGCATTGGCATTAGGTGCCGACTTCACGGCATCGGCAAGAGTGTTACTTCAAGAAGTTGTGAAAAATGATGTTGATGGTGTCTGCAAATTAATAGAAGACTGGTTCGAGGCAGTTAAGAAAATTATGTATTTAACCGGTTGTTCCAAGATTAAGCAACTATCAAAATTAGGTTTGAAAAAAAAAGAGGAATTAGTTTGAACCAACTGAATGACAAATATTCCAAATTGTATAAAAGTGAAATAAAAAAAATTGATGTCGTTCTTGAGAAATTAGTTAAGAACCGTAAACCAGCTTCACTTTACAAACCGTGCGCTTATATTCTTGAGGGAAAAGGAAAGCGGCTTCGTCCATTTTTGGTTTTGCTTGCAGCCAAATCTGTAGGTGGAAAGTTCTCAAAAGTATATAATGCCGCAGCAGCCGTGGAAGTTCTTCACAACTTTACACTTGTACATGATGATATAATGGACAATTCCGATAAGAGGCGCGGCAGATTAACGTTGCACAAAAAATATGATTTAAGTACCGCCATACTAGCTGGAGATAATCTCGTTGCATTGGCTTATGAAAGCCTTCTGAAAGACACACAGACAAGAACGAATGAAGTTCTAAATGCATTCACATACGGAATTATAGAAGTTTGCGAAGGACAAAGTTTAGATAAAGTTTTTGAGATTCGTACTAAAGTTTCTTTAGCAGAATACAAAGTTATGATTTACAAAAAGACTGCCGCGCTTGTTGAAATGTGCTGCATCATCGGCGGGTTACTTGCCGGTGGTTCAAAAAAAGAAATTGAGATTCTCGGAAATTACGGCAAGAACCTTGGAATGGCTTTTCAGATTCAAGATGATTTGCTAGACTTAATTGCTGAAGAACATGAATTTGGCAAGAGAATAGGCAGCGATTTGATTGAAGGTAAGAAAACTTTTCTCTTTTTAAGAGCTTTACAGAAAGCAGACGCTAGTGATAAACTTATCCTAGAAAAAGTTATTTCTCAAAAAGGAATTAACCCGAAAGAGATAGAGAATTACAAAAATTTGTACATTAGGCTTGGAATTTTAAAAGACGCTAAAAAAGAAATTGAGCGCTACACAAAATTGGCGCTTAAAGAGTTATCCTCTCTTAAAAATAAAGAGGGGCAACAATTAATGATTTGGTTGGCTAACGCTCTAATTAATAGAAATAAATGAAAGAAATTACTGTAACCATTATCAATAATGCCGGTCTTCATACTCGTCCGGCTGCAACAATCGTAAAATTAGCTTCAAAATATAAAAGCGAATTCTTTTTGAATAAAGATGGTCTTCATATAAATGGAAAAAGTATTATTGGAGTAATGACTTTAGCTGCTGAAAAAGGGAGCCAAATAGTACTTTCATTTGACGGAGATGATGAAGAAGAAGCTTCAAAAGAAATTGTCGATTACTTTAATAGAGGATTTGACGAACTCTAAAATGAAAGAGAGACAGATAAATACCGTATTGAAAGGTATAGCCGCTGCTCCGGGAATTGTTGTTGCCAAGGCATACATTTATGCAAAGGAAAAAGAAGAAATATCTTCTGAGAAAATAACAGATGTTGATGAAGCGCTTAATAATTTAGAAGTGGCGCTTGATCTATCTAAAAAAGAACTGAAGAAAATTTTCTCCCTTGCTGTTGATAAACTTGGGGAAAAGCGTGGCGCAATTTTCGAAGCGCAAATGATGATTCTCGACGATCCAATTTTAGTTTCTACATTAAAGAAAAGAATTCAGACTGAAATGAAAATGCCGGAATTTATTGTTGATAGCGAAATATCAAAATATACTCATTTGATGAGCCTTGCTGACGAAGCATATATGAAAGAGCGCTCCCACGATATAGAAGATATAAAGCATAGAATCATTCGAAATCTCAAAAAGAAAAAGTGGCGTTCAAGAATTGCAAGCGATGTAATTGTTGTAACTACAAACTTATCTCCATCAGATACAGTTTTATTTTCTCGTGTAAATGTGAAAGGTTATGCAACGGATTTTGGCGGCCTAACTTCACATGCGGCAATTCTAGCTAGATCGCTAAATATACCGGCTGTTGTTGGATTGCACGATGCAATGAATAAAATTTCTGAGGATGATGAGATAATAATTGATGGCTATAAAGGTATAGTAATCATTAATCCGGATGAAAAGCATCTCAAAGAATATCATAAGAAAATTGAAAAGCTCCAGAATTATGATGCAGAACTGAGCAAGTTAAAAGATCTACCCGCAGAAACTCTTGATGGATTGCAGATTCAACTTGAAGCCAATTTAGATATTAATGACGAACTGGATTTTATAGTTCACAATTGCGCCAAAGGAATTGGCTTAGTACGAACTGAGCAGTTGTTTCAACAATCAGTAGCTTTCCCGGATGAAGAAGAACAATTCTTAGTTTATAAAGATATTGCAGATAAAGTCTATCCCGATTTTGTTACAATCCGCGCTTTTGATATTGGTGGCGACAAAGTATTACCGGTGGATTTAAAAGAGCCAAATCCATTTTTAGGATGGCGTGGTGTAAGGCTTCTTCTTGATAGCCGAGATTTATTCAAGACACAAATACGCGCAATTCTGAGATCAAGCTATCACAAGAATGTTCGTATGATGATTCCGATGATTACTTCTCTTGAAGAAGTTAGAGAATGCAATAAACTTATCGAAGAATGCAAGAAAGAAATTCACAAAGAAGGGAAACAGTACGATAAACATATGCAAGTCGGATTGATGATTGAAATTCCATCGGCAGCAGCAATGGCAAAGGAATTTGCCGAAGAATCGGATTTCTTAAGCATTGGAACAAATGATTTAATACAATATACTCTTGCTGTAGATCGCGGAAATGAAATTGTATCAAAGCTATACCAAGAGTTTCACCCGGCAATTGTAAGATTTATTTATCACATCATTTCTGAAGGCAAGGTTGCCGGTAAACGAGTTAGTTTGTGCGGAGAAATGGCTGCAGATCCGTTTGCAGTACCTTTGCTTATTGGACTTGGCCTAGAATCATTCAGTGCATCTGCATCAATTTTACCACATATCAAAAAAGTGATACGCAGTATCACCTACGCTGAGGCAGCTGAGCTTGGCGAAAAATGTTTGCGACTTAGAACTGAAAAAGAGATTAATGCAGAGATGCACGCGTTTTATAACAAAAAAATACAAGACCAAATTAAAAACCTTTATTGAGAGACACATGATAACCAAAGACCTAATTTCAAAGCTTGATCCGGACAATCAATTTGAAGTATTAAAAGATTCTTACTCACAAGTAGAATTTGCATGGAATATTAAATTAGATTTATCCTCGATTGACACAACTAAAATTAAAAACATTATTGTAACCGGATTAGGCGGGTCTGCAATTGGGGGTGAGTTAGTTCAAAGCTTCTTTAGAACAGAGCTCAAGTTTCCTTATCAAGTAAACCGAAATTACGAATTACCTCTATATGCTAACGAAGAAACATTAGTTATAGCTTCTTCTTATTCCGGTAATACTGAAGAAACTCTTACTGCTTTGAACGATGCAATTGCAAAGAAATGCCAGATTGTTTGTGTTACTACCGGCGGAAAAGTTGAAGAGATTGCAAAACAAAATAATATCCCTTTTGGAATTCTTAAGAAAGGATTTCAGCCGCGCTATGCGTTGTGGATTAATTTCTTTTCTATTGTGAATATTTTTAACACACTTAAACTTGTGCCCGACCAAAACGAAATTGTAAAAGATGTTATCGGTTTGCTGAAGAAAATGGGACTAGAATTTGCAACTGAGAAAAATGAAGCAACCACTATCGCTGAGAGTCTTTTAGGATTTGTTCCGCTAGTGTATTCTGTTAGCGATTATACTTCAGTCGTTGGAACGAGATTCAAAGGACAGTTCAATGAGAATTCCAAACAGCATGCTTTTGCAAACTGCTATCCCGAACTTGACCATAATGAAATTATGGGCTGGGAAAGTTATAAACCTACAATGAATTTCAAACTCATTAACATTTTAGATGAAGAATATCATCCGCAAGTTAAAAAGAGATTTGTGGTTACTACAGAGATCATTAAAAAAACCGGCGCAGATGTTATCACAATCCAGAGTAAAGAGAATAATTATAAACTGCGCTTAGTTGATATGATTTATTTAGGTGACTGGATGACTTACTACTACGCATTAATGCGCGGCTTTGATCCGACTACAATCAAGAACATTAATTATTTGAAAGAAAGATTAGCATAATATCATCTATACGAGAAAAAAGGTCATGTTCGAGATTGAACATGACCTTTTTTGTTATAAAAACCCTTATTAATTAATGCGCATCAAGCCAGTTATCACCAACTCCGGTTTCAACAATTACCGGAACGTTCAGTGGTAACGCAGATTCCATCAGTTCCTTCACAAGCTGTCTGAGATCATTTATTTCATCTTTATGTGCATCAAAGACCAACTCATCATGTACTTGTAAAACCATCTTAGAAGTGAATTTGTTTTCAGTCATTGCATAGTAAATCCTAATCATAGCAAGTTTAATCATATCGGCTGCTGAACCTTGAATTGGCATATTCACTGCAACACGTTCCTCAAATTGCCGCATTATTCTATTTTTACTGTTAATATTTCTCAAATATCTTCTTCGTCCAAGTAAAGTTTCGGAGTAGCCTTTTGCTTGTGCCCTCTTAACTGAATCCTCCATAAATGTTTTAACATTTCTGAATGAACTAAAATAATTATCAATAATTTCTTTAGCATGATGTTGCGTAATTCCCAAACGGGATTTAAGTCCAAATGGTCCCAAGCCATAGAGAATCCCAAAATTTACTTCTTTTGCTTTACGTCTCATATCTTGTGTTACTTCGCTTGGATCAACTCTGAAAACTAACGCCGCAGTCCTTTTATGAATGTCTTCTCCGTTTTTAAAAGCTTCCATCAAGGTTTCATCAGAGCAAATACTAGCCATAATTCTTAATTCGATCTGGCTGTAATCTGCAGAAAGAATTAGGTGATTTTTATCTCTGGGAACAAACGCTTTACGAATCTCTTTCCCAAGATCAGTTCTAATAGGAATATTCTGCAAGTTAGGATCGATACTTGATAATCTTCCGGTTGAGACGAGTGACTGATTAAACGTAGTATGAATTCTTCCGGTTTTTGGATTAATTAGTTGCGGCAGCGAATCAGCATAAGTGGATTTAAGTTTAGAAACTTGTCTGTAATCGGAAATGATATCAATTATTTCGTGTGAGCCGTGCAGCATTTCAAGCGATTTAGCATCGGTAGAAAAGCCGGTTTTGGTTTTAGTAGTTGTCGGTAGTTGAAGTTTATCGAACAGAATTCTTTGAAGCTGCTGAGTACTGTTAATATTAAATTCTTCACCGGCGTGTTTATAAATTTCGCGGGTGTAATTATCCAACAAAATCTGAAGATCATTGCTGAACACTTTTAGACTATTGTTATCAATACGAATTCCTTCCCGCTCCATGTCCTCCAAAACTGTAACAAGTGGGAACTCAACTTCGTAAGCTAGTTTTTCAAGTCCTTCTTGCTTCAATTCCTTTTTAAGTCGCTCGAATAATCTAAAAGTAATATCCGCGTCTTCAGCAGAGTAATCTGCAAGACGCTCCGGCTCAACTTCAAATATTTTTTCCGGTGTTTTCTTAGAGCCGATCAAATCTATCAATGGAATTGGCTGATAACCAAGATATTTTTGCGAGAGATCATCCATGCCATGTTTCTGATCCGGATCAATCACATAACTAGCCAGCATTGTATCAAAAAAGAAATTCTCCACTCTAATACCATAAGTACGCATTACAGCAATATCATATTTTCCATTCTGGCAAATCTTTTTACTCTTTGCACTTTCAAAAACCGGTTTAAATATTTTGCAGAAATCATCAACCGGAAGTCTGTCGGATAAATCCGCTGTAAAAAGGGAAGAAGATTCCCGCGAAGGATTTGTTGCAACGAAATAAGCTTCTTTAGGTTTTAGCGCAAATGCGCAGCCGGCTAGTTTTACGTTAAATGTGTCTAAACCATCAGTCTCAGTATCGAATACAAACAGATCTGCCTCGGATAATTTATTGGCCAGTTCTTTAGCATCCTTAGCATTGAGGATGAGTTTATACTTAACTTTTGTTCTATCAAAAGAAGCAATCAATTCGGGTGCAATCTCGATGACATCTTGCGGCTCTTCAACTTTACTATCAGCTACATTCTCAACTTCGTTCTTAGAATCTACTTCTAAAAAAATCTTTTTGAGTTTGTTGGGAAAAGCTCGGAAATCCAATTCTGCAAACAAAGCTAGGAGTTTTTCAAAATTAGGTTTCTCGAACTTTGCTTCTTCAAAATTCATGTGGAAAGGTGTATCTATTTTTATAGTAGCTAGTTCTTTAGATAGAAACGCGTTTTCCTTGCTCGCAATCAGTTTATTCTTGATACTCTCTTTGCTAACCTTATCAATATTCTTGTAAATGTTCTCAAGCGACTTGAATTCTTGGATAAGCGGTACGGCGGATTTTGGTCCAATTCCGGCAACACCGGGAATGTCATCGCTAGCATCACCAACTAAAGCGAGGTAGTCAATCATTTGGATTGGTTCAAAACCCATTTCCTCGCGCACTTTCTCTTCGTCGATTATTACAATCTCTTCGGTGGATTTACCCGGCTTAACAACCCGGACATTTTCAGAAATTAATTGTATGTAGTCTTTGTCGGGAGTAATTGCGTAGCAGTCGAACCCAATTTTAGAGGCCTCAGTTACAGCAGTTCCAATCAAATCATCTGCTTCGTATCCCGGCAAAATATAAATTGGTATGTTAAATGCCTCAATTACTTCTTTTATGCGATGAATTTGGGGAATCATATCTTCCGGCATTGCTTGACGGGAAGATTTGTAATGTTCGTATCGCTCATGCCTAAAGGTCTTTTCTTTAGAATCGAACGCTACAGCTATATAGTTCGGCTTTGTATCTTCAATAATTTTAAAGAGCTGATTGATAAATCCGAACACAGCAGAAGTAGGTTCTCCCTTGGAATTTGAGAGAGGACGGGAAATAAATGCATAGTAGCCTTTATATGCTAAAGCCATTGCATCGATGATTACAAACTTTTTGGAAGAATTTTTACTCATAGCTTCCTTAATCTGATAATGTTTTTTGGTTATATTTTGATTCGAAAATAGGCATTCATTACTAAAATAAAAAATTGATGGAATTATGAAGAAAACCCTAGTTAAGCTGCTAATGATCGCATTTTTCATTCCACAAATCTTAATCTGCCAATCGGACAAGAAAGAGGCGCTTTATGTTGCGCAATTCAACATTGAAAATTTGTTTGATGCTATAGATGATCCGAATATTGACGATGCCGAATTTCTGCCCGAATCAGATAAATTTTGGACAGATGGCAAAATCAATGCTAAACTAACAAATCTTGCCAAAGTCATTAATTTTATGAATAAGGGACTAGGACCGGATGTTTTTGCTGTTGAAGAAGTTGAAAACTTCAATATGATGAAGCGACTCTGTTATGCAATGAAAGATAGAGATTACATTCCGGTTCACAGAGATTCTAAAGATGCACGAGGCATCGATGTTGGACTAATATACGATCGGAATATTTTTGAAATTGAAGAGATTAATACAATTGATGTTAAACTTCCGAACGGTTATCCGACAAGAGATATTTTACATGCTGTTTTAAAACATAAGACCAGCAGAGAGATTATACATTTTTTTGTTAATCATTGGCCATCGCGCAGAGGCGGAAAGGAAAAATCAAACATAAACCGTGAAGCAGCAGCAAAGACTTTAAGGAAAGCATTAGATGTTTTGCTAGAATCAAAACCAAACGCAAATGTTGTAATACTTGGTGATTTTAACGACGGCCCACTTGATGCATCTTTAACAAATGTTTTAAAAGCCGGCGATTTCAATTGTGGCGAAAAACAGAATAAAGGAACTTTGCTAAACTTAGCTTACAAGAAAGCATCTCAAAAAGAAGGCTCATATTTATTTGCCCGCAATTGGGATATGATAGATCAGATCATTGTCTCAGCTTCTTTCAATGACGGGAAAAAGTTAGAATACGATTGTGATTCATACGAAATAATCAAACCGGCGTTTATGATAATTCACGGTGGAGATAGAGAAGGGGGTGCACTACCAACTTATATGGGAATAAAATATGTTGGTGGATTTAGTGATCACTTTCCGGTTGGAGCTAGATTTATTTTTAAAGCAGAATAAAAAGAGAGGATAAAATGAATTTAAGTGAAAAGATCAATATTGATTTAAAAGAATCCATGAAGAGTGGAGATAAAGTACGTTTAGAAACCGTTCGTTCAATCCGCGCCTTAATTTTGGAATTTGAAAAAAGCGGAAGCGGTAAAGAATTTACAGACGAAGAGGGATTGAGAATTTTAACTGTTGCCGCTAAGAAAAGAAAGGAATCTATTGAGCAATACAAAAATGCCGGCAGAACAGATCTATCGGACAAAGAAGAAGCTGAGTTAAAGATAATCGAAGAATATTTGCCGAAGCAATTAACACTAGATGAAATTCTTATTGAAGTAAAAAAGATTGCCGAAGAAGTTGGCGCAAAGGGAAAAGAAGACTTTGCTAAAGTTATGCCGGTCGCAGCTAAAAATCTGAAAGGCAAAGCTGACGGAAAAGTAATTCGTGAAATTCTAGAAAAACTATTGAGCGGAAATTGAATTATTTAGACTACATTATTCTTGTTATTGTTTTAATTGGCTTTATTCTTGGTTTTAAAGACGGTCTTATTCGTAAAATAATTGGTTTGATTGGATTAATTGTTGCCATAGTGCTTGCGTTTCAACTCGGTGGAAAAGTAGGCAAGCTGTTTACTTCTTTCTTCAATCAAGATGAATATTTGGCAAGTTTAATCTCCGGTATTGTAATTTTTCTCGGAGCACTTCTGATAACTTCAATTGTAAAAAGAATAATTCATCCAACCGATAAAGTTAATAACATCATTAATCAAACACTGGGCGGGCTGATAGGTGTTATACAAATACTTTTTTTTACCAGTACGCTTTGTTTGTTCCTAAACATATTTGGTTTTCCCAAGAAAGATGAGAGAGAGCAAGCGACTTTTTATAACTCGGTGCTGAATTTAATTCCTAAGACAACCGACTTTATAATTGGAAACCGGGCAAAGGCAACGGATGCAATCAAGAATTACATCGAAAAAAACGACACTGATACTACTACTCAAATAGACTCCAGTAAAATAAAATGATAACAAAAGAAATATTAGAAAAGTTAGAATACCCCAAAGTAATTACACAGATTGAAAAGTATTGCGCTACAGAAAATGGAAAGAAGTTAGTCTATCAAATGCTGCCAAAATATTCTGTAAGTGAAATTGAACTGGAGAGTTTACGTGTTCACGAGGCAAAGGAAATTCTGATCAGAAATGTTGAGCCACCTTTTGAATACTTGCCCGATTTGCATGAAACCTTATCCCACAGCAGAATTACCGGCGTAATTCTTACAGCAAAACAAATCATTGATGTATTGAATCTGGCGCAGCAGTCAAGAAAGCTTTTCCAGTTTTTAAAGCCAAAAGATGATGAAGGAAATAATCACTTTAAAAATATTCTTTCAATGCTCTTCATCGATAAAGTTTTTGAACTTCATTTCTCCAAAGTTTTTGATGATAACGGCGAAATAAAAGATACTGCAAGCGCAAAACTAAGAGAAATTAGAATTGATATTCGTGAAAAGGAAGCTTCTCTACAAAAACTTGTACAAAGATTGCTAAAGCAGTTGAGCGATTCCTATTTAGTTCAAGAAGAGTTTGTTACGCAGCGCGATGGTAGAATTGTACTTCCTATTAAAGCAGAGCACAAGCGCCACGTTAGAGGATTTGTACATTCAGAGTCTGCAACTGGGCAAACAGTATATATCGAGCCGGCAGAAACTCTTGAAATGAACAATGAAATACTTTCCCTTCACTTTGCTGAAAAAAGGGAAATAGAAAAGATTCTAAAAGGACTAACTGAAAAAGTTGGTGAACGGAATATTGAGCTCAAACAATCACTTGATGCAATTGCCGCTCTCGACTCTATTTTTTCCCGCGCTAAATATTCAATTGCAATAATTGGTTCTCATCCATCTTATTTTGCGAATAAAGCTTTCGAAATGATTGATGCTCGCCATCCGCTTCTCGTAAAAAGACTCGGACACAGTAAAACTGTTCCAATGAATCTGAAGTTGAAAGATGAGAAGGTTGTTTTGATCACAGGCCCAAATGCTGGCGGTAAGACTGTTACTCTTAAAACATGCGGATTGCTTGTTTGCTTAGCTCAAGCGGGAATTCCGGTGCCGGTATTCCCGGATTCTAACTTCACTGTATTCGAGCAAGTGTTAGTAGACATTGGCGATGCACAGTCTATTGAAGATGATCTGAGCACTTTTAGTTCTCATTTAACTAACATTCGCAACATTATTGAAACTGCTGATGAAAAAACGTTGGTTTTGCTAGATGAGATTGGAACCGGAACCGATCCGGCAGAAGGTTCTGCTATTGCAACTGGTGTGTTAGTTTCATTAAGAGATAAGGGTGCTCGTGTACTTGCAACAACTCACCACGGAAGTTTGAAGCTAGTTGCTAATCAGCTTGAAGAATTTCAAAATGCTTCGATGGAATTTGATACTGAAGAATTGAAGCCAACTTATCGGTTCAAGCAAGGGATGCCCGGTTCCAGTTATGCTTTCGAAGTTGCTCAGAGAATCGGTTTTGATGATGAATTCATTAATCTATCTAAGCTCTATCTTGATACTGATAAAACAAAAATAGAAGAGTTTCTTGTTAGTTTGGAAAAGAAGTCGCAAGACTTGCGCGATCAGTTTAACAAAAGTGAGCTTGAAAATCTTCGTTTGAAAGGCTTAGCCAACCTTTATCAAGATAAAATTGAAAAGCTCGAAAAGCAGAAGAAAGAAATTCTTTCTGATACAAAGGAAAAGGCTCAGTTGTATCTGCAAGATGTAAACAAGCAGATTGAGGATACGATAAAAAACATTCGCGAATCCCAGGCAAAGAAAGAGGTCGTTAAACAAGAAAAAGAGAAGATCGAAAAGCTGAAAATGGAAACGCAAAAAGTATTCCCTCAAAAGCCGAAAGTTGAGATTGAGAAAAAGGATTTTAAGGTTGGAGATTATGCTTCAATAATAAACACATCTACTGCTGGTGTTATTGAAGAGATTGATTCTGAAAAGAATAAAGCTGTATTACTTGTTGGTTCTTTGAAGATTAGAACAAAGTTGAGTGATCTTCAGCCGGCAAAAAAATCCGAAGCTGAATTAGTTTACAAGAAAAAGTATGAAAGTGATATGCAGACCTTAAGTTTTAGGTTGGATTTGCGAGGCATGCGTTATGAGGATGCTGAATCAGAATTGACCCGCTTTTTGGATGAATCAAATATGAATGGAATTGACCGGGTTGAAATTCTGCATGGAAAAGGAACCGGGGTGCTAAAACAAATGACTCATGGAATACTTAGAAATAACCACTCAGTAAAAAATTACTATTTTTCCGGTATAGAGAGTGGCGGAGAGGGAATCACAATTGTTGAGTTCAAATAGTGTTTAAGAAAATTCTTATAGCGAACAGAGGAGAAATTGCTCACCGAATTATGAAAGCGTGCAGAGAATTATCAATTACATCAGTTGCTATTTACTCCGAAGCAGATGCAAACGCGCTACATGTCCGCAGAGCTGACGAAGCATACCTAATTGGTCCGGCTCCGGCAAGTGAATCTTATCTCAACAAAGAAAAAATAATTTCGCTTGCAAAGCAAATTGGTGCGGACGCAATACATCCCGGGTATGGCTTTTTATCTGAGCGTTCAGAATTTATTAAAATGGTTGAAGAGGCTGGAATAGCTTTTATAGGTCCATCATATAAATCAGTAGAACTGATGGGTGGGAAAACGGATGCTCGCACCTTGATGAAAATGCATAACGTTCCAATTGTTCCCGGTACAACAGAGCCGATTAAAAATATTGAAGATGGGAAAAAGTTTGCCGCAGAAATCGGTTATCCGGTTATGCTGAAGGCTGCAGCCGGCGGCGGCGGTAAAGGCATGCGTAAAATCTATTCGGATGATGAATTTGAATCTTCCTTTAACAACGCGAAGAGTGAAGCATTGAAATCTTTTGGAAGCGATGCAGTTTACTTAGAAAAGTTTATTGAGCATCCAAAACACATAGAAGTTCAAATACTTGCAGATAAGCATGGCAATTACGTTCATTTATTTGAAAGAGAATGTTCTGTTCAGCGCCGTCATCAAAAAGTTATCGAAGAAGCTCCATCTATTGCAGTTGACGCTTATACTCGTGAAAGAATAACTAAAGCCGCTGTTGAAGCTGCCAAAGCTTGCGGTTACTATAATGCCGGTACAATTGAATTCTTGATGGACAGCGATAAAAGTTTTTACTTCCTCGAAATGAATACTCGGTTGCAAGTAGAGCATCCGGTTACAGAAATGATAACTGGATTTGACATTGTGAAAGAACAGATCAGAATTGCTTATGGCGAAAAGTTGAGTGTTACACAAGATGATCTACAAATTCACGGCCATGCTATCGAGTGCAGAATTTATGCAGAAGATGTTGATAACAATTTTGCCCTTCAGTTGGAAAGATTACTCATCATAGATTGACTTCCGGTCCGGGAGTTAGAATTGATAGAGGAATAGATGTTATGAGTGATGTGCCGATCTATTACGATCCTATGCTAGCTAAAGTAATTTGCTGGGGAAGAGACCGCGATGAAGCAATTGAGAGAATGAAACGTGCTTTGTGTGAATATCAAATATGCGGTGTTATTACAAACATGCCGGCGTTTAATTGGATGCTGAAACAAAAATCATTCTTGGATGGAACTTTCGACATAAACTTTCTTGAAAATGAGTTCTTACCGTTAGTGCCGGATAAATGGAAAGGGCAATCAACAGAATATCTTGATGATATTGTAGCTGTAATGGCAGCATTAATAAAAAATTCAGATTTAGAATTTTCAGTAACGAAAAACGACACAAAATATGCAAATAACTGGCGGACTCAATTATATGAATGAGTTCGTAGTTACGATAAACAATAAAAAGAAATCTGTAAAGGTAAACCAAGATGGAACTGTTGAACTTGAAGGCAAAGTAATCTCTGCCTCAATTACAAAAGTTAGTGCACATTCCATTGTTCTACGTTATGGAAATAATGTATATGAAGCCGCAACTACTAAGACAAGTAATGGTGATATTCGTTTGTTAGTTGATGGTTGGTATTTTGAGACAACAGTTAGAACAAAGCTTCAAGATTTAGCCTATGAGCTTCAAAAGAATAAAGAGAAGACGCAGCATCACACCGAAATGAAAGCTCCGATGCCCGGTTTGCTGATTAAAATTAAGAAGAATATTGGCGATCGAGTTGAGATGGGTGAACCAATTTTAATACTAGAAGCTATGAAAATGGAAAACGATTTACGCTCACCTTCCAGCGGAATTGTAAAATCTATAAGTTTTCAAGAAGGGCAGTCCGTAGAGAAGGGCGCTGTAATACTAATAATTGGAGACTGCTGAAAAATTATAGATAATTTAAAAACTTTTATGATAATAGCGTTGTAAGAGAGTAAACAAAAAAGAGAATCTGATGCGCACCAACAAGATCAGTAATGTGGATTTGTTTACCCAAGCAGCCAACGAAGGCTTT
>JAZDFQ010000111.1:0-2156 GCA_043807765.1 Ignavibacteriota bacterium
AACAAGTTTGCCGGAATATTAAGTCCTCTAGTTTTTACTGCGATGATGCTGCATGGAATGGAGAGTTTCAGCGATGAAAATCTTAAACTCATGGACGCGGCACAAAAAACTATTGCATTCAATGAATTAGCCTCACGCTTAATTATGCCTTACATTATTATGGCAGTTGTTTTAGTGCTCTTAGCCGCGATGATCAATTATTCTCCGCTACCGGAAATTGAAACCGGCGAAGAAGATAGCATAAAGAGTGATGCAGAAAACAAAACAAGTATTTTCCAATTCCCGCAACTAATACTGGGTGCTATTGCGCTATTCTTTTATGTTGGAGTAGAAGTAATTGCCGGCGATACAATTGGAATGTATGGTAAAAATCTTGGCGTTTCATTCTTTGGGCAGCTAACTTCCTATACAATGGCATTTATGGTTATCGGTTATATAGTTGGAATAATTACCATACCTAGATTTATCAAACAAGAAAAAGCACTTATACTCTCCGCAATATTCGGTCTCGTATTTAGTATGGGAGTGATATTCTCATCTACAACAAGTGTTGGAATTTCAAGTATAGTTTTTGGCTGGCTGGGAATTGATGCTGTACCGGATTCAATATTCTACCTAGCTTTACTTGGATTTGCAAATGCAATGGTATGGCCAACTTTGTGGCCTCTTGCATTAGAAGGACTTGGTAAATTTACTAAGAAAGGTTCCGCCATTTTGATTATGGGAATTGCCGGCGGCGCGCTGCTTCCGCCATTGTATGGGTTGCTATCAGATAATTATTCACCGCAAGGCTCGTATTGGATTCTACTCCCTTGCTACTTATTCATTCTTTATTATTCACTTAAAGGGCACAAAAAACGCGAGTGGTAATTAATTCGTACTGATGTTGTAAAAGAAAATTTAATTAGTCGTTTAACTAATGGAAGAACTTAGAAACAAATGACCCGTAAAACAGATTTATCTAAACAAGAAATAAAGAGTACAAGAAAACGCAAGAATGCTTCAATAGACGCTCATAATATTGATGCTCTGTCTAATGTAGAACGGTATTATCTAACAAACTCCGGTAAGCAGCTGCAATATCCTCCAACAGAAAAAATTCCAATCATACAAGTAAATAGTTTTCCGGAACTTGGACGGCTGACAGCTTTAAGGTTTATTGAATGGGTTCAAAAAAATCCTAATGGAGTTATTTCTCTTCCAACGGGTAAAACACCCGAACACTTTATTAAGTGGGTTGGGTACTATCTTAAAAATTGGAATAAGAAAGATGTAGTAGAAACTTTTGAAAGAGTAGGAATTAATCCAGCTATAGAACCGGACATGCAAAGTCTTAGATTTGTGCAAATAGATGAGTTCTATCCAATCGATTCATTTCAGCACAATAGTTTCTACTACTATATACAGAAATACTATTTCCAAAATTTTAATCTAGACCCGGCTAAAGCGCTTTTGATAAATGTGAATGAAATTGGTACGGCAGAAAACCTTCCGCTCAATCAAGTTTTTCCCGATAAAAAAGTTGATCTTTCTCTTAGGACAAGATGGGCAAGCAACAGATTAGAGAGAATCCAAAAGCGGACTATTGAAATTGTGGATGAGTTTTGCACAGACTACGAAAGAAAAATTAGAGAGATGGGTGGAATCGGATTTTTCTTGGGCGGCATTGGCCCAGATGGACATATAGGCTTTAATATTCAAGGAAGCGATCACTTTTCAACAACACGGTTAATAGAAACAAATTATGAAACACAAGCAGCGGCTTCCGGTGATCTTGGCGGAATTGAAATAGCCAGAAATAGACTGGTTATTACTATCGGACTGGATACAATATGCTACGACAAAAAAGCGGTTGCGATCATTACAGCATCCGGAGAAGCGAAAGCAAATATTGTTCGGGATTCTATTGAAAGCGGTCTTTCAAACAAATATCCGGCTACAGTTTTACAGAATCTTAAAAACGCTAAGTTTTATTTAACGAACGGAGCTTCGTTAAGACTAAAGGAACGCCGTTACGCCGATATGCTGGAAGAAGAATCACTATCGCAGTTTTCAATAGAAAGATCAATTATAAATCTTGCTGTTGAAAAACAAAAGGAAGTTTTATGCTTAACGGATGAAGATTACCAATCTGATAAATTTGGAAAACTCGTTCT